>CAJTMX010000020.1 GCA_910577235.1 uncultured Acetatifactor sp. | reverse complement strand
GCATAAATACTGGGCATACAGCCATTCATCTCCCTCACAACTGTTAAAAACAGGACTTTAAAATACAATTCTTTTCCCGTTTAACTGTTGTATCTTTTTCCAAACTATGCTAACATATATACTTAGCAGTTAAGCAGGTTCTGTGCTGCGCCGACGCCTGCGCTATTTGCTGCTCCAAAAGACCGTCGCAGCATGGAGGAAATAAACATGAGTGAAAAAAAGATACCATACAAGATCTATCTGGAGGAAAGCGAGATACCTCAGAGCTGGTACAACCTTCGGGCAGATATGAAAAACAAACCCGCTCCTCTCTTAAATCCGGGCACATTACAGCCTATGACCGCCGATGAATTGCGGGAAGTCTTCTGTGACGAGCTGGTTGCCCAGGAGTTGGACGATGAAAATGCCTATATCCCCATTCCTCAGGAGATTCAAGATTTTTACAAGATGTACCGTCCGTCGCCTTTGGTGAGAGCCTACTGTCTGGAGGAAAAGCTGCAGACTCCCGCAAAGATATATTATAAGTTTGAGGGCAACAATACCAGCGGCAGCCACAAACTCAATTCCGCCATTGCCCAGGCCTATTACGCCAAAAAGCAGGGCCTTAAGGGCGTCACCACCGAAACCGGTGCCGGCCAGTGGGGCACTGCCCTCTCCATGGCCTGTTCTTACTTTGACCTGGACTGTCTGGTATATATGGTGAAAGTCTCCTATGAGCAGAAACCTTTCCGCCGGGAGGTAATGCGGACCTATGGAGCCACAGTCACTCCCTCCCCCAGCATGAGCACAGAGGTGGGCCGCAAAATTCTGGCCGAACATCCTGGAACATCCGGCAGTCTGGGCTGCGCCATCTCCGAAGCTGTGGAGGCGGAACAGCAGCGGGAAGGCTACCGCTATGTGCTGGGCAGTGTATTGAACCAGGTATTGCTGCATCAGACCATCATCGGCCTGGAAACTAAGGCCGCTCTGGATAAATATGACATAGTTCCCGATATCATAATCGGCTGCGCGGGCGGCGGCTCCAATCTGGGCGGCCTGATCTCTCCCTTTGCCGGTGAAATGATACGAGGCGAGAAGAATTACCGGATCGTTGCTGTAGAACCTGCCTCCTGCCCCAGTTTCACCCGCGGCGTGTTCGCATACGATTTCTGCGACACCGGAAAGGTATGTCCTCTGGCAAAAATGTACACCCTGGGCAGCGGTTTTATCCCTTCCTCCAACCATGCGGGCGGACTGCGTTATCATGGCATGAGCCCTGTCCTGTCCCAGCTGTACCATGACGGCATCATGGAGGCTACCAGCGTAGAGCAGACTGCCGTATTTGAGGCGGCGACCCAGTTTGCCAGAGTGGAAGGCATACTCCCCGCTCCCGAAAGCAGCCACGCAATCCGCGTAGCCATTGATGAGGCCATGAAGTGTAAAGAGACCGGAGAAGAGAAAACAATCGTATTCGGCTTAACCGGTACCGGCTACTTTGATATGATGGCCTACGAAAAATTCAACAACGGAGAAATGGCCGACTACATTCCCAGCAATGAAGACTTAAAGCCTGGCCTTGACGGCATTCCCCGTTTCCCCGGCAACGAATTCTAAGTATTTTACGTATTAGGGGCTGTCGCTGTATATAGTGGCTATATGCGACAGCCCCTTTTTCATATTTTTATCTCTTTTTACCCATTGACACACAAATTTATTACGTACCAGCGTCTTTGTGGGCTCCTCTTGTGTTGAAATACTCAGTCCTTATACATGCCCACGCCGTACTCTTCATGCAAACTGTCAATATCCGCGCTTTCCTCCGTATGGTATATTATCTGATTCTGACAGTAAATACTGAATATACCCTCTTCCGCCAGCCGTTGCAACGCCCCGGTGTCAAAATCATCTCCGATGTAAATAGGCATCAGAGATATCAGCACCTCCGCACAGCTCTCCCTGTAGCTATAACCCACCAGATTGTGCGCAGATGCCTTGCACAGCCCGGACCCAATATCCACATAAGGGAAACGGATCTCTCCGTTTTCCGTCTCGTAGTACTGCATCACATCCAGTCCATTCATCGGATAGTCCCGCAGAAAAACCATACTGGCAGGCCCGCGATACTGCCAAATTCCCGCCTCATAGATCGTCATTTCCCGACGGTCAAAAAGATTGAAACCGTATATTTCCTCTCGCCGGTCCAGATTCCGGGTAAAACCGTCATAGCTTGCCAGCACCCCTTGGGTATAGCCCCGCTCTGTCAAAATCCGGGCAACATAATCGATGACAAAGGCATTGCGCATCCATCCCAGGTCTATATATTCCGTGATGCCGTTCTCCCGGGCATACCGGGCATACTCCTCCGAAAGTACCATCCGCACCTGGCAGTCTCCCAGCAGTTCCAACCGGATGGCCTCAGGATCTGCGGCAAAGGTACTCAATTCCCGGTAATATGTTTCCGCCTCGGAATTGACAAAGGGGTCAAACTCCGCAGCCTGCGCATCGTTCTCACTGGAAAACAGATTGCCATACTGCACATACAGAGGTGCCAGATACATTTCCCGTCTGCCGCTCTCCTCCAGCAGCTCAAAGGCCCTGTAGAGAGCGGGTTCCACTGACAGCACTTCCCCCGGATGGCTGTTGACAGTATATATATTATTCACCTCTTCAAAGGAAGAATTGCCGGAAAAAATCCGATAAGCGTCAATCATAGCCTTCGTATACACATCCGTCAGCTCCCGGGACAGATTACGCACCTGAGCTCCGTTCCCCTCCACATCATATCGAAAGACAAACTCCGCCGCGCAGTGTTCTTCCCCCGAATTGCTGGCCGTGATCTCCCGCCATCCCTCATCGCCGCCACCCAGCAGACTGATAAAGCCATAGATCAATGCCACAGCGCCTATAAAAAAGAAGATTACCGCCAGCGCTGTCCGCAGCTTGATATGTTTCTCCGAAAGTTGAATCTTCTCCACCGGTTTAAGGTGGGGCATGTCTCGGTTATCCTTTCTTGTCATTCTTCCCATCCGTCTGTGTCTTCTCCTTTTCCATAACCCTGCACAGCATAAAATATCCGTTAAAAGAACAATAGTGAACAAACTTGGATATCCGTCCACGTCAGCCCACTATCTGAAAGTTCATGTAAACTATTGAACCGCCCCAATACCCAACGGTATGCCAGACGGTGTGGGAAGGGGGACCGGTCATCCCCCTATCCGAATTATTTTCTAGATCACTGCCAGCAAAAGCAACAGCAGGAACAACACAATCACTATACCCAGCAGTACAAAGCCGATGATCGCGCCTTTCCTACATGCCTTATAGTTGCGGTAATACTTCTTTTTCTTAAATACCTGTGCCGCGATGATACCGATCACCGGCAGCAGGAACGAGAAAAACGCATACAGGAAATTGCCGGTATCATGCACAGGCGAATTGAGAAAATCCTCTTCTTCCGCCGTGTGCTTGATCTCCTTGCTGGTCTCGTCTCGGAGAGCGCCGGGCTCCAAAATCGTAATGGATTTCAAAGGTTCGCCCTTTTCCCTGATCGCTTTATACTCCTCGATCTCCTTCTTATTTCCATACACCCAGTGATCGTTACCGATACATACAAATTCCGGCTTATCCTCGCTGTAATCATGTACGGAAGGATCATAGGTAAACAGCACCTTATTCTTCTCCAGCAGAGGATCGGGGATGGGAATGGCTGAAATAAGGGAACGGGTATAGGGGTGCAGCGGAAAATCGAACAATTCCTCCGCACCGGCAACCTCCACAATATCTCCCTTATAGATAACGCCGATCCTGTCGGAAATAAAACGCACGATGGACAGATCATGGGCAATAAAAAGGTACGTTACCCCCTTGTCCCGCTGGAATTTCTTCAGCAGATTTAACACCTGGGCACGGATAGACACATCCAGCGCCGAAATCGGCTCGTCGGCTACCACCAGCTCAGGCTCCATGACCATGGCGCGGGCCAAACCGATTCTCTGCCTCTGTCCGCCGGAGAATTCATGGGGATATCTGGTAAGATGCTCAGGCAGCAGACCCACCTCCTGAACAATCTTCTCCACCTTCTTTACCCGGTCCGCCTCATTCTCATACAGATGGAAGTTGTACAATCCCTCAGAAATAATATAATCTACCGTAGCACGTTCGTTCAGAGACGCGGCCGGGTCCTGAAATACCATCTGGATATTGCGGATAACCTCCCGATCCAGAGAGTGAGGAATCTTTCCCGAGATACGAACTCCCTTGTACAAAATCTCACCGGCCGCGCAGGGATTGACGCGGATAACGGCACGGCCTATAGTGGTCTTGCCGGAGCCGGACTCACCTACCAATGAGAAAGTCTCTCCCTTATAAATGTCAAAAGAGGCATTTTTTACGGCTTTAACAGCCTTGTCTCCCTTGCCGAAAGTGATGTCCACATTTTTAATGGACAATAAAACTTCTTTACCGTTTTTGTCGATGGGTCCGTGCTCCGGTAAATGTGACACACGAGCCGTTTTTTCCTGTTTTGATTCAGACACGATCTAAATCTCCTTATTTAAGTTCCACAGACTTTTAGTTCCACTCTATTAAATATTAAATGCCGCAACAAGTTTTTCATGGATATCCTGGATGGCCTCCGGCTTATCCACCTTGGGAGCGTTGGGCTCCAGCAGCCAAGTCTTGGCAAAATGCGTTTCGCTGACCTGGAACATGGGCGGCTCCGCCAGAGTGTCAATCTTCATACAGTAGGGATTGCGGGGAGCAAACGCGTCTCCCACCACCTTATTGTACAGAGAGGGCGGCGTGCCTGTGATGGAATACAGAGTCGTATTTCTCTGCGCCAACTGGGGCAGGGAGGACAACAATGCCCATGTGTAGGGATGGCGGGGATCATAAAATACCTCTTCCACCGTTCCCAGTTCAACCACCTGACCCGCGTACAAAACTGCCACCCGGTCCGCAATATTTGCGACAACACCCAGATCATGAGTGATAAATACAATGGTATAGCCAAATTCTTTCTGCAGATCCTTGATCAGTTTCAGAATCTGTGCCTGAATCGTAACGTCTAAAGCCGTGGTCGGCTCGTCACATATCAGAATCTTGGGCTGGCAGGACAGAGCGATGGCGATAACGATTCTCTGCCTCATACCGCCGGAATACTGGAACGGATAATCGTCAAAACGCTTCTCCGCGTTGGGAATCCCCACCTTATCCATCAGATCAAGCGCCTTGGCTCTGGCGTCTGCCTCGGAACAACCCTGATGTTTCATAATAATGGAAGTGATCTGTTTTCCGATAGTGATGATGGGATTCAGCGAGGTCATGGGGTCCTGAAACACCGTAGCAATCTTTCTTCCTCTGATCTGTCCCCAGTCCTTGGCATACTGTACCTTTGCCAGATTCAGAATGCAGGTTCCGTGAAGCTGCTCCTGGGTCTCATCCAGATACTTTACTCTAAAAGCTACCGTATCAAAAACAGCGTTTAACTGTGATTCGTCAGACAGATCCACACCGATCTCCATAGCGTCCCTGAGTGCCTTACACAGTTTGTTTATCAACTGATTACGCTTTACTGCGCCATAGCGTCCCACGGAAAGGTAGATCTCCTTGGCAAGAATTTCATTGCGTTTCAGCACATCCGCCGGTACTTCTCCCGCTATTTCCCTTTCGTATTTTTGCTTTAGCTCCGTATGCCTAGTCTCATACTCATGTAGATATTCTATGTCAGATGCCATCTTCTGATGATGCTCTTTGGCTTTCTGCTCGTTGACCTGTTTCAACTCTTTGATCTGCTCATCCAGACTCTTGATCTTAGCCGCCGCCTCCTTAATCTTATCTTTTTCCTTGGAGGGGTCAAAAGTCTGCTTTAAGTTATACAGATCCGTTCTCTCATCCACCAATTCCTTAACTTCTCTGTCAGCCGCTTTCTTTTCCTCGTCGCTCAGGCCGCCTCTCTCTTCCTTCTCCCTCTCCAACGCCTTTAGTTCGCGGAAAGTCGATGCGCCAAGCTCCAGCTTGGAATAGCCGTCCAGTTTATGTCTGGATGCCTCGATGGCGCTCCTTGCGGAAGAAGTAAGTTTTACATGGGTGTCTGCCAGTTCCGCGTCATTGAATACGATAGAACCTTCACTGATGAAACCGTTGCTGTCAAGCATACCCGCAAAAGTCTTGGTGAACACGGATTTACCGGAACCGGACTCTCCCACGATGGCTATGGATTCGTTTTCATAGATATCCAGAGAGATACCCCGGATGGCAGTCAGGATACGCCCGCGGACGCGGAACTTAACCTGTAAATCTTTAATTGATAACAATACATTTTTCTCTTCCATACCGTTCCCCTTATTCAAATTCTGCTTCTGTCTGGACAATACGGTTACATATGTGTTCTCGGGTCGGATGCGTCACCCAGGTTCTGTCCCACCACATACAGCACCACGGAGATAATACCCGCCACTACAACGGGACTCCAGAACTCCATCTCCCAGCCGGGGGTCAACATGGCGTTTTCCGCCTCAAAGATCAAACGTCCCAGAGACATGTCGGAGATACCCATGCCGATATAGGCCAGGAACACCTCGTAAGAGATATAGGAAGGAATTTCCGTAGCCACCAGCGTCAATATAACGGAAGTCATAAAGGGCAGAATATTCTTAAAAGCGATCTTCGGCGTGGAAGTTCCCAGACACTTGGAGGCAAGATTATACTCCCGGTCACGGATGATAATAACCTGTGTTCTGATAAAGTAGGCGATGCCAAGCCACCCTATGATTGTCAGAGCCAGCACCATAGTCCAAAAGCTGGGAGAAAATATAAGTACCAGCACCATGATAAGCAGGGTATAGGGAATATTGGCCAATACGTTGTATACGTTCATCATAATGGCATCCATTCTCTTGGAGAATCCCCATACAGCTCCGATCAGCACACCGATAGTCAAGTTGATCGCGGCACAGATAAAGGCCAGTGACACAGATATCTGTGCGCCAAACCACACGGCGTCAAAAGTAGAGTTGCCTGCCGCCCCTGTACCCAATATCCAGTGTATGCTGAAACCAAACTGTTCTATAGCCGCTTTGGGACTCAGGTGCTTTGCGCTGCTGTTCAACAGATTGCCATACTTGTCATAAGTCCCAAACAAGGGATACAGATAAGTGAACAGAATCAATACTCCCAGTACGGACAATATAATAATATTGAGCTTATTCTTAAAAAACACACGAAACACGGAATGCCAATAGGAATACCTGGGTGCGGTGATCTTCTCAGACTCCAGATCACTGTGATCCACCCGGGCAAACAATTCCTCATTTGATAAACCGAATTGGTTCAAATCATAGTCCATAACTTCCTCCCTATCGATCCTTTGTGGTAAAGGAAATTCTCGGATCAACCAGTGCCATGAGCACATCGCCCAGAATGACCGATGCCACCGTCAGCACCGCGTAAAATAATGCCACACCCACGATAACGCCATTGTCATACATATTGATGGCTTCCACCAACAATTTACCTGTGCCGGGTACCACATACACCCGCTCTGTAATAAACGCACCCGTCATGGCGAACAGTACAGAACCGGGAATCCCATGTATAATGGGAATGGCAGCGTTCTTGAGAATATGCTTTCTGAAGATCTCTCCCTCGGACAGACCTCCGGATCTGGCAAACTTCACATAATCCGCATTCATCTGATCCACCATATAACGGCGCAGCCACTTCATCAGATTGGCCACAGAGGGCAGCATCAGAGACACGATAGGCAACACATAAATCAGCTTGCTGGTGGTCTCCATGTCAAAAGTTGTGGGCAGACCCATCTTACCGCCGATCGCCTTAAACAGGAAAATGTATGCCAGCGAGGGTACCGCGATCATAAATACAATATACACCATACCCAGCTTGTCAATGAATTTGTCTTTCTTTCTGGCCATCAGTATTCCCAGAGGAATACCAAATAGATAAGACAGGAACGTTGAGATGATACCTATGGTAAAGGAATAACCCATACGGGATTTTCCTGCCTTGATAGTGTTTACATTGGTATAGTCATCCGTGAAACGATCTATGTTCAGCTGGCTCAGTTCTCTGGAGCCGCCCACATAAGTCGCCGAATGCAGATCGTCCGCGCTGTCCTCCACAAGACCGGTGGGGTAACTCACCATGCTCCTCACATAAGAACCCTGGGACACCGTCATCGTGGAAAACACGTCTATACCCCTGTTGACACTGTAAGAGGTTCCCAGATTGAGAGTAGCCAGATTCTGGTGAATAAAGGGGAATCTGTCATCACAATACAGAAGATATTTGTGATGGGTGCCGTTCCCGATAATCGCCGGTGAAAATTTATCTCCCCCGTATACGGGGTCATATAAAGTAAAGGAAAGTCCTCTCTCCCCTACGTCGCCTTCCACTTCATGAATATTGTCAACAGACAGCAGACCGGCAAAATAGCCGAGCATTCTGTTGATCAAAGGGATATCCTTGGACGCAAACAACCTCTGCTGTCCGCCGCTAGCCACTTTACGGCCGCTCATGACCACATCCAGACGTTTCACTTCATATCCCTTAGCCTCATAATATTCCGTGAATTTTGTCACATATTCCGTGACGATCTCGGAATCCTTTTCCGCAGTCCTGCCCAGAGAGACGGCTGCCTTTCTGGTCTCCTCGTCAATCTCCCCTGCTTTGACCAGATCGTTCAGATAATCCTCATAGGTGACATAATCCAGATATCCATACTCTTCCCATTTTTGGTACATGTATGTGATTTTTGCATTATTATTGTTTTTAGTAAAAACAGGATCACTGCGGAAGATTTTTTCACGATCCAGCAAAGAGTAGACCATTATCATGATGATTGCCACCACGATAATAATAGACATAATGCCATATAAAATACGTTTCAACAAATATTTAGCCATAATTACCTCTTTATGCATGTTGCAGGCCCTGCGCAACACTGCATGACCGTTGCCCCTGCGTATTTCCACTCAATAATACTGACCGGAAATATCTCATCCCGCCAGTACATAGTATGGGAAAGCGACATCATGCCGCTTTCCCGCAACTACATTTTAATAAGCTATTGCTTACAGCCTCTGCTTAATAGATACCAAGACATTTGGTCATGAATCCAGCATACTCAGGCGCGAAAGTATTCAGATAAGTCTGAGGATCACCGTAATCAGGCCCCCATCCGGACAGGTCATACATATCATAATTGGCCTCATAGCCGTATGAGGTATCATAGCCCGTACCGTACCACTGATCGTAATCCACGCACTCTGTCAGGTTTATGATCACCTTGCCGCCCAGAACAGACTCTACAGACTGTTTTACAACATTGGCGGTATTGGTATATGTCTCACTGTTGGAAGGATACGGCAGATCGATATAGATCGGATTCTGTTCGTCGATCACGATACCCAGAGCTGCCAGCTCCTCAATAGCGGTATTCAGTTCAGCCACTGCGTTTTCAGGGCTGTACCAGCCGTCAAAGCCGTCGCCGGAAAGCTGGGTATCATCCCATACCTTTACAGGGAAACCGTCCGCGTCGATCTGATCCTGCATGATCTCACCATAGAACGTACCTGCAGGATAAGTCGTGGGAGTACCGTTGATATCCACGGTCACTTCCTCCGACAAAGTAACAAAGTCCGCCGGAACATAGCTGTTTCTCACAGAGTTGTATTTCAGTTCTTCACCCACTTGCTGCGCATTATAAGCGCCACGGTCAACAGCGAAACAGAATGCTCTGCGGAAGTGCACATTGTTCATAGCCTCTTTGGTTCTGGCTGCAATCTCCTCGGTCTGAGGGGATATAACTGCGGAATCATCGTTAAAGTTGGCAAAGCCTGTACGTTCGATCGTAGCGTTAGGGTTCGGGAAACCACGATTGATGTTAAGGAAACCGCTGAAAGAGGTTGCATCGGTAGATGAAACATAGTGATAGTCATCAAACATACCGTCCTCTTTCGCCTGAACCAGAGCGCTGGCATTCAGGCCGCAGCCGTCCAGTTCTTTCGCCATAAAGCCGTTGTACTGTTTCAGAGCGTCATTGCCGTCGTTAAACTTCCAGGTCATGGTCTTGATATTTACCTTATCGGTATTCCAGTAGGACTCGTTGGCCTGATATACGATGGTGCTGGCCGCCGTGAAATTGGTTACCAGATAAGGACCACAGTATGCGATATGATCGGGATCGGTGCCATATACATAGCTGGCGGCGGAAGGGTCATATTCCGCACCGAACTTACCGCCCTGAGACTCATAGTAGGTTCTGCTCATGGGAGCGAAACAACCGTATCCCAGCATGGTGTCAAAATAAGGAGCCGGAGTATCCAGCGTATATACCAGAGTATGCTCATCCACCGCGGTCACACCCACCTCGGAGAAATCCGTGATCTCGCCGTTGATATAAGCATCCGCGTTTACAATGTGCGCGCCGTCAACGCCTACCAGGTACTCCAGGCCGCCCATAGCGTCCATCATGTGCTGCATACCGGCAACCCAGTCGTCAGCGCACACATCCGCAACCTCACGTCCCTGGGAATCCACCCATTTAACGCCCTCACGAATGTGGAATGTCCATGTCAAGCCATCCTCGGAAACCTCATAGCTCTCAGCCAGCGCAGGCTGCTGAACGTTCTCGCAGTCATACTCCAGCAGACCGTCATAGGTGTGAACGATCTTCTCGCTGTCTGCCTCCTTGGAGGTTGCCAGAACATCCCAAGTCTCGGCATCGGAAGTATACGCGCCATAATTATAGGTATCCTTCAGAGTATAGCCGTGCTCGGTCAGATATGCCTTGGCCTTCTCCTGATAGGTACCGGTGCCGATGCTGTCACCCCAGATTGCCTTCAGTGCGTCCTGATCGGATGCCAGGATGGGCTCCTCAACGATGATGGCACTGTAATATTTGTCACTGTCATTGCCCCACAGGGTGGAGTTAACGGACCGGGTAGCAATATTGGAGATGGCGTAGTTACCGCCACGGCATCTGGTGGGCAGCATCACGGCAGCCTCCATAAGCTTGGCCTCCGCGATTGCCTCCTTGGCATACTTGACGGACACATTCTCCTCAGCCAGCGCCTCCTGGTAAATATCCCAGAACTCGCCCAGATTCAAGTCATACAGATATGCGGACGCCGCGTCATAATCCATATCTGCGATAGCCTCCGCAATGGTGGTGGCAGGGCCTGCAGGCTCCTCCTCCCCGGTGCTCTCCTGGCTGCTCCCGGTTTCTTCTTCGCTGGTGGGCTGCTCAGAGTTAGACTCTGTGCCGGAATCCGTGCTGGGCGCACTGCTGCCAGTGGAAGGCTCATTACCGCAGGCGGCTACACTCACAGCCATCGCAGAAACCAGAAGTAAACTCAGTAACTTCTTTTTCATAATTTTCTCTCCTCTCTCTTTTTGTATGTATACGTACCCGTCATGTCAATTGTCTTTCTGCCGATCTCTTCCGAACGGGGCTCTTTGACGCTTTAGCGTGCTAAAATTATTTCAAAATACCAAAATAATTGCAATGAGCCTCATTACTCAATGCAATCGCCAGAAATACAACTGTATGCCGCACACGTACAACACTCTTAATATTATACATGTATCCCGGCATTTGTCAATAGTTTTTTTGTGGGTTGCCGCAGGGGGGCCGCGGGGGCAGGAGGGGCAGGGGGTGTACCGCGAGGCACGCCCGGGGGAGGGAATGGCCTGCTGTTAGGACACGCTCTCGCTCGATTGAATACGTAGCGGGTGCTAAGCTCGAAAAAACCTCGCTAAGCACCGACGTATTCAGACGGTCCTTACAGCAGGCCATTCCCTCCCCCGGGCTGTTTCGAGAAACGAGTGCGCGTCTGTGTTGGGGGATTTACTCCTGCGCCTTTTTGATTCGAGTGCATATTCGTGTTGGGGATTTACTCCTGCGCCTTTTTGGTTCGAGTGCATATTCGTGTTGGGGATTTACTCCTGCGCTTTTTATAGACGGGTGCGTGTCTGGGGTGGAGGATATGCCCTGCGCAATGACACTTGCCGTATACAAAAAACTTCCGGAATCGTTGTGCCACGCATTCCGAAAGTTTTTAAATGGAGTAGGCGGGAGTCTGAACCTGCGGGTTCGCTCCGCCGCGTTTGGGTAAGAATGGAGTAGACGGGAGTCGAACCCGTGTCCAAAAGCCCATTCCCTGTACTTCTACTATCATAGTCTGTTGTTTTGCAGTTAAGCCCCCCGAGGGGAGATTTACTGCATTTCCCATCACCGGCTGGCGAACAGACTCACCCGCCGGATCGGTAGCTTCATGATACGCCCGCGCGGGCAAAGCTTACCGCGCGTCGTTTCCCACATAGTCGATGCCCGGGCTCCAGAGTGTGGGTGCCCTGGACCGGACAAGCCGCCTGAGGCGACGTCACTCACAGCCTATTAAGCTGCGAATGCTAACTGATTGTTGTCTTCAGCGTTTAGTTTAATTGTGCGATTAACGTGTCGCAACGGATAGCTTCTCCAGCTGCAAGACCCCTGTCGAAACCTTTACTACCCCTTATGGATACGCTGCCCGGACCGCCGGGCCACAGCGCTTATCCGCTCTCCTTTGAGCATCTTCATTATAGCATCTTCCGATGCCTTTGGCAAGTAAACCTGTTGTTCAATTTTTGGAATTTTTGAATTTACAGATTTTTTACCTTAAACTCTTTCTCCGCCTCCCGGCGCTGATCCTTTTTGGCTATATCCTGGCGCTTGTCATAAAGTTTTTTACCTCTTGCCAGGCCGATCTCTACCTTGACTTTGCCTTCCTTAAAGTACACCTGCAGCGGCACCAGGGTCAGACCCTTCTCCGCCACCTTGCCGGCAAGTTTGTTGATCTCGTATCTGTGCAGCAGAAGTTTCTTGGTCCGCAGAGGGTCCTTGTTGAAAATATTCCCCTTTTCATAGGGACTCACATGCATGCCGTACACGTAGACCTCACCGTTTTCTATGCGGATAAAGGATTCCTTGATGCTGCACTTGCCCTGACGCATGGACTTGACTTCCGTGCCGTGCAGGGCGATGCCCGCCTCATAGCTCTCCTCGATAAAATAATCGTGAAAAGCCTTTTTGTTGTTGGCGATCAGTTTCTGTTTATCTTTCTGTTTTGCCATATGGCTACACCTCCTCTGCCAGGTCAAAATCTATCGTGCGCAGCATGCGGTCCGTCCCGGTCACCTGTACATTGACCGGCTGTCCCAGGCCGAAAACGCGCCCTGTGGTCTCTCCCACCATCTCATAGGTATCCTCGTGATAACAATAATAGTCCCCCGGCAGACGGGACACATGCACCAGCCCCTCCACGGTGTTGGGCAGTTCCACATAGATGCCCCAGGCTGTGACGCCGGATATCACGCCCTGATACACCTCTCCCAGCCGTTCTTCCATATACTGCACTTTTTTCAGTTTGTCGGTCTCCCGCTCCGCCTCCTCCGCCCGGCGCTCCAGCGTTGAACAGCGTTTTGCTACTTCGGGCAGAATATCCCGGTAGTGACGGACCCGCTCGTCACCCAGCCGTCCCCGCAGATGTTCCTTGATGATACGGTGGATCTGCAGATCCGGATAACGCCGTATGGGAGAGGTAAAATGGCAGTAAAACTGACATGCCAGACCAAAATGACCGCTGTCTATGGCGCTGTATTTTGCCTGTTTCATGCTGCGCAGCGTGAGCCGGCTGATCATCGCCTCCTGAGGCGTTCCCTCGATCTTGCGCAAGAGCTTCTGTATCTCCTTGGGATGGATCTCGGCCGGCTGGGCGGCCCTTGCATGACCTTTTCCCCGGGCTGCCGCCCGGCCTCCCGTCTGGCCGATATTTTTCATATAATACCCGAAATTGCGAAGAAACGCCGCCAGTTTCTGGATTCTGTCCCTGTCCGGAGCCTCGTGGACCCGGTAGAGAAAAGGGAGCTCGAGCCAGTAAAAATGCTGGGCGACGGTCTCGTTGGCCGCCAGCATGAAATCTTCGATGATCCCCGTGGCCACGTTGCGCTCATAGGGGCATATGTCCAAAGGTCTCCCCTCCCGGTCCAGAATGATCTTGCACTCCGGGAAATCAAAATCGATGCCGCCCCTCTCCCGCCGCTTTTTCCGCAGCAGCCCCGACAGAGCCTGCATCTCCCTCAGCATGGGCAGCAGCTCCGCGTCTTGTGAAAACGCAGGCTCCCTCTCCGGCAGCCCTTCCTCCGTGAGCAGACGTTTCACCCCGGTGTAAGACATGCGGCGGCGCACCCGTATCACGGATTCACAGATCTCATAATCCGTGATATTGCCCTGGGTGTCAACTGTCATCAGACAGCTCAGAGCCAGCCGGTCCTCTCCGGCGTTCAGAGAACAGATCCCGTTTGACAGAGCGTGGGGCAGCATGGGGATCACCCGGTCCACCAGATAGACGCTGGTTCCTCTCGCCAAAGCCTCCCTGTCCAGAGCCGATCCTTCCTGCACATAGTTGGTCACATCCGCGATGTGTACCTCCAGATGATAGTCTGTACCGTCAAAGTATACGCCCACCGCGTCGTCCAGATCCTTGGCGTCCTCACCGTCTATCGTGATCAATAGCCGGTCCCGCAGATCCCGGCGTCCTGCCATATCCGCCTCCGAAACCTCTCCGGCCACCCGCTGCGCCTGATTGAGCACCTTTTCCCCGAACTCCTCCGGCAGCTCGTATCCCCGCACGATGGACAGGATATCCACCCCCGGATCATTCACATGCCCAAGGATGTCCACCACTTTGCCCTCCGGGCTGCGCCTGTCATCGCCGTAATCCGTGATCTCCACCACCACCTTATGTCCGGTGACGGCCCCTTTAGACCTTTCCTGAGGTACGAAAATATCCTGGGGCAGCCGGGAATTGTCCGGCACTACAAATCCATAGCTTTTAGATTTCTGATAAGTGCCCACCACACGGGCAATGCCTCTCTCCAAAATCCGTATGACCCGGGCCTCCGTCCGGGTGGGAACCCCGTTTTCACGGTGTCTGCCGCCATTCTGTTCCCCTCCGGTGAGAGCCACCAATACTCTGTCGCGGTGAAAGGCTCCCCCTGTCATCTCCTGGGGGATAAACAAGTCCTCCTGCCCCTCCACCTCCACAAAGCCAAAGCCCTTGGCATGGCTGATAAAAGTGCCCGTCAGCACATTGCCGTCCGGTTTTCTGTACCTGCTCTGGGCATCGCACACAAGCCGCCCTTCCGTCAGCAGTTCTTCCAGGATCTGACGCAGCTTTGGCCGCTCCTCCCTGGCCACCTGCAGCAGTATGGCGATCTCCTTCTCTTTCATAGGGATATAACTTTCCTGAGACACAAGATCACATATTATGTCTTTTCGTCTCTCACTTACATTTTTATCTTCCATATTCTCCATATACAACATATCCTCTATATGCAACAGCAAGGGCTTCATCCGAGAGCAGCCCGTTTCCCATTGAGTACACAAATCCGAAAAGGGAGAATAAGAAAACACCCTTGACCGGCAAGGGTGTTATTCTTCGTCTCTAAAATGCGTTTAAGTTCAGTATCACGGCTAAAAGGATAAAGCCCACTGCCAGAACCTTGGTGAGTTTCACCAACATTCCCTCCATGGAACGTCCTTTATTCTTACCCCAATAGGTCTCCGCCGCTCCGCTGATCGCGCCAAGGCCAGCCGCCTTGCCCTCCTGCATCAATACTACGATCACCAATGCTATACAGTCAATAATGAATAAAACCGTCAGAATAATCCTCAATGCTCCCATTTTCTATTACCTCTTTTCATACATCCGCAGATATTCGCATGCCAAGCAAAAATGATTGTAGCACAGATATTCCCTGTACGCAAGTGTTTTTTTTCATTCCGTTACAACTACGTTACAACTTCCTAATACAATCTGACTGTTCATATCATATCCGGCAAGCAGCTGCGGATGGATGATCCTATATGGCAGCACTGTCTGGAGCGACCCTTTCAGACACCGGACACCCTGTCTCTACCGCCGTCCCGGGTCGCTGTAGCAGCCATACCCCTTAAGCTCCTCCTCGATCCGCAGCAGACGATTGTATTTTGCCACCCGATCGCTGCGGCAGGGCGCGCCCGTCTTGATCTGTCCGGTGTTCATGGCCACCGCGATATCCGCGATGGTGGTATCCTCCGTCTCGCCGGAGCGATGGGAGATCACGGCGTGGTAGCCGTTGCGCTTGGCCAGCTCCACCGCCTCCAAGGCCTCGGTCAGCGTGCCGATCTGATTCACCTTGACAAGTATCGCATTGGCCACATGGAGCTGAATACCCGCGTCCAGACGCTTTTCATTGGTGACAAACAGATCGTCTCCCACCAGCTGCACCCTCTCTCCAAGCCTCCGGGTCATCAGCTGCCAGCCGTCCCAGTCGTCTTCCGCCAATCCGTCCTCGATGGAGTAAATGGGAAACTTTTCTATCAGGCGTTCATAATAAGCGATCATCTCCTGAGTGTCCCTGATGATCTCCTGACTCTTCTGGCGGCTCTCCCCGGGAAAGTGATACATACCCGTCTTCTCATTGTACAGCTCGCTGCTGGCCACATCCAGAGCGATCTTGATATCCTGTCCCGGCGTATAGCCGCTGGCGCTGACGGCCTCCACGATATATCCCAGCACGCTCTCCGCGTCCGGCAGATCCGGCGCAAAACCGCCTTCGTCTCCCACGCCGGTGGACAATCCCTGCTCCTGCAGCAGCCCCTTCAGATTGTGATAGATCTCCGCGCAGACCCGCAAGCCCTCGGCAAAACTCTCCGCCTGTACGGGCATGATCATAAATTCCTGAAAGTCCACGGTATTGGCGGCATGTTTCCCGCCGTTGAGTATATTCATCATAGGAACCGGCATACGTCTGGCCGCCGCGCCGCCCAGATAGCGATACAGCGGAATATGCAGCGCGCAGGCCGCCGCTTTGGCGCAGGCCAGAGATACCGCCAGGATCGCGTTGGCTCCCAGATTTGCCTTGTTGTCCGTACCGTCCGCCTCTATCATCAAACTGTCGATCTGAATCTGCTCCAGCGCGTTGCGGCCGCAGAGCAGCGGTGCCAGTTTTTCGTTGATATTCTTTACCGCGTGACGCGTGCCCAGTCCGAAATACCGCGGTTCGGTGTCCCGCAGCTCCACCGCCTCAAACCGTCCGGTACTGGCGCCGGAGGGCACCGCCGCCAAACCCGTGTGAACACGTCCCTCCGCCTTGTCCCTGACGGATACTTCCGCCTCCACGGTGGGATTGCCCCTGGAATCCAGAATTTCCCGACCATGTACCTTGATGATCTCCAAAAATATCATAAATAAATGCCTCCTTTACACAGATGCTGTCGTACAAACAGTATCTGCGCAAAGAAGGCGCTTTATACACCCGGCCTACCACACGTGCTCTGTCACGCTCACACAGTCGTAAAGAGACTGATCCTGTGCATTTTCAAATACCCACAGATTCTTCATCTGACGTTTAAGCTGTTTGAAACTCCAGCTCTGGCGGCTGCGGGCCACACAGTTGGGATCATTGACCAGAAAACCGTTCTGGTCATAGCCATAAATTACGATAAAATGACCTCCGGCCGTAAAATCCCCCGGCCCCATGGAGCATACCAGCACAGCCCCATCGTCCAGAGCGGCCTGCATCTCCAATTCGGACGCGTCAGGCTGACTCACACTGACGCCGTACTGCGGAGCCACATCCTCAAACAGCGCCCACAGCGTACCGGTACCTGGCAGATAATAACCGTTTTCCATACTGTAATCGCCAATCACATTCGGCATCAGTTCTTCATCGCCAGTCAGATAATACAATACCATGGACAGGCAGGTAGGCCCGCAGCCGGATATGGCAATACAGCTGTTGCTTCCATAAGACGCATAGCCCCATCTGGGGTCCCACTGAAGAAAGAGAGGATATTCCTCCTGTCTCTCACTGTCCGTCAGACCGCCCGCCGCCACATGCTCCGCGTCCGGATAGCCCGCCACAAAGTCCGCCATCTCGGGATTGTTGGCCAGCGCCTCCAGCAGGCGCTCCGGGTACAGGCCGCTGCCGAGCCGGATCGCCGCGATCCGCTGGTCCTCCCGCCCCAGTTCGTCCAGTCTGTCCAACACTTGACGGGCAGTGCGGTCCATGGGCTTGTCCACATAGTCCAATCCGCACTGCTGCGCATAAGATAAAGGTTCTTCCGCCGGCGGTTCCAGAGGCTGCGGTTGAGATTCCGGCTCAGTGCCCAATACTCCCGACTCAAGTTCTCCCAGACCGTCCAACATTCTCCCCTGGCCGCTCTGTGCCTCCATGGCCTCGCCGTGGAATGTCTGCACCATATTGTAAGTGCGTCTTATCTGCTCGCCCTGCCGTCTCATCTGGGCGCGGAGCTGTATTGTCTGTACGATCTGTACCACGCACAAGGCTATACATACCCATACCACCAGCAGCACTGCCGCCATAATTTTTCTCTCAAGTTTTTTGCTCAATTTTCTCTGTTGCATTATCTTTTCCTCCGTTTTCGGGGGCGGTCAAACGTCCGTCCCCCGCCTCGGATTCATTCTCTCACTGTGCTGTCACAGAATTGTATCCATCTTCTCTAATTTATATATTGGATTTTTCTGTGCCGGATCACTCGGTATCAGTATTCTTTTCCCGCCAGGATCTCCAGATAATCCTGATAATTTTTCTCCAAAAGCGCAGGCGTATCCAGCCCGTAAGGGCATTTGCTCTTACATTTACCGCAGTGCAGACACTCTTTTATCCTGTGCATCTTTTCCTGCATCTCGGGCGTCAACTGGGCCTGGGAGGGTGCCCGCCGTATCATCAGGCTCATCCGGGCCATATTGTTGATCTCGATCCCCGCGGGACAGGGCATACAGTACCCGCAGCCCCTGCAGAAATCTCCCAGCAGTTCTTCCCTGTCCCGGGCGATCACTGCCTCGAGTTCTTCACTCATCTCAGGGGGATTGTCAATATAAGATAAAAACTCATCCAGCTCAGACTCCCTCTGTACCCCCCATATCGGCAGCACATGTTCATACCGGGCCAAAAAGGCATATGCGGCCGCGGAATTGGTGATCAGACCGCCGGACAGCGCTTTCATGGCGATAAAACCCATACCCGCCTGCCTTGTCTTTTGCGCCAGCTCAATATCTTTCTCCGTGGCCAGATAGCAGAAAGGAAACTGCAATGTCTCGTACAGCCCGCTCTCCACTGCCTCCGCCGCCACATTCAGCCTGTGGTTGGTGATGCCTATATGACGCACCTTGCCCTGGGCTTTCGCCTCCAGCATGGCCTCATAGAGCCCGGTGCCATCCCCCGGACGGGGACAGAACCCGGGATTATGAAACTGATAGATATCAATATAATCCGTCCGCAGATTGCCCAGGGAAGTCTCCAGATCCCTCCAAAATCCCTCTGCATCCGTTGCTCCCGTCTTGGTGGCGATAAACACCTTTTCCCGCATTCCGTCAAAGGCTTCTCCCACCTTTTCCTCACTGTCCGTATACCATCTGGCCGTATCAAAAAACGTCACGCCATGCTCATACGCCTTACGCAGCAGCCGCACCGCCTCCTGTCTGCCAATGCGCTGGATCGGCAGCGCTCCGAAGGCGTTTTTCTCCACGGTGATCCCTGTTCTTCCCAATGTAACTTTTGCCATACTACCCTCCAGATCTTTTGCAAAAACCGTATCGGCCTTTACCTTACCCCCCACAGACGCCTGTTCCTGCCAAACCTTATCAGCCGTCCGCTTAGACAGACATCGGTTCCTGCCAGAACCGTCCGGGCGTGCCCATACAGCGATATCGCGCGCCCAAACCCCCGTCACGCGCTCTGTCTATTTTCTTACCAGCAGGCTCTTTCCCGTCATTTCCTGAGGCTGCTCCTTGCCCATCAGCTCGATCAGAGTGGGGACGATATCCGCCAGACAACCGCCTTCCCGCAGTCCGTACCCGGGATCGGCGTTCACCAGGATAAAGGGAACCTGATTGGTAGTATGGGCGGTGAAAGGCGCTCCGCTCTCATAGTCCACAAGCTGCTCCGCATTGCCGTGATCCGCGCAGATAAACATAACGCCGTCCACCTCACGGATAGCCTCTACCGCCCTGCCAACGCATTCATCCACTGCCTCTACCGCTTTCACCGCCGCGTCCATCACGCCGGTATGTCCCACCATATCCGGATTGGCAAAATTAATGATGATCACGTCATACTTGCCTCCGCGAATGGCCTGGCACAGCTTGTCACAGACTTCATAGGCGCTCATCTGCGGCTTGAGATCATAGGTGGCCACATCCTTGGGGGAATTCACCAGCACCCTGTCCTCACCGGGGTTGGGCTCCTCCACGCCGCCGTTGAAAAAGAAGGTCACATGGGCATATTTCTCCGTCTCCGCGATACGGGCCTGGGTCATGCCGCCCGCAGCCAGCCACTCGCCGAAAGTATTGGTGACAGCCACCTTGTGGAACGCAACCTCCTTATTTAATATAGTGGGGTCGTAATCGCTGAAACACACGAAAGTAATGTCCTTTCTGGGGCCGCGGTCAAATCCCTTGAAATCATCGTCACAGAACGCTCTGCTGATCTCTCTGGCGCGGTCCGGGCGGAAATTGAAGAACACTACGGAATCTCCGTCCTGCACGGTGGCAACGGGCTTGCCGTCTTCCACGGCCACCGTGGGTTTGACGAACTCATCCGTCTCCTCCCGGTCATAGGACTGCTGGATACCGCAGATACCGCAGGCCGCAGTCAGCCCTTCGCCCTTTGTCATAGCATCGTAAGCCAGTTTCACTCTGTCGTAGTTGTTATCCCTGTCCATGGCATAATAGCGGCCCATCACAGTGGCGATCCTGCCCACGCCGATCTTCTCCATCTCCGCAGTCAGCGCTTCCGCAAAACCCTTACCGCTGGCGGGAGGCGTGTCTCTGCCGTCCAGGAAACAGTGTACATACACTTTTTCCAGGCCGTTTCTCTTTGCCAGCTCCAGCAGACCGTACAGATGGGTGTTGTGGCTGTGTACGCCGCCGTCGGACAAAAGGCCCATCAGATGCAGGGAACTTCCGTTTTTCTTACAGTTCTCCACTGCCTTTAAAAGCGCCGGATTCTCAAAGAAAGTACCGTCCATGATCTCCTTGGTGATCCTTGTCAGTTCCTGATACACGATACGGCCCGCGCCCATGTTCAAATGCCCCACCTCGGAGTTGCCCATCTGCCCCTCCGGCAGACCCACTGCCATACCGCTGGCATTGCCTCTTACCCAGGGACACTCCCCCATCAATTTATCCATATTGGGCTTTTTCGCCTGGACCACGGCATTGCCATCCTTTTTCTCATTTAAACCGTAGCCGTCCAAAATCATTAATACAACCGGTTTCTTGCTCATATTTCCTCCATTTCCGCTCCTGGGAGCATGTCATTTCAGTATTTGGCTTTTCGTGGAAATTATACACTTTATTTCCGGGCCGCGCAACTGTATTTTTAGCTGCGGGTTGCATTTGTCCCGGGTATGGGGTAGAATGAATAAAATATCTATCTCCTGCGTCCGAAACGCGGACGCGGAAAGGGCATAATGATCACACTACTCACAAAACTGTTTATAAAGGACCGCACAAGTTACGGCTCTCCCGCTGTGAGGCGCGCCTACGGCGTGCTGTGCGGGGCCGTGGGGATCTTCCTCAATCTGCTGCTGTTTATGGGCAAATTCTCCGCAGGACTGCTCTCCGGCTCCATCGCCATCACCGCCGATGCGTTCAACAACCTTTCCGATGCCGGTTCTTCCATCATCACCCTGATCGGCTTTCGTATGGCCGGTCACAAGCCCGATCCCGACCACCCTTTCGGCCATGGACGCATAGAGTATATCTCCGGCTTTCTGGTGTCCCTGCTGATACTGTTGATGGCCTTCGAGCTAATCAAAAGCTCTGTGGACAAGATCATACATCCCCAGGAGATCCTGTTCTCCCCTGTGATCGTGGTGATCCTGGCCGCATCCATTCTGGTAAAATGCTATATGGCGCTGTACAATATCCGCATCGGCAGACAGATCGACTCCGCCGCCATGAAAGCCACCGCCACCGACAGTCTCAGCGATATGCTGGCTACCGGGACCGTGCTCATCGCCACGCTGACCGCCCACTGCACCGGGCTGAAAATCGACGGTTACTGCGGTGCGTTGGTGGGACTGTTCATCCTCTACGCAGGCTTTCAGGCTGCCAGAGACACACTCAATCCCCTGCTGGGGCAGGCACCGGACCCACGCTTTGTCAGGCAGATAGAGGAGATTGTCATGTCCTACGATGCCATCTTGGGCATCCATGATCTGATCGTGCACAATTACGGTCCGGGCAGAATTCTGATCTCTCTTCACGCGGAGGTGCCTGCGGACGGCAATCTGCTGGAGCTGCACGACACCATTGATCTTGCGGAGCACCGGCTGCACCGGGAACTGGGATGCAGCGCCGTCATCCACATGGACCCTGTCTGTATCCACGATGAGCAGACAAGCCGCCTGAAAGACCAGGTTTTGCAGGTAGTATCTTCCATAGATAAACGGCTGACGATCCACGATTTTCGCATTGTTACGGGCCCCACCCACACCAATCTGATCTTTGACGTAGTTACCCCTTATGATTTCGACTACAGCGACGCCGGACTCTGCGAACTGATCAGCCGGCGCTTAAAGGAACAGGACGAATCTTACTGCGCCGTCATTGATGTGGATAAGCAGATGGTCTAATAGGACACGATCCCCAACAGCTGCCCCTGCGCCACGCTGACGGCAGCCTCCTGCCCGATAAACTCATTGCTGATCCCTATGGGAAAATCATTGGTGATCTCCGTGTCCCTAAGCTCGTATTTCATCCCACGGATATTAACACCCCGCGTTTTCCCCCCCAGTGAGAACAGGGACAGATATCCTCTCATGGATGCTCTGAAACGCACCTCCTCATCCTCCATCACAAAACACATTCCCGTCCCATCCATCATATATCCCACTGCGCCATGATGTTTCAAAAACAGCAGACACTGTATATTGGCTATCGTATGCTCCAGCCTGCCCCCGGTGGCTCCATAGAGCAAAAACGAAGTGAATCCCCTATCCAGAGCCATCCGTATAGCCGCCAGGGTATCCGTATCATCCTTCTCCGGTTTCAGCCGCATCACCCGCTGCGGGCTTTCCCGCTCCCACAGCTCCACCTGCGCCAGCAGTTCCTCGCCCACCGAGTCAAAATCCCCCAGCACCAGATCCGGCTCCAATCCCAGCACCCGGCAATACTCCAGCCCTCCATCCACGGCAATCACCAGATCTTCCTCGGCTACGTCAATCCCTGATACCGTGAGGTCCCCCGCCGCAATAATAATACATTTTCCTCTTTTTGTCTCCATAAAAAATGCCCGCTCTCTCCCGTTTTCTCTATCTAATATTTTCCGCTGTTTTATCGAGTATTTATCCCTGTTTTATCTCGCAATTTCCCATGTTCTATCTAATTATATCTTCTGCTATATCTCGCAATTAGCTCTGATCTGTCTTGTATTTTCTCCCATTTTGCGCTATAACTGATTATGACAGATTTACCCACAAATTGCAAGAAACACCAACACATACACAACGCGCCGGCATCATAGATAAACCGGCCGTTTTCAAGGCAAACAAGCAATCCGAGGTATCCCTATGAGCAATTATCCTCCCGAAACCCTAAAACGTATGGAAGTCATGGACAGACGCTACCGGCAGGCCGCCAGAGAATACTTTTCCAAACGCTGCGAATTCTATCTGCAATATACAGGCGGCAGCTATACCCGCATCACGATCCGCGACCAAAAGACCCGGTGGGGAAGCTGTTCCTCCACAGGCACACTGTCCTTTAATTACCGCCTTATGTACGCCCCCTTAAGGGTACTGGATTATGTGGTGGTACATGAACTGTGCCATCTCACACATATGAATCATTCCCGGGATTTCTGGAGTCTGGTGGCCTCCGTACAACCGGATTACAAGATATACCGAAGTTGGCTCAAGGAACATGGCCGGGAATTGAACATCGAAGATCATATGAAAAGGCTGAGCCTGTTGTAGGTTCAGCCTTTTAAATATGCTATCGGTTCTCGTTCACAAATACCTGGGCTCTGGACTGAATAATATCCACTACCTCCTGCACACTCTTTTGTCCCTCAAAGAATGCCGCAGCCTCCTCTGTGATGATATTGCTGATATCTTCATTATAGTAGGGCATACGGTTCACACTGTAGATAAATTCACATATATCATCCAGTTCTTGCTGGGTGAATGGCTCTATGATAATCTCCTCCCCATTCATATACCAGGTGTCGTCATAATATTCCTTATTGCCGTTTTCATCGGTCCAATAGGGCCTCTCCATAGCCTCCTTAGCTCTGTTCAGAAATGCGGATTTCAGCACCGGCATATCATAGAGCCGGTCGCTGTCCTGATACTCCGGCGTCAAAAACTGACGTACAAACTGCCATGCGCCGTCCAGATGTTTGGATCTGGCGGAGAGTATGAAAGTAAAATTGCCCGCGTTCAGGATAGAGCCGTTGGAATCCGCCGTAGGAAATCCCACAAAAGTGATCTCCTCCCCCATCAGCCCCTTGATCGTATTCTTGGCGTCCCGGATATTGCTCATATACAGATCGCACAACAGGCTGCGGTTTTCACGGTACTGAGACTGATAGGAAGAATAGTCGTAATTCTCCCAATAATCTTCGGGATACTCCGTGGGCAGAGTCTTGGCATACTCCAGCATCTCGATAAAACTCTGGGAGTTGAAATTACACTTACCTGTCTCCACATTGATGAAATCCTGTCCCGCATAGCTCAGTACATAATAGATATAGCTGTCCCGCATCATATCTCCAAAGGCTGTGGCACCCTCGGGCATGGTGGCAAGCACGGCCTCCACATCGGCCATCGTCCAGGTCTCAGGCTCTCCCACCAGGGATTTCTTGGCGATCATCGTGCGCACATTGAAACTGGGGACTATCGCATACAGCTTACCGCCTATGGAATAGGCGTCCCATACGTTCTGCAGATATTCCAACTGGCCCAACTCAGGGTCTTCCTCCAGCAGTTTGCCCACATCCGCCAATATTCCCTTGGACACATAGTTTCCGTAATTGCTCGTATCGTTAAGCACCATAATATCCGGCATCTGTCCGCCGGTAATATCGCTGTTGAGTCTGGTCTGTCCGGCAGTCCAGTCCTCATTGGTGTTATATATGCTGTAATCCTTCATCGTGATCCTGTATTGGTCGCTGGTCTTGTTAAAATCTATGACTTTTGTTTTGAGGTCCGAACTAAAATACATTCCTCCAAGCACCAGCACTTCCTTGTCGGGAATATCCGCCGGATCTACATGGGTAAAATAGGAAAACTTTGTCTCCCAACTGTTCATGTCATTATATACGGCCGCGAAATGCTCATCGTCAATCATCTGTATATAGCGCATATTGTTGGTTGGCAGATCAGAGTTCACGTAACTCATGATCATCTTAGGCTCCGTGTCCCCCACATTCCATGTATACACGCCCATACCGCCGGTCAGCAGCAGATCGGAGCTGACGCCCGGATAGATACTGTAATTTGTGCTGAACGGAATCTCTGCCTGCTCTCCTGTTTTCCCGGACTCGATATCGTAGCTCTGCATATAGAATTTTGTCCAGTCGTCATTGTAGGACATGACCATCAGCGTTCCGTCGCTGCTGGTAAAAACCGAATTGGTACGCTCAAACAACTGCTGATCCAACTCTTTCCGGGTCATTTCTTTCCCGTCAGGTCCGTATATTACCGCCTCATATTTACTGCCGCCCATAATAGCCAGCGCTTTTCCGTCTCCGCCATCTAACAGATAATTGCAGTAAGTATATCCGTCGGGGTCAGCGTTATCGATCCTTTCCGACCACAGCAGCTTGCCGTCCTCATCCCAGCAGTTCAGAAAATACCGGTCCTCGTATACATAGTTCTCCGGATCGGAATTGTCCTCATATACACTGTTCTCCACCCCATAGATCGTTCCCGCCTTGGTAAATAAGGTACTGTTGATATAACTGTAATTCTGTTCCCTCTCTGAGCGTGCCAGCTCTACATAACTCTTGTCCGAGCCGTCTGTATTGAAACTGTAATAGCCGAATTTTTCCTTCCCGTTGCCCTCGTCGTCATATTCATATTGAGTGACCGGCATATACAATTTGCCGTCATTATACCACAGACCGTTAATATTCTCCTGATCGTTGACAGGGGCAATATCCTGAAAAGAATATACGCTTTCCTTGGCGAGCTGATTGTTTTCATTCTTATCGCCGCAGGCGCCGAGCCCCAGGGCCATAACCGCCCCCAAGGCAAAAGCCAGTCCTTTTTTCCATGTTCCTTTTTTCATAATCTCCTCTTTCCGGCGATATTTTCTGTCTATTTTTCCTTTCGGCTCGCTCGCACCGTTTTCTTCGCTTCGGTCTGAAACTCCTTCTCAATCTTCCGTTGCAGACGCTGTTCCTTTTTCTTCTTTTTCTTATCTAACCTAAATTTTATACTGTCCTCCGGGTCATCGTCCAACCAGGATTTTTTCTCCCGTTTCTTCCCTGAACGCCCCTTCTCCTTGCGCCTGTCCCGGACAAGCAGCAGCCTATCCTGCAACGCCACAAAGACGGTTTTGGCCGTCCAGGTCTTGTTCTTCCAGAGAATCACGATCCAGACCAGCAGTACGCCTGAAGGGTAGATCAGAAACAGCATCTGAAACAGGGTAAGCAGCGCCAGAATATCCTCATATCCTCTGGCTACATTCTCCCAGTAGGGATATGTGATCGCCTTGCCGTTCATAGAGCGGGTTCCGAAATCCATCAGCATACGCAGACGCTTTCCGATGCCGTAACGGGAACTGTTCTCCAGAACCTCCACTTCCCTCTCCTGGCTGCCCAGCTGTTCCCTCACATAGTTCAGGGCATACTGTTTTACAGGATTGGGCATGACGATCTCAAAATGATTGATCCCGCCGCTTTTTCCATAAGCTTCCAATGTCCCGTAGGACACAAAGACCCTGGGACCGTCCAACCCTGCCGCCTCGTGGAGCCGTCCGTCCGGGCGCTCCACCACACCTATGACCATATGGGGGCTGCCTGCAATATTCACCAGCATTCCCGCCACATCCACAGAGCCAAAAAGCTGCCATGCCATGTCCCTGTCCAATATCACATAATCCTGCATCAGATCATTGCCGGAAAAATAGGAGCCGCTGAGCAGCTGCAACTGGTGAAACAGGAAAAAATCGCCGCCGATACCCAGCGCGTCCGCCTGTACGGACCCCTTGTCTGTCGAAAGGGTGATCGTTCCGTCCGCGCTGTATGCGTCAGCCCACAACCTTGCGCCGGGATTGGGTGATTCCTGTTCGATGGACGCTTCCTTCAGCGCGTTGTCCAGCGAATGCTCAAAGCTCTCTATACTGTCCGGTGTAATCTCCGCGTTGGGGGAAAAGAAACAGCTGACCTGCGCCACGTCCTTCTCGCTGCTCCAACGCCGGGCGACCCGCTGCTCTGCCTGCGCTCCCGCAAGCAGAGCGATCACACCGGTCAATATAAGAAATAATATTGCACAGATCCCGGCTGATAATCCTAACTTTATCTGTTTTCCAGATAAAGATCTCAACCATTTTTTCATAAACAATCCCTTCCGCAACCTTAATTGTTCGCCAGGCGCACCTGCTTACCGGCCTCCACAGGCTTAGTGGAAGTGGTGATCACATACGAGTAGGATTCCAAAGCGCCGCTGACGGCCGACTTGGTGTCATCCGATGCCAGAACCTCCACATCTACGCGGCTGGCAAAATATCTGGTACCTATGGGCGAACTCTTGGAGGTAATGACCAAAATGAACTTTCCGTTATTGTCTTCACGGATAGCGCTGTTGGGCACGATCATATCATAGTTAGCGCTCTTCTGCCCCACAGACACGTTCAGGGACTGTCCCGCGATCACGCCTTCACCCGTCACGTCAAAGGTGAGCTGCTTGTTCTGTCCCGGATTGTTGGGATCGGGTTTTATGCTTGCCAGCGTCACCTGTACATCATCATATCTCCAGGCGTTCACAAGCTCCGCCTGATCTCCTACAGACACCCGCGTAGCCTGCTGGTTGGTGACGGAAAAGCTCATGGTATAACCTTTACCCTCGGGCTGCATTGTGAATACAATACCGTCGGACGGTGTCTCCACACCGGATTTCACATTGATAGAAGTGATCAGACCGGATATGGGAGCCGTCACTTCATTACTTATGATATCCGCAGTCAGCTTATCAACTTTAGCCTTGGCCTCGTCCACAGCTTTCTGCGCGTCTGTGATAGTCTCGCTGGATTTGCTCAGGTCAAAGGTCGCTCCGATATTTTGGATTAGTTCATCATAGGCTACCTTAGTCAGGTTATAATATTCCTCAGCATTTTTAAGGGAAAGCTCCGCAAATGCCTTTGCCTTGGCAAGATTGTTGTCGATATTCTCCGTGGCCTTTTTGGCGTTGGCCAAATTTTGCTCGGCTGTGGCCTTTTTAGTCTCCAGATTGGCAACGTTCTGCTGCGCCGACACACGCTGACGTTTCAGATCGGCCAGTCTGGACGCATTGCCGCCACTGACGCTGATTGCCGCCTCCTCCACTTTTATCTGTGCATCCAGGCTGTTGAGCAGGTTCTGCGCTCCGGTCAGATCCCGGCTGACAGTGTCCAACGCCGCCTCGGCATCTTTCACTGCCTTAACCTCTTTACTGATATCCTCGCTATACGGGTTAAATTCAATCTGCCTATCATAGACGGCGATCAGGCTTTTCCATTCGTTCACCTTATCTTGTGCAGCATCCATTTGACTTTTCGCGGCAGTCACTTGGCTTAAATAGTTGCTCATGGCTCCGGTATTGCCTGCATTCTGCATGACGGAAACATCATAGTTCCCTGTCAGCAGCTGCTTTTCAAAGTTAAACTGCGCTTCCTCTAATGCTTTCTGTTTCTGCTCCAGATCGGCCTTGGCCTCCTCCAGCGGCTTACTGTCTCCCTCTGTCAGCGTACAGAGCACCTGCCCTGCCTCTACCTTATCGCCAACCTTGACCTCCACGCTGGCTACTTCTCTGACTTCCTTGATCTTCACATTGTAGGGATCGCCGCTCTCCACGACACCCATCCCCCTGATCTTGGCCGTGATGGAACCGGGCTCCACATACTGGGTCGCCACCTCTGGCAGAGAATAATTCTGAATCGTATTAGAGAAAAACGTTAAGATCAGCAGGATGATCAAAAAGACTATCGCCGCGTTTTTAACCCACTCTCTTCTCTTGGTTCCGTTCTCGTTCATTGTTATAACCATACCCTTTCTATATTGAAGTTCTTTAACCCTTTACTCCACCTTGATAGGTGATACCATCCACCAGATATTCTTCTCCGTATAAGAAGACCAACAGGCCGGGAACCATATAGATCGTCGCTACGGCAAAGGCAAGGCCGATCTCACCGGAATTGATCTTACTGAGAAATACCGACAGCGGATGCATCTCCGCGTCCGCCAGCAGGATCAGCGGCTGTTCTACCATGTTCCAATAGTCGATAAACACCAGAATCGCTGCCGACGCAATGGCACCCTTACACAGGGGAAAGCAGACCTTCGCGAAAATCTGCCACTCTCCCGCTCCGTCAATCTGTGCCGCCTCCACCAGCGAGATGGGAATACGCCGCATAAACTTAGTCAGCAGGAATACCGCAAAAGGAGAAAAAATGCCCGGCAGCCAGATCGCCCACCTGGTATCCAGGATATTCAGCCAGTCAGACACCAGATAGTTGGGCACCAGCGTTACCTGATAGGGCATCAGCATCAATATGATATACAGGAAAAAAATAATCTCTCTGATCCTTCCCCGGTATCTGGAAAACCCGTAGGAGGCCAGCGTAGCCACTGTCAGCTGAAAGACCACTATGGGCCCCACCAGGATCACCGAATTCCAGAACTTCAGCAGATACTCCGGACTTTTGAACAACACAGTCACGTATTGACTGAAGGATACCATATCCGGTATAAATTTCAGATTCACCTTCTCCGCTATGTACACCTTTCCCCCGGAGGAGGTGGTGGCAAACACCATACCGTAGTTGGAACTGATCTCCGAGGAGGCCATAAAGGAGTTGGTGATTGTCAGCACAATGGGCATTAGGAACAATATCGCGAAAAAGGCGGCAAACACTGTGCCAAAACCTCGCTTGGTATAGGACCAGGCCCGGCGCCTTTTGGCCGCCTTCCTGACCTTATCCAGCTCCGCTTCCCAAGGCTGCAGGGGTTTCTTTGGCTTGCTCATCCCTCCACATCCTTTCCAAAGTGATTCTCCACGATAAACAGCAGGCCGATGATAATTACCATCGCGATGGACATGAGCACAGCCGCAGAGGAGAGTTTCTGATAATCAAGTTTCCGGAAAGTATTATTCATGAAAGTCTGCAACATATAGATACTGTCGAAGGGATAGTCACCTGTCAGCAGATATATCTCACGGAATACTTTGAAGGAATTGATCAGTGACATGATCGTCACAAACAGTATCGTAGATGACAGATACCGTATCTTTATATGGAAGAACGTCTGCAATGCCGTGGCGCTCTCCATGCGGGCCACCTCCAGAATATCCTTGGGGATACTGGACAGAGCCGCCATAAACAGGATCATATTATATCCCAGATTTTTCCACAGAAACAGTATTGTAAGCACAATCCTGCCCAAGTCCGACTTAAACCAGTCGATAGGGCCTCCACCAAACACGGCCAGCATGTCGTTTGCTACTCCGTTATAGTGGAACAGTACCTGCCAGATCAGCACCACCGATGCCACCGGCACCATCATGGGGGTTAAGAAAAACGTTCTGAACTGGCTTCTGAACGGAATCTTGGACTCCAACAGTATAGCCAGCAACAGAGACAATACTACTGCCAGAGGAACCGATATACCGGCAAACTTGACCGTGTTAGACACGGCCATGCGAAACGCCGCGTTATTAATAATATTTTTAAAGTTATCTAAAAACACAAATTCACGGGTGATCGGATTATCCACCAGCGCATAATAGATGATCACGATAAAAGGGACTACAAAAAAGGTCATCACCCCGAGAAAGCTGGGGACCAAAAACAGTCCCGAGCTTCTCTTTTCCCTCTTTAATCGTTTCCCCATAGCGGTATGGGGCTTTTTCTGCTTTAACTTCTTCAAGGCTCCCAGCCTCCTTAACGGTTCTCACTTATATAGGTCTGTACACGGCTCTGGATCACGCTGGCCACATCCTGAGCGCTCTTCTGCCCCTCAAAGTATCCCTGCGCCTCCTCTGTGATGATATTGAGTATGGTCTCATCATTATTGGAACCTGCCACCGCGCTGTCGATCAGATCCCTCACCGCCTGTACCTGTTCCGGCGTAGCCGCATATATCTCGGCGCTCCAGTCATCATAGCCCCAGGTAGTCTTGGGCCATATCATAGGTTCGCCGTTGGCGTCCAACATAATGTTGCCGTTCTCGTCATAAGAGCCGTTTTCTTTCATGGCAAGCTCAAAGACTTCCTCCAGAATATCCTTGCGGACAGGAAAACCGTTATAATATCCATATTCGTCCGGTTTCTCATACTGCAGCATGGATTCTATAAATGCCCAGGCGCCGTCGGGATTTTTGCTCTTGGTGGTGATGGCGTAACAGTCCTGTCCATTGATGCGGTTTCCGTTAGTACCGTCCACTGTGGGATACCCGATAAAGGTGATGGGCTCATTGAACATCAAGGAATACATCTGCATCTCTTCCATATCGGAGACATACATTTGATTGAGCAGGATCTTCCCCTCTGAAATCTGCTTGGGAAAACTCTCGCCCTCCCGGTCCCAATCCGTCTCTGCCTCAAAGGTATTGCAAAACTCCAAGATATCCAAAAAATCCTGACTCTCAAAATTGCACTTCCCGGCAGCGTAATCTATAAAGGACTCACTGCTGTACTGCAGGCAGGTAGCCAGCATAGTGGCTTTACTGGAGTAATTAAAGAGTTTGGCATCCGGATACTGCGCCGAAAATTCCATAACATCCTTGATGGTCCAGCTGGTACGGTCTCCCAACTGAGAGGTACGTCCCATAATGGTAGCGATGGAAAACTTGGTGGGAATACACACCAGCGTATCCTCAAAGGTATATGCATCCAGCACGGCCTCCATCAGATCCTCTCTCTTCACGGAACTGCTCTCCAGATAGGAGGACAGATCCCTCAAAAGACCTTTGGATACGTAATTGTTGATATTGCTGTTGGACAGATCTATAATATCAGGACAATTGCTGCTGGTAATGGCATTGTTCAGCGCCGTGACCGCATCCTGATACTTGGTTTCCGACCACTCAGTGCTATCGTCAAAATATGTATCGATCCGTACCTTATAAGTATCGCTCTGCTTGTTAAAGTTGACTACGGCCTCCTGCAAGTCCGAACTGGACCACATGGTAGCCAGAGTGATGATCTCCTTCTGTGTCACCTTGGCGGCTTCCGTTTTGGTCAGGTAGGCAAGCTCCTGCGTATTCTTTGACCAGTTTCTGGACAGAACGGCAATTCTTCCGTCTTCCAGTGTCTGTATCATCTCTACATAGTTGCCGTTGATATCGCAGTCCGTCCAGGTCAGAATCTCCTCTGTAGTCTCCGTGGCCAGATCATATTTCCAAAGTCTGGAACCGTCGTTGATCAGCAGTCCGCCATCCGGCGTAGAGATCAAAGAACTGCTGCTGTAAGAGTTAGGCACGCCTGCGTGAGATTTACCCATCGACTTATTGGCCAGATCTACCTCCAGGCACTCCGTGCCAGAACCGCTTGAGCGAGTGACCAAAACCGTACCGTCCGCCGCAATGCCCATCGCGTTGATCCAGTCGGTACCGGCGTCAATCTTCGCCAACAGTTTCCCCTCCGCGTCCAGAACTACGATAAAGGTGTTTCCGCTGTTCATGCCTCCGCCGCTTATCTGCATGAACACTCTGCCTTCCTTATCCACTACCACCGACTGGGCATAGGTATTGTCGTTGCCCTCCAGTTTCATAGCTTCGGTGATATCCTGTTCCACCAATCTATTCCCCTCCGCGTCAAATTTCAGCATATGGAATGACTGGCTGTAATTCCCGTTCTCGTCAGTCTTGGACGCGCTCAGCAGACAGATGATATTATTGTCCTGATCAAAGTTCAGCCCCCCCATGGGATAGGACCAATCCGTGCCCTCTATTTTCAGATTCAGTGGCAGCTCAGTTTTTTCCCCTGTGGTCAGATTCTGACGATAATACTTCTCCTCGCTGGTTTGGGTTTCCTCGTCCCAGCTGTAGACCGAATAATACAGATTCCCTCCCCGCAGCATGGGGTCACTCATATTATCCTCACCTTCCTTTGGAGTAAGGTCCACAAACTCAGGAACATATACAAATCCCTCTACCGGCTGCTCCTTTTCTTCGCCGCAGGCCGCCAAAGACAAAGTCAAAACAGCCGCCAGCGCAAACGTCAGTAATTTTTTTATACCAGTTCTTCTCATACTCTCCTCCTTTTCTGCGGGAACCTCGATATCCTGTCCCCGTCAGGAATAGCTTATCACCAATACAGTATAACACACATGTATACAAAATGTATCTTAAGACTTCATGAATAATTCTTAAGATTTGTTTACGATTGTGCAACATTCCGTTTATTTTCGGCCATAGGTAAACCGTTCAGCGCCATAACCGCCACCACCACCGCAATACCTGTTACCCCGATCACACTGCACCAGAGCAGACTTTCCTCCGGTATCCAAGCATAGAGCACACCGTCAAACAGCGTGGACATACCGTTGAACACCAGATGGGCCAGCATACCCGGTATCACGCTGCGGTACCGCTGGCACAGATATCCCAGAGCCAGAGCGATAAAAAACGCATATATACCCTGCACCACATTCATATGATACAGCCCGAACAACAACGCCTGAAAAATATTGGCAAACCAGAATGCCGTTCTGGCATTCTTCATACCGCTGACAGCCCTGCAGGCATAATAAAAGACCACGCCTCGGAATATCAGCTCTTCTCCCAGAGGTGCCAAAATGACCGCCGCCGCGTTGGCCCAGGGACTGACACCCAATCCGGCGGCCTCCATCAGCTGATTATATTTTTCCAATGCCTGGGGAGCCGCAATATTGATCGAAAGCATCAGGCAGTTAATTCCATAGTTCAGTCCCACCGCGATCACCGCTACCACCGCCAAAGTCCGGGGAGCAAACGTCCTCCCGACCAGTTCCCGGCTGATCTTCGGTCTGCCGCAGCCAAAGTAATACCATGGGATAAATACAAACAAAAGCAATACGCCGGCTACCACCATGACAATGCCTGTTATCTGCCCCACGCTGTTCATCATTTCCGCCATGATATCTGCCTGACTGATTCCCGCCGCAGCCATTTTGAATCCTTGTGCTATACAGTAAAAAAACATCACCACCATGCTGCATACCAGCTGTACACATATCGCGGCCACCAGCGCGCATACGCCCAGCCCCAGCCAGCCAGCTCTCTTACCTTTACTCATAATCTTTCGTTCCTTTCCGTTATTATTAATTCGGTAATTGCAAAACCACTTGCGTTTGTTCATTTATACATTTAAATAATTATAACAGAAATACACCGATTATACAATATATTGCATATATATAAAATAAAAGCAGAGCGAAATCTGTCTGAGATTTCTTTCTGCTTTTATCCATTGTTCTTAACTGTGCAAATTATTTGCCCATCTGCGCGGCAACTTCAGCCGCGAAGTCCTCGTTCTTCTTCTCCAGGCCCTCGCCGGTCTCAAAGCGAACGAATCTCTTAATCTTCAGATCCGCGCTGTTTTCTTTAGCTACCTGAGCTACATACTGAGCTACGGTCTGCTTGCCGTCCTCGGCTTTTACATACACCTGCTCCAGCAGGCATACCTCTTTCAGTTCCTTCTTGAGACGTCCTTCAACAGCGCCCTCGATAACCTTCTCGGGCTTGCCCGCCATCTTGGGGTCCTGCTGGATCTGTGCGGAGATGATCTCTCTCTCATGCGCCTTGAATTCCTCGGATACCTCCTCGGTAACCACATATTTGGGATTCAGCGCAGCCACCTGCATTGCAAGATTGGTCAGCGCCTCTTTCACCGCGGCGTTCACCACATTGGTCTCAGCCTCAACGATAACGCCGATACGGCCGCCGCCATGCACATAGGATACCACACAGCCATTGGCTGCAACTACCTTTTCAAATCTGCGGATACTCAGCTTTTCACCGATCACGGCGATCTTATCCACCAAGGCTTCCTGTACGGTCTTGCCTGCCTCCGCATTCCACTGCTCCGCGAGGAACGCGTCCATGTCAGCCGCGTCAGACTCCACTGCCTGCTGGGCAACCGCCTCTACAAACTGCTGGAAGGTCTCGTTCTTGGCGACAAAGTCTGTCTCGGAATTAACCTCTACCACAGCCGCCGTAGTATCGTTCTTGACCGCGATGCGGCAAATGCCCTCCGCCGCGATACGGCTTTCCTTTTTCACTGCTTTAGCCTGACCGCTCTTTCTCAGAGCCTCCACAGCCTCATCCATATTTCCACCCGTCTCATTGAGGGCTTTTTTACAATCCATCATACCTGCGCCAGTCATCTCGCGCAGCTCTTTTACCATTGATGCGGTAATCTCTGCCATATTATCCTCCTGTTCCGCTTTACTGCTCCTCTGCCACTTCCTCGATATCGGTTGCCTCGGTCTGAACATCCTCTTCGGTGTACACTGCCTCACCCTGATTTGCCTCAATCACGGCGTCAGCCATCTTGGCCACGATCAGCTTGACGGCTCTGATGGCATCGTCATTGCCGGGGATGATATAATCCAGCTCTTCGGGATCACAGTTGGTATCGCCGATACCGATCAATGTGATACCCAGAGAGTGAGCCTCCTGTACGCAGATCTTCTCCTTTTTGGGATCAACCACAAAGATTGCATCGGGAATTCTGGTCATATCCTTGATGCCGCCCAGGTTCTTCTCCAGTTTCTCCCACTCTTTCTTAAGCTGGATAACTTCCTTCTTGGGCAGTACATCAAAAGTACCGTCTGTGGACATAGTCTCAATAGCGCGCAGTCTGCCGATACGGGACTGAATGGTCTTGAAGTTGGTCAGCATACCGCCCAGCCATCTCTCATTTACATAATACATACCGCAGCGCTCGGCCTCGGTCTTCACTGCGTCCTGCGCCTGTTTCTTGGTGCCGACAAACAGAATGGTGCCTCCCTGTGCCGCGATCTCGGAAACGGCCTTGTATGCCTCGTCCACCTTGACTACAGACTTCTGCAGGTCAATGATATGGATGCCGTTTCTCTCGGTGAAGATATAGGGAGCCATCTTGGGGTTCCATCTTCTGGTCTGATGTCCGAAATGGACACCTGCTTCAAGTAACTGTTTCATAGAAATAACGCTCATGTCTCTACCTCCGTTTGGTTAATCGGCCCGTTTCCCGGTGCCGTCCTCCGCGCTTTCTCTCTGCCTTTGCCGCGTTAAAGCTCCGGCCATCTCCGGCCGCTATCCCGCACTGAGCGGAACACCACTGCCGGATAAAAGCGCGTGTGTTTTTACAACGTTTCGAGTATACCACAAATAAAACCTGTTTGCAAGGTTTTTATCGCTTTTTTGTTATGATCCATGCAATATCTTCATCGGAGGCATCCAACGGTATCTCATAGGTTCCGGTGCTGATGGAATGATCGTATCCGTTGTCACACAAAAAACGGTCGTATGCCTTATAATCTTCCACCAATCCCAGCTCCTGTAAACTTTTGCTGACCGTCACGGAGCTCTCGCCTCTGTTGACCACCAGCGTGACCGTCTCTCCCGTTTGTTCCGGGTAAGTTGCCTCCGTAGGCCTCGCTGTGGAAGTCGCCGTAGGACCGGCTGTAGGATCTGCCGTGGGTTTTGCCGTGGGACCGGCTGTAGGATCTGCCGTGGGGCTCTCTGTAGGATCTGCCGTGGAAATCGTGGGCTCCTCAGTGGGGTCCACGGCAGGCTCCGCCATGGAATCCGCCGCAGAGCCGGATAACGATTGCTCCTCCGGCTCCTCTGTAGGCCCAGCCTCCGGAGTAGCTGCAGGCTGGGCCGTGGGCTCTGCCGCAGACACCGGTCCGTCCGGCTTTGGTGTGGCTGTGGCAAGCTCCGCCAGCACCCCCTCATGATCTGTCATTCCCAATTCTGCCGCTCTCCGAAGAATTTCCTCGTCCGTCATCCGGGCCTGTCCCTTCTGGCTGTATCCCATCAGAAACGCAGTCACAACGATACCTACGCCCAAAGCCCGCAAATAATATTTTAGCCTTGTTCTATTCATGAATTATTTCTTCCTTCAAACAAATCGATAACCAGTTTCACTTCGCCAACCCCCAGGTCCAGCGCTCTGGCAATGTTCACATCAGACCGTCCCTGACGGTGCAGCTCCAGAATACTGTCATTTTTATTGCTGTAGCTCTCCGCCCCCTGCAGCTCCTGAGACTCCTGCTGCGGCTGGGGTGTATCTTCCTCCTCGAGAGACGGTGTCTGCGGCGGCAACAGAAGATCTATCTCTTCATCTGATATGACTCCTGCCTGCAGCGCCTGAAAAGCCGGCGTCACGACCTGACGTGCCATCTGGGTCGCCGCTTCCGTTTCGCGCAGCGCCATCTCCGCCTCTCTTGTCACTGCCTCCACTTCCTTGCTGGCAATCTCCGCCTCTTTGAGTCTCTTCTCCATCTCCGTGGCCGTATTTTTCAGATTGTCGTGTTTGGTGTTGAGCATGTCGTATAAAAACATGATCTCCTGATGACTCTTATTGATCTGCTGCAATACGGTCTCCGAGTATTCGTTCACCGCCATGATCTTTTCATTGGATATTCTCTCCAGAGAGCGCTCTGTCTTCTCCATAGCATACCCTATGGCCTCTTCCACCGTGTCGTCCACTTGGCTGCGTATCCTCTCCAACTCCTTGGCTACCATGTCGCCGATCTCGTCTCTGGCCATCTCCCTGTCGTGAGCCAGAGAATCCCCCTTGCCCATAGGAATCAAAAAACTGGCCGCAAAAGCCACCACTCCAATGATAAGAAGTACAATTTCCATGCTGTTCATATTTTTCTTATTCCTTCCACTTAAGCCACAAGCTCCGGCAAAAGTTTATACTTTCATGTCAAAACTCTGGCGGGGGCGGTCTTTTATCACCATCTGCTGTGCAGGTTCCGCTTTTCTGCGCCCTTTGCCACCGTCCCCATGATATTCGTTGCTCCCTTTTTCCCTGGCGTCCTGTTTCTTGTTCTTCCAGTCTGCCTCCTCACCGGAACGCACCTGTCTGGCTTTCTGCTGATCGTCCTGCTCCCTGTCCTGACCGATGCTGACCTGGTTCATGTATCCCTTGTTGTCCTCATTCTGCTTGATCGTAGAGAAATCCTGCACTCTGGCGATCGTTGCGTTTTGAATCGCGCTAACAGCCATACGTTCACCTCCATCTCAGTTCATAACTCCGTGTATCCCGCAGGAATCCGGAACCTGCCGACACGCTCTCCCTGGCACGTCCTTGGATGCTTTCCCGCGCTACAGGCCCTGCATCCTGACTTCCCCTCCGATGCGCTTGAACCGGCAGTGCTGATAACTGCTGCGAAGAGACATGGAGACCTCTTTTATCACAATGACCGTGCCGGGGAACGCCTCCCCCATCACTTCCACAAAGGCGTCGTTCTGCACCTCAAAAGCGGCATGCAGCGCCTCCCATTTTCGGTTTTTCTCCTCGAGTTCCCCCTTCTTGGCCTCGGTAAGTACTACCAGAGAACGGATATACTTCACCTGCTCCGGCGTAAACTGAACGCCTTTGGCGCGCTTTTCCGCAAAGGAGGTCAGGATAGGCTGTGTCTTCTTTATCACCTTCTGTATCTCCAGAAACTCATCCTGTAATGCCTGATACTCCTGTTTCATGCGGGGATTGACCCCCACTTCCACCACAGTGGACGCCCCCATATTGGCTCCCAGATTCTTGGCGCTGATCTTATAACCCGCGCAGGCATGCCCGCCGGTTATAAATCCTCTCCGTCCGGTAACATTGATCTCGGTTCCCGCCATTACCTTACTGTGCAGAATGGATTCGGCGGATATATAGCCGGCCGCGTTGGCGGTGGCATTTTCCAAAAATTTAGCTATGATATTGCCGCTGGCCTCCAGACGCCCCTTGTTCATGCCGTTCATGCCCCGGGTGATCACGATATCTCCCTCGGCATAAATAGCGGCTCCCTCCACCACGCCATTAACAATCACATTGCCCTCGGCGCTCACACTGAATCCTGAGCACACATTACCGTTGACCTGCACGCTGCCGTCAAACTCAATATTTCCGGTGCTGTTATCCACATTCTCCACCACATAGAGATCGGATACGAACACCTGACCGTCAACCAGGCTCACACATCCGTCAACCTCCGAGCTTATGGACATATGGTCCTCCGACAGAGCCACATGCTTGCCGTACCGCAGATTGGCCCGTTTTACATTCCGGGGTTTTATCAGCGTGCCGGCCACATTGTATCCGGCTTCTCCCACATCCTCCGGAATGATCCGCGCCAGCAGATCTCCCTTCCTGCAATGGTTTATGGTATTGAGATTAAAAAAATCCACGCTGCCGTCCTCGTTCAGTGTGGGGACCGCACGAGGATCTGTATTGAAGAAATATTCGATCTCCGCATCCTTTCCGTGCCGCGGCGGTTTTCCCTCCGCGATCACCAGGGTCTCGCAGTAATGACCCCTGTCAAAATGCATTCTCAGCAATTCCATGTTAACTCCATAGACGATTTTTTTGAATTCCATGTCTTTCACAAACTCATCCAAAGACATGCGCTGTCCCGTCTCGGAGGGCGGGTAAAAACGGACCTTCGCCGTCATGGAGTCCTCGCTGATCTCCAGACTATAGCTTTCCTGCTCAGGAGGGCAGCTGCCTGTGCCCAGTCTTATAATCTGCTCCGAATCCGCCTCGGCCGCTTTTTTCAGCTGGGCGATATCACAGGTTATATTGCGTGCCCCCAGATAATCCGACATCTCGTTTATCAGTACCGGTTCCCCGCCGTCCTGTGGCGGCATACATTTTATCCCAAATCCGCTGGGGATATTCACCAATTGAAAATAGCCGTTAACAGCCATATCTACCTCCGTCATGCTTTTGGGTGTTATACCTAACGATCCCTCAGTATGCCCATATAATTTCCCATCTTCGTCTTCATTTTCTGCAACGCCCGGGTATGCAGCTGGGAGATCCGGGACTCCGAGACCTCCAGCACATTACTGATCTCCTTTAGCGTTAAGTCCTCATAATAATAGAGGGTAATGACTTTTTTCTCTTTCTCCGTCAACAGTTCCAGCGCCTCACCCAATACCAGCGCCAGTTCCTGTTTCTCCACATTTTCCTCCGGACTTACAAATCTGGCCGCTGTGTGCTGGCCATTGTCCTGAGATATCTCGCTGCCCTGTTCGATATATTCGTTCAGAGACACCAGCCCCGTGATCTTCATCTGAGACTGCCAGTCTACATATTCGTCATCGGTAATTCCCAGCCCCTGCGCGATCTCCTCATCGGTGGCGCTTCTCCCGGTCTCCGTCTCAATCTGCCGGATCACCGCATCGATCTGTTTCTGTTTTTGCCGAATGGTTCTGGGAATCCAGTCCATCTTGCGGATCTGGTCCAATATGGACCCTCTGATCCTAAGACTGGCGTAAGTTTCAAATTTAACTTCCTTGAGAGTGTCGAACTTGTCAATGGCATCGATCAATCCGAATATGCCATAACTGACCAGGTCGTCATATTCCACATTATAACCGAGATACATGCTCAATCTTCCGGCCACCGTCTTAACCAATGGCGCATATTCCAGAATGATCTTTTCCCGAAGTTCCGCGGCCCGGGTTTTCATGTATTCGTCCCAGAGCTTTTTTCTGCCCGCCTCGTCCATGGCACTCTCCTTTCTGTATTCCCTCGCTGCTCATCCCATGTCCTTATTCCGTCGTCACTGCCTCCGCCTCGTTCCCGGCAGACTCCTCCTCGGACAGAACCGCCTCTGCCGCCAGTCTTTCCTCATTCACTCTTTCAAAATAGTTCAATACGCTGCACAATACGCATCCAAGACCGTAAAACAGCAACATGGACCCAAGAAGAGCCGTCATTCTGTACAACAGGCTTTCTCCCCGGGCCATGGTAAACAGACAGCTGATAACTCCTGACACCAGCATCATAATTACCGGTATTAATTTTCTCTTCATAGTTACCTCACTACACGCATCACAGGTTCATCTGCGGTACGTTCCTAATCTCAACGCTCAGCGCTTATATGATCGTCTCGTTCCTGCCCACTGCCCGAATATGAAAATCTCCTGTCTCCGGGAAAAAAGTGACGGTCCGCCCATAGTTGGCCCCTGTATCCGACGCCAACAAAGGAATATTCAGAGCTTTCAGAACCGCCTTGGATGCGGCGGCATTGCGCTCCCCCACATTCATCAAGTCATTTTTGCTCATGGACTGGAACATGGTGGCTCCTCCCGCTATCTTTGCCACCATCCGGGTTCTCAAAGCACCCAGCTTTTCCATCTGGCGCACCAGCTCTACAATACCGGTATCCGCAAACTTCGCTATATTCTGATTGCCCCGGATCGCCGTGCTGTCTGGCAGCATTATATGCGCCAATCCACCGATTCCTGTTTTGGGATCTCTGATAGCGATTCCGATACATGATCCGAGTCCCAGTGTGATCAGGCCGTCCGGACTTTTACAGGTCTTTAAATCCGCCATGCCTACTGTAATGATATTACCCATCCGTACATTTCGCCCCCTTGTATTAGCCCTATACCATTCCCAGTGCTGACAGAATCTTTTGATAAGAAGGTATATCCGGAATCAATATGAAATACCCGTCTACCTCAACTTCATCAAAGAATCGAGACTGAATCATCAAGATATTGTCTCCCAGCTCGCCAAACATTATGGCCGGTACGCTCAGAATCGCGCCCGCCATATCCACGGTCAGACTCGGCGGTGTCGGATATATGCACAAATTGGTCAATGTGGCCAAAGAATTCAGATAGGCGCCCGTGATAATATTACTCAGTTCCATCATGGCCGAGGTCTCCATCTCGTCCAGTCCCTGCTGGCCGGAATCATATCCCATCATCATCTTTTTCACCAGTCCCTTGGCGGCTTCCAATTCCACCAAAAACATGATACTGCCGGTAATATCGCCCTCCACTCCCAGGAGTACGCCCACCATCAGCTGTTCCTCGCCGCCTACCATGGCCCCCACTTCGGAGAACTCCAGCAGCCGCACCTGAGGAACCTGCATGTCTATCTTGCTCTGCAGCATCTGGGAGAGCGCGGTCATGGCATTGCCGGCTCCAATATTACCGATCTCGCGCAGTACGTCCAAATAATTGCTTGTTACATGTTCCAAACTCATCTCTGGCATAAGTTATCTCCTCGCATACTCTGTCTACAACACATTGTCTCTTTCCTGCATCACCAGATTGAAATCCAGCAGGGAGATCAGGCCGCCGTCATACTTGCCGATGCCGCCCAGAAAATTTAGGCGCTCTTCCTTGGAATCATAGGCAACCTTCTCGATATGCTCCTCATCCAGCGTCACAACTTCCTTCACTTCGTCCACTATGACACCTATACTCCCATATTGCTCCAGTTTCAAAATAATGATGCGGGTGGCCTTGGTGATCTCATCCTGCGGCAGAAACATTTTCAGGCGCAGACTCATGATCGGGATCACCTCGCCCCGCAGATTGATAACTCCCTTTAGATAGGGCGCCACCTTAGGTACCCGGGTGATCTTCTGCATTCTCACAATATTGTCAATATAGCGGATGTCCACACCATACTGTTCTTCGCCCAGACGCACTACGATATACTGCTGGGTCATCGCCACATCGTTATTCTCCATTACTTTTAACTCTTCCATATCGTCAGCTCCCATCCGCCCGCCTGACGGGCAATCGTCTCTCCTATATAAGCGCGTTGGCATCCAGTATCAGCGCCACCTCACCGTCTCCCAGAATCGTTGCGCCGCTGATAAATTTGCATTGCTTGATATATTTTCCCAGGGACTTGATAACGATCTCCTGCTGACCGATCATATCGTCAATCACCAGACCCGCCAGCTTATCTCCCTTTTTCACGATGACAACCATCAAATGCTCCTCGGGAGACTTGGTGCTTTCCACATCCAGCACATTGGACAGACGGATCAGAGGGATGACCGTTCCTCTTAAGTGAATCACTTCCTTGTTCTGTACCAACTTGATTTCCTCAGGATCGATATCCTCGATGGTCTGGATCGTTCCCAGCGATATGGCATATTTCTCTCCGCCGACCACTACCATCAACGCCTGAATGATAGCCAACGTCAAGGGCAGCCGGATCGTCCATGTACTGCCTTCTCCCAGCTTGCTCTTAACCTCAACCTCGCCGCTCAAAGCCTCGATCTTGGACTTCACCACATCCAGGCCCACACCGCGTCCCGACACGTCCGTAACCTTTTTTGCCGTGGAAAAGCTGGGTAGGAACAGCAGATCGATAATCTCCTTATCCGACATATTGGCAGCCTGCTCCGGCGTGATAGCCTCCCTCTCCAGAGCCTTTTCCTTCACTCTCTCCACATCTATGCCGTTGCCGTCGTCCCGCACTTCGATCACAACGTTATTGCCGTCCTGATAGGCATCCAGGAAGATGGAGCCCACTGCAGGCTTGCCTCTCTGGGCGCGTAACTCGGCGGATTCCAGTCCGTGATCGGCGGAATTGCGCAGCAGATGCATCAGCGGATCGCCGATCTCGTCCACCACCGTGCGGTCCAACTCGGTCTCCTCGCCTGTCATATACAGTTCCATCTTTTTATCCAGTTTCTTGGACAGGTCGCGAATCATTCTGGGGAATTTGCTCACCACGCTCTCAATGGGAACCATCCTTACCTTCATGACGGATTCATGCAGATTGGTGGTCACATTCTCCAGATATTCGATCTGTTCGTTGACACCCTGATTCTGTCCCTGCACCTGGTTGGAAACGGACACCAGAGAGTTTTTGGCTATGATCAGCTCGCTCACCAGATTCATCAGTACATCCAGTTTTTCAATATCCACGCGCACCGTACGGTTTACTACCGGCTTGCCCGGAGTCTGTTTCTTATCATTTGTCTTAGGTGCCGCAGCAGGCTTAGCCGCGGTATCCGTCGCCGCGGTATCCGCGGTAGCCTGGGTAGCTGTCTGCGCGGCAGGCTCCGCAGGAGTCTGAGACTCCGGTTCCGGCGCAGCCGTTTCATCTCCGTACTTATCCTTTACACTCATATTGGCAAGGACAATGGGTTCGCCCATGGCCGATGCGATCTCCGACACATTGGCGGCCGCGGTTTTCAAAGTCTCAATGTCCTCATCCGATATGACGATCAGACTGAAATCCAGATCGAACTTCTCATCCTCCACATCCTGCGCGGATGGATTGGAGACAATGATCTCACCCAATTCCTCCACGGCCTTAAACACCAGAAATGCCCTGGCCGCCTTCAAGATACAGCTCTCCTGCACAGTGACAGTCAGACCGTACACGTTTTTACCCTGCTGGGTCGCCGCCGTGATCACATGCTGCTGGGCGGAATCCAACTGGATCTCCAGCCATTTGCGGCCGTCGCCGTTATCCGCGCTTTTTTCCTTGGGCTCCGCAGGAGCGCTGTCCTTTGCCTTATCCGACCCGCTCAGCACAGCGTTTAACTGCCGTATCAGAGGTTCATTTTCATTGGAGCCCTCGTCTGCGGATTCCTTGACGTTATTCACATACTCATCCAGCGCGTCCAGACACTGAAAGAGAATATCCACCATATTCGGACTGACCTTGATATTACCGTTGCGGACTTCAGAGAATACGTTCTCCATATCATGGGTCAGCGTCTGCATACGCTTGTAGCCCATGGTTCCGGCCATACCCTTCAGGGAATGGGCGGCCCGGAAGATCTCGTTGATCGTATCCATGTTTTCCGGGTCTGATTCCAGATTCAGGATCTGGGTATTCAGATTCTGTAAATGCTCATTACTTTCATCAATGAAAATATCTAGATACTGGCTTATGTCCATATCATTTTACCCCCACGTTTAGTATGATCTCCTGTGCGATTTGTTCCAGCGGCACGATCTGATCGGCGAGACCTGCTTTCGCTATGCTCCTGGGCATACCGTACACCACGCTGGTCTCCTGATCCTGTGCGATTACATGTACCTTTTTCTTTGATTTCAGGTTCCTGATGCCTTCCGTTCCGTCCGCGCCCATTCCCGTGAGCACCACACATATGATCTCGTCGTATCCGCATTCCATCAGGGATTCATACATATAGTTGGCGCAGGGCTTTACGCCTTCTCTGCTGGGTTCATCGGAGTAATGGATCACCGTTTTCCCGGCTGCCGCAGGTCTGGCGTTCATATGAATACCGCCCATGGACAGGTAGACCGAGCCGTTCTGCAATTCATCCCCCTCCTCCGCTTCTTTCACCCGGATCTCCCCCAGACAGTCCAGACGGTCTGCCAGAGAAGCGGTAAAACCTTTGGGCATATGCTGTACCACCAGCACCGGTGCCTGCAATTCAGCCGGTAATCTGGGGATCACAGCCTGCAAAGATTTTGGACCTCCTGTAGAACTGGCAATGGCAACGATCTTTTTGCCGTTCATGCCCGTCCCGTGTTTTTTGGCGATCTCAACGATCTTGCGGGTGGTGGTGCGCACTTCCTGCTTGGGAGCCTTGTTTTCCAACGCGGGAAGACGGCTTTCCGCCACACCCGCCAGAGTCCCCAAAAACTCCTGCTTAAAATCCTGTGCCCGGCAGCTCACCGCGTTGTCCGGCTTATGTACAAAATCCATGGCACCCAGTTCCAGCGCGTCCAGCGTAGTTCTGGCTCCGTCCTTGGTGTCTGTGCTGGCCATCATGATCCGTGCAGAAATCTTGGATTTGCGCAGTTCATACAAAAGCTGCAACCCGTTCATCTTGGGCATATTCACATCCAGAACTACCACGTCATAGCTGTTGTTTTTCAGCAATTCCAGTGCTTCCGCGCCGTCCCTCGCACGGTCGGCAACCACGAACCTTTCGTCACTGTCTATTATATCACACAGGACTCTTCTCATGAGTGCAGAGTCGTCAACCACCAGTACTTTTTTCTTCATGATCCCAGCCGTTCCTTCTTTCTATGCTTTCTTTCTTCCTCAAAAATATATTTTATGATCTCTTCCCGCACTTCCGCGTCAATATCCACATACTGAACCCGGTGTTCATAGGAATTCTCCCTGTTCTCCATTTTCTTTGAGCTGAGTACCTTACCCACCAGCTCATACTCCTTCTTTTTGCCGCCCACCAGCAGATTGTAACCGATATAGATCAGGCTGCCCGGCTCATAGGGATGAGTAGACAAAAATCGCAGTCCGCCCCCGCTGATATCCTCGATGACACTGCGTTTGAGCGGAAGGCCGGGAATCAGATTGCTGTAGGGGTCCTTCTCCTCTATGGCGCGGACCTCCTCCTCCTCCAGCTTGCGGGAATTCATCTCCAGCGCACAGCTGAAACGATAATATTCCCTTCTCTGGTATTTGCGCAGATTGCTGGTAAGCTCCACCACCAGAGTATAGATATTGTCGCTCTTATAACGGTCTATCACTCTGGCAAAGCACTGGTAGAGATTGTTTCCCGCATAGATCACCAGATTGTATTCCCTGTCCACCGGAAGTAAGATCAGTTTGGTCTTTTCCATGGGCATTAAAATCTCCATCTGATTCTCCGACCGGATATCCTGAATCTGGCTGAAGTATGTCTGAGGAGTTTCCTGGCTCTCATTCTGTTGATCCACCATCTGAATCTCAATCTTGTTACCTGGCTCAATAAAATTGGAAATCATGTTGTTCGTCATATCCGTCCGTCTCCTCTTCTCTTTAATTTATATCTTTCTGCCTGAGATTATATGAGAGAAAAACGCCGCCATACCGCGCCTAGGCTGCCGGTCGGCCTCCTCTTTGTTCATCAGTTTCGCGGCTATCCGCTCAAAGGCCTGGGTGGATTTGGCTCCCGGGCTTTGTATGGACACGGGTGTCTGCTGCATCACGGCTCTCGCCAGCATAGAGTCCTGGGGGATCACTCCCAGATAACTGATGGGAATCTTCAGATATCTGGCCACCACCGCGTCCAGCTTGTTGAACAGAGCCTCTCCCTCCGATTCTTTCTCCACCCTGTTGGCAATCATCTTTACGGTTGTAGTGCCGCTGTCAAATCTGGGATGATTGCTCAGGGACTTCAGCAGTGAATAGGAGTCTGTGATGGATGTAGGCTCCGGCGTAGTCACCAGCAGGATCTCCCCGCTGGCCACCAGAAATTCCAGCACCGCGTCCGAAATGCCCGCTCCGGTGTCCACGATAATTATATCGGCGATCGCATCCAGTTCCGCCAGATTCCGGATGATATATACCAGATAATCCCGGCTCAGATTGGACATACCCGCTATCCCCGAGCCGCCGGAGATAAAGCCTACATCCATAGCGCCCCAGGTGATGATTTCCTTGATGTTTTTTCCCTGATAGATCAGATCACACAGGTTATGCTTGGGTACTGTGCCGAACATGATCTCTATATTCGCAAGGCCGAAATCCGCGTCCAGTATGATCACCCGCTGGCCCATCTTCCTAAACTGAATCGCCAGATTGATGGAGGTGTTGGACTTGCCCACACCACCCTTTCCGCTGGTGACGGTAATCACCCTCGCCAGTGGCCTGGATTGCTGGCCCGCCTTGATTATTCGTAATTGTTCAGCCTGATCCATATGGTATCCTTTCCTAAAATATTGGACTTTCTCACTGCCTTCCCCCACCCAACAGTTTTTTCACCGTCTTCTGGGGATTAAATACCTCTATATCGTCCGGTACATTCTGACCGCATGTAACATAGGCGATGCTGGCATCTGTATAAAGCCGCATATTCAGCAGATTCCCCAGCGCCTCCGTCTCGTCCAGCTTGGTGAAGATCAACTGATATTCCGCGATCTGACGGTAGCTGTCCGCGATCTTGATCAGATCCCGATATTTTGTGGTAGCGCTGAGCACCAGATAAAAACGGCACTCCGCGCATTGTCTCATCCGGTTCAGCAGCAGTTTTAGATTGCCGAGCTGTTCTTTATTCTGAGGGGAATGTCCCGGCGTGTCCACAAGAATATATTCGTAATCGCTAAAGTCATTGATCGCCGCAGCAAGTTCCTCCTCCGTATACACCACCCGAAAGGGGACCATCAGTATATTGGCATAGGTGCGCAACTGTTCCGCCGCCGCGATCCTGTAAGTATCCAGAGTCAGCAATGCCACCTGTCTTTTCTGTTCCACCACATAACTGCTGGCTATCTTCGCGATGGTGGTAGTCTTTCCCACGCCGGTAGGGCCGATGAAACTGATGATCTTCGGCTTTTGGGCGGTTTCCGCATCCTCTGCGGTCTTGCCGAATTTGAGGATCATGCGCTGATAGATGCTGGCAAGGACATAGTCGAAGGGCATATTGGGTTTCTGTATCCTGTCGATCTCCTCCATGATCTTCTCCACATACTTATCGTCCACCTCATTTTCCAGCATGGTATCGTAGATCAGTTTGCGGAATTTCTTCAGTTCATCGTCCTGATCCTCTTCCTCTGCCGCCTCGGGCGTCCCGTCCTGCACTGACTGCTCCGCTTCGCCAGCGGAGAGTTCTCCTCCCGCACCGTCCTGTTTTTGGGCTCCCGTCTTCACGCTGTCCGCAGGCAGTATCTGCCCGGCTTGAAGACGGCTCTCCAACAAAGTCTGCAGATTCTCCAGCTTTTCCTCTAAGCTGCGTGCTACTCCGGAAATCGGCTCGGAAACGGTTTCTGTCCTTGAAACCGCCGGAGCCGCCGCAGAGGTCTGAGTGTGAGTCTGCTCCCGTTTCACGTTAGGGCGCTGCGGCTCCTCCTCCATGGCTGCGGTCACTTCCGTCAGCTTTGGCTTGAATGCCGCCAGAATTCCTTTTGGCTTGATCTGTCTGACGCTCATGATCACCACGCCGCTGCCCAGTTCTTTTTGCGCAGCCTCGGTGGCTTCCGCCTCTGTTTTTCCCGTGAACTTTTTAATAATCATTACGCTGTCACCATCCCTACCGACTGTAATTCAATATCAGACTCGATCTCATTGTAGGAAACCACGATCAGTTCCTTGTAATAGTCCTCCGTCAGCCGCTTAAAATACATTCTGACAATGGGGGACGTGATAATGATGGGGCTTTTCCCCAGGTTTTCCAATTTCTGCATTTCTTTTTCCACGGAGTTCAATATCGCCTTGGATCGGGCGGGGTCCAGATTCAGATAAGCGCCTGTCTCCGTCTGCTTGATACTGCCCATGATCTCCTGCTCGATCTTGGGATCGAGAGTTACCACACTATTGGTTTCATTGGCAGGGAAAAACCGCCTGGAGATTGCCCGTTTCAAGCTTTGCCGCACATACTCGGTGAGTACGTCCGTATCTCTGGTGGTGGCTCCGTAATCCGCCAGCGTCTCCATGATCGTCAGCAGATCCCGGATGGAAATACCCTCCTTTAGCAGATTCTGCAATACCTTCTGTATCTCTCCTATCCCCAACAGTTTCGGAACCAGCTCCTCCACCAGCGAAGGGTTGGTCTCCTTCATATTGTTGACCAGGTTTTGTACATCCTGTCTGGTCAGCAGCTCGGAAATGTACTGACGTATGATCTCTGTCAGATGGGTGGCTATGATAGAGGGAGGGTCCACCACCGTGTATCCCAGACTCTCCGCCCGCTCCCGCTGCCCCTCTGTGATCCATATGGCCGGCAGATGGAAAGACGGCTCAAAAGTGGGAATACCCGTGATCTCCTCCTCCACATATCCGGGATTCATGGCCATATAGTGATCAAACAGGATCTCGCCCTCGCTGACCTGTATGCCCTTGACTTTAATGATATATTGGTTGGGGTTGAGCTGGATATTGTCCCGCAGTCGGATAATGGGCACCACAGTACCAAGCTCCAGCGCCATCTGCCGCCGGATCATCACCACGCGGTCCAACAGATCTCCGCCCTGGTTTACATCTGCCAGGGGGATGATACCATAGCCGAACTCCAGCTCGATAGGGTCCACCTGCAGCAAACTGTTTACATTCTCCGGCTGGCGAATCTCCTCCGCCGCTGCCTCCTCCGTGTCCACCGCAGTCTCGGTGGCTGTAGTCTCCAGATTGGCGGCAATACCTCTGCCGCCCATCACAAACAGCAGGCCCATACCCACGAACAGTATGGTGTTCAGCTGTGTAAAAAATCCCAGTATGGCCAGCGTGGCACCCACAAAGTACATTACCTTCGGAATGCCGAAAAGCTGCTTTATGATAACCGGTCCAAACTCCGCCTCCTTGCCTCCCTTTGTCACCAGAATACCGGTGGACAGAGAGATCAGCAGGGACGGGATCTGGCTTACCAGTCCGTCACCGATGGTCAGTATGCCGTAATTGTCCAGCGCCGCACCGATATCCATACCGCCGCGCAGCACTCCCATGGCGATACCGCCTATCAGGTTGATCGCCGTGAGCAACAGACCCGCGATGGCATCACCCTTTACGTATTTCACGGCACCGTCCATGGAACCGAAAAAGCTGGACTCCAGCTGGATCTTGTCTCTTCGTTCCTTGGCCTCCTCATCGGTGATGGCCCCGGTGTTCAGATCCGCGTCTATGGCCATCTGCTTACCGGGCATCGCGTCCAGCGTAAATCTGGCCGTAACCTCAGCCACACGCTCGGAACCCTTGTTGATAACCAGAAACTGAATCAGTATCAGTATTATAAATATTATGGCTCCTACGATCAGGTCGCCGCCGCCTACAAACTGTCCGAAAGTCTTTACCACATTTCCGGCAGTTCCGGTAGTCAGGATCAGTCTGGTCGAAGACACGTTCATGGCGATACGGAATATCGTGGTAAAAAGCAGAATCGTGGGAAAATAGGACAGATCCAGCACTTCCTTGGTAAACATACACACAAACAGGATCGTAAACGCTATGGCGATGTTGAAAGCCATAAACACATCCAGCACAGTGGCGGGAAGTGAAATGATAAACATCAGAAAGGCCACCAGAATATAAATTGCCACTATGGCATCCGTTCTTGACATTTTTGAAATATTGATATTCATATTCGGCTCCTCCTTTCTTTCAGAATTCTCCAGGCAATTGCTGAATTCGTTTTCAGCAATGTATCATTGTACAAATAGTATATCCCAGCACAGGCACAATCCCGTTTCGCATAGAATGTGCGCACTTTATTATATCTTTCCCTGCAACTGATAAACAAAGGCCAGCACTTCGGCCACCGCCTGATACAGCTCCGGCGGCACCATCTGCCCTACCTCCACATTGGCGTACAGCATACGCGCAAGTGGCTTGTTTTCCACGATCTCAATGTGATTCTCCCTGGCCACCTCCTTGATCTTGGCGGCCAGATGATCCGAACCTTTAGCCAGTACCAGCGGCGCGTCCGCCACATCGGGATCGTATTTTATTGCCACCGCGTAGTGGGTGGGGTTTGTGATGACCACATCCGCCTGAGGAAGGTTCTGCATCATACGGCGCCGGGAGGCCTCCTGCATCTTCTGCCGGATCTTTCCCTTGACCTGAGGATCTCCCTCGGCCTGTTTGTACTCGTCTTTGACCTCCTGCTTGGTCATACGCATGTCCTTGCTGAACTTAAATTTCTGATATATATAGTCCGCCAGCGCGATCACAATATAGACCGCGGCGATCCGTATCCCCAGATCCGTGACAGTCTCCGCCGCCAGGGTCAGCGCCTGCATCAGCGGCATGTCATATAAAGCGAAAAGCAGGATCAGCTTATCTTTCAAAAAAGAATAGGTAACATAGAGGATCAGGCCGATCTTCAAGATAGCCTTTATCAGCTCAATCAACGAATTAGCGGAAAAAATCTTTTTCATGCCCTTTATGGGATTGAGCTTGCTGAACTTGGGTTTCAGCGGTTTTCCTGAAACTTTCCACTTTACCTGAGCCACGTCGCATACAAAAGCCACCACGTAACCGATCAGCAGGAACGGCAGAATGATCAGCAATACATTCACCATCAGCTGATTAAAAAATATCCGCATCTCTGCCTGGGGCATTTCGCCCCCCGCAAAATAAAGGCTTGTGGGAACACTGTTATAAACCCCGTGAAACAACTCCAAAAAGCGGTTTCCCATGGTGCCTACATAGAACTTGAGGATCAAAAACATGGTCATTAGCCCCATGCAATTGGCTATTTCCTTGCTCTTGGCAACCTGGCCTTCCTTTCTGGCGTCACTTAACTTCTTCGCGGTTGCGGGTTCGGTTTTCTCTCCGCCGGGGCCGTCCTTGGCAAAGAACTGAAGGTTGTATCGCAGCGTCACGTCATGCCTCCCACAATAGCAGTGATAGTCTCTTTCATCTGCCTGAAAATAAAGTTCGCCGCATCCGGCAGCATACTGGCCGAAAGCAGCAGCACGGACAGTCCCACCAGAATCTTTAACTGAATACCCACCGCAAACATATTCAGCTGCGGGGATATCTTGGCGAGCACACCGAGAATGGCGTTCAACATCAATGTCACACAGAATACCGGCAGACAGATCCGAAATCCAATGATGATATAGTCTCCCAGAAACTTTACCACGGAAACCATCAGGGAATCCATCTTAAACATGGTCCCGCTGACCGGCACCAGCACAAAGGTATCCGCCAAAGCGCCGAAGAGATATCTGTACATACCGCTGACAATCAGCATAAGCATCAACACATATTGGTAGAATATGCCTGTGATACTGGAACTCTCCCGGGTACTTGGGTCCATCAGTGTTACCATGGACAATCCGGTCTCCATATCCACTATATGTCCGGCAAAATTTACAATGGCGCTGCACATGCTGGTACCCAGCCCCACCATCAGTCCGGTAGCGGCTTCCTTTAATACGATAGCCGAATATCCCACGATGGTGCTGTACTCCACAGCGGGGGCCGGCGTCAGCGTCTGATACAGGAGCAGGGACGTAAACACAGCCAAGACCACCCGCACATGCCGTGGTGTATTGTTCAGGCTGAAAAACGGTGCCACAAAGATAAAGCAGCTCACCCTGGTCAGTATCAGCAGAAAATATTCTAAATCATTCATGGAGAAAGAAAAATCAATCATTTATCTTACCCACTGACATACAAAGTAAAACTGGACCAAAGCCGCGTCATATACTCCACCATCGTAGTCATCATCCAGGGACCCAGAATGATCAGCGCCACAAAGATACCGATGATCTTGGGTACAAAAGTCAGCGTCTGCTCCTGTATGGAGGTCACTGTCTGGAAAATACTCACCATCAGTCCGATACACAGCGACACCAGCAGCACCGGCATAGCTACCTTGATGATCACCAGCAGCGCGCCGCCTGCGATCTCAGCCACTTCTTCCACCGTCATAGATATCACACTCCTCTCCAGAGCTAATAAAATGTTTCCACCAGATTCATGATCACCAGACTCCAGCCGTCCGCCAGCACAAAGAGCAGAATCTTAAACGGCATGGAGATCGTTGTAGGCGGCAGCATCATCATACCCATACTCATCAGAGTGGAAGCCACCACCATATCAATGACAATAAAGGGAATATAAATAATGAATCCCATAAAAAACGCCTGTCTCAGTTCCCCTATGATAAAGCTGGGAACCAATACTGAGGTGGGAATATCGCTGAGCGTCACCCCGTCCCATTCCAGTCCCGCTATATCCATAAACAGATTTACGTCCTTGGTCAGAGTCTCCTTATACATGAACTCCCGAAAAGGCTGAATTCCTGCCTCAAACGCCTCCTCCTGGGTGATCGTTCCCTCGTCCAGAGGCACGATCGCCTCATTATAAACCCGTTCCAATGTAGGCTGCATAATAAAGAGCGTCAGGAAAAGAGCGATTCCGATCAGCACCTGATTGGGCGGCGCTGTCTGTGTGTTCAAAGCCGCTCTGGTAAAATGCAGCACAATAATGGTACGGGTATACGCAGTGAGCATGAGCAGCAGCGTAGGTGCCAGCGCGATCATCGTCAGAATGATCAGTATCCTCAGCATACCGTTGATCTGTCCGTTGCCGTTGTCAACGGTGATCGTAAACCTGTTCTGCACGTTCAGCTCTTCCAATTCTTCCGGAGTCTGAGCCTCTCCGGCCCCATACCGGATCGTAGATTCATCGGTAGACCCGGTGTCCTCCGAGGCATAAGCGGTGATGGGGGTATGAATACACAATATGCCTACCGTAATCAGCAGGCATATTAAATGCAGGATATTCCATTTCCTCTTATAGTTGTTGGTCAAAGCCATCCGTCTGTTCTCCCTCCGGCTTTTGCGGAGACGATTCCCGATGCAGCATACTGCCCAGCAGTTCCTTAAAGTTCATTCCCTGGTCTCCGGAAACATCCTTACCTCGTATCTGTTCCTCCGGAATCTGACAGAGCATCGTCACCGTATCCTTACATACTGCAATAGCTGCATAGGTATTCCCCAGCCGTACCAGTTGAATATATTTGCCCGCAGTAATCTGAGCGGTCTCCAACACCTCAATATTGTTCCCCGCACTCTGAGATTTCTGATACCGGGCAATATATTTGGTCACTACCGCCGTAATTGCAAGCACCACAACAAAAACCACCAACACAGCAATCAACTGCGCGTAGCCATCCATACCTGTCATCAGCATCAGCCGACTACCTTCTTAACCGCCTCAATAACACGATCCGCCTGGAAAGGCTTTACGATAAAGTCCTTGGCACCGGCCTGTATGGACTCGATAACCATCGCCTGCTGGCCCATAGCGGAACACATGATAACGGTGGCTCCGGAATCAGCGGCCTTGATTGCCTTAAGTGCGGCGATACCGTCCATTTCCGGCATGGTGATATCCATCAGCACCAGATCGGGTTTCAGTTCGGCATACTTCTCCACCGCCTTAGCGCCGTTCTCTGCTTCTCCGACTACATTATAGCCATTCTTGCTCAAGATATCCTTGATCATCATCCTCATGAACGCCGCATCGTCACAAATCAAAATATTTTTTGCCATATCTTCCTCCATTTTCTGTGATATCTTTAATTATTTAATGATTTCGGTAACTTTGATACCAAAACATTCTTCTATCACTACGACCTCGCCCTTTGCTACAAACTTACCGTTTACCAGTACGTCTATGGGTTCACCGGCAATCCGGTTAAGTTCTATGATCGTACCCGGCGAGAAATCCAAAATGTCCGAAATAGACTTAGTGGTTCTGCCCAGTTCTACAGTGACCTCCAACGGCACATCCATGATCAGCCCGATATTCTCGTTGCTGGGCATGGCTGACACATTACCCGAGAAGTTCTGGAACTGTGCCGGCTGTACATTCACACTCGGCATCTGCCCATAGGGGTTATAACCCATCATCTGAGGATTCATGCCCATCATCTGAGGCTGCATACCCATCATTTGAGGATTCATACCCATCATCTGAGGATTCATACCCATCATCTGGGGATTCATGCCCATATCAGGCTGCATTGCTCCCATCATCTGAGGCTGCATACTCATATCGGGCACCTGAGCAGGTGCGGGGGCAGGTGCAGGTGTGGGCGCGGGAGCCGTTGCAGGTGCCGGTTCGGGGCCTCCCATCTGTGCCCCGATGAAAGTGTCCACAATCCTCTTGGCAAATTCAATAGGGTACAGCTGCATGATATTACTGTCTACCAGATCGCCTATCTGCATGGAGAATCTGACTTTGACAAAGGTGCCGCCCAAAAACGGTGACAGTTCCGATCCGTCCGCATAATCCGCCAGGTCCAGCAGATTAGCGTCCGGCGGGCTGATATCGATCATCGTTCCAAGCATTGTGGAGAGTGATGTGGCCGATGATCCCATCATCTGATTCATGGCTTCTGAGATCGCGCTCAGATGCAGCTCCGAAATCTCTCCCTCATCTGCGTTAGTACCGTCACCACCCATCATCAGGTCGGTAATGATCTTTACATCCCTGTCTTTCAATACCAGAATGTTGGTGCCGTCCAGTCCCTGCGTATACTTAATCTGTATAAATACACAAGGCCTTTCATATTCGTCAAGCATGCTTTTCCATCTGGCCAGAGATACCACAGGAGTGGTAATATTTACTTTCTGGTTGACCAGCGAATAGAGAGTAGTTGCCGATGATCCCATACTGATATTGGCTACTTCACCGATCGCGTCTTTCTCTACCTCCGACAACAGAGTGTCATCCACAGGCTCCACATCACTGCTTGCGACACTGGAACCGGAGTCTGCAGAAACATCGCCGTCATCACCGCCAGCAGACAGATCCATACCATTTAACAGGGCGTTGATCTCGTCCTGCGACAGCATTCCATCTCCTTCCATGTCTTCCTCCATTCTGCTGCCCTGACGGCAGCTCTTTTTTCCTAAAGCCCTTTCCGGCTACTCATCTTCGTGGAGCACCGTAGTGACCCGCACTGCGTAGATATCGTTACTGGCACCGGGAAGTGCTGTAAATTTCTTGATATTTCCCACATATACATCCATCTCGCTGTCTACCTTGGTATTCAGCCGGATACAGTCTCCCACCTGCAGTCCCAGAAAATCCGATACAGAAATACTGCTCTTTCCAAGCACCGCTTTTACAGGTATATCTACCTTACGGATCAAGGTCTCTATGTATTCCTCGTAATTCTGGTCCTTGTTTTCCTGCATGGTCGAATACCAATACTTGGTATTCAGCTTATCCATAATGTCCTCCAACGTGGGGAACGGGAGACAAACATTAATATATCCCTCCACATCGCCGATTTTCATATTCAGCGTGACAATAGCCGTCATATCTGTGGGGGTCACTATCTGCGCAAACTGCGGATTCGTCTCCAGTCTGCTCAGCATTGGTGACAACTCTATTACATTTTTCCATGGATCACGCATCAACTGCGTGAACAGCACCATCATCTTTTCGATAATGGTCATCTCTATCTCAGAAAAGCCTCTGCTCTTCTCAAGAGGCACGCCGCTACCGCCCAACATACGGTCGATCATGGCATATCCCAGATTCGTGGACAGCTCCACTATGATATTACCATTAAGCGGCTGAAAATTCAATATACCGAGTATAACCGGATTAGATAACGCATTGATAAACTCCGAAAAAGTAACCGTCTCGGAACTGGAAACCGATATCTGCACGTTCTTGCGCAAATATACAGGCAGATTGGTGGAAATCAGTCTGCCATAATGCTCGTAAATAATCTCCAGTGTCCGCAGATGTTCCTTGGAAAACTTAGCCGGGCGGTTAAAATCATAGTTTTTAACCTGCTTTTCCTCTTCATCCTGTATCTTATCTACGTCCAATTCGCCCGCCGACAACGCTGCCAACAGGTTATCTATTTCATTTTGCGATAATACCTCGCCCAAATCTTCTCACCTCCAGTCTGCTCTATCCTCTGATGGAGGCGATTACTGTACCTGTCTGCCGCTGATCGCTATGCCATATATAAAATCTTTGTCAAACAGAGTCTTCACTTCTTTCAATATCTCATCCTTGATGGAATCAAAATCGTTGGTACATTCCTCGATGGTATGCTCGCTCACTATACTGGTAATCTGATCCTTGATTACGCTGGCATAGTTGCCCGCGATCACATCCTCGCCATAGGTCTTATAGCCTTTCTCTTTGGTATTCATAGAGAATGCCACGCCGTCAAGGACAATAAAGTGCGGTTTACCATCGTCCCCCTCCTCGTTTCTCAGAGGGATTGTCATCTTACCTTCCAGATTCCAGAAAGCCAGATCGGACATGGGAACTTCTTTCTGCTCCTCCTCTCCGGTCTTTTCCGTCTCCAGACTCAGGATGGACGCTACACTGTTTACCAGAGCCGCCGTCTTTTTGTTGGTGCTCAGCACACTGAACATCATCACCGCTGATAAGATCACATTTACCAGCACAAGGGCCAGTACTAATACTGACAGTAGATTCTTCTTCATTGCAAAAACCGTCCCTTCTTCTCTATATACTAAACAGGTGAATTATAAATCCTAATCTCAACCCTTCGGTTTTTCGCCCTGCCGGCATCCGTACCATTGTCGGCTACCGGCACATACTCTCCACGCCCCGAATGCTTTATCATGGCCGGGTTCAAAGAGCTGTGCTCCAACAGATAATCAAATACGGATAACGCTCTGGCGCTGCTGAGTTCATTGTTGTTGGCATACTGCGCGCTGTGCATGGGCACATTGTCCGTATGTCCCTCAATCTCGATGATGCTCCCCGCATATCTTTCCAAAATCGCGCCCACATGGTCCAGAGCACCCGTTGCCTCGTCCCTGATCGCGGCCTTACCCGAATCAAACAAAAAGGCACCTTTTAAAGACAGCAGAACATATTCCGAGGTGAAATTCACTTCGATCTGGTCGCCCAGACTGTTCTCGTTTATGTCCTCCAAAATGCGCTCCGCCTTCTCCTCATTCTCCCTCAGGTCCTGTTCCTCCAGGGCCTCCTGGAGTCTCTGAAAAAGTTCCTCCTGAGCGTCTCCATTGGCTTCAAACTGCTCAAATTGATCGGATGTGGTATCGCTGTCCGCATTCTTACCGGTACTGTTGATATATTGATCCAGTTCATTGAGTTGGCTGACACCGTTGCTGATCAGTATGCCGTCGCCTATGGCTGTGGCTCCCCCGTCCAAAATACTGAACGCGGAGGACATGGAGGCAACAAATTCGTTAAATTTGTCCTCACTGATGGACGACATGGAAAACAGCAACACAAAGAAACACAGCAGCAGATTCATCAAGTCACTGAATGTAGCCATCCATGGCGCCAGCCCGGCAGGTGGATCTTCCGGCTTACGTTTTGCCATTATTCTTCACCTCCTGCCTCATCTCCTCCCGCGGTTGCCCTCTCTTTGGGGGCCAGGAAGGACTTCAGCTTTTCCTCAATGACACGGGGGTTCTCTCCTGCCTGAATGGACAGAAGGCCCTCCACCATGATCTCCTTGAGCTGCATTTCCTGCGCGTTCTGCGCTTTTAATTTACCGGCCACAGGAGTACACAGCCAGTTGGCCAGCACGGAACCGTACAGCGTGGTGATCAACGCCACCGCCATATCTCCGCCGATTCTGCTGGGATCACTCATGTTGTTCAACATGTTTACCAGACCTACCAGCGTACCGATCATACCCCAGGCAGGACCCATGGCAGCCAGTGCATCCCAGAAACCGATAACCGTCCTGTGCCGGGACTCTATACTTACAAGCTCCGTTTCCATGATGCCTCGCACCAGGTCCGGGTCTGTGCCGTCCACGATCAAAAGGATGCCCTTTTTCAGAAAGGGTTCATCCAGATCAGCCGCTGCTTCCTCCAGGGACAACAAACCTTCCTTACGCGCCACATTCGACAGATCAATAATGCTCTTTATCATCTCCGAAGTGTTCATCGCCGAAGTCTTAAACACCAGCTTTACACTCTTAAGACCGTTTAAGAAGTCTTGCATGGAGTAGCTGAGCATTGTGGCAAAAAGCGCACCTCCGAAAGTAATAATTGCCGATGGAAAGTTCAGATAAGTCATTACATCCGCGTGGTTGGAGATGATACCGTATACCAGCATCAGGAAACCCATTATAATTCCAATTAGAGAAGCTATATCCACAACAATCACCTAACTTTTTGCGTAGACTTATGTACCTGCAAAAATATCCTTTCTATATGATTTTACTAGATTTTTTATCTCTTGTCTACTTTCTTTTACAATTATTTTTTTTCCAGTTGTTAGGGTAACCACCGTATCCGGCGTTTCTTCCACTATTTCCAGCAAATCCGGGTTCACAAGAATTTTTTGCCCGCTTAGTTTCGTCACCTCAATCATAACTGTAGCGCTCCCTTTATGACACAATTCAAAGGGGTGTGTACCACGTCTGGCACACAGCCCCTTTATATTGCCTATTAAATTACTTCATGACCACATTCATTATCTCTTCAGATTGGTAAGCTCTTCCAGCAGCGTATCGGATACAGTGATGATACGGCTGTTTGCCTGGAAACCTCTCTGTGTGGTGATCATCTCCGTAAACTCAGAGGACAGATCCACATTACTCATCTCCAGCTGACCGGTGGTCATGTATCCGCCGTCCGCAGTGATATCTACGCCGATGCCATCGAACTCGCCGGAGTTCAAAGTAGCGGAATACAGGTTATCGCCGTTCTTCTCCAGACCGGAGGCATTGGCAAACATAGCCGTCGCGATCTGACCCAGCAGCTTGGTCATACCGCTGTCATATGTCGCGTAGATCATGCCGTTGTCCTGAACGGTCAGACCGATCATCTCTCCAAGTCTGCGTCCGGTTCCCAGCTTGTTAGGAGAAATGTCACCCTTGTCGGCGCTTATTGTGGAAGTTCCCTTCTTATCATAGTTGGAACTCTGAGACATATCCACCTTGATATCGGAGAAATTGCCACCCAGAGAGCTGAAGTTCAGCATAAACGTACTCTGCGCCGGATTCTCAACATTGATGCCGTTAAATTTACCGGTATCGGCGTTGTAGTTAACGATGATACCGTCAAACACCATACCGTCCATCTCCACGCTGGTGTTGGTGGTATCCAGCAGAGGGAACGCGGGAGTACCGCCCTTTACCGCGTTGTTCAGCAGCTGTGACATCTTCACATACTGTCCCGGGTTATTGGGATCTTCCATAGCCAGCTTGAGGAACTCATCCGTAGAGCCTTCAAATCCGTGGGCCTTGGCAATATTGTCAATCGCCTCTCCTACAGTGACTGTCACACCGTTCTCTGTGAAACATGTAGCTGTCAGATCGTTTAATTCTCCGTTCGCATCGAACATGGTTGTCAGATCTGCCAGCGTAGTAGCCGGAGTGGTAGCGGTCTTGAGCTGATTGCCATCCCAGGCGTAAGCTGTGGTATCCATGCCAAGCGTGGTCTTCTTTGCCAGACTTCTGGGAATGTCAGACAGCTTAACCAAATCTTTGACATCAATGGTATTTCCCTCGTTATCCCTGATATCCTTGCCTGTGGAATCCAGAATCCTATCCAGCTCCAGGCTGAACACATGAGGATTGTCGGACTGTTTCATCACCAGCTTGGCCGTATAGCTATATCCCAGCGCGTCAAAGAAGTTCAGATTCATGGACTTGCCGTTGGGGCTTGTAACATCCGTGTCATTGCTGTCGATAACGCCGCTGATATGGGCCTGAGAAGTCGCCTCGGGAGGATATGTCATATTGGCTTCGTTCATGATACGCAATGCCGTAACCGTATCCTTCTTGATATTGCCAGTCTGCTCATCCACCTGCCAGCCCATGACATTGTAGCCGGTGCTGGTCATGGCCAGATTACCGCCGCCGTCCACATAAAAAGAACCGTCTCTGGTAAAAAAGTTAGATACGCCGTTATTCACCACAAAGAAAGCTTCACCGGTGATCATGATATCAAAGGGGTTGCCGGTAGACTGGCTGGAACCCTGCCCGGTGATATTGGTGTTGATAGCGCCGCTCTTAACGCCCAGACCGATCTGTCTGGCGTTGGTACCGCCCACGCCGGTCAGCGCGTTGGGACCGCTGGCTCTCTTGGTTGTCTGGCTCATCAGAGCGTTAAACGTGATAGAACTGGACTTATATGCCGTTGTGTTTACGTTGGCAATGTTATTACCGATTACGTCCATCTTGACCTGGTGTGTCTTCAGTCCGGACACTCCAGAATAAAGTGATCTCATCATAGTTAAAATGACCTCCTGTTTTTGGTTGACTTTGCCTTCTCCCTCTGTCATTCGGGAGATATTCGCCTCCGTTAAGGTCCGGCTACATAATCACGGCTCCGTCAATATTGGTAAATATGTTCTCGACTGCATCCTTGCTGTCCATGGCAGTGACTACTGTGCTGTTGGGAATATTGACGATAAACGCCAGTTCATCCACTATCACCAGAGAATCCTTGATCCCCTTTTGTCCCGCCTTTCTGGTTCCATCCATCAGTCTCTCCAGCTGCCCGTCCGTCAAGTCAATACCCCGCTGTCTGAGTCTCGCACTGGCATGCTTGGAAAATCTCAGGTTATCATCGGCCAGAACCTTCTTCTGCAATACCTCCTGAAAAGAAAACCCTTCTCCGGTCAGGTTCTGCCTGGAAACGGTCCGTCGGCTTGTGGCCGATTCTTGCAGCTGCAGCGCAGTCAGGAATTCAGAATCCTGTATTCTCATATCATCCTTCCCTTATCCTTTCTGCCTGTATGGCCCTGCCTGCCTTTTACTCTGTGGTCTGCGTGTCATCCGTCCCGTCTGAGCCCTCGGTCTTGTCTGTGTCCTCCACATCATCCCCGCCTTCAGGCTTATCTACGCCTTCCTCTTTCTCCGCGAGCTCGCGCAGCTCTTTTATTCTCTCCACGTAGGCGTTTAAGTCTTTCACCTTTTCGCTGGCGATAAAGGACTTCTGATAATCGGTCATCTTGTCATAATCCGCTTTCAGCTTGTCGATGTCCTTCGCCTCATCCAGAGAGACATTGGCAACGCTGGGCAACTTATTCAGGGTGCCGATCCATTCGATTGCCATATCGTATGCTTCCAGATAGTCTTTGTCCGCTACGGTGTCCAGATCGTCAATAGAGTACAGATTTCCTTGGATAGACACATACGCCTTGCCGTTCTCATAGGCTACATAGTCAACCTTGCCTTCCACAAAATTGGTGTCGCCGCTGGTGTTGGTAGTCTTCACTCTCACCATCTGGCCCACCAGTGATCCGGCTCTCTGCAGATCCATGCTGCCTGCCATATTCTGCAACTGCTCCACCTGGGAGAATTGCGCGTACTGGGACACAAACTCTGTATTTGATGTGGGCTCCAGAGGGTCCTGATACTTCATCTGCGCCACCAACAGCTGCAAAAACGCGTCTTTATCCATACCGTTCTCGGAGCTCTTCTTCGCTCTTTTAAGGGAACTCTCGGAGGATGTCTCCACGATCTTCCCGTCTTCTACCGGTGCTACTAAACTCATATTCTCACTCCTTTCCTTTCACTGATCATACCAGATAGTCCACTGAACTGCCGTTCGCCGCCATCATCTCCGCAACGATCTGATCCGGCTCTTCCAGCTCTTCCCCTGACTCCAGGCCGCTTACATCCAGCCTTCTTCTCCTGGGCTTTCTGCTCTGTTCCTCTTCCCCTCTTTGCCGCCCCTGTTCCAGATTGCTCTCAAACTGGTGCGTCTCCACAGTGACCTCGATGGCGTCCACCTTGATATCCTGTTGTTCAAAATTCTCACGCAGCACTGCCATCTGATTCTCCAAAACGGTCTTGACCGCCTCGGACGTAGCTGTGAAATGCGCTGTCATAACGCCTTCTCTGGCCGAAATCTGAATGTGCAATGTTCCCAGATTCTCGGGATGCAGCTGCATGTTCAGTACTGTATCCTCCGGCCTCATGGACACTTTCATATAATCCAGAATCTGGTTCATGACCTGCTGGGTATCCGGTGTCTGTACATAATCCGGTCCCGAAGGGAACGCCGTTGCCCCTGTCTGCCCTGTCACAGCCTGAGTCTGCGCCTGGGAAGTATAATTCTGGTAGAAGACCTGCCCTGTCACGTCCTGGCCGTGACTATGATCCCGGGTGTCTTCATGCCCTCTGTCTGTACCTGGCTGCTCCTGGCGAAGAATATCTGCCGCGCCGGGCTCCTGTACTTTCTGGCTGTCAATACTGTTTTCCAGACTTTCCAGTGTCTTTTGCAGTCCGCCTTCCTCTTTAAGCTCCGTTTCCAGTGTATGCACGATCTCCTGATATCCCTGGTTGATCGTCTGCTGGGTCTGATATAGATTCTCATCCATCACCAGCGTCATGGAATCCTGGGCACCCGTGGCATCCAGTATCAGCTTGCCCACTGTCTCCGGCTGCAAGAGCTGCATCTCCGTGAAACCTCTCTGACGCATTAGCTGCTCCAACTCCTGCGGACTTATGTTCAGCTGCTGCATAAGCAGCTCCCGAATCTGCAGGATGGCGCTCTGCAATACCTCCATCACCTGCTCAAGTCCCTCTTCGGGCAGCAAGCTCTCCACAGTTTCATCTGCCACCGGTTCCGTCTCTGCGACGTCTCCTGTGTTCTCTGACTGCTGTTTGTCAACCACAATCTCCCCTGTGCCGGTTTCCCCATCCTCAGCCTGCACGGCGTCAGCCGCCTCTGCCTCCTGAGATGTCTCATTCTGCCCCTGGGTCTTCACAGTCTCGTCTGCGGGACCGTTTGTCTGGTTCGGAGTCTTCACACTGCTCTCCAAAGATGTACCTGTCTTTTGCCTGTCAAGTACCTTGCCAAAATCCTCCTTGGATTCCGACGTCTGTACCTTGTGCTGCCCGGTCCGGTTTCCCGCCGGAAAGTTCTGCACATTTGCAGGTATACTTGTCATCCGCTCTACCTCCTTTCTGTAATTATCAAAGTACTTTTATGTTTTCCACGAACCACGTTTCACGAGAACCGCACTCCATGAAAAGCCACTTTTATTATCGGCATATTTCCTTGTATACTTAATATTCCGGGTCCAATATTTTAGTGAGTCTGGCCGCGATCTCCGAATCCATAACACCCAAAATAGAACCTCTGCTCTCCACATCCATGCTCCGCAGTATCCTGGCTACCACATCCAGCTCGTCTGTCATATTCTCGAAAATAGACGCCGCCTGCTTGGGTTTCATCTGGGTGTATGCCGATGCCCAGTCCTGTATCTGCTGATCCTCCTGTTGCTGTATGATCAGCTGGCGGTAGGTCAGCTCTGCCGTAGAGGGGTCCGCCGCCTCATAAAACTTGCGGTATTCCTCCGGCCCCGGCCCGTTTTCCGCATAGACTACCTCTTCCATAAACTCATTCTTGATCCGCTGGAATTCCAGCTGCTTTTGTTCAAACTCCTGCAGCCGTATCACATTGGCTTTCAGCTCCGTGATCTCCTCATCCTTCTCATTGATACTGGTCTGCGCCCTCTCCAGCTCAAGTTCCAGCTGCTTGATATAGTCCACAGCGTCCACCAGACTGGTATAGCCCCCGTAGCTCTCCGGATCATTGGTCTCCAGAACGGGATTACCCGGCAATATCCGGTTCAGAACCGGCACATCCTGCAGGATCGGCGTCAACACTTTGCTGCCGAAACCGCCCACATCCAGCTTGATGATCACCACGATCACAGCAAGCCAGACCATCACGATCATGATCGTGGCAATAAGGGTGCCAAATCCGCCTCCCTCATCATCATCTGCCAGTTCGTCTTCTCTTTTCGCAATCTCCTTGGCACGGCGCTTGGCCTCTTTCTTCTGCTGTTTCTGCTCGTTTTTCAGCTGCTTTTTTTCATTCTTTATCTGGTTCTTCTCAGCCTTCACTGCCACCTGACGGGGATCTTCCTGTTTTGCCATAGTTTCTTAGCTCCATTTCCTCTATAATCACGCCTCTACAGCGACTTTTTCCTTCTGCCGCTGACCGTAGGTATAACTCGTCAGTTCATCCACTTCTTTGCTTTCCTGCTTTTTCTCATCCATCAGAAACTGCTCAAAGGCTTTCTCTTTCAGCGATTCATGGGATTTGCGCTCCTTCATGACTTCCGCCAGTTTTTCCCTTGCCAGTTCCACTTTTTTTTCTGCCTCCCGCACCTGCAGCCGCTGCAGCGCGATATATTCGTCCATGCGCAGGATGGCCTCTTTATTCTCCGCCATGTTCCGGCAGTTCAGCTCTCCCAACAGCTGCTCCCTGGCCTGGCGCTCATACCCGCTCTTGCGCTCCTTAAGCGCCTCCAGCCGCTCCTCCTCCTCATTTAAACGCAGCTGCGCCGCCGCAAACTCCTGCTTGGCCTGGGTCTCCATCTTCAGTTTAATATCCAGAATGCTCTGCATCCGGTACCGAAATCTGGCCATGCTTTACTTCTGTTCCTCCCCGAACATTTCCTCCAGCCCTTCGATGCTCTCCTCAAAGCTGACTTTCTCATCCACTTCCTGCTGTAAGAAAGCGTTGACCCGGTGGATCATCGTGATGGCGTAATCAATCTCGGGATTACTGCCGCTCTTATAAGCGCCGATATTGATAAGATCTTCCGCCTCGCTATAGGTTGCCAGCACATTTTTTAACTTGCCTGCCAGACGCTTGTGCTCTCTGGTGGCGATCTGGCTCATACACCTGGAAATGCTCTGCAGCACATCGATGGCAGGGTAATGGTTCTTATGTACAAGTTTACGGTTCAACATGATATGTCCGTCCAAAATACTGCGGGCCGTGTCCGTGATCGGTTCGTTAAAATCGTCTCCGTCCACCAGCACGGTATACAGGCCGGTGATGGACCCGGTGTGGGACCGTCCCGCCCGCTCCAGCAGCCGGGGCATCTCGGAATATACACTGGGGGGATAGCCTCTGGAAACCGGAGGTTCCCCGCTGGCTAAGCCTATTTCCCTCTGGGCCATGGAAAATCGCGTAAGAGAGTCCATCATCAACAGCACATCCTTGCCCTGGTCCCGAAAATATTCCGCGATGGCCGTGGCGGTCAGCGCCGCCTTTTTCCGCTCCAGCGCCGGACGATCAGAGGTGGCTACCACCACCACGGAGCGCCGCATGCCCTCCTCGCCCAGATCTCGTTCAATAAATTCACGCACCTCTCGGCCTCGCTCGCCAATCAGCGCGATCACATTTATATCCGCTTTGGTATTGCGGGCAAACATACCCATCAGCGTGGACTTGCCCACGCCGGAACCGGCAAATATACCGATTCTCTGCCCTTTTCCCACCGTCATAATACCGTCCACCGCCCGCACTCCCAGCGGCAGCACGGTGTCGATAATCTCACGCCGCAGAGGATCGGGCGGAGGAGCCTCAACGGAATAGCTGCCTCCCTTGACACGTGTACCGTCCACCGGCAGCCCCAGTCCGTTCACCGTCTTTCCCAGCAATTCCTCGCTCACCGTGACGGTCAGCGGATACCCGGTGTTTTCCACCGAACAGCCCAGCCGGATTCCCTCCACCTGGTCCAGCGGCATCAGCAGTGTCCTGGTGTCCCTAAAACCTACCACCTCGGCCAGCACCGGCTCGGCCTCCACCGTGTCCGGAACGATCCGGCAAACATCTCCCAGCCGGGCGTCCGGTCCCACGGACTCAATGGTCAGTCCTACCACATTGACCACCTTGCCCAGTTTTCGGAAAAATGTCTGTTCCGCCACCGCGCTATATTTTTCTAAATCCAGCTCTTTTATAGTCAACTGTCACCACTCTCATTCCTGTCGCTTGATTCGCCGGCTCACCCGTTGTAGGATAACAGACACAGCCGCTGCCGCAGCTGGTCAAGCTGTGTGCCCAGCCCGCAGTCAAATATGCCGCCCTCCGTCTCGATCATGCATTCGTCTTTATCGATGGTCGCGTCCTCTATGATCTCCAGCGTGACTCCGTTTCCTCCCAGTCCCGCCAGCAACTGTTTCTTCTGCATACTCACATAGGAGTAATCCTCTCTGGACACATGCACCAGAAAAACCTTGCTGCCCTCTGCCTTGTGCAAAGTGGAGGCGATAAGATGGGTCAAAATGTCGCGGTTTGAACGCAGTTCCACATGGAAAATATGCTCATATATACCGGTTATGGCCTCCACAAGCCGGGGTTCCATCTGGTCTAAAGCATTCTGGTACTCGTTCTCCAGTTCCGTCTCTTTAGCCTTAATCTGTCTGCGCAATCCCTCGGCCTCTGCGTCGGCTTTCTCCTTGCCCTCCCGGTAACCGCGCATACGCGCTTCCTCAATGGCAGTCTTCTTCATATCCTCCGCCTGGGCCTGGGCATCCCGCAGCACCTGTTCCGCATGAGCCTTGGCATCCTCCAAAATGTTCTCCGCCTGGTCCTGGGCATCCTGAATGATCCTGGCGCTGTCCGCCGCGGCATCCGCTTTCAGTACCGTAGCGCCCCCATCCGTCTGATCCAGCAGAGCGGAGACATCCGCCGCGTCGAGGCCCTGCACAAAGCCCTCCGTGAATTCCTTATTCTGATCCGTACCTACAGACTTCCTGTTGACCGCCTCTTTTAACTCATCCAGACGTCTTGCAACCATATCGTTGGTATCGATTACTCTTTTTTCCTCGGTTCCGTTCAGGAAAAAGCCAAATCCCTGCTTATATAAATTATTATACAACGATCTCGTCACCTCCACCTCTGGAAATAATGATCTCTCCGGAATCCTCCAGTTTGCGGATGATATTGACGATCTTCTGCTGGGCTTCCTCCACGTCCTTCATACGCACGGGACCCATGAATTCCATATCCTCTTTGATCATTACAGCCAGACGCTTGGACATGTTATCAAAGATCGCGTTCTGTACCTGCTCGTTGGCGTTCTTAAGAGCGATAGCCAGATCGTTGTTATCCACGTTACGCAGCACCTGCTGTATGGCTCTGTCGTCCAAGAGCAGGATATCCTCGAAGACAAACATCTTTTTGCGGATCTCGTCTGCCAGTTCCGGCTCCTCGATCTCCAATGTCTCCATAATATGTTTCTCCGTACCCCGGTCCACCGTATTCAAAATCTCCACGACGGCGTCCACGCCGCCGATGATCGTGTAATCCTGATTGACCAGATTGGAAAGCTTGGATTCCAACACTTTCTCCACCTCTTTTATCACATCCGGGCTGGTGCGGTCCATCACCGCGATACGTTTCGCCACATCCGCCTGTTTCTCCGGCGGCAGCGCGGAGATGATCATCGCGGACTGTCCCGCGGACAGATAAGACAGGATCAGCGCTATGGTCTGAGGATGCTCATCCTGGATAAAGTTAAGCAGCTGTGACGCGTCCGTCTTGCGCACAAACTCGAAAGGTTTGACCTGGAGAGACGCGGTCAGCTTGCCGATCACGTCCATGGCCTTTTCGTTGCCCAGAGCCTTCTCTAACAGCTCCTTGGCGTAGGTGATACCGCCCTCGGCGATATACTGCTGTGCCAGGCAGACCTCGTAGAACTCATTTAGAATATCCTCTTTTACCTGAGGAGTCACGCTCCGGGTATTGGCAATCTCCAGAGTGAGTTCCTCGATCTCCTCTTCCTTCAAATGTTTAAACACATTGGCTGAGCGCTCAGGCCCAAGTACTATCAATAGTATCGCGGCCTTCTGCAGACCGGATATTCCGTCATCCTTTGCCATGTTCCTACCCCCAATCTTCGTTTAGCCAGTTGCGCAGCAGATTTGCCACCGCCTCGGGATTTTCGTCCACAAATCTCTCGATCAGCTTGCGGGTCTCGGATTTGCTCTCCACCTCGATATCTTCCAGCTCGCTCTCAGGCGTGGACTGCAACAGGTTCTCCACCGAGAGCTCTTCCTCCTGGTCCGAGTCCTTTCTGGAGATCATACTGCGCAGGATCACAAACGCCAGCAACGCCAGGATGATCACGATCATGGCGATACTCAGAATGTCCGTCCAGTTGAAATTCATGCCCTCTTTGTCGTAAAATACGTTCTCCCTGTAGGCAATGATGGAGATTCTGTCTCTGTCGATACCGGTAGCCGCAGCCACCGCGTCATAAAAATCGTCATCCACTTCCATCCTGACCGAAGTGTTGTTATTGGCCTTATATTCCTCCCAGGTCATAACGTCCAGCAGACCCTGACGTTCTATCACTTCCTCATATACCACGTCGAAACTGCGCGCCGTCACCATCAGGGAGGAATTGTCATAGTCTATGATCCCTGCGGGGGTAATGGATTTCAATATGCTCTCATCCAGCACATAATCCGTATCCCGGGTGCTGGAGCTGGAGGAGGTATTTCCCTCCGTGTCCAGATAATAATTGTCCTCGTCATTGGAGTCCGTGCCAGGCAGGCCGCTGTTGGTACCGGTGCTCTCGCTCTCGGTAGTGGACTCATGCCCCTTCAGCCCCTCTTCCCTTCCGGCCTGGGCGTTGTATGTATGATCGGTCTTCTCGTACTCGGAATAATCGAACATCAAAAACGGAGCCGCGTCCACCATATCAAAGAGCCCTGTACCGATAAGGGCCGATTTAACCTTGGAACGGATATAGCTCTCCGCCGCGTTCTGCGCCTCGATCTTGCTGACGGCAGAGCCCGTCAGCGTATAATCCTCGTCGCCCGAAAACAGGGTATTGCCCGCCGTATCACTGATAAAAATATTGGCTGTAGTGGGATTGCCCACCGCTGCCGCTGCCGCTTTGGCCATGGTGGCGGCGTTATCCGAGGTGAACATGCCGTCCAGCTCTAGGCTGATATAGACAAAGGACTCCTGATTCCTGGCAGCCAGAGTACCGTCCTGCTGCGTCAGCTCCAGTACCACCCGGCAATCCCTTACCGCGTCGTACTGCTTGAAGTTAGCCTCCAGCTCCTTCTGTTTGAAATCGGTGTACGCCCTCTCCTTATCCCTCTCCGTGTATGACATGCCAAGCTCCGTAACGCTCTTTATATCCGGTTCTGAAGAGGTCAGCCCCGCGGCGCCCAGCGCCCGGTTGGCTTCCGCTATCTGATTCACGTTCACGTCAATATGTAAGCCATCGTTGGTCAGCTTGCAATCGATGCCTGCCGCCTCCAATGTATCCATGGCCGTGGATGCCTGTGTGGCCGTCTCATAATTCGTCAGACGGATATACTGCGGTCTGGAAAACACATATATAAGGATCGCAAACGCAAAGATTACGATAGCCACGATGGCTATAATGATCGTTTTCTGCTTGGATGTAAACTTATTCCACCATTCAAGCACCTTGGCCCGAATTTCTTTTAGCCTGTCTAACATAAGTTTCTCCTCTGTGACTGCAAAGTATAGTAATCAAAAACACAATACTCAGATCTGCATCTGCATGATCTGATTATAAGCCTCCAGAAACTTATCGCGGAAAGCTACCGTATACTGCAACGCGTCGGACGCCTTCTGCATGGCTATGGACAGATCGTGGGCGTTTTCCGTCTCGCCCAGGGCAAACCGGATCTTTTCATTCTCCGAGTCGGACAGATAACTGTTAGTGGTTTTGAGACTGTCTATTGCGGAATTGAGAAACGCGTCAAACATGGTACCTTCAACCTTGTTATCCTCTTTGGTAAGGGAACCCGTCAGGGTATTCAGTCTTGTCCCTGCCGCCTTGTCCAGGCCCAGGGACGATATGCCGTTGATCGCTGCTGTAAAGTCCATTATGTATTACTCCTTTCAAAAGCCTATCTTATGTTTTGTATCACCTGAATATACCTAAAAGCGGATATCATATACCCGCGGCTATGTTCTCGCTTAGGACTGGCCCAGCTGCAATCCCTGCTGTACCATGGATTTGCTGGCGTTGAACGCCGTCGCGTTGGCCTCATAAGCGCGGCTGGCGTCGATCATATTGGTCATCTCCGTTATGATATTGACATTGGGAAACAGCACATAGCCGTCCTCGTCCGCATCCGGATGAGAAGGATCATATACTTTTTTCATCTCCGTCTTATAGTCCTGGTATACGCCTGTGATCTTCACACCGCTGCCGGAAAAACCCGCGCCGTGGTAATCAATAGCGCTGTTGAGAGCATGGACAAAAGAACCCTTACCGCCCTTTTCCGCGAAAGCCACCACCTTGCGCCTGTAGGGCGTGCCGTCCTCGGTCCGGGTACTCTGGGCGTTGGCAACATTCTCAGATATGATATCCATGCGGTATCTCTGGGCTGTCATGCCTGACGCGTTTACATTAAAGGCAGAAAATATATTCATAATAATACCTCACTTTTCTATTTTAGTACAGTCTGCAAATTCTGGAATTCATTGTTGATGGCTGATATCAGCCCCTGATACTTCATCTGGTTCTCGGCCAGCATCACCGGCTCGGCATCCGGGTCCACATTATTGCCGTCCAGCCTGTAGGATAGGCTGGAATAGTCGGTATAGGCCACCGGCTTTACAGTTGTCCGTCTGACTCTGGACACTTTGGCATCCATGGACTCATGCCGGCAATTCCCCAGAGCCTTACGAAACTCCGATTCAAAGGCCACATCCTGACGCTTGTACCCCGGGGTGGTAATGTTTGCATTGTTATTGGACAGGGCGATATGGCGCATCCATGTGGCGTCAGCCGCCTGGTCTAAAACGCTTATGTAGTCAAAAACATTAGAATTAAACATAATTACCTCCAAATTCCATACAACTTGTATTAATGTACGTACGAAACCCAATATATTCTATTATATGTTTTTTTTCCAAAAACTCAATAGGTTTTATAAAAAAAATCAAAAAGGATTTATTGCGCTGACAATAAATCCCTTTATCTGTAATCAGGTGACACATCCCTATGTCCTTCAACCCCTCTGGTTCTGTCTCTTCAGTTCCTCAATCTCGTCAAACACCACATCGTTGAGCACTTTGATATAGGTTCCCTTCATGCCCGAAGAACGGGACTCTATGACCCCCGCGCTCTCAAACTTGCGCAGGGCATTGACGATCACCGATCTGGTGATCCCCACTCTGTCGGCAATCTTACTCGCCACCAGAATGCCCTCCATACCGTTTAACTCGTCGAAAATATGCGTGATCGCTTCCATCTCCGAGAAAGACAATGTACTGATAGCCGATTTGACCACCGCCACTTTGCGGCTCTCCTCGGCGCTCTCCTCGCTGACAGCCCTGAGCATCTCCAGCCCCACCACAGTGGTTCCGTACTCGCACAGGATGATATCGTCTATGTCATACTGTTCGTTGCACTTATAGATAAACAGCGTACCCAGCCGTTCTCCCGCTATCTCGATGGGGGAAATGATGGCCTGGAATCTGCGGATATCTTCCCCTTCAAAGCCCAGCGTCTCCAGATTGACATTCTCCTTGGTGGAGAGAACGCCCAGGAGCCTTTCGTTCAGCATACTGTCAACGAAACCGCCCACACTCTCCTCCACCAGCTGGGGCAAAGAGTCCACGTTATCGCACTTGCCCACGCCCAAAACCTTGCCCTTGCGGCTGATCACAAGCACATTGGAACTCAGAATCTCCCGCATCACGCGGCAGATATCACTGAATACCACTTTACTGGAATTGTTATTGTGCAATAATTTGCCGATCTTCCGGGTCTTATCCAATAGCTGTACACTGCTCATCCTCATTCCTCCGTCCCAAAACACCCTGTTCTCTTGGAGTATTTTAGCACATGTGAAGTCAGATTACAATGCATATCCGGATTATTTTTAAGAATATTCTGACATTAGGTGGTTTTATTCCCCGTTTGCAGCCATCACCTGTCCGCATTCCTCATTCGCGCACACCAATTTGTTGCCCTTTTCCAGCATAATGTAGCCGCACTTAGGACATTTCTGCTGAGAGGGTTTCTGCCAGACCATAAATTCGCAGTCAGGATATCCGATGCATCCGAAATATCTTCTGCCCTTCTGGGTTTTCTTCATTACCATATCCCTGCCGCATTCAGGACACATCACACCTATCTTCTCAAAGTAGGGCTTGGTGTTGCGGCACTCCGGAAAGCCGGGGCAGGCCAGGAATCTGCCGTGAGGACCGTACTTTATCACCATCTGTCTGCCGCACAGCTCACAGACCTCATCCGATACCTCATCGGCAATAGTGACTTTCTCCAGATCCTTCTCCGCGTTCTGCACCGCCTCCTCCAGATCGGGATAAAAATTGGCAATGACGGTTTTCCACTTCACGGTGCCCATCTCCACGCCGTCCAGAAGAGCCTCCATATTGGCGGTAAAATTCACATCCACAATGCTGGGGAATGCCTCCACCATCATCTGATTCACCACTTCCCCCAGTTCCGTCACATATAGGTTCTTATTTTCCTTTGTCACATAGCGCCTGGCCAGGATCGTGGTGATGGTGGGCGCGTAGGTGCTGGGACGCCCTATGCCCAGTTCCTCCAGCGCCTTCACCAGAGACGCCTCGGTATAGTGGGCCGGCGGCTGGGTAAAATGCTGTTTCGGATTGAGTTTCAGCAGAGACAATGCGCTGTCCCCCGACAGTTCCCGGCTCATGCGGTTGTTCTCTTCCCGATCTTCCTCCTGGGTGTAGACGCTCATATAGCCGTCAAACACCCTGTTGGACGCAGCCATGGTAAAAACATGCCCGGCCGCCTCAATCCTGGTGGTCATGGTCTCATAGACCGCTCCTGCCATACGGCTGGCCACAAAGCGTTTCCATATCAGCTGGTACAGCCGCAGCAGATCTCTGGGCAGCTGTTCCTTTACCGCCGCCGGTATCCGCTCGATGTCCGTAGGCCGGATAGCCTCGTGGGCGTCCTGTATCTTCTGCTCGTTCTTTTTTACCGCCACATGTTCCGCGGCGTAGTTCTCTCCGTGGTGTTTCACGATATAGGCTCTGGCCGCCTGCTCCGCCTCCTCGGAAACCCGGGTGGAGTCGGTACGCAGATAGGTGATCAGGCCCACGGTGCCCTCGCCCTTTAAGTCCACCCCCTCATACAGCTGCTGGGCCAGACGCATGGTCTTCTGTGTGGAAAAATTCAGCGCCTTGCTGGCCTCCTGCTGCAATGTGGAGGTGGTAAAGGGCAGAGGGGCCTTTTTGACTCTCTCTCCCTTTTTTACATCTGTCACCTTGAAGGAGGTTCCTTCCAGGCTTGTGAGCAGAGCGTCCATCTGCTCCTTGCTGTGTATCTCCGCCTTGTGGCTGCCCTCTCCGTGATACTTGGCCGTCACGGTTTTTTTCTCCCCGTCCACCTTAAGGTCAGCCTCCAGCGTCCAGTATTCCTCGGGAATAAAAGCGCTGATCTCCGCCTCCCGGTCACAGATGATGCGCAGCGCCACGGACTGTACTCTTCCCGCGCTCAGCCCCCTCTTGACTTTCGCCCAGAGCAGCGGCGATATCCGGTATCCCACCATACGGTCCAACGCCCGGCGGGCCTGCTGGGCGTCCACCAGATCCATATTGATCTCTCTGGCGTTTTTCAGAGACTCCTTAACGGCGCTCTTGGTAATCTCGTTAAATGTGATCCTGTAGATCTTTTTATCGGGCATCTCCTTCAGTTTCAGCGCATGAACCAGATGCCAGGAGATCGCCTCTCCCTCCCGGTCAGGGTCGGTTGCCAGATAGATCTTATCGGCCTTTTTTACTTCCCTGCGCAGGGCTGCCAGCACATCTCCCTTTCCCCGGATGGTAATATACTTAGGTTCGTAATCGTGTTCCACATCTATCCCTAAGCTGCTCTTGGGCAGATCCCGCACATGACCGCCGCTGGCCGCCACCTCGTAATTCGCTCCCAATATTTTCTTCACTGTCTTCACCTTGGCCGGTGACTCAAGAATAACCAGATTTTTTGCCATATCCTTATTTCCTGCTTTCCTGTGGTCTACTGCGTGTGAAATCCAATCGTGAACCACTATACACCAATTTGGGAACCAGCGCAAGTGCTAAATTTATAAATAATCCGCCGCGGACGCGTCCGAAGGCATGCGCCAGTCGCCCCGTGGGGACAGACTTACCGAACCCACTTTGGGTCCGTCCGGCATACATGAGCGCTTAAATTGCTGGGAGAAAAAACGCCTGAAAAATGTATCCGCGGTGCTTTCGATGACCTGGGGACTGACATGGGGAAATGCGATCCGTGCCAGCGCCACGATCTTCTGCCGCTCAAATCCGTTGCGCACAAAATGGTACAGGAAAAAGTCGTGCAGATCGTATTTTCCGATAGTCTCCTCCGTGGACTGGCTGATCCCGCCGTCTGCCGCAAGGGGCAAAAGCTCCGGGCTGATCACGGTCTCGCAGATGCTGGTAAGCACCTCCGACAGTTCTGGATGCATGTCGCCGTAGGCGGACACCAGATATTTGACCAGCGTCTTGGGAATGGAAATATTGACCCCGTACATACTCATATGGTCGCCGTTGTAGGTGCACCAGCCCAGAGCCGTCTCGGACAGATCCCCTGTGCCGATGACCAGGCCGCTTTCCTGATTGGCCACGTCCATCAGGATCTGTGTGCGCTCTCTGGCCTGAATATTCTCGTATGTCACATCATACACATCCTCCGGATGACCGATATCCCGCATATGCTGCCTGCAGGCCTCCGTGATGGAAATCGTTCGGGCCGTCACTTTGCACAGCTCCATGAGCCGGTCGGAATTGGTCTTTGTGTGGGCGGATGTGCCAAAGCCCGGCATGGTGACGGCAATGATGTCTTCCGCGGGCCGTCCCAGTTTCCGGTACGCCTCCAGTGCCACCAGCAGCGCCAATGTGCTGTCCAATCCTCCGGAGATACCGATCACGGCTTTTTTCAGACCTGTCTTTTTCAGGCGTTCGTACAGACCGTCTGCCTGTAACTCCATGATCTCCCGGCAGCGCTCCATGCGTTTATCCCGGGCGGACGGCACAAAGGGATAGGCGTCCACCTGCTCAGGCAGATGGCCGAAAGAGTCCCTCTGCAGCTGCACCCGGACATAACCGCTCATATCCACGGCCTCGTTCTCGCTGTTCATCTTCATCCTGTCATTCTGCAATTTCTGCACATCGATCAGGGCCGTGAGCAGCCCCTCCTTCTCCCGGTAGCTCTCCGCCTTTACGCTGCCGTTTTCGGCGATGATGCAGTGGCCGGAAAAAACCAGGTCCGTGGTGCTCTCCCCCTCCCCAGAGGAGGCATAGATATAGCCGCACATGCATTTGGCAGATTGCATTTTCACCAGATCCTGCCGGTACGCCCTTTTCGACACGGTCTCGTTGGACGCGGAGAGATTGACGATCAGATCCGCTCCGTTTAGGCAGTGGCGTATGCTGGGGCTGTCGGATATCCACAGATCTTCGCAGATCTCCGCAGCCACACGCACATCGCTGCCCAGCTGCATCATCACATGGGTTCCGAAAGGCGCTCCCATCTCCTCCTCTGCCCGTATCTGCTTGCCCGAGGCAAACCATCTTTTCTCATAGAACTCCTTATAGCCCGGGATATAGGATTTGGGTACGATTCCTCTGATCTGTCCATCCTGCAAAAAGACTGCGCAGTTATAGAGCCGCTGATTATGGCAAAGAGGTGCCCCCACAGTCACCAGGCAGTTGCTGCCCGCCGTGCCTGCCGCCAGGCTTTTCACGCCCTCCAGCGCCTGATTCAAAAGTCTGCGGGTCAAAAACAGATCCCCGCAGGAGTAGCCCGTGACGCACAGCTCCGGAAAGACCAGCAGCTCCACCTGCCGCTGTCTGGCCTGCTCCATCAGGCGGAGCATATTTTCCACATTGGCGCTGACGCCGGCTACCTGTATATCAAATGAAGCCGTAGCCGTTTTAATGTATCCGTATTCCATATAGTAAGTTCCTTTCCGTATCCACTTAATTAACGCTTTCCCGCGAATCGTTCAACATGGACATCTTGACCTCATACATGGCGGGGGTCATATCCATATAATGGGTGTGGGGATTCTCAAACCGCTGCTCCTCCTCCCAGATCTCCTCCGTAAGCTGCCGTTTCACATAGTCTGCGATCTGCGCCACATCCGGCATATTGTAGACCAGCCTGCCCTCCTGAAAGATCGGTACCTGCAAAGCCTTAACGCTGCAATTCTCAAAGAAACGGTTTTTCCACGGCTTTTTAGGGTCCACATAACGATAGGGTTCCGCGAAGTCCACCTTTTCATTCGCCAGGGCAATCAGATCGGCAATGGCCTTTTTATTTTCATCATATACACGATATACTTTTTTCAGTCCCGGATTCGTGATCTTTTCCTCATTTTCCGAAACTTTGATGCGGGGCACGAACTCCCCGTTCTCCTCCACTGCCGCAATCTTGTACACCGCGCCGAACACGGGGTCCGACTTGGAGGTGATCAGGCGCTCGCCCACGCCAAAGCTGTCGATGCTGCCGCCCTGGGCCAAAATGGAAGTGATGGTAAACTCATCCAGACTGTTGGAGACAACGATCTTACAGTCGGTAAGACCCGCGCTGTCCAGAGCCTTACGCACCTTTTTGGACAGATAGGCCAGATCCCCGCTGTCGATGCGGATACCTTTCAGGCGCTTTCCCATGGGCTCCAGCACTTCCCTGGCCACGCGGATGGCGTTGGGGATACCGCTTTTTAGCACGTCGTAAGTGTCTACCAGCAGTACCGTGGAATCGGGATAGTTTTCCGCGTATTTTTTGAATGCGGTAAATTCATCCTTATAATACATCACCCAGCTGTGAGCCATGGTTCCGCTGATGGGTATATTGAACATTTTACCCGCAAGCACGGTGGCCGTGCCCACAGCGCCGCCGATATAAGCGGCTCTGGCTCCATATACCGCCGCGTCCATATTGTGGGCCCTGCGCGCCCCAAAGTCCGACACCGCCCTGCCGTCCGCCGCCCGGACGATCCTGCGGGTCTTGGTGGCGATCAGGGACTGATGATTGACCTCCAACAGTATGGCGGTCTCGATGAGCTGGGCGTCGATCAGAGGTGCGATCACCGTTATGATAGGCTCGTTGGGATACATGACGGTTCCCTCCGGAAACGCGTACAGATCGCCCTTGAAGTGAAAATCCGCCAGATATTCCAGGAATTCTTCCCCAAACAGTCCCTGGCTGCGCAGGTATTCGATATCCTCTCTGTCAAAATGCAGATTTTCGATATATTCCACGATCTGTTCCAGACCGCAGAAGATGGAAAATCCGCCGTTGTCGGGGTTCTTTCTATAGAATACGTCAAAAGCTACCCTTGTATCCTTATCTTGATCTTGAAAGTAGCCGTTACTCATGGTCATCTCATAAAAATCCATCACCATAGATAAATTTCTCTCATTGAATTGTTTCATACTGTTTTCCCTTCCCTTTCTCTTTTTCAGAATCCGTATGCCATATCGCGCCCGCAGGCACATACCGCAAGAGACATCGCTGTCAGCATTCCCGCCGGTACGCCAACAGTAACACCCCTCATGCCCTGCCGCTGGAAATATCGCTGTCAGCATTCCCGCCGGTACGCCAACAGTAACGCCCCCTCATACCCTGCCGCTGGCATATATTTGCGGGACTCCCTTGGGCGCACGGTACGATCTGCCCACGGCAGCCAATAATCACCATCACATAAGTATCTGGCAGGAACGCATGGTCGCCAGCGCCGCCTCATGGGCCTGGGGCGTGACCCCGGCGCAACAGGCCGGGTCCACATGGATGGGAACCTCCGGAAGATGGGCCTTGATCGTAAGGGCATTGCTCACCACACAGATATCCGTACACACTCCGATAAGCTCAATGGACTCTATGGGTTCCTGTTCAGCCGCCCTGACCAGGTCTCTGGCGAGCCGGGGACAACCGAACGTCACTTTGTCGTACACCGGCAGTTCCCTGGCAATCCGCAGTTCTTCCAGCTCGGCCGCCAGCTGCCAGCCCTCGCTGCCCTGGATACAGTGGGGAACCGGCAGATGTTTCCCCTCCTGGGTGTCCATGTAATCCGGCTGATGAGTGTCTCTGGTAAAGATCACCCTGCCGTCAAACGCCTTTGCTTTCGCTGCCACCGCAGGCAGGATGCTCCGTGCCTCCTGGGTGCCCAACACCCCCGTTACAAAATCATTCTGCATGTCTACTACGATCAGATACTTCATGTTTTTCTCCTTTCATTATTTGAACATACTTTATTTGATCTAACCTTTTTACGCCATTAGTTTCGCTTTTGTTTATAGTACCAGGCCGGTTTACCTGCTCTCTGGGATTTGCATTTCTCGTCGGTCTGTTCTACCAGCTTTTGCATGTCCCGGCGAAAGTTGGGTCCGTGAAGTTTCTCCCCCAATATGGCCTCATACAGCCGCTGCAGTTCCGGAAACGTAAAACGTTCCGGCAGCAGCTTAAAGGCGATGTCCGTATAAAACACCTTGTTTTTCATGCGTTCCAGCGCCAGCCCTATCATTCTGGCATGATCGAACGCCAGATCCTCCTCCGCCAGTTCCCGGCTCTCATTCCACAGACGAAAATGTCCCTCCTGCCTGCCGATGGAATACCAGGCCACATCCGCCGTGTCACCACCCGGGATGGGCTCCAATTTCTCCTTGGGCACCAGCGCCATGTAGGAGACGGAGATGATCCGGGTGCGCGGGTCCCTTCCCACATCCCCCCAGGTGTACAGCTGCTCCAGGTAAATGTCCCGAAACCCTGTTTTCTCCTCCAACTCCCGGATCGCCGCCTGGTCCACGGATTCCTCCATCCCCACAAAACCGCCGGGAACGGCCCATTTATGGATACAGGGATGATCTTTTCTCTGGATCAACATGATCTGCAAATGATAATCCCCGCCCCCTTTATCCACCGTGAAGATCAGTGTGTCCGCCGTCACCGATGGATGTTCATATTTTCCCGGATTGTACTGACGAAGGAATTCCTGCTCCGTCAGTCCTCTGGCATTTCTCTCCTCCATCTCTTAGTCCCTGCCTTTCCCGCAGAAGGCTGTTTCCCACAGGGAAAACCTGCTTCCCTTCTGCCGCATTAATTATTCTCATTTTGAGATTTATTTGCTTTATTTTATTATACTCAATTTGAGAATAATTGCAAGCCCTTTTTTCTAAAAATATAAACTATTATAAAAAAAAGAAAGGGCCGCCCTTTCCGAACTAACCTTTCCTTTTTTATACATTAGTTATCCCGTCTCTCATCGAGATACAGACCGACCATGCTCTGAATCACCCCGGCAACATCCTCCGCGCTCTTATCCCCATTAAAATATGCCGCAGCCTCCTCCATGACAATTAATTGTATCTCTGACATTTCCCAACTCCCGGGAGCACCTTTTTCCAGCAGTTCCACATATTCCCGCGCCCAGGAACTTCCGTCCGCCTTTCCCTCCAACTGGGTATATGCCTTATCTCCATACATGAATACCGGCGTTTCACAAAACGAAGGATGTTCCACCACATTCTCCGTCAGCACGTCTCTTCTGACGCTGGAGATGCCAAAGTTCTCTCTCTGTACCTCTTCGCTGAGCATCTCCTTTAAAAATCCCACGACAATGTCGTAATTCTCCGTTGCCGCATTCACCGTCATAAACCGGGAACAGTTCACATAGCTGCCGCAGGCATTCTCCGTGGGATATCCCACACAGCGAAAACCGTCTTCGCAGGAGGCCATAACGCGACTGAATTCTTTCAGATCACCGCTACACAAAAGAGCCAGCGCCCTGCCGCTCCTGACTTCCGCAAGACGTTCTGCCTGATCCGTATACTCCCTGCTACCGGAAACTTCCCCATATTTCTTGCAGATCTCCAACAGTCTGACAAACTCAGGAGTGTCAAAAAAACATTTCCCCTGCTCCAAATCCACCAGCGTGGAAACACTCCCCTCTATACCTTCTATCCCCTGAAGGGCAAGATCATAAAGCATCTGCTCTGCCGTCAGACTGTAGGATATACTGAGCCACCGGTCATAGGGTTCTCCCTGGGTTTCACGCTCCTTCAGCAGGGACAGCACATCCGCTACGCGCCATGTCTCCCCCTGCCAAACTTTCTCCGGCACCAACAGCGTATCCACCCGCGCCTCCCAGGCGACTCCGTACAGCCCGTCCCCTACGCGTCCCTGGCGCAGTACGCTGTCAAAAATCTGCCCTGTAAGTTCCTCCGGCAACACCCCGGACAGCTCGGCAAGCGCTCCGTTGTCCTGAAAGATCTCCAGCGTCTTTCTGCTCAATACCAGAATATCCGGTCCCCTGCCCTGAGATATGTCGGCCAGGAGCCGGTTCAACACCATGTCCCGATCCTCCCCCGGCTCACTGGACTCGATCACAAACTCCAGCCCCGGATACTTTTCACTGTATCTGAAGAGACATTCTTTAAATTGCGGATCACCAAAATTTGGCTCACCGGTGGTAGAATAATAAAAGATCCGGATTTGTGCGGGTGCGGATGATTGTTCCGTTTCCTGCAGCACCGCAGTGTTCTGAACCTGCTCCTCTGCCCCGCAGCCGCCCAGCGCCACGGACAACGCCAGAAACAGCGTGCAGAGCAAGGGATAACAATATTTCTTATTTATCTTTTCCATTACTTAAGCAATTCCTTCTTTACACAGCGGCACTCTCAATAAGAAATATACACTACTTGCACATATAATTGTGTGATTCGCAATGCGGATTACTATGTGTCTCTGAACATTTTCTATACTCCGTGCGTAACACCGCGTCACATCCTGCGCAGGTAATCGTGTGGGGACCTGACACAACAGTAATCGTACAATATGATGTATACCCATTCGACTCCGTCACCTGATGATATCCCTGCTCCCCTCTCACATAACCGCATGTGGATTTTTCCCCTGACGCACTACAGCCCGATGTCTTGTCACATGCCTGTACGTCTTGTAAAACTCCCATGCTCACTACCCCTGTCACAATCAACAATGCTAGTCCCCTTTTTAAATGTTTCATTTTAACGCCTCCTTTTCTTTTTTTATTATTATACATCGTTAATACAAAGTTGTCAATAAAATTATTCATTTTCTACTTTATCAATAACATTTCATTACGCAACAATATATTAGTTCATATATATAAAAAATGAATATGATTAAAACAAATTGACAAAAAAAATATTAGATTATAAACTCAAACTTCCCACATCCCAAACCAGATAAAATCCTTTGATTTTCCGGCTTTG
>CAJTMX010000019.1 GCA_910577235.1 uncultured Acetatifactor sp. | reverse complement strand
ACTCCCATAAATCAAGGTTTTAGCAATAAAAAACAGGTAGTATTTGACACTACCATATTTCGCAGAGGGGGCAAAAGCATGAAGATCAGACTGGCAATCCTGGAAAAGGATGAAGTTTACTTAAAGCGGCTGGAATCCGTTTTCAATGTTAAATATGCGGACAAACTGGAGATTTTTACCGCTACGGACAGGGAATTTGCCCTGCAGTCATTGCGGGACAAAAGGATCGATGTATTTCTGGCCGATGAGACATTTGAAATTGAGGCGGCGCGGCTCCCGTCAAGCTGCGGTTTTGCCTATCTGGTGGACACTGTGGATATTGAAAGGGTCAGAGATGCCGCCGCCGTGTGCAAATTCCAGAAAGCTGAGACTATCTACCGCCAGATCCTGGGACTGTTTTCGGAGAAAACGGCGGCTGTGATCGGAACCCATGTGGAGGGGGAGGGCGGCAGAGTGCTGGCCTTTGCCTCGGCGGCAGGCGGTACGGGCAGCTCCGTGGCTGCCGCCGCCTGTGCCATGTATTTTGCCCAAAGGGGCAAAAAGGCGCTTTACCTGAATCTGGAGAAGTTCGGCAGCGCAGATGTGTTCTTTCAGGCGGAAGGTAACGCCAGCCTGGGAGAGGTGATCTATGCCGTAAAGAGCAGAAAGGGCAATCTGGCGATGAAACTGGAGAGTACGGTCAAGCGGGACATATCCGGCGTGTTCTTTTATTCTTCCACCAGACTGGCTCTGGACATTGCGGAACTGAGCGCCGATGAGACACTGCAGATTGTCAACACGCTGAAAGTGTCGGGCGGCTATGACTATATCGTTTTGGATATTGACTTTTCCATGGAAAAAGACATGTTAAAGATTCTGGAGGAATGCAATACTGTGGTGTTTGTAGCGGACGGTTCCGCGGCGTCCAATGTAAAACTGGAGAGAGTGGTGGCGTCCCTGAATGTACTGGAACAGCAGACAGAGCAAAAGCTGTTGCCCCGCTGCGGAATCCTGTACAACCGTTTCAGCAGTCAGACTTCCCATAAGGCGCAGATCAGCGACCTAAAGGAATTTGGCGGGATAAAACGGTATGAGGGATTTGATACGGGCAGACTGCTGCAGCAGCTTAAGGATCAGCAGGTTTTTGAAACGTTAATGTAAGGGGATAGGAGAGGGCGAGATGACCTTTGAGGCGGAGCAGCAATTAATTGCGGATATTAAAAGATACATAGGAGAGAATTTTCCGTTAAGTAAGCTCTCCGACGAGGAACTGCAGGAAAAGATCGAACAGATCTGTGACCAGCGTCTGGAGGGGCAGTATGTGTCCATCGAGCAGCACGTTTCCATCGTGGAACAGGTGTACAGCTCTATCCGGGGATTTGGCCTGCTGGACAGCATCATCAAGGACGACACTATCACAGAGGTCATGATCAACGGACCGGAGGATATCTTTATCGAGCAGAACGGCCGTCTGTTTAAAATGGAGAAACGGTTTGAGAGCGAGCGGCGGCTGGAAGACATCATCCAGAGGATCGTGGGTCTGGCAGGGCGGGAGGTCAACCAGGCCAATCCCATCTGCGATACCCGCCTGCCGGACGGCTCCCGCGTGAATGTGGTGCTGCCGCCCATAGCCCTGTGCGGTCCCACGCTGACGATCCGCAAATTCTCCAAGACTCCCATGACCATAGACAGACTGATCCGCTATGGCTCCATCACCAGAGAGATCGCGGAAAAACTGGAACTGCTGGTCAAGGCCAAATACAATATCTTTATCTGCGGGGGCACAGGCTCCGGCAAGACCACCTTTTTAAATGCCCTGTCCAACTATATCCCCAAGGACGAGCGTGTGATCACGATAGAGGACTCGGCGGAGTTGCAGATCGTGGGCGTGGAGAACCTGGTGCGGCTGGAGACCCGTAACGCCAACGCGGCCGGGGTGGGGCAGATCACCATCCGGGATCTGATCAAATCCTCCCTGCGTATGAGGCCGGAGCGCATCGTGGTGGGAGAGGTCCGGGGCGGCGAGGCCCTGGACATGCTGCAGGCCATGAACACCGGTCACGACGGTTCCCTGTCCACCGGACATGCCAACTCTACACAGGATATGTTAAGCCGCCTGGAGACCATGGTGCTGCAGGGCGCTCCGGGACTTCCCCTGGAGGCCATCCGGCAGCAGATCGCGTCGGCAGTGGATATCATTGTTCATCTGTCCAGGCTGCGGGACAAGTCCCGCAAGACTATGGAGATCACGGAGGTGGTGGGATACAGGGACGGCCAGGTGCTGCTAAATCCGCTGTATGTGTTTGAGGAAGACGAGAAGAGTACTCTGGAGAAAGTATCCGGCAGCTTAAACCGCACGGAAAATAAGATGCGGAACGTGTTTAAACTGCAACTGTCGGGTATAAAGACGGAGATCTAGCAAAATACTGCCGCGCGGTTCTTTTCCACGGGATTCCCCGGGCCGCGCCGGACCGATTATCTGAGCGGGTATTGACCGGACGCGGCGTAGATCGACCCATAGGAATATAGAGAAGAGGAATTGAAAGAACATGGCAAAAAAAGAAAAAGCCCCAAAACAAAAGAAACAGACGAAAGCGAAGAAGGTCAGGGAGCCGCAGTATTATGTCTCCGCCACCAATATAAGGACACTGAATTACAGAGTGTACTATTTGAGCGGGGCAGAGAAAATACTGTATTTCCTGATAGGGTTTGCGGTGGGAGCTGCCGTGGGGTATCTGTTTTACGGCGGGCTGGCTAAAGATGCCTACGGGGACCCAACCGCGGCCACCCATATACTGAATCTGCTGATATCCGGTGGGGCGGGTATCACCGCAGGCTGTGGGTTTCTCCCCATCAGGAGAGACATGATACGGAAAGCCCGGACCAAGAAACTGAAGTCCCAGTTCCGGGATATGCTGGAGGCGTTCAATACGTCCCTGGGGGCGGGCAAGAACGTGACCGATTCTTTTCGCTCGGTGTACGAAGATCTGAAAGTGCAGTATGAGGAAGACGCGTACATATTGAAGGAGTTGGAAGTCATTCTCTCCTGCATGGACAACAACGTGGATCTGGAAGTGCCCCTCGCGGATTTTGGCATCCGCAGCGGCGTGGATGACATCGTAAGCTTTGCCAATGTATTTAAGATCTGTTATCACAAGGGCGGCAATATCAAGGATACCATACGCAATACCCATGAGATCCTCAGCGACAAGATGGAGATCGGGGAGGAGATTGAAACCATTGTCACAGGGGCCAGATCTGAGCAGTATCTGATGCTGGTCATGCCCATTGTGCTGATCGGTATGATCAAGGCCATGAGCGCGGATTTCGCGGCCAATTTCGCGACACCCTCGGGAATCATCGCCACCACCGTAGGCATCGCTATGTTTGTGACCGCCTATCTGGTGGGGCGCGCCGTATTAAATATAAAGATATAGGGGGCAAGACATGTTTACTTTCACTGATATCCTGGTATTTGCGGTTGGGGCGGTATTTTTACTTATGTGGCTGTTCTTTTTCTTAAAGGGCCTTAAGAATGCCAAACTGTTCGATGTGTTGGAGGAAAAAGAGTATCCGCTGAAAGAGATATACTTTGTGGGTTATGAGGCCTTGAACACAGTGAAATATAGATACCGCAGCCGAAAGGACAGAAAACTGCGCAAGGAGATTTCCATTTTGTATGGGGAAAAATACGCGGATTATTATCTGCGGGTCATTCACTCCCAGCAGGTTACGATGGCATTGTCTTTGATCGTGCTTTCCTTTGCCATGTATGGACTGGCGGACGATATTCTGGCGCTGCTGGTGGTGTGGATGTTTGCATTTGCGGCTTATTATTACTTTGGGACAGTCACCGGCAATAAGATTATGAGCCGCTCAGAAGAGATGATGGGCGATTTTTCGGAGGTGATCTCCAAGTTGGCGCTGCTGACCAACGCGGGAATGATCTTCCGGGAGGCCTGGGAAGAGGTGGCTTATACCGGGGACCGGGCGCTGTATCTTGAGATGCAGGCATCCATAGATGAGATGAACAACGGATATGCTGAGGTGGACGCGCTGTTCCGGTTCGGAACCAGATGCGTGGTGCCTGAGATCAAGAAATTCACCTCCACTGTGATGCAGGGAATCACAAAGGGCAACAGCGAACTGTCCGTCATGCTGCAAAACCAGAGTAAGGAAGTATGGAATCTGCGTCGGCAGACCATCCGGCGGCAGGGGGAAAAGGCTTCCAGTAAGCTGATGATTCCCATTATGATCATGTTTGTGGGTATTCTGGTGATGATATTAATCCCGATTTTCTCCAATCTGGGGACATAAGCTGTCGGGTGTGAACCCGCGGTCAAGGGTATTAATATAATTCATTTACGCTTTGAGAGGAGGCGAAAGGTATGTTTCAGAAACTGGATTCACTATTATTTATGGCAAAGTACAGGTTGCGCGCGTTCCTCACCGATGAAGAAGGTGACGTGAACATCGTGTCCATGGTTGTGCTGATCGGTATAGCGGTGCTGCTGGCGATCGTGTTCAGAGACGCGATCAAGAATCTGATCAATAATCTGCTGGCTACCATCTCCGGCAATGCTACCGATGCAGTAAACGGCGATTGACCGCCACTTTGGTATTGTGAGATTTCCGCCAGGGCTTTCTGGCGGAAATCATTGCCTTGTGTGTGGTGGGGCCGCCATGTATAGAGGGCAGCGGACTATAGGTATAGGACGGCGCCCTGTGTGTATGGACAGGCTGAGACACAGGGATCGGAAAATTGATGATTGAGAGTGGGGATCAGGGTGGAAATGCGGATGAAAGAGGAAATGGGAGATGAGCGGGGAGCCGTGTTTGTAGAGGCCAGCATTGTGTTTCCGGTATGTTTGATCATAATATTGATGCTTTTATATCTGGGAAACGTGTATTATCAGAAATCCCGGATCGAGGCTATCGTTGCGGAGGCAGCGCTGGACGGCGCGGCGTACTGTGCGGACCCCCTGCTGCGGGCGATCGAAAGCGGCGGCGGACAGGTACCGTCTCTGGGTGCTGCGGATTATGAACCTTACCGATACCTGGGAGGGCTGTTTGGAGGGATGGATTCCATAGAGGAATCGGTATCTTCCCTGATAACAGGCAGAATCCGTGGTTTGAATACAGGGCTTTTTTCCGGTATGAAACCCACGGGTTACGATACGGGAGGTCTGCAGGTGGAGTATAAGAGCAGCTTTATCGCCTCCTCCGTCAGCGTGGATCTGGAGTACAAGATCGAGCTGCCCATCCGGCTGCTGGGAGACAGGGAAAACCTGTCCATGGGATTCCAAACCCACACAGAGGTACCGGTGGGGGATACCCCTGAATTTATCCGCAATGTGAATATGGTGGATGATATTTTCGAGGTGACGGGGGCCAAAGAGGCAATGGCGGAAAAAATACAGGAATTCAGAAAGTTTGTAAACGATCTGTTCCATAGATAGACTTGGAGGCGGGGGTATGTTTTGTTTTCGTAAAGATAGAGGAGCCATATCGGTATTTCTGGTGATGATATTGGTTCCCTGTATGCTGATCGCCAGTATTTTTGTGGATATCAGCAGAGTGCAGCTCAGCAAAGCGGTGGCGGAGTCCTCCGCGGATCTGGCGTTGTCCACATTAATGGCCAACTACGACTACGATCTCAGCGAATATTACGGGCTGATGGGTTCCTGTCAGAATATCGGCGAGTACTATGCCATGGCGGCGGAATTCTATGATGTCTCCCTCCACTCCCGGGACGTGGAGGACGAGGAGATCCGGCTGCTGTACCAGCGGGTAATCAACGATATGGGTACAGGCTCCGGCGATGAGACCATCAGCGATATCCTGCGGGTGCAGAACCGGACACAGGGAGCGCTCATCACTCCTCTGGAGGGGGGTAATATGTATAATGCCACCGTCCTGCAGGAGCAGATCGTTGAATTTATGAAGTATAGGGGTCCAATTGTGATCGCCCAGGAGATCATTGAGAAGATCAATAGCGATCCCGGTGTGCGTGATCTGGAGGGCAGCGATGAAAATAAGGAGCTGGTGGATAATAAGACGGATTTCTACAAGGCGGAGGGCGAATTGCTGAAAGCAGCCTTTGACGTGTACTGGCTCACCCGGGATTACACGGACGCGGTGGGAAATAACGGGGAACATATGTCTGCCGGAAAACTGGAAGAGTATGCCCGTAATATGGAGAATTACCGGACGGCTTACGGGGAGATTCACCGCTATCTGGTGGGGAATCTGTTTAATACCGGCAGTCTCACAGGCGTTTACAGCCGGATAACCGTGGATCTGGACGCTTATAAGGAGGATTATGATAAGACCAGCACGGACATCTATTCCCGCAAGGAGGAGCCGGCACCTCCTCCGGCAGCCACTCCCGAGCAGGGAGAGACGGCAGCCCCGGCGTCAACTCCTGCTCCTCCCCAGGAACCGGTTTATTATATCGATGGAGATAAGGTAACAGCGCTGCTGGAGGAGTTGGCCACTGCCAGAGACGAGTTTGTCACGGCTAAAAACGATTACATCGATGGGTGCGGCAATCTGATGGAAACTTTGCCGGGGCCGGGGGACAGCGATGCTCATGCCGTGCAGTGGTGGGTACGGATGAACGCGGCTGTCAATTCCTCCACGGGAACCAATTATACGGCCCAGCTGCGCTCCAAGGCAGACGCTTTGGTGAGAGCTTATGCCAAAGTGTTGGTCATGGCGGATTGCGAACCTGGCAATAATATGCCGGCCGATTGGGAGAATGAAAGGACGCGGCTGATCAATGATGTGAAATCCCTTCACGGGCAGTACCTGGTGCCGGGAGAGACCAACGCAACGGACAAATATTTGAATGCGGTGAACCGGCTGGAGCAGGTTTCGGCGGCGAATCTGGACAAGCTTTCGGCGGTTAATCTGTATGTAGCCGTGGACGGTCAGAACCGTTCGCTGGAGAGTGCGTTGGCATATATCCGGGGACAGTTGGACAGCATGCAGAAGGATGTACTGCTCTACGAGGGATTGTTGGATAAGCTGCTGAACGCCTCCCCGGACGCCCCGGCTCCCGTGGACAATCTCTATGACCTGGCAGGAACGTATGCCTCTACGCTGCATGACTGGAGTAACACCGCCAATGTTTCCGACACCAATATGTCCAAAGATGACAGGGAGGAGATTGATGATCTCAAAAATTTGCGGGATGCCGACCACGGTTCCACAGAGATCTGTGTGACCATAGACAGGAATGCGGTGGGGGAGATGAAGACCCGCCTCACAAATATTCGCGAACAGTACCGGATCATTGACAGCGCCATTGAGGAAATGAAATATGGCAATACACGTCTTCTGGATATTCTGGATGTGGCAGCGCTGAAGACATGCGCGGGTACCGCATTGCAGGCAGACAGCATCGGGCTGACCAATCAGGCGGTAAGAGAGTATGCCGACAGTACTTTTTCCCGGCTTTTTCTACCGGCTGAGGGGAATATCGCGGCATTGCACGATATAAGTGACAAGGCCTATGATCCGCTGATGAGTCCGTTTACGGGACAGACCGATACGCCGGAGCTGTACATATATATGCACAGCAAGTTCAAAGATACCTCCCGCGATAAAGTGGAGAAGGAGGAACAAGACCAGAAGGATGCCCAAGAGGCAAAGGAAAAAAAAGAGAAAGAGAAAGACAAGGAGCGATATTACGGCGGCGGTACGGATATTACGCCGACGGCAGCCTCCCAGGGCGGCGAGTTTAATTTTTCCGACAGCATGCTGACAGGGCTGATCACATTTATAAGCAACTTATCCAAGGGTAATGTTGACAATATCCGGGATAATATTTACGCGACGGCGTACATTATGGAGATGTTCAGCTTTGCCACCTTTGAGAATGAAGGCAAATACGATCTGCAAGGGGACGAAAAGACAGCGCTTAAGCTGTCCAATTATACGGACGCTTACCGTGAGTCCGAGGGAGCACCGGAGCAGGAAGGCACCTGGCTCAGCGCCAACACAAAAGATTCCTATAACAAGACGCTGACCAACAGACTGATCAACAAGGACAATAACGCGGCCTATCTGGCGGAGGTGGAATATATCCTGTATGGAAAATCCAATTCGGAGAGCGTAAAGGCTGCTTATAACGATATTTACCTGATACGTTACGCAGTGAATCTGGTATCGGCCTTTGCCAACTTCTGGAATGGAAACAATAATACGTCAAAGGCGATCAACGGAGTGGCCGCTTTTATCTCCAGCCTGACCGCCGGAGTGATTCCTGCGGCTCTGACCAAGGTGATACTGCTTCCTATCCTCACAACTTTTGAGACATGTAAGGATCTGGACCGTCTGGAGGCCGGATTCCCCGTGGAGCTGTATAAGCAGGCCGGAGACTGGTGGTATAGTTTTGAGACGGGGGAGAGCCAAGGCTGGGAGAAAAAAAAGGTAGGGGATTTTATGAGAGAACTTACCGGCATTATGCCCGACAACAGGCTAAATCCTGACAAAGGCCTGCAGTACAGCGACTATCTGACTTTGTTCGTCTATCTGGGCCTGCAAAGGGAAGACGATATGTCGGAAAAGATGTATCTGCGCATGGCTGACGTGATACAGGCCAATATGCGCAAAGCCACGGACAAATCGGATTACAGCCTTGCCGATACCCAGGTTTATTTTCGGCTGAGGGCCAAACTGCGGGTGGAACCGCTGATGCTGTCTCTGCCCTATTATACAGATTACGTGGACGACCCTGCCATGAAAGACGACTGGTGCACCTTTGAGGTAGAGACCATAAGGGGCTATTGATATGCAAAATAATAAGGATAAGCTAATTAAAGAAGAACGGGAAAGGGGCGCCGTGGTAGTTGAGGCAGTCCTTTCCATGACCGCATTTATTTTTACCATACTGATCCTATTGTCCATTGCGGACATAGCTTACACCCAGAGCAAGATGGCGGTGGCCCTCAACTCTGCCGCCAAGGAGATATCACAGTACTGCTATCTGTACTATAAATTTCAGCTGGACCAGGCCAATTCCGCTCTGAGCGAGGGAACCCAGGGCCCCCAGAAGACGGTGGAGGACACGGTGGCAGGGCTGGGGCAGATGATGGATTCCTTTGGAAACGCGGGTTCCGATTTTGAGGAGGGAAACTTCGACAGCGCGGTCAACAGTCTGATGAACGGCACGGATGCCGCCAACCGGACCGTGTCCAATCTGGCGGCCCAGGTGGCCGAGGAGCCCAAGGCTTTTCTGGTCGGCATGGGTAAGCTTGCCGGCCGGGAGGTGACGGAGGCCGCCAAAGTATATCTGGGACAGATCATGGCCAAAGCGTTTATGTCTAAGAATCTGAAAGCTTTTGCGGGGGACGACCCGGACGCCTTTTTGCGAAGACTTCATGTGGTGGACGGTATGGACGGATTGGATTTCCGTTATACTTCCCTGATGGCCTACGGGTCCTCCAATGTGATCCAGCTGGTATGTACTTACGAAGTGAGGGTGATGCGGCTGCTGAATACCGATTTTACCTTTACATTTCGCCAGACGGCCAGGACTATGGCCTGGGGAGACGGCGCGTCCCTGGTCACGCCCAGGAGTATATGGACCAGTATGGATCAAATGGCCAGAGGAAGACATATTGTGGAGCGGGAGAGAGAGGGCTATATCTACACCTCCAGCGGCCAGGGGTTCGACGCTTATGTAAACAGCGGCGGCAGAAACCAGTTTGTTACGATCTCCACGATAGACCCTGCCAGCGTCAGCTATCGGGACGTGAAGGGCATAAAAAACCGTCTGAGCAAAGATTTTGAGGATATGTACGCGGGAGTGGCCGCCTTGGACAGTACCATCACTGTGACAAAGGATAACGGCAAGACAACGGTGGACTCAGACCCGGCGACGAGAACTTACAAGATCGTGCTGGTTCTGCCGGAGGAGACCGACGCCGCCTACAAGGCCAAGGTCAATGAGGCCATAGCGCAGTTACAGGCCAAATATCCCGAAACATCTCTGGACGTGGAAGTGAAAGAGGGATATGGCAGTATTCCTGCCAGGCCCTCAGACGGATAGATCCGGAGAACCGATATGTAAGCGCTTGAGCCAGTAAAAGATAGAGGAGGAGCCGTGGAATGTTGGGATGGATGATGTTGTGCAGCATACTTGTCAATGGAGCCGCCGCCGGTCTGTTATATTATGAACTGCAAAAGAACAGGGAAAAGTATCCGGCCAGACAGGAAGGAAAGCTGCCCGGAGCGGTGTTGCCCTACAGCGTTATCATGATGCTCGTGGCGGTGGGCCTGTCCCTGTTTATCACGGCTTTTTACAGCGGCAATACCTTTCTGTTTACGCTAAAGAGGGTGGTCATGCTTGCGCTTTTGTGGCCTGTGGCCTATACGGATATCACCGCTTACCGGATTCCCAATCTGTTTATCGCGGCGGGCCTGACCGCCAGGGCGGCGCTGTTGGCGGCGGAGTTTTTGTGGGAGCGGGATGCCCTGCTCTCCGGCCTGTTGACGGAAGTGGTTGCGGCTGCAGTTTTGTTCCTGGTGGCGCTCTTGTGCACGATCGTTGTAAAGAACAGCATAGGAGGCGGGGATATGAAACTGTTTGTAGTGATGGGGCTGCTGTTGGGACTGCAGGGAACCTGGGGAGCGATTTTTCTGTCGCTGCTCGTTTCGTTTATTGTTGCCGTGGCGCTGCTCATCACCCGGAAAAAGTCGAGAAAGGATGCCATTCCCTTTGGCCCGGCGCTGGCAGTGGGTACTTATCTGTCTATATTTTTGACAGGAATGTGAGGAGGATAAAATGCCATGAAAAATTACAGATTTATAGCGCCTCTGGGGCTGACCGCTCTGTTTGCGCTGGGCGTCTATATGATCGGCAGCAACAATGTCAGAGAGGAGAGGGAATACGGCCAATACCTGGAGGACGCCAGAACCTGCGCCGCTCAGGAGATAGAGATCTATGCGCTCCAGAATTACCAAAACGCTCTTGACATGCGCCCCTCCCTGGAACTCTATATGGAAGTGGCGAAGTTCTACAGGGATACATTGGAGGATCGAAAAAAAGCGTCCCAGTGGGGAGAGACAATGTTGTCAAAATATCCCAAAGAACCGCAGCCCTATGAGTTTCAGATGGATATCTACCTCCAAAACGGGGATTATATGGCTTTTTTTGAGCTGTATGACAGAATGCTGAGCCGCCAGGTGGTCTCAGAGGCGGCAGATGCCATGTATCAGGCGGAGAAATACGCGTTTTACCAGCAGGGGGAATATGACGAGATATCCATATTCAGCGGCAACCTGGCTCCTGTTCGCAGGAATGAGACATGGGGATACTGTAACGGCAAGGGCAAGAAAAAGATAAAGACAGTATATACTTACGCCGGGGCGTTCAGCAACGGCATGGCTCCGGTGATAGACGGGGACGGGGAGGCTTATTACATCGACAACAGCGGAAATAAAGTTATGGCGGTGACTGTGGAGGATGTTCAGGGCCTGGGCGTCATGTCCTCGGCGGAAATCTATACCGTGCTGGGCGAAAACGGGTGGAGCTATTACAGCAGATCGGGAGAAATGCTGATGGGCGGTTTCTCGGATGTCTCCGCCTATGCCAACGGTCTGGCGGCGGCCCGAGGGGAGGAAGGCTGGAAGATCTATGATACGGCGGGCAATCCCAAGCCGGGAGGAGCCTATGAGGACGTGGCCATGGATGAGAAACAGATGGCTTATAGAAATGAACGGCTCTTTGTCAAAGAAAGCGGCGGCTATATTATGATCGACGGCGAGGGCAGCAGGGTCGGCGGGAATGTCTATGAGGATGTAAAGATATTCTATGACAATACATATGCGGCTGTAAAAATGGATGGTCGGTGGGGATTTATTGACAGGGAAGGCAATTGGTTCCTGGAGCCAACCTATGAGGACGCCAGAAGTTTTCTGAATGGATATGCCGCGGTTCAAACGGACGGGCTGTGGGGCTTTATCAATACGGATAAGGAATTGTGTATTCCCTGCCAATTTACCCAGGTCAGGGACTTTACGGCAAACGGCACGGTCCCGGTCTGTAAGAACCAGACCTGGTCCATACTTCTGTTGTACAAGGACAATTATTAAGCGGCGCCTGCCGGGCGCAAAGAGAATACAAGGAGAGTCGGATTATGGCATTTACATTTGAGACCAGCGGGAACAACACATTTTTGGTATACGCCGTTGGACAGGGGGATGTGCTGGATACCATGACCCTGGGGATGATCACCAACAACCGGATACCCGGTTTGATCCCTGTGCTGTACACCCAGATGAACAGGGACTGTTTTCTGAAATACAATGTGACCGCCAGGGTCACGGTAAAGCAATTTTTTTCCGGCGTTGTGAACAGGCGCAGACTGCTGGGGGTCTTTTCCGGTGTGACGGCGGCCCTGGCTGCGGCGGAGGAATATATGATCGATTACCATTCCCTGTTGCTGGATGTGGAGCATGTTTATGCGGATGTCAGCAGCTGCAGGGCGGATGTTGTCTGCCTGCCTCTGGTCAGTGAGGCGGGACCTGCGGACATAGGCATGTTTTTCAAAAATATCATGTTCTCCACCCAGTTTGACCAGACGGAGAACTGCGATTATGTGGCCAGGATCATCAATTATCTGAACGCCGCCCCGGTGTTTGCGGTGGAGGATTTCAGGCGGCTGCTGGAAGAATTGCAGGGGGGAACGGGAGCCGTTGCCCAGTCATCCCCCTCTGCCGCGTCAAACCCGGTGCCGCGCCAGCGGACTTTGCCGGTCCAGGTGAAAGTCCCGGAAACGCCCCCCCGGGCTGCCGCGCCGCCGCAGCCCGTCACAAACGTTTCAGCGGACAAGGGATTGGCAGTTCCCGGACAGGACAGGGAGGGCGGTTTCGTGACACCGGCCCCGGCCCGCGGGAACAGCGCCGAGAAACCGGTATCCCAGCCTGTGCAGGAGAAAGAAATATCCATGTTCTATTTGTTGCAGCACTATAACAAGGAGAATGCCGCGGCTTACAAGGCCCAGAAAGAAGCCAGAAAAAAGGGTGGGAAAGTCTTATCAACCGCACAGGAGTCAGGTTCGGGATTTGCCGTGCCGGGACAGGATACCGGGTCTTGGGCCGAAGAACCCCGGCACTCTCCAATGCCGTCTGCGGGGCCTCAAACACCGCAGAACCCGCAGTACCAAGCCCCGCAGTCCATGCAGTCTCAGCCGCAGCAACCGCCTGCGCAGCCTCAGATGCAGATACATTCAGCCCAGCCCAAGATGCCGTTGTCCGGTGCACAGTCCCCTGCACAGCAATATCAGGCGGTGCCACAGGCATCCCGGAGCCTGGCATTTTCCGTGGAGGATAATTTTGGGGATACGGTGGTCATGGGAGCCGACGTTTTTGGGGAGGACACGGTGGTGATGGGGGAATCCATGGCGGCATCGGCTATAAGGCCCTATCTGCTGCGCAGCGGCAACAATGAGAGGATACTAATAGACAAGCCCTTCTTCCGTATCGGAAAGGAACGGAACTATGTGGATTACTGCGTCGGCGGCAATGCCACGGTCAGCCGCAGCCATGCGGATATTATCAGCAGGGGCGGACAGTATTTTATCGTGGACAACAACTCTACCAACCATACCTTTGTAAACGGTGAGATGATACCCAGCAACGCGGAGATCCCACTGGCCCATGGGACAAAGATTCGGCTGTCCAATGAGGAATTTGAATTTTTTACATACGGATGGGAATCAGAGAGATGAGATTCTTAATTTCTGCAGGCACGGATGTGGGTAATGTTAAAAGCACCAACCAGGACAGTGTGAGCGTACAATTGATGGAACAGGGAGGGCGGCAGCTGGTGTTTGCCGTACTCTGCGACGGCATGGGCGGTCTGCAAAAAGGGGAGTTGGCCAGCGCCAGCGTCATATATGCCTTTCGCGGCTGGTGCAGCCGGAGGTTGCCTATTCTGCTGGGAAACGGTCTGCGGGACGGGGATATCCGGCAGGATTGGAGCCGGGTCATCACGGATTGTAATGAGAAGATCAAAGCTTACGGCGCGGAAAGCGGCGTGCGAATGGGGACCACGGCCACGGTTCTTTTGCTGACTCAGGATCGCTATTATGTGGCCAATGTGGGGGATTCAAGAGTCTATGAGCTACAGACACAGGCGAGACAGATTACCCGGGATCAAACCGTGGTGGCCAGAGAGATCGATTGGGGGCTGCTGACCCCGGAGCAGGCAGAGACGGACCCCCGCAGGAGCGTGCTGTTACAATGTATCGGAGCATCCAGGGAAGTTTACGCGGAATTTTTCTTCGGAACGCCACTGCGGGATGCCGTCTACCTGCTTTGCAGCGACGGATTCCGGCACAAGATCACGCCAATGGAGATGTTGTCCTATCTGGAACCTTTCCGCATGGACAGTCCGGAGAAAATGGGGCAGAGCCAACAGGCGTTAATACGGATGATAAAGGAGCGCAATGAAAGGGATAACATTACTGTGGCTACGATCAGAACCTATGGGTGAGGCGGCGGGACCGGAGGGAATGCCCCGGCTTGTACTGTCAGCGTCGCTGCTGGCGTTCCTCCTGTTCCTGTCGCTTATCTGTGTGATGAGAGGGAGAATAAAGCGCAGGCAAGTGCCGCCTGTCATGGAGGACGACGCTGCGGGGGGCTCGGTCACTCAGGAACTGCCGGTGGCGGAGATCCAGGCCGCATCCCAGAGGCTGTATTTGCTGGAGGATATCGTTTATTGTGAGAGCAGGGAGATCATCCCGTAGAGCGCGGAGACAGAGAGTCTCGCAATTTCCTGTGAGCACGGAGATTATGAAAGGAGAAAAAAGATGTTCGGTTTATCGGAGAGTGAGCTGTTTTTTTATGGCGGGATCGCCGTTATGGCGGCGGCGGGAATCCTGGCGGCGCTGTGTGTGGCAGTATTCACCTGTACCGGCAGACGGCTGAAAAAGAAACTGGAGCAGGAATACGGAAAACCCCAGCGGTAGGTAAAGGCTCTCGATTCTCAGTAAGGAAAAGCGACGACAGAAAAGGGCAGGCGTGCAGGATAAAGGCCTGCCGTGATATGCGGAAAGGAAGTTAAGAATATGCCACAGATAATCGCGGGAATGTATGAATTACAGCAAAAGATCGGAGCCGGTGGCGGAGGAGTGGTATATCTGGGGAGGCATATACGTCTGGATAAGCCGGTAGTGCTTAAGGCCGACAAGAGAACTCTGAACGTCGGCCCGGAGACGCTGCGGCGGGAAGTGGACCTTCTAAAGGGACTGAGCCACACCTATATTCCCCAGGTGTACGATTTTGTTCAGGAAGAGGGTGTTGTCTACACGGTTATGGACTATATCCAGGGGGAAAGTCTGGATAAACTGATCGCCCAGGACAGGCGGCCCGGGCAGGCGGAGCTGGTGGGCTGGGCCTGTCAGCTGCTGGAGGCGCTGGTCTATCTGCACGGTCGTCCTCCCTACGGTATCCTGCACGGGGATATCAAACCTGCCAATATCATGAGACGTCCCAATGGGGACATGTGTCTGATTGACTTTAATATCGCCCTGGCACTGGGAGAGGACGGAGCCGTAAAAGTGGGCTTTAGCAGAGGGTACGCCTCCCCGGAGCACTATGGGGCGGACTATCTGGTGAGCCACCAAGCGGCGGCAGGGACACATTCTCAGTTTAAGAACAGCAGTTTCTTTAGGGGAGGCCGGCCGGAAAAGAAAGACTCATATCCTCATAGCGACAGTGAAAATCCCAGGAGCCTGGAAGGGAGAGCCGAGAGTACGCTGGTACTGAGTGAGGGAGCCGAGAGTACATCGGCACTGAACGAGGGAGCCGAGAGTACGCTGATACTGAATGAGGGAACCGGGAGTACATCGGCACTGAACGAGGGGGCCGAGAGTACGCTGGTACTGAATGAGGGAGCCGGGAGTACATCGGCACTGAACGAGGGGGTCGAGAGTACGCTGGTACTGAGTGAGGGAGCCGGGAGTATATCGGCACTGAACGAGGGGGTCGAGAGTGCGCTGGTACTGAATCAGGGAGTGGAGAGTACTCTGGTGTTGAATGAGCGGAACGGAAGTCCTCGGTTGCATGCCGGCAATATTGCCCCGAGCCGCGCATACGGAGAAAATGCCTCCACAGGCAGTACATCCGGCGGAAGGGGGATCATGCTGGATGTGCGTTCGGATGTCTACAGCCTGGGGGCTACCCTGTATCATCTGATCTCCGGCAAAAAACCGCCCCAGGACGCCCGGGAAGTACAACCTTTGGGGAAAGACGTGTGCAGCGCCGCCATATCCGCTATTTTGCAAAAAGCCATGGCTCCCCGACCGGAGGATCGCTACCAGACGGCGCAGGAGATGCTCACCGCCTTCCGGCAGCTGCACAGGCAGGATATTCGGGCCGTGAAACACAGACGCCGTATGGCGGCATGGGCGGTGGTTCTGACCTTCACTTTTCTGGCGGGGGGAGCAGGTACTTTTATCGGAATGAAACAGTTGGAGCAACGACAGAGAGCTTTGACGCTGGCGGAGTACTCTGCCAATGCCCTGGCCGAGGGAGATACCACCAATGCGGTGGGGCTGGCGCTACAGGCGATTCCCAGGCCCAGGGGGATATTGGACGCTCCCTTGACAGCCCATGCGCAAAAGGCATTGACGGACGCGCTGGGAGTCTATGATCTGACGGACGGCTATAAGGCGTTGGATGCCATCGGGCTGCCGGGGGCACCGTTTCACATCGCCCTGTCGCCTGAGGGTACGCGCCTGGCGGTGGTGTATGCCTATGAGGCCGCCGTATACGATCTCGCGACACAGCGGCAGATAGTGGCATTGCCGGTACAGCAATCCGCGCTGTCGGACTGCGTTTTTGTGGATGAAGACCACATTGTGTATGCAGGAAACGCCGGTGTGACAGGCTATGATCTGGAAAAGGGCCAGACAGTCTGGACGGGTGAGGTGGCTACCACACTGACTCTGTCCGCGGACGGACAGGTGGTGGCGGCTGTGGACCGGGACGCTGAGCAGGTGATATTGTATCGGACGTCAGACGGGGTGAAACTGACGGAGCGTGACTTTGAAGGCAGGCATCTGCATGTGCCTGTGAACGATATTTTTGCGGACGCGGGAGATGATATCTTTGCCCTGAACGCAGACGGCAGCTTGCTGGCGGTCAGTTTTCATGACGGAGGGTTGTGGATTCTGGATATGGACGATCCCCAGGAGGATCTGATCCTGTATGAGGAATCGGATTACAGCCATTTTGAGGGGGGTTTTTACGGAAAATACTTTGCTTTTTCGGCGGAGAAGAGCGGGGAGGCCCGGTTCGGGATCGTAGATGTGGAGGAGGCTGTGTTCACGGGAGGCTACAGTTCCCAGGATCACCTCATGGTCCGTGGGGATGAAAGCGGCATATATCTGGCCAGTGGCAATCTGCTGGTGCGGATAGACCCGGATACGTTTGATGAGCGGGAGATGGCCTATACGGAGGATGCCCGTATCACAGGTTTTTCCGTGGGGCCGGAGCATACGCTGGTGGCTGTGGAGGATGGGAGATTCGCGTTTTATGACAGCGCGGCCTGTAAGATGTCCGTGGAGGAAGGGCAGCAGAACAGCGATTTCGTAGTTTTGTCGTCTGGGTATGCGGTGGCAGCCAACCGCAATGAACCTTCCCTGCGCCTGATGGCTCTGGAAGACCACCGGGAGGCCCGGCTGGCATCCTATGATCCGCGGTATATTCACGACGAGGCCCGAGTCAGTCAGGACGGGCAGTCGGTGATGCTCTTTGGGTATGAAGACTTTTGTATCTATGATATGGGGGGGAACATACTGGCGCAGGGGGAGTTCCCCGACGCGGAACATATCTATGACCAGCAGTTTAGAAAAAGCGCGGAGGGTTCCTGGCTGGAGGTTATCTGGTACGACGGCATGAGGAGGCTTTACAGCGCTGCGGACGGAAGTGTTCTTTCCGAGGAAAAGGGCACGCCGCCGGAAAAAGATCTGTATGAGGAGTTCATCACGGACCGTTACCGGGTGGCTTCCGCTCTGCACGGCGCCCCGGTGGTATATGATCTGGACACGGGCTTACAGGTGGCGGTTTTGGAGGAAGACGGCTATCTGACTTATGTCAGCCAGGTGGGGGAATATCTGATCACCGAGTACATTGCCACATCGGGGGAGCGGTACGGCCTGCTGCTGGATCAGCACATGGAAAAGCTGGCATATCTTCCCGGACTCTGCGATGTGGCGGGAGATATGCTGATATTTGACTGTGGTTCAGGCAATCTGCGGCAATGCCGCTTATATACCATTCAAGAGCTGATCGCTCTCGGGGAGGCATATATAGAGGAATAGAGTGCTGCCGGCGGAGTTCAAAACCAATTTATGCAAAGGCCTGCCACTACGCTATGTGGGTGGCAGGTCTTTGTGATTGATACTCTATGTTTACTTTTTGACCAAAAACAGATTGACTCTTACAGTACCACATGTTATATTGATTTCAAAGCAGTGATTCTACTATGTCTAAGACCAGACTGTTTTTCTTTTCCCGCACGGGATGTCGAAACGGATTCATGCTTTTATTTCAACACACATTAACAGAATAAAGCAGGAGGTTTCGATGTCAGGAGCCTTTGCGGAAGGAGGCAGTATTGGGGAAAAAGGATTTGTCATTAAAGACTTATCTGTCCGATCCGACGCGTTATGCGGACGTATATAACGGCGGTGTATTCGGAGGCGCGCAGGTGTTGGATGCGTCACTGTTGGAAGAGGCGGCTACCGTTGTCACGAAGACGGACGGCAGCCAGGAGGTGGAGACGATATGCGATATCGCCATGCGCCAGAAAGTGGGAGGAGGGCTGTTTGCCCTGTGGATTCTGGAGAATCAAGAAGAAATAGACTACGGTATGACCGTGCGCGTCCTGCTGCGGGAGGCGCTGGAGTATGACCGGCAGGTAAAGGAACTGAAAAGAGGAAACAGAAAAAAGACTATTCGGAATTTCATACGCCGCTGCGCACAGTATTTGAACTGTACGCATGCAGGACGGACAAGGGACGATTTCTGGACTACATAAAGACTCATGAGGAATGCCGCCATCTGGATGCGGATACTTATGAGATCATCGGGAAACTGACAGGAGTGGCAAAACTATTAAAGCTACAGGGAAAAAAAGAAAATAAACAGGGGGACAGGACATGTGGAAAGCGCTGGAGGATCTGATCGAGGATGGAAAAGCTGCAGGTAAAAAGGAAGGAAAGAGAGAGGGAAAGATTGACAAAGCAAACCAGTTAATATCCATCATAGGCAATATTATGCAAAAGCTGCACTGTACATTGGAGGAAGCCTGCGAGATCGCAGGGCAGTCGCTGGAGGAGTACAGGCAGGCCAAAGAATATCTGTCAGACTGTTAAATGATTATTAAATCGGATATAATGAGTTTACTTTTCTCCCGCCGGATGCTACAATGAGTTAAATATATGTGCTGAAACATACGAAAATGTGGAATAATCATTAAGTAAACAGGCACAGACGCTCTGGAGGGTATGCATGAGTAAGTTTGAGAAAAAGTTCGGCAAGTACGCGATAAAGAATATATCCCTGATGCTAATTTTGTGTTACGCTGTGGGATATGCCATACAGTTGATCGGCGGCGGTTTTCTGGGTTTTCTGACGCTGGACCCTTATAAGATCCTGCACGGGCAGATCTGGAGGATCGTGACATGGATCATTGTGCCGCCCTCTTCTTTCAACATTTTCACGATCATCATGCTGTTTTTCTATTATTCGGTGGGAACCACGCTGGAGCGCACCTGGGGGGCCTACCGGTACAATGTGTATCTGTTCTCCGGAATGATCTTCACGGTGATCGGCAGTTTTGTAGCCATGGGACTGTGCTATCTGTTTTACGGTGAAGTAATGGCCATCCCCGGCGGTGCGGAAGTGATGTGCGCCAGCTATAGCCGTCTGTTCAGCACTTATTATATCAACATGTCCATCCTGCTGGCTTTTGCGGCCACCTTTCCGAATGTGCAGGTGATGCTGATGTTTGTGATCCCGGTACAAATGAAATGGCTTGGGATCATCTACGGGGTCATGCTGGTGCTTGATCTGTTCCAGAATACGGGCAATCCCATGGCCAATATATTCTACCGCACGGCCATCGTGGCGTCGCTTTTAAATTTTGTGATATTCTGGTTCACCAGCAGAAGCCATATCAACATGTCGCCCAGGGAGATAAAGCGCAGACAGGAATTCCGCCACGAGGTGAAGAAAAACATGAGGCCGGGGGGACACAAATGCACGATCTGCGGCAGGACGGATGCGGACGATCCCACGTTGGAGTTCCGGTACTGCTCCAAGTGCGACGGCAATTACGAATATTGTCAGGAACATATCTTTACCCATGAACATGTAAAGAAACAGTAGCCCAACAGGGGCTGTAAAAAAAGCGCCGCCCGGTGTAACCCACTGGCGGCGAAAGCTGTCTATAATGGTTAAGAAAGGAAAACAGAGATGAATCAGGAGGAGTTGTTTGCACAGACTCTGGAACAGGTGAGGGATCGGGCCGCCGGACAGGGCGGGTGGATCAGCGATACGGATGTACAGCAGGCTTTCGCCCCTTTGGGACTGTCGGGGGAACAGCTGCAGATGGTATACGACTATCTGATAAAGCGTAAGATAGGCATCAACGCGCCGGTGGACCCGGACGATTATCTGACCCGGGAGGAGAAAAATTACCTGCAAAATTATCTGAATGAACTGGAGGCACTGCCGGAGGTGAAAGAGAGGGAGAGAGAGGCAGTAACGCTTTCCGCCATGGCGGGAGATACGGATGCCCAAAGCCTGCTGGTGACTATGTATCTACCGGATGTAGCCCAGGTGGCCAGACTATACAGCGGGCAGGGAGTACCCCTGGAGGATTTGATCGGCGAGGGCAATCTGGCGCTGACCATGGGAGTGTCCATGCTGGGAGCACTGGAGCATGCCTCTCAAGCCCAGGGAATGCTGGGAAAAATGATGATGGACGCCATGGAGGAGATGATACAGGCCCAGCAGAATATATCCAAAGCCGATCGGAAGATGGCGGAACGTATCAATAAGGTGTCGGATGCGGCGAAATCCCTCTCAAAGGAGCTGCATCGCAAGGTGACGGTAAAGGAACTGGCCAGCGAGACCGGGTTGACTGAGAAGTCCATCAGGGACGCCATGCGACTTAGCGGCCACAAGATCGAATATCTGGAGGAAGTCTGATGCTGCTGCAAACCCAGAACTATGAGGATTACAAATATGTGATGACGGATACAGGCAACATATATCTGGGAGCAAAATATTCCTATGAGGAGTTGTTGTCAAACGAGGATGTCCCGTTTAAAATCCGTACCATTGTGGAACGCTATATTTTGCCCCAGACAGATAGAGAGACCACGCTGGAGAGCGATTTTTACTATATGACTCCGGATAGCTTATCATGGCGTACGTACCGGCAGCTGAAGGTAAAGGTCAAATGCAGCCGTCTGGTGGACAAACGGAAACTCTTCTCCGGGGGGAAGAGGGTCAAACGCTATGTGACAGAGCTGATCGGTCTGGAGGAGCTTGCCGCCATGACTCCGGCCCAAAAGCAGGCCCAGGGGATCATGGTGCAGGAAATCGTGATCAACAAACTGGCCATGGTGGTCTTCACGGTTTGATCGGGAACATAAAAAATAATTCAGAAAAGGAATGTGACAGATATGCGGATTGAAGAATGCAAGAATTATGAGATTATTGAAAAGAGGGAGATCGGGGATCTCAATTCCATGAGTTATCTGCTGCGGCATAAAAAGACCGGAGCCAGGGTGGCGCTGCTTGCCAATGACGACCCCAACAAAGTGTTTTACATCGGATTTCGCACGCCGCCTGAGAATTCCACCGGCGTGGCACATATTCTGGAGCATTCCGTGCTGTGCGGCTCAAAAGAGTTCCCGGTAAAGGACCCTTTTGTGGAGCTGGTAAAAGGTTCCCTGAACACCTTTTTAAATGCCATGACTTATCCGGACAAGACGATCTATCCCATAGCCAGCTGCAACGACAAGGATTTTCAGAATCTGATGCATGTGTATCTGGACGCGGTATTTTATCCCCGGATATATGACACGGACAAGATCTTCTGTCAGGAGGGTTGGCATTATGAGCTGGATGCCCCGGAGGGAGAGCTGACCATCAACGGCGTGGTCTACAACGAGATGAAAGGCGCTTTTTCGTCTCCGGACAGTGTGCTGTTTCGGGAAAAGATGAAATCCCTGTACCCTGATACCGCCTATGGCATAGTGTCCGGCGGCGATCCGGCAGTGATACCGGAGCTTTCCTATGAGGAATTTCTGGATTTTCACAGAAAATATTATCATCCCTCCAACTCCTATATCTATCTGTACGGCGATATGGATATGGCGGAGAAACTTACGTTTCTGGATGAAAAATATCTGTCCGCTTTTGACCGACTGGACATAGACAGTGAGCTTCGGCAGCAGGAGCCTTTCCCGGCGCTGCGCAGGGTGGTGCGGGAGTATCCGGTGAGCGATGAGGCCAAAGAGGAAGAGAGCGGGTATCTGAGTTACAATATGACTGCCGGGGACTGCCTGGACAGGGATCTTAACGTGGCGTTCCAGATTCTGGACTATGCCCTGTGCGGCGCTCCGGGCGCGCCGCTGAAACAGGTGCTGTTGGATCACTCCATGGGCAAGGATATCTACAGTGAGTATGACAACGGGATCAGACAGCCTTTCTTTTCCGTGACGGCCAGCGACACGGACACCGGAAAAGAGAGGGAGTTCGTGGAGCTGATCGATGGGGAATTGCGGCGTATCGCCCGGGAGGGTTTTGATCAAAAGACTCTGCTGGCGGGCATCAATCATTATGAGTTCCGCTATCGGGAGGCGGATTTTGGCCGTTTCCCCAAGGGACTGATGTATGGGATACAGGTGCTGGACAGCTGGCTTTACGCGGATGACAAACCCTTTATCCATGTGGAGGCTGGCGCTACCTACACCCGGCTGCGGGAAAAGGCCGGGCAGGGATATTTTGAGCAGCTTGTGCAGACTTACCTCATCGACAATCCCCATAAGTCCGTGGTGGTGCTGCAGCCCAGAAAAGGCATGACCCAGCGGCAGGAGGAAGAGCTTAAGGCTGAGCTTGCAAAGCGCAAGGCGGGTATGAGCCGGGAGCAGCTGGAGGAGATCATGGCGCGGCAGCAGGCGCTGACGGCCTGGCAGGAGCAGGAAGACTGCCCCGAAGATCTGAAAAAGATTCCCATGCTGGCCCGGGAAGACATCGGCAGGGAGGCCAGAAAACTGGTAAACGAGGAGGCCAGGATAGGAGAGATTCCTGCGCTGCGGCACACACTGTTTACCAATGGCATCGCCTATATACGCATGATCTTTTCCTTGGAGCATGTACCGGAGCGCCTGTATCCCTATGTGGGAATCCTGAATGCCTGTCTGGGGCTGCTGAACACACAAAACTACAGCTATGGAGAGCTGTCCAACGAGATAGATTTAAATACCGGAGGCATCAGCACGGTAAACAATGTTTACGGAGACGTGGAGGACGCTGACAGATATAAGGCTACCCTGGAACTGAAAGCCCGGGTACTGTATGACAATATCGGCAAAGCGGTGGATCTGCTGCGCGAAATTGCCATGACTTCCGATTTCACGGATGAAAAGAGACTGCTGGAGATCGTGTCGGAGGGGCAGTCCCAGATGCAGACACATTTGTCTGACAGGGGGGACCACACGGCCCAAAGCCGCGCCCTGGCCTACGGCAGCGTATCAGGCGCGGTCAGCGAGACGCTTTCAGGTATACCCTATTTCCGACTGCTGTCCCGGATTCAGGCACATTTTGATCAAGAGAAAGGGGCGTTGATAAGCGCGTTGCAGGAACTGGCGGCCATCATTTTCCGCCGGGAAAATCTGACGGTGGATTATGTGGGTAACGACCAGGGCTGGGAAAATACGAAATCGGCGGCGGAGCGTTTTGCGGGAGAACTGTACACCTGTCCGGTGGAGACCGGCAGTTTTGCGCCCCGGCCCTCCAGAAAACAGGAAGGATTTATGACCGCCGGACAGGTACTGTATGTGTGCCGGGCAGGTAACTTCAAAAGGAAAGGTCTGCCCTACAGAGGAACTTTGCGTTTCCTGCAGGTGATGATGCGGTATGACTATCTGTGGGTCAATATCCGGGTAAAGGGTGGCGCTTACGGCTGCAACTGTATCTTTGGCGTGTCCGGCGAGAGCTGCTTTTCCTCCTACCGGGACCCCAATCTGAAAAATACTGTGGAGATATATGAGAGAGCGGCGGAGACAGTGGCGAACTTTACCGCGGACGAGCGCACCATGACCCAGTATATCATCGGAGCGGTGAGTGAGCTGGATACGCCCATGAATCCCGCGGCGTACGGACTGTTCTCACAGAGCGCGTATATGTGCGGCATCACGCAGAGTATGCTGGATTTGGAGAGAGAGCAGCTGCTCACCGCCACCCAGGAGGGAATACGGGAACTGGCGGAATATATCAGGGCATTTATGGAGGACGATTTTCTGTGCGTGGTGGGCAATGCCCAGAAGATCAAGGAGGAGAAAGAACTGTTTTTGGCAACGGAAAATCTCTATTGACACAGGGAAAACAAAAGAGAAAAGGAGGGGGAGGAATATGAAAAAGACAAGAATGTTAACGAGTATGCTGGCTGTGATCATGGCGTTGGTTATGACAGCCTGCGGCTCCGCAGCCGATGTGTCGGCATCGGGCAATGGCGCGAGTATGTCCGAGTCCGCATCATGTGAGGAAATAATGATGGACTCCGTGGGGATGAACATGTCAAACAGCGTCATGGCAGAGGAGGGCTATGATCCTTCTGCCGCTCCCGAGGCGGGACCGGATGTAACCGGCCAGCAGAGCGACCGCAAGCTGATCCGCACGGTGAATATGTCCGTGGAGACAAAGGAATATGACGCGGTCATGGATTCAATCGAGAAAAGGATCACGGAGCTGGGCGGCTATATTGAAAACATGGAATCTTACAACGGCAGCGCTTATAGCGACTATCGCTCCAGTCGCAACAGTTCCATGACAGTCCGGATTCCGGCGGGTCAACTGAATGTTTTTCTGAGCGAGGTGTCCGAGATCAGCAATGTGGTCCGGCGCACGGAGAACGTGCAGGATGTGACGCTGGAATATGTGGATATGGCAAGCCATAAGAAGACGTTGCAGGCGGAGCATGAACGGCTGCTGCAGCTGATGGAGCAGGCGGAGAGCATAGAGGATATCATCACCATTGAGCAGCGCCTGTCCAATGTGCAGTATCAGATCGAGAGTATGGAGGCTCAGCTGCGTACATACGACAACAAGGTGGATTACAGCACCGTATATCTGGACGTGAGCGAGGTAAAAGAGCTGACGCCGGTGCAGGAGGAAACCCTGTGGGAGAGGATCAGCGGCGGCTTTATGGAAGACCTGAAAGGAATCGGCAACGGCGGTCTTGAGATCGTGGTATGGCTGGCAGTCCATATCCCTACACTGCTGTTGTGGACGCTGGTGATCGCACTGTTCATTCTCTGGATCAGATGGTACATGAAACGTTCACGCCAGAAAGCGGAGAAGAAGGCCATGACAGGCGCGGGAGCCATGGCGGGAGTAAATCCTGCAGCAGGCACGGGAGCCATGGCGGGAGTAAATCCTGCAGCAGGCACGGGAGCCATAGCGGGAGTGAACTCTGCAGCGGGAACAAGCTCTGTGTCAGGAAACTCGGATACGGTAAGAAAAGAGGATAAACCCCATGAATGAGAACCCGGCATATAAATCAGGTTTTGTGACATTGATCGGTCGCCCCAACGTGGGAAAATCCACGCTGATGAACCGTCTGATCGGCCAGAAGATCGCTATTACCAGCAACAAGCCCCAGACCACCCGCAACAGGATACAGACGGTATACACCTCCGATGAGGGGCAGATCGTGTTTGTGGATACCCCCGGTATCCACAAGGCGAAAAATAAGCTGGGCAACTACATGGTGAATGTGGCGGAGCGCACGCTGTCAGAGGTGGACGTGATCCTGTGGCTGGTGGAACCCAGCAATTTTATAGGGGCGGGGGAACAGCATATCATAGAGCAGCTGAAAAAAGTCCACACGCCGGTGATCCTGGTCATCAACAAGGTGGATACCGTGAAGAGGGAGGAGCTATTGCCCTATATCGACACCTATCGGAAGCAGATGGAGTTTCAGGAGATTGTGCCGGTTTCCGCGCTGAAAGGCGACAACACGGACACCTTGATCTCCTGCATCATGAAGTACCTGCCCTATGGGCCTGCGTTTTATGACGAGGATACCGTCACCGACCAGCCCATGCGGCAGATCGTGGCGGAGCTGATACGGGAGAAGGCACTGCGTCTTTTGGAGGAGGAGATTCCCCACGGTATTGCGGTCAGCATAGAACAGATGCGGTTTCAAAAAAATATCTGCCACATCGAGGCCACCATCGTGTGTGAACGGGAGTCCCACAAGGGCATTATCATCGGCAAGGGCGGCAGTATGCTAAAGAAGATAGGCTCTACGGCCAGGCCGGACATCGAAGATCTGCTGGAGCAGCAGGTGAATCTGCAACTCTGGGTCAAGGTGAAAAAGGACTGGCGGGACAGTGACTTTCTGATGAAAAATTTTGGGTATAACCCCAAAGATATCCAGTAGCTTATATGGCCCATAGCCTTTGCCGGACGCATAGAAACCCCAAAAACGCAAACCCTATATATTGTACAGAGGGCGGGATATTTTTTGGAGGTAGCTATGCGGGAGACGGCGGAGAACAGCAGGGCAAGGTACTGGCAGAGATTTGTAAGCACAGGAAAGGTGGAGGACTATCTACAGTATTCCTGCGGTATGACACCGCGGGAAACCATGGAGAGACAGTCGGGAGCGGTTCCAGATGCAGGATTTTATAACGGTAACAGGAATGATATTGAAACAGACGCCTATCGGTGAGTATGATAGGCGTATCTGTTTGCTGACAAAAGAGAGGGGAAAGATCGCAGTGTTTGTCAAAGGCTCCCGCAAACCGGGCAGCCGGCTCAGCGGCGCTACCAATCCCTTTTCTTTCGGCACCTTTAAGCTGTATGAGGGCAAGTCGTCTTACAATGTGTCGGACGCTGAGATTCAGAATTATTTTGAACCCCTGAGAACGGATTACATAGGGGCATGTTATGGCATGTATTTCGCGGAAATCGCGGATTATTACACCAGGGAGAATAATGACGAGCGGCAGATGCTGAAACTTCTCTATCAGTCCCTGCGGGCACTGATCGCTACCTCCATACCTAACGAGTTGGTAAGATGCGTTTATGAGATCAAGAGCATTGCCGTAAACGGAGAATTTCCCGGTGTGAGAGCGGAGCGGGAGCTGGAGGAGTCTACAGTCTATGCCCTGGAATACATAGTCTCCAGCAGCGTGGAGAAACTTTATACATTTACAGTGACGCCGGGCGTACTGGAACAGCTGAAGGAGGAGGCCCGCTGGTACTGCGATAAGGTCATCGGCCATACATTCAAGAGCCTGGAAATTCTGCAAAGCCTCTGTTGACCCGCGGAGAATCCCGGGGAGGGTGCTACACACTAGTAGATACCCCGGATGCCCGTGTCGCCGTCCAGAGTATTTAGATTATACAGCAGCAATATGTCCGTCACCGTCTCATGATCTGCCAGAAATGAGGAGGAGCCATCCCTGTAATACCGGGTGTCAAACACATATATTTTTCTGTAGTGGTGCGCAAGAAAGGGCACCATGGAATTGGCATAGCTGTCCTTGATCAGCATAAGTTCATCCTGTGAGGCCGCCGATGTGTTTTCAATCACCACCAGAGGATGGATATTGTTGAGAAACAGGGAATATTTATCTTTTTCTTCCAGATAGTCAAAATTGTACAGACTGTCCGTCACTTCGCCAGTATCCATATAGGTGACGGTGAGCGTATCTTCCGGGTTGGTATAGACTGTGATCTCATCCCTCTTGTGGCTGTAATCGTTAATCTTTGAGTACAGAGTGCCCGCAAATTCCTCCGTGACAGTCTGCGCTGTAAGGGATTTGAGCGTCAAAGGCGTAAGTCCCTTCGTATCGCAGTATGCCAGATATCCCTGATAGGCTCCCAATGTGGTCCAGTGGTGGTCGGTGCGGTAGTACAGCTGCCCCTGGGACGCCCCGTCCAAAAGGCGCTGGGTACAGTCAATGGCAGGGATTCCCGTGGCGTCATAGATCGCATACGCCGTTTCCGTCTGATCTAAGGACGGGGCATATGCAGGGAGTTTGTCACTGTATATGGTGACTGCCGTGGGAACCAGCATCAGGTTTATATCGATCCGTTCAGTATCGATCTTCTGATAAAAACCAGTGAGAGTGTCCGTTATGCGTTCCGTGTTCTGCGGCTTATTATAGGGCTCTATCAGATAATCGTCCTTTCCCACGTAGATATTGTTGATACATTTTCTGCCACTGGCGATTTCCACGCCGCTTTTCAATCCCACAAAGAAATCCCTGCGGGGAAAGTGGTCCGCCAGCCAGTCGCTGAGCGAATCCATGAATTCTCCGTTTAGCACTGTCTCCAGGGACGGCGCCGGAAATTTTGCGAGATACCTGTTCTCATTTTCCGAATACACTCTTTTGGGGCTGAGAACAAGATATACCGACAGGGACATAATGCTCACGCAGAGCAGGCATACCAGAACTTTTCTTATCTTTGTATTTGTAATCATAGAGTGACCAGCCTTTTTATCTGAATATTTTACCTCATAATCTATATCTGCAAACAGGCAATAGCGAAATTCTCTGTCCTAGTTACGGGACTGCGGCAGCAGCAATGACCTGCTAAAACCGGAAGTACAAAAACGGATTGTAGGTATCGCTGACCATATACGCCGTGGACAATAAAAACAGCAGGACAGCGGCGGCTGCGGACAACGCGGAAAATACACGGCTTTTTTCCCGGCTGAGGGCAGCCGCTTTCCGGCAAATCCAAGGGTATACCGGACAGGCCAGCACACAGGCCAGTACCAGCACCGGGCCATAGTTTCCCAGATACCAGAGAAAACGCGTATCCGCCGCCGGATTTGCCCCAAAGGAGAAGAGCAGGCGGATATAGCTGCCCAGCTCTCCCAGGTCGGTGATAGCAAAGATCACAAATCCGAACACCACGATCAGAAAGGTGTAGGCGTGCTGAATAAAACGGGGGAATCCTGCAAGCGCCTTTCCCCATATGTATTTTTCCAGTATGAGCAGTACGCCGTAGTACACTCCCCATAAGATGAAATTCCACGATGCCCCGTGCCATAACCCTGTCAGGAACCAGACCACGGCGATGTTGAACAGGTGTCGGGGGACCCCCTTCCGGTTTCCTCCCAGCGGAATATACACATAGTCCCGAAACCATGTGGAGAGGGAGATGTGCCAGCGGCGCCAGAAGTCCGTGACGGATACGGCGGTAAGGGGGTAACGGAAATTCTCACTGTAGTCAAATCCCAGCATTTTTCCCATTCCGATGGCCATATCGCTGTAAGCACTGAAGTCAAAATAGAGCTGTAGGGTAAAACAGAGCGCACCCAGCCATGCCGTAGCTACGCTGGTGTCCGCAGCGCCCAGAACATGTATTTCCTCCCATAAAACGCCTGCCTGGTTGGCGATCAGAACTTTCTTGAAAAGTCCCGTCATAAAACGCAGCATTCCCTGCTCAAACGCAGCATAAGTGATCTCCCGGCTGTGAAGCCGCTGCTGTATGTCGGAAAAACGCACGATGGGGCCGGCCACCAGCTGGGGAAACATGGATACATAGGTGAGATAGGAGACATAGCTGTGCTCCGCCTTGACCCGGCCCCGGTACAGATCGATGATGTAGCTCATGGTCTGGAATGTATAAAAGCTGATGCCCACAGGAAGACGGATCTGAGGGGGCGTGAATTGCGTGTTAAATATCCCGTTTATAGAAGAGACGGCAAAACCGGCGTATTTGAAAAAGGCAAGTATGGACAGGTTGATGCAGATGCTGCAGCACAGAAAAAAAATCCTCCTGCCTCTGGTGGTGCCAAACCGTTCCATAAGCCGTCCGTTTGAGTAATCCAGCAGAGTGGAGAAGAGCATCAACAGAATATATACCGGCTCTCCCCAGGCATAAAAAATCAGGCTGAAAATAAGCAAAGTCCCATTTTTCCATGAAAATGGGACCACATAATACAGGATCAGACACAGCGGGAGGAAGAAAAACAGAAAGGGAATACAACTAAATACCATGGCGTACCTCCCTAGAATAATCCGCTTTCGATCACATCCGCAATCCGGTCTGCGTTTTCAGATATTATGAGCCAAATATAATTATCCTTGGTCTGAACTTTGCTCTTTTCAACAATGGTGAACTGTTCGGGGATGTAATCCTGCATTTCGCTTTTCTTGTCGTCCACAATGGTCTGTAAACAGTCTGTAAATGTATCTATATCATCGGTGTCTTTGACCTTCATGATAACGATGGTCTCAGCCTGAGCCGCATCCTCCGACATGGAGAAGACATATTCCTCAAGAGTTGTAACGTCGATGCCATAATAATTCAAGATAAAGTCTTCATCCATAAGCTGTGGAGACTCTAAGGATACGGACTGTTCAATTTGCTGATAGAGCGCATCGATGGATAGGGCCGTATCCTCACTGACCGAAGATTCCGAGATATCGTTTGTGCCTGCGGTTTCGTCCGAAACGGTGTCCGGGCTCATATTGCTTGCCGTTTGCACGGTACCGTCTGAACATCCCGCGCAGAAAAGTGTGGCGGCAGTTAAAACAGCCATGACTTTTATGGATCTGAATGTACGCATATATTTTCTACCTCTTATCAAATAACTCTTTCTGTATGTGCGCTACTGTAGAAGATGAGCCGACTACGGCTGCGCGATGACCTCTTCGCCTGCAGCCTCGATGTCTTCAGCCAGCTTTACGGCATTTGCGTATACAATTAGCTGAGCCTCCCAGAGAGTATAAGCGGTCTTGGTGAGATGGACAAAACCGTCGCTGCAGCAATTTTCCGCAAGGTTTCCCTCCCCGTCGGATGTAATGGTACACAGGTCTATATATGCCCAACCGTTTTCCTCCGCCATCTCCTGCAGAAGAGTATTGTACTCCGCGATATTTGTGTTATTTAAGACCTTTTTGCCCTTACCCTCCAGCGTATAGGTCATGCTGATGATATGGATCTCCAGATCCGGTGAAGTCTCAAGGATCTTATCGATAAGCTCCTTGTATTTATCCCGGGCACCCTCAAGTCCCAGTATGGCGATATCGTTCATGCCAAACATGATAAAAGCGCGCTTGCTGCCGATGAGAGGGATCGCGTCCCACAGCTGATATTTCTTTCCTTTGTATTTGGGGTGCACATTATCGCCTTTCACCGGCTTGAGAGCGTTATTCACCCCGTAACTACCCGCCGCCAGAAACTGGATATCATGGACATAGGTCTCCTGCTTGGCGCTGTAATTCCGAAATCCCAGCATAATGGAATCGCCGATAAATACTGAATCGCCATAATAATCCCGCAACTCTTCATCGGTCAGCACAGGTACTGCGGGCAATTCCGCTGTCGTGCCGTCCGGCTGTTGATCTGTAAGCTCTGTCAGTGGCTGCGCCTGGGCGGCATACACGGTTCCTCCCGGGAAATCTCCCAAAGATATCATCAGTGTGACGGCAATACACATAAATTTTCTTAGTTTTTTGGATTTTTTCATCTTTTTCCCCTCTTGTCAGTATTTATAAATCATATGTAAAAACCATTGATCCTGTCTATTTGGTATCCTATCATTAACCTGTGGGTTTGTCAAGATTTGACCGTATTTCAATCCGTAATATATCGAAACGTCTGAAATGAGCAAAAAACTGGAAATTCTGAAAACTCTCTGTTGAAAAACACAGACAAGTCGGATATAATAAGGAAGATGCTTTAGAGTGCTTAGTAGGAAAGGACACGGGCTTATATGAGGAGTAGGAAGAGAGCGCTGGTGGCAATTGGAGCGTGTATACTGGCCCTTGCGGGCTGTAGTGAGGCTCCTGCGCCGGAGCCTATCAGTACTTCCACGATCGTGCTGGCGGCGGACGGGAGTTTCATCCAGTATCGTGTGGAAGATTTTGACAGCGGATACTATCAGCTAAGCGAGCTGGATGCCATGATCCGGCAGGAGGTACAGGACTATGTGAGCGGAGCATCCGGCAGTGGGACCGTGGCGGTGGAGCAAGTGGACACCATAGAGGGAAACCAGGATCAGGTCATGGTGGCACTGCGTTTCGCAAACAGCCATGTCTACGAGGATTACGCGGCCCAGGTGGACCGGCAGCCCTGCAGCCTTTTCTACGGTACGGTGGGAGAGGCCATAGAGGCGGGATATGAGCTGGAGGGAGTGCTGCGGGACGCCAATAAAGGCGAGGCAGTCACGGCACAGCAGCTACAGAAATTGGGCGACAGACATGTGCTGATCTTCGAGGACGCGCTACAGATACGCTGCCCGTCCAGAGTGCTGTATACCGGAGGCAACGTGCGGTTGACGGAGGCCGGATATGTGGATGGCACAGAGGGAGAAGGACTAAAATACGTTGTGTTTAAATAAGGTGAAACAGAAGTTTAACATATATAAAAGGAGAGTATTATGGAAAAGACAATGGATAAGATCATCGCGCTGGCAAAGTCAAGAGGTTTCATATATCCCGGTTCGGAGATTTATGGCGGCCTGGCCAATACATGGGACTACGGCAATCTGGGAGTGGAACTGAAAAACAATGTGAAAAAGGCCTGGTGGCAGAAGTTTGTGCAGGAGAATCCCTATAATGTGGGCGTGGACTGTGCGATCTTGATGAACCCCAGAACCTGGGAGGCCAGCGGGCATCTGGGGGGCTTTTCCGATCCTTTAATGGAGTGTAAGGAGTGCCATGAGCGCTCCCGCGCGGATAAGCTGATCGAGGATTACTGCCATCAGGAGAATATTGCGCTGGAGGGCAGCGTGGACGCGTGGAGCCAGGAGAAGATGGAGGAGTTCGTCAGAGAGAATCAGATTCCCTGCCCTGCCTGCGGCAAGCACAATTTTACGGATATCCGTCAGTTTAATCTAATGTTCAAGACTTTCCAGGGCGTCACTGAGGAGGCCAAGAATACCATATATCTGCGTCCCGAGACCGCTCAGGGTATCTTTGTGAACTTTAAGAACGTGCAGCGTACCTCCAGAAAGAAACTGCCTTTCGGCATAGGCCAGATCGGCAAGGCTTTCCGCAATGAGATCAGCCCGGGCAACTTCACGTTCCGCACCCGCGAGTTTGAGCAGATGGAACTGGAATTTTTCTGCCAGCCGGGAACGGATCTGGAGTGGTTCCAGTACTGGAGAGGTTTTTGCCGGGATTGGCTTTTGTCTCTGGGGATCAAGGAGGATGAGATACGGCTCCGGGATCACAGTCCGGAGGAGCTGTGTTTCTACAGCAAAGGCACCACGGATATCGAGTTCCGTTTCCCCTTCGACTGGGGCGAGCTGTGGGGTATCGCCGACAGGACCGATTACGACCTGACCCAGCACCAGAATACCTCCGGCGAGGATATGTCCTATTTTGACGATGAAAAGAAGGAGAAATATGTGCCCTATGTGGTGGAGCCTTCTCTGGGGGCCGACCGGGTGGTGCTGGCGTTTTTGTGTTCCGCCTACGACGAGGAGGACCTGGGCGAGGGGGATATGCGCACGGTACTGCGTTTCCATCCTGCCCTTGCGCCGGTCAAGATCGGTGTGCTGCCTCTGTCCAAGAAACTGGCGGAAGGGGCGGAGAAGATTTACGGGCAGCTGTCTAAGAGATATAACTGCGAGTATGACGACAGAGGCAATATCGGTAAGCGCTACCGCCGTCAGGATGAGATCGGTACGCCATTCTGCGTGACCTATGATTTTGATTCTGAGACGGACAACTGCGTCACCGTCCGGTTCCGCGACTCCATGGAGCAGGAGCGGGTGGCGATTGCGGATCTTGACGCTTATTTCGCGGACAAATTTGATTTCTAGGAAGAAATAAAAATCGGATGGAGGTGTTAGCGTGAGTATACAGTCATCGTATGACGAATGTCTTGAGGATACGCAGTGTCCTGAGTGTGGAACCGTAGGTATGCTGCCTGACGGGGGCTTTGACTGGGTATGCCCTAATTGCGGTTGTGAAGGTTCTTTTGAGGAAGACTAATATTTTAGGAGTAATTGCCAGTCCGGAATAGGGATAGGGCTGCCCTGAGGACAGACATCGGTTAGTATGGACGATGCTCCGCCTTGTGGCAGTCTGTTTTCTTTTTCCGGAAGATGAATTATAAAGGTGTGAATGATTATGGAAAAGACGGAGATTTTCGCTGTACTGGGTATCGGGGAAACATCGGAGGAAAAACAGATCAAGGCCGCTTACCGGGAGAGGCTGGCTGTGACCAACCCGGAGGACAATCCGGAGGGATTTAAGCGTCTGCGCCAGGCATATGAGGAGGCCCTGGAGCTGCTTAGGGCTCCCCGGGAGGAAGAGCAGCAGGAGGATACATCCGAGAGCGGACAGTGGGTGGCGCAGGTTGCAGGACTCTATGGCACTCTGGAGGGCAGACAGGACATAGAGGCGTGGCGGGCACTGTTTTCCCAGGATATCTATCTGTCGCTGGACGGTGAGGCGCAGTGTCAGGAAAAGCTGCTTGTCTTTTTGCTGAATCACTATAAACTGCCCACCGGGATATGGAAACTGCTGGAGGAAAAACTGGAGATACGCAAGAAACAGTCCCAGCTGAAGGAGAAGTTTCCGGCGGATTTTATCGACTATCTCATCAGCTGCGTGACCCGTGGGGAGGACGTGGAATTCTCCCAGTTTGAGGGCCCGGAGGACGGGGATTATGATTCCTTTTTGCAGTGTTATGACAATTGCTGGAGGGCGCTGCAGGAGAAGAATCTTGAGTACGCGGCCCAGCTGCTGGAGGAGAGCGACCGCATGGAAATACGGCATCCCTGTATGGAGGTGTGCCGGGGACGTTATTATCAGGCCAGCGGCAGACCGGAGGAGGCGGCGGGTTGTCTGAGAGAACTGAGAGACAGATTTCCCCAGGATGAGCTGGTAGAGTTCAATCTGGCGCAGGTACTCTGGGAGCAGGAACAGAAGGAGGAGGCCGCCACAATTTTTGAGGGCATTAAGGAGCGGAATGACAAACACTATACAGCGAACTATCGTCTTTCCCAGTGGTATCATGAGCAGGGAGAGGATGAAAGGGCAAAAAAATGCGCGGAGGAAGTGCTGGCCAGAGGTTATGACGATGATTTCCACCAGCTGCTGAAGGAGATCAACAAGGGGCTGGAGAAAAAACTGGAGAAAAAGGTGAAACAGGACGCCGCTCCTGAGGATGTGTTGGAACTGGGCTGGTGCTATCTGCAGGATGGCCGGTTCTCCGCGGGTATACGATATGTGAAGGAGATCGAGGAGAGAGTTCCCGAGGGCCGGATGGAGGAGTATCTGGGGCTGATGACCAAGCTTTACCGGGAGGCGGCGGAGTATGAGAAGTCTCTGGAGTACGCGGTTCGATGGCGTGAGGCTCTGGAAAAACGGATTCCTACAGTGGAGGGCGAGGCGCTGGAGAAGGATCAGGACAGACTGCGCCAGTCCCACGCCATCGCCATGCAGTGCTATTTTACATTGGGATATCTGGACAAATCCAAGTACACCCTGGCGCTGGAGGAGGCGGACGTCATGGAATCAGTGGACCCTCACGACATAGGGGTGCTGATGGAGCGGGCGCAGACCTACCTGGAGATGGAGGAGTACGAGAAATGTCAGGAGCTGGTGGAACGTCTGGTGCAGGAGTACCGGGTCTACGCGGCTCTGGCCACGGCTATGGAGGCCTACCGCAGACAGTGGGATGCCAGCGGCGTGGTGCAGACGGGTAAACAGCTGATACAGTATTTCCCGGACTATGTCAAGCCCTATGTGGATATGGCAAAAGTGTATCTGGACCTTGAGTACACCAAGGAACTGGAGGAACTGCTGGCCCAGGCCAAAGAAAAAGGCGTTGAGAGCGCTTATCTGGATGCGTACGAGTATCAGAAGGATCACAAGACCGACTCGGATCATATGCAGAAAAAGGTGGAAAGTTTCCGCAATATATTTCTGGAGCATGTGGAGAACGGAGAGTTGTCCTTTTATGAGCCGGGGCTGAAAAAACTGACGGAATATCTGTACAACGCGCCGGGAGCTTATCTGCTGGTGGAGAGAGGCATCTTTCATAAGGCGGCCCATCACTATGAGGAGGCCATCAAGGACTATGAACAGGTGCTGGCCTATGTGCCCCAGCAGATATACGCGCTAAACGGTATGAGCCAGGTATATAAGCATCAGGGCGACTACGAGCAGGCCATTGTCAGTCTGCGCGCGGCCATCCTGTTTGACGAGGAGGAAGACTTGCTGCCCGGGGCTTACATGGATATGTCCGATCTGTATATGCGCCTGGCGGATTACAAGACGGCGCTGGAGTATCTGGAACGGTATCTGAAATACGCGGACGACAAAAAGCAGAATATCAGCGTCTGGCGGATGGGGAGGATCGCCACGGGCTATATCCGCAACGGCCTGTTGACCATGGCGGAAGAGCTTTTCAAGAGGGCGTATGCTAAGGACCAGCTGGGACTATATGACAAGCTGGCGGATATGTATCAGGTTACCGGGCAGGCCCAGGAGGCCGGAAAAGTGCTGGAGCAATGGGCAAAATGTCTGGGAATTGACGATGGCGTTCTGGGTAAGCTGCGCGGCAAGCTGGCAAAGAGAGGCGGGCCGTACGGAGATTACTTTCAGAGCCTGGGCTGGAACGAGCTGATCTTCGGACAGAGGGACAGAGCGGTGAAAGCGTTTGTCAACGCGCTGGACAATACGTCCGATCCGGACAATTCGGAGGGATTACTCTGTGACGCCGTATTTGCATTTATACTGTGCAAGGAGGATAAACTGGGTAAAAAGTACGCAGCCAAACTACAGAACTGGCTGCGAAGAGAATCGTTTTCCGCAAAGAATGAGTATTATGAACAGGAAAAGGGACATTTGCAGCTGGAATTTCTGGCGGCCTACTACGCCGAGTCTGACGAAAAGCTACAGGAACTGCTGGACCGGGAGAGCAAATGCGAATGCTGTAATTTCTGTACATACGCTGTCTGCAAGGAACTTGAGGGAGTCAGGATCTTGCTGATGCTCCGCAGGGGGGAGGTAGAGGAGGCAAGAGAGCGCCTTTTCGGCAATCTGGAGGTGCAGCCCCAGGATGAATATATGTTGGCAATAAAGCATATGCGTTTTGAAGGATGATGAGGAAATTATGATAGTAGGAATTGATCTGGGAACAACAAACAGTCTGATCGCTTATTTTTCGGAGGAGGGACCGAAGATCATCCCCAACCGTCTGGGCAAAAATCTGACGCCCTCCGTGGTCAGCGTGGACGAGGAGGGCAATGTCTATGTGGGCGAAACTGCCCGGGAGCGCATGAGTCTGTATCCCGATTCGGTGGTGGGTGCTTTCAAGCGCAGTATGGGCACGGAGAGGCAGTACAACTTAAGCGGACATATGTACAGGCCGGAAGAACTCTCCAGCTTTGTGCTGAGGTCTCTGAAAGAGGACGCGGAGGCCTATCTGGGGGAAGAGATCACGGAGGCTGTCATCAGTGTGCCCGCGTACTTTGACGACAAGCGCCGGAAAGCCACCAAGCGTGCCGGGGAACTGGCGGGGCTGAAGGTGGAACGCATGATCTCGGAGCCCACGGCGGCAGCGGTGGCATACGGCCTGTACGATAAGACCCGGGATACAAAATTTCTGGTCTTTGACCTGGGTGGAGGCACTTTTGACGTGTCCATATTGGAGCTGTATCACAACATTCTGGAGGTCCGGGCCGTGGCGGGAGACAATTATCTCGGGGGCGAGGATTTTACGGAAGTGATGGGCAAGCTTTTTTTGCAGAAACAGAAACTTGCCATGAGCAGTCTGTCCGAGAAGGAGCAGGTACGGCTGTACAAACAGGCGGAGAAGGCCAAGCGCGCCGTCAGCGGCAGCGACCGGATACAGATGAAGTGCCTGATCGGCGAGGAGGAGTTGGAGTCGGAGATCACATGCAAAGAATATGAGGACGCCTGCGAGGAATTGCTCGCCAAGATCCGGGAGCCGGTCAAAAAGAGTCTGTCCGACGCGGGGCTTAAACTGGGTGATATCGACGAGATATTGCTGATCGGCGGCGCTACCAGATTGTCTGTGATCCGGGATTTCCTGATCCGTCTGTTCCGCAAATTCCCGGACACCAATATGAACCCTGACGAGGCCGTGGCGCTGGGCGCTGCGGTGCAGGCGGCGATGAAGGAACGCCGGGAGGAGGTAAAGGAGGTTATCCTGACGGATGTATGTTCCTTTACCCTTGGCACGGAAGTGGTGGTGGAGTATGAGGAGGGGAAGTATGAGGACGGGCGGTTCTGCCCGATCATCGAGCGAAACACCGTGATCCCCGCCAGCCATACGGAGCGGATGTACACCGTGCGGGACAATCAGGACAAGGTGAGAGTCAGAGTGCTACAGGGAGAAAGCCGTTTTGCCCGCAACAATCTGTACCTGGGGGAGATGACCATCGATCTGCCCAAGGCCCCCAAGGGGCAGGAATCCGTGGATGTGACTTACACCTATGATATTAATTCGCTGCTGGAGGTGGAGGTGAAGGTGGTATCCACCGGCCTTACCCAGAAGATGATCATTAAGGGTGTGGACAATGTGATGACGGATGAAGAGATCGAAAAGCGTATGGAGGAGTTGGCCTATCTGAAGATACAGCCCAGGGATCAGGAGGAAAACCGGTTGGTGTTGCTGCGGGCGGAGCGTATGTATGAGGAATCTCTGGGGGATAAGCGTCGGAATCTGGACCATTATATCAATCGCTTTGAGGCGGCTCTTAAGGGCGGGGACCACCAGGAGATTGCGGAAACCCGCAGGGAATTGGCGGAGTTTTTGGACGAAGATGAGGATTTGTAAGTTCTTTAGTTTGCGGGGGATGCTCCAGAGGGATGATCATTCCTGTCTGGACACGCTCTCGCTGGATTGGAAACGTAGCGACTGATTTTATGTTACTTTTCGGAATTGCGTATCTACAGATAATGAAGCCTGACGGGCTTTTCAGTTGTGTAGATCTGACGGGGTTTCAGTTGGCAGTTGACAAGTTTGGGGAATATATCTATAATTACTGAGGCTGCATATCGTTTGGAACTATATTGTCAAGATCGGCGGTATGCGGTAACGGATATTTTGTGGGAACATGCTTTGTAAAACAATAAAGATAAGTTTGGAGGAAAGACATCATGAAGGCATATGGTGTAAATGAACTGCGAAGAATGTATCTCGATTTTTTTGAGAGCAAAGAGCATTTGAAAATGAAGAGTTTTTCCCTGGTGCCACCCCATACGGACAAGAGTCTGCTGCTGATTAATGCGGGGATGGCGCCGCTGAAACCTTATTTTACCGGGCAGGAGATTCCGCCCCGCAAGCGGGTGACTACCTGCCAGAAGTGCGTGCGCACAGGGGATATCGAGAATGTGGGTAAGACTGCCCGTCACCTGACCTTTTTTGAGATGTTGGGCAATTTCTCTTTCGGAGATTATTTTAAGCATGAGGCTATCGCATGGAGCTGGGAATTTTTGACCAAGACTGTAGGTATGGAGCCGGAGAGGCTTTATCCTTCCATCTATGGAGAGGATGACGAGGCCTTTGAGATATGGAATAAGGAGATCGGCATTCCGGCGGAGAAGATCACCCGCTTTTATCGGGACGAGAACGGTGCCTGCGACAATTTCTGGGAGCATGGGGCCGGTCCCTGCGGCCCCTGTTCGGAGATCTATTATGACAGAGGCGAGAAGTATGGCTGCGGCAAACCGGATTGTAAAGTCGGTTGTGACTGTGACCGCTTTATGGAGGTGTGGAACAATGTTTTCACACAGTTTGAGAGCGACGGAAAGGGCCATTATGAGGAACTTTCCCAGAAAAATATCGACACCGGCATGGGGTTGGAGCGTCTGGCGGTAGTGGTGCAGGATGTGGATTCCGTCTTTGATATCGATACCATGAAGGCGATCCGGGACAGGATCTGTGAGATTGCGGGCGTAACCTATCACACTGACGAGGATGTGGATGTGTCCGTGCGTCTGATCACAGACCATATCCGTTCCACTACCTTTATGATCAGCGACGGCATTATGCCTTCCAACGAGGGCAGGGGCTATGTGCTGCGCCGTCTGATCCGGCGGGCGGCCCGCCACGGAAGGCTGCTGGGTATCTCCGGTAAATTCCTGGCGAACCTCAGCCGGACGGTGATAAGCGAGTGCAAGGACGGCTATCCTGAGCTGGATGAGAAGAGCGAGTTTATTCTGACGGTGCTGACTCAGGAGGAGGACAAGTTTGACAAGACCATTGACCTGGGGCTGAGCATCCTGGCGGAGATGGAGGAGGAGATGAAAGCCGGCGGCATGACGGAGCTGTCCGGCGAGAACGCATTCAAACTGTATGACACATACGGATTCCCCATGGATCTGACCCAGGAGATATTGGCGGAGAAAGGCTTTACCATAGACGAGGCCGGATTTGGCGTGTGTATGCGGCAGCAGAAGGAGATGGCCAGAAAGGCCCGCAAGGTCACCAACTACATGGGAGCGGACGTGACGGTATACGAGTCCATTGATCCCTCCGTCACCACCGCTTTTGTGGGATATGACAGGCTGCAGCACAATTCCCGGGTGACGGTGCTGACCACGGAAACCGAGCTGGCGGAGGCGCTGACCGACGGTCAGGTGGGGACTGTGATCGTGGAGGAGACCCCTTTTTACGCCACTATGGGCGGTCAGAACGGGGATACCGGCGTGATCACCACCGCCGACGGCAGTTTCGAGGTCAAGGACACCGTCAAGCTGATGGGCGGCAAAGTGGGTCATATCGGCACGGTGACAAGCGGCATGATCAAAGTGGGTGATAAGGCTACACTCACTGTAAACGCGGACTTAAGGAGCGATACCTGTAAGAATCACAGCGCCACCCACCTGTTGCAGAAAGCGCTGCGGGAAGTGCTGGGAACACATGTGGAGCAGTCCGGTTCCTATGTGGACGGGGAGAGACTGCGCTTTGACTTCACCCATTTTGCGGCCATGACCCCGGAGGAACTGGCACGCGTGGAAACTCTGGTCAATGAGAAGATCGGGGAGAATATCCCCGTGGTCACACAGGTCATGGGCATAGAGGAGGCCAGAAAGACAGGAGCAATGGCTCTGTTTGGAGAGAAATACGGCGAGGAAGTCCGGGTAGTGAGAATGGGCGACTTTTCCGTGGAACTCTGCGGCGGTACCCATGTGGCCAATACAGGCAATATCGGCAGTTTTAAGATCCTGTCCGAGAACGGTGTGGCGGCGGGCGTGCGCCGTATCGAGGCATTGACCGGAAACGGGGTGCTGCAATATTATAAGAACCTGGAGAATACGATGCTGCAGGCGGCTAAGACCGTGAAGGCCACCCCCAATAATCTGGTGGAAAAGTGTGAACATCTGATGGCGGAGCTGAAATCCCTGCATGGGGAGCTGGAGTCCTTAAAGAGTAAAAACGCCAAGGACGCGCTGGGCAATGTGATGGATCAAGTGCAGGAAGTCAAGGGCGTTAAGCTGCTGGCCGCCAGTGTGGACGGCGTGGATATGAACGCTCTGCGGGATCTGGGCGACCAGCTCAAGGAGAAAATGGGCGAGGGCGTGGTGGTGCTGATATCCGAGAGGGACGGAAAGGTAAACATGATCGCCATGGCTACGGACGGAGCGCAGAAAGCGGGAGCCCATGCGGGCAACCTGATCAAGGGAATCGCCGCTTTGGTGGGCGGCGGTGGCGGCGGCCGACCCGGTATGGCTCAAGCAGGCGGCAAGAATCCGGCGGGAATCCCCGCGGCAGTAGCTGAGGTTTCCAAGGTGCTGGAGAGCCAGCTGGTATAATGAAAACGCGTATATAAGCGGAAAAAACTAATATATTGTTATATAGAACTCAATGTTAAAACGGCATGGTCAAAGGAGACTATGCCGTTTTTTTTACGGAGTTTTGCCGTCATCGTATGCTCAGGAGAAAATGCTGGAGAAGTTTTTTCTGTTCCTGACTCAGCATGGATACATCCAGCGTCCTGTCTTTTTCCTCTTTATCAAAACCCAACAGATAATCGGTGGAACAGTGGTACAGGCGGGCTAAGGCCATGAGGATCTCCACACTGGGAGTGCGTTCGCTGCTTTCGTAGTTAGAGATGATAGAGGCGGATACGCCCACAGACGCGGCCACTTCTTTTTGTGACAGATTTTTCAATGATCGTTGCTCCTGTAGTCTTTTACCCAATCCATAAACCATAAACATACCCTCCTGTGTAAGCTCTATAACCGTTGTTTCCGCACCGGTTGCGGTGAATGATGCCGTTCTTAATTGTGGTTGGCATTTATTCCGGGTGCTGTTCAAACGTTACTGCTTTATTTCATTTTATTGTTTTGTATTCTGCTTTAGGGCAACAAAACAATGCTTAAAGCATTGCGTACTTTGCTTAAAGATGATATAATGCGGTTGTTTGTATGTAAATCCGGTTTGCTGATTGATAAGGAGGTAAAGTGTAAGTGATTGAAAGAGTACTGACGGATTTTAAAAATACTTTGAAGACACCCCGAAAGACAGTCTGTTCGGCAGCGATAACGATTATAATGCTGGCGCTCACGGCATTCGCCTGGGATGGGATTGGCAAAAGACTGATAATATGTATGGGACTCAGTGTGCTAAGCGGCCTTCTGCTGCTGTTACCCAAATTGTCCAATTGGATCTCCGTTCCGATGCTGATTGTGTATCTTCTGTATGTTCCCCAAAAAAGTTTTCAGAGGCTGGAACTGCCCATGCAGGATATGAGCCGGCTTGTGGACGGAGCTGAGCTTTTGACGGTAGCGTTTATCATATGCGCGTATCTGCTGATCTTTGTCTTGACACAGAACAGCGCGGCGGCGCTGGGAGGAGGGAGCGGATTCTTCCTGATTCTGTTTTTGGTGGAATATTATATATGGAAATTCAGAGGCGATTTTTTAATGCCCAGCGATCTGCGCGCTGTGGGAACCGCCGTTACAGTCATGGGAAGTTACGATTACGGACTGTCCCCGGAGGCGTTGTATACGGTGATATATTTTCTGTTCTTTATCGTGCTGGGCTCCCGGATACGGGTGCGTATGTGTAAATGGGCGCATATATCGGTATCCATTGCGGCGGTATTGTGTATAGCGGGGTGGTACCATGTGGTGATGGACACGCCAAATCCGTTGGGAAAGGAATTTATGATCCCTTACTGGAATCTGGGTATGTCCAGAAGTCTGAACGGTACCTGCATGAGTTATTTTCTGCTATTGAAAGACAGTGAGCTGGATGTACCGGACGGTTACTCGGAACAGGCGCTGAGGGAGATCGCCGAGGAAACTGCCGAAAAATATGGGATACCGGAGAAAGAGTGGAAAACTCCCAATATTATTATGATCATGAACGAGGCGTGGAGCGACCCCGGCATGCTGGGACATCTGGATGTGACGGACGCATATATGTCTTTTACAGACAGTCTGACGGATGACGCTCTGAGAGGAAATCTCTACGTATCTATTCTGGGAGGGCTTACGGCGAACACGGAGTTTGAGGCTTTGACAGGGAACAGCATGTCCTTTCTAGCCTCCGGGGTGGTTCCGTACGGAAATCAGATCCGTCATGATATGCCGTCCATGGCGAGAGTTCTGTCGGCTCAGGGATATGAGACTATGGCAGTACATCCCAATGGTGCGGTGGCATGGGGGAGAAACAGGGTATACGAACATTTTGGGTTTGACGAATTTATTCATGAGGGTAAATGGGAAACTCCGTATGAATATTTGGGTGGATATATCTCTGATGCCTGCAATTTTAACGAAATAATCCACAGATATGAACAGAGGGATAAAGAAAAGCCTTTTTTCTTGTTTAATGTGACTATTCAGAACCACGGGAGTTATATGGGTGAAGATATTCCCATGGAGACGGGCGTGCTGAAAGTGGGAAACACGCCCGGCGATACTTTAGAGCAGGCGGAAGAACTGCAGAGATATATCAATCTGTTACGAATAACCGATGAGGAATTCGGAAAGCTTATAGCGTATTTTGAACAGGAGGAAGAAGAGGTGATCGTCTGTATGTTTGGCGACCATCAGCCAATATGGAAAGAGGATTTTTACAGCGCCGTATTCGAGGGGCAGAAATGGAATGACCGGGAAATCAGTCTGCAGAAACATATTGTGCCCTATATCATATGGAGTAATTATGACACAGGCTGGAGAGAATACGGGGACATGAGCGCCAATTATCTGCCGGCGGTGCTCATGGAGTGCGCGGGACTGGAACTCCCGCCTTTTTATCAGTATCTGATGGAACTGCACAGAGAGTACCCTGTACTGACCAAGATCGGTTGTCTGGACAAAGAGGGAAAGCTGGTTGATATCGCGGATGTGTGGGACGAAGATCTGATCAGCAGGTACAGGATGTTTCAATACAATCAGCTGTACATGAAGGACTATCTTGAGGATATATTTGTGGGAACGGAGAAACAGGACAGATGAGAGGAAAAACAGTGTTTGGTTTGGGCGGGGCCTATTTATTGCTGGCTTTGATCATGATGACTTTAAACCGCCGCAGCATGGAGATTCCCTGGTATGAAAAATACCCTGTGATATGTCACGCTATGGGAAGGACCGAAGAGGGATTATCCCTGACCAATTCCCGGGAAGCGTTTATGTATAATTATGATCTGGGCCAGCGTGTATTTGAGACGGATATTCAGATTACCTTCGATGGGGTCATGGTCCTGAGACATGACTGGAATTCGGACTTGGGACAGGCGGAGGCTTTCGGGTGGACAGCGGATGAAAAATGGGCGGTTACTGTCGGGGAATTTTTGGATGCTCCTCTCTACGGGGAATATACGCCGCTGACCTTGGAAGATTGGTTCGCCATCATGAGACAATACCCCAATATCTATATGGTGACGGATACAAAATATTCCCCCGAAGTGGAAAAGCAGTTTGAGCTGTTTGTTGACACGGCGGTGGAAAACGGGTATGAGGACGTACTTTCACGGGTGATCGTGCAGATATACTATAAAGAGATGTACGATGAGGTAATGGCGGTGTATCCATTTGAAAATCTGCTGTGGACATTGTATTATATAGGGTATCCGGGCGGGGAGGAGATCCTGTCATTTATGGAGCAGAGAGAGATTCCCGTGCTGGTGATGCCCTCCTCCTGGTGGGACGGGGAAAAGAGCAGTGAGCTGGAAAGCGGCGCTGTAAAAGTTTATGTTCATACGGTAAATGATGAGGCGGAGGCCCGGCAGCGGTTTGAGGAGGGCGTCAGCGGCGTCTACAGCGACGATATCCTTCCGGCCGCCGCCGGGGGATGGCTGGAGGAACGGCCGGATAATCTGCTTTATTAAGCGCGAAAAGAACGGTATATTGCATATTGTAAGTACAGGGAACAAGAAAATAAAATAAATATAAAAAAACAGTTGACGTATCTGACTTTTGTGGTATAATATGCTATGTACATATGGGTTTCCAATGTACATAATATTAACCCGGTCAGTCAAGATGCTTGCAAGGGACTGAAGGGAGGTCAGGTGTATTCATGTCAAACGTAATCGTAAAAGAGAACGAGACTTTGGACAGCGCGTTGCGTCGTTTCAAGAGAAGTTGTGCGAAGGCTGGAATCCAGCAGGAGATCCGGAAGAGAGAGCATTACGAGAAGCCCAGCGTAAAGCGTAAGAAGAAGTCCGAGGCAGCAAGAAAGCGTAAATATAACTAATGACATGAAGGTCCTTGGCGCAGTCCAGGGACTTTTACTTTCCTGTGTATGCGAGAAAACAGTGTTTGCGGCATTTGGAGGGAATGGATCATGTGGACAAAAGAAATGTTTGGAACGGACGTGTATCATTTGACAGCGGCTTTTATCGTGTACAGTATGCTGGGATGGCTGGTGGAATCCATCTATATGTCGTTCTGCAATAAAAAGCTGACCAACAGGGGTTTTGCCAAAGGGCCGTTCTGCCCGATCTACGGTTTTGGGGCCGTGATCGGCTATCTGCTTTTGCGCCCCTTGAAATTTAATTGGCTTGTTCTCTACATAGTGGCGGCCCTTTCCGCCACCACTTTTGAATTTTTGGTCGGCAAGATGATGATCCGTATTTTTGGAGAACTGTGGTGGGATTACAATGAGAAACCGTTTAATTACAAGGGGATCATCTGTCTGGAGAGTACGGTGGCATGGGGATTTTATGGCCTGGGAATCGTATTTTTTCTCCATGGATGGGTATTGCAGGCCATCGACAGGGTTCCCATGCATGTGGGTACCAAGCTGATATGGGTGATCATGCTGGTGGTTACCATTGACTATATCGTGCAGTTGCTGCATGCGTTTCATGTGGATCTGTCCAGACAGCGGGAGCGCTTGTCGGAGAAAGTGAACGAATTCAGAGCCAGATGGAATTAATGCCGGAGAGAACGGTCAGGGGTTGTGGCGGATATGCCGCGGCCCCTGTTTTTATGTCAGATTGTGCATACACGCTTTACCGGTCCCATATATTAGTGGTAGAACGGAAAGGGGAAGGTGCGCATATGGCAGAGAGATCCCAAAATAGAACAATACATAGCAGAAAGCGGCGGAAAACCGTAACCAGGCGCTGGGCGGCGCTTGTTATGGGACTGTGGTTTACCTTGCTGCAGCTTTTCGACACGGTAATGCCGGTTCAGGCGCAGGTGGAGATATCGGCTCCGTCGGCGATCCTCATGGAGGCATCCACCGGACAGATCATTTTTGAACTGAACGCTACGGAGAGGAGATGTCCGGCCAGCATCACCAAGATTATGACTCTGCTGCTTACATTTGAACAGATCGAAAACGGCAAGGTCAGTTTAAGCGACAGCGTGATCACCAGTGAATACGCAAGCTCCATGGGAGGTTCCCAGGTATTTTTGGCCCAGGGAGAGATACAGACTTTGGACACAATGATAAAGTGTATCGCCGTGGCCTCCGGCAATGACGCGTCTGTGGCTGTGGCAGAACATATTGCCGGCTCCGAGGAGGCTTTTGTGGGAATGATGAATGAAAAGGCCCGGCAGCTGGGAATGGTGGATACCCATTTTGAGGACTGCTGCGGACTGACCAACTCGGACGGGCATTATACCACGGCCAAGGATGTGGCGCTGATGAGCCGGGAACTGATCACCAAGTATCCGCAGGTTTTTGATTACACCCAGATTTGGATGGAGGATATCACCCACGAGACACGCCAGGGAACCGTCAATTTTACTCTGAGCAGTACCAATAAGCTGCTGAAACAGTACCCCTATGCCACGGGCTTGAAGACGGGTTCCACGGAAAAGGCCAAATTCTGTCTGGCGGCTACCGCCAGAAAAGACGGCATCGATATGATCGCCGTGGTCATGGGAGCGCCGGACCCCAAGGGGCGGTTCAAGGATGCCCAGACATTATTGACATATGGCTTTAACGTCAGCGCCATGTATGTGGACCCCAACACGGACCCGCTGCCGGATATGCCGGTGGAGAGGGGGGTGAAAGAGCAGGTGCCCCTGGTCTATGCAGGAGAGTTCCGATATCTGGATATTCTGGGAAGGGATCTGAGCAGAGTGGAAAAAGTGACGGAACTGCCCCAGTCCGTCCAGGCACCGGTGGAACAGGGCAGACAGGCGGGACTGGTAAGATATATGCTGGACGGCGTGGAGCTGGGCTGCGTTCCTCTACTGTACGGGGAATCGGTGGCCCAGGCGGTGTATCGGGACTATCTGTTTAAAATATTCCGGGAATTCCTTTTGTAACAGAGCGGTATGTGGTAAACTACACTTAGCTAAAAGATTTACGGACGGAGAAGAAAATGTTGGATGTATTGTTACTGATGCTGGGGCTGCTTTGTACGGCGGTCCTGTGGGTTATGATCTACGACAGCAATCGCTTTGTAGTGGTGAGGCATGAGATTCGGGATCGGCGTATCCGCGGACAGTGCCGGATGGTCTTTTTGTCTGATCTGCACAACAAGCAGTTTGGGAGAGACAATGTCCGGCTGCTGAAAGCCATTGAGGAACTGAAACCGGACGGGGTGCTGATCGGCGGGGATATGATCAACGGCAAACCGGGTGAAAAACTGGAGACGGCGGTGAACCTGCTGCGTTCTCTGGCTGAAAAGTATCCGGTGTATTACGCCAACGGCAACCATGAACACAGGATCAAGCTGTATCCTGCCACCTATGGGGACGCCGCCGAGAGATACGGTGAGGCCCTGGCAAAGCTGGGCATCAGCCCCATGGTCAACAGCCATGTACAGCTGCCGGGTATCAATCTGACAATTTACGGGTCGGAGATAGGCAGATACTATTATAAGCGTTTCACCGTTCCGGAGATGGCTCCGGAGTATCTGTCCGGGCTGCTGGGTTGTCCCGTGCCGGGTAGTTATACGGTTCTGCTGGCTCACAACCCTGATTATTTCCCCAGATATGCCCGGTGGGGAGCCGATCTGGTGCTGGCCGGCCATGTGCACGGCGGCATCGTTCGGATTCCCTTCCTGGGCAGGGGACTTTTGTCTCCCAATGTGCGCTTTTTCCCAAAATATGACGGCGGCGTGTACCGGGAGGGGAACAGCACGATGATCCTGAGCAGGGGGCTGGGCATCCATACCATACCTTTCAGACTGTTCAATCCCGGAGAGCTTATCGTGCTGGATTTCGCGGGGGATGAAACGGAGAGTCCCGGCAAAAGGACAGAACAGTAGTTCTGCTTGAATACGGCGGAAAAAACAGGTACAATACTCTTTTAGAAGATAAGCCACGGAAAGGACAAAAGGATGGCGATACCGGTAAAGTTGGAGGTGTTTGAGGGGCCGCTGGACCTGTTGCTGCACCTGATCGACAAAAACAAGGTGGATATCTACGATATTCCCATCGTGGAGATCACGCAGCAGTATCTGGAATACATCAGGCAGATGGAGACGGAGGATATGAACGTCATGAGCGAGTTTCTGGTCATGGCGGCCACGCTGATCGACATTAAATGCCGCATGCTGCTGCCCAAGGAAGTGAATGAGGACGGGGAGGAAGAGGACCCCCGGGCGGAGCTGGTGCAAAAACTGCTGGAATACAAAATGTTCAAATATATGTCCTTTGAATTGCGGGACAGGCTGGTGGACGCGGAGAAGAATTATTACCGGGGCCAGCAGCTGCCGGAGGAGGTGGCGGCTTACCGGCAGCCTGTGGACTATGGAGAGCTGATCGGGGATATGAACCTGTTAAAGCTAAATGAGATCTTTAAGGCCATGTTAAAACGCCAGGAGGACAAGATTGACCCTATCCGCAGCAATTATGGCAATATAGAAAAAGACGAGGTGGATATGGACGAGCGCTCTCTGTATGTGGAGGCCTACGCCAGGAGCCATCGGCGTTTCAGTTTCCGGGGACTGTTGGAGCAGCAGGCCGGGAGAATGCAGATCATAGTCACTTTTCTGGTGATCCTGGAGCTGATGAAAATGGGAAGGATCACCATATCCCAGGAAAATATTTTTGACGATATTATGATAGAGTCCAATATATGTGAGACTACATAAAATGGGTCCGCCTGCAATCTATGACAGCAGGGAAAGTCAGGAAAGGTAATGAATACGGATGGAGAAGATACATGCGAAGGCGGCGATAGAGGCGATCCTCTTTGCCATGGGGGAGTCGGTGGATATCAGCCGTCTGGCGGAGGCCATAGAGACGGATGTCCAGACCGTCCGGAGTATTCTGGAGGAGATGGCTCAGGAATATGAGCAGGAGGGAAGAGGAATCGGCATCACCCGTTTTGACAATGCCGTACAGCTCTGCACCAAGGCGAATATGTATGAGTATCTGGTCAAGATCGCCAAGGCACCGAGAAAGATGGTTTTGACGGATACGGTGATAGAAACGCTGTCCATCATAGCTTATAAGCAGCCTATCACCAGAGTCGAGATCGAGAGGATCAGGGGCGTCAGCTGCGACCACGCCATCAACAAGCTGCTGGAATATGATCTGATCACGGAGCTGGGGCGGCTGGACGCGCCGGGAAGACCGCTGCTGTTCGGCACCACCCAGCAATTCCTGCGCAGCTTTGGAGTGGGGAGTCTGGAAGAGCTGCCGGAGCTTTCGACGGTACAGATCGAAGAATTTAAGCAGCAGGCAGAGGCCGAGGTGCAGATGCAGCTGGATATATAGAATGTCCCGATGCAGCGCTCCGATCCGCAACAAAGCGGCCCGGTATTGCTGACAGTCCCGCGCGCCGGGAGGAACTATGCGAAAACTCACTATATAATTGCTGGATAATGCCGTCAGAGCCGGAAATAGGGCCCTGACGGTATTTCATATATTGGCGGGTCGTCTCATATATTGAGATAAACAAAAATCTGTGGCGGTTATATGTTCAATATGAAAAAAAGCCTGAAACAATATCTGTGTGTGTTTTGCTGCCTGCTGGCGGTGTCGCGCGCCGTACAGGGGAATGCCCAGGAGCCTGATCCCGGAGAACTCTATGCCCAGGCGGCTGTGCTGATGGACGCGGAATCCGGGCGTATATTGTATGACAAAAACGGCACGCAGGTGCTGCCCATGGCCAGCACCACCAAGATCATGACCTGTATTTTGACCCTGGAGACGGCAGATATCGGCGAAACAGTGGAGATATCCGCCTATGCGGCTTCCATGCCCAAGGTGAAACTGTATGTACAAAAGGGGGAACGCTATCTGCTGGAGGATCTGTTGTACAGTCTGATGCTGGAATCTCACAATGACGCGGCGGTGGCCATAGCGGAGCATGTGGGACGACAATATCTGCCCGAGCAGTTACGGGAAAAATCGCCGGCGGATTACACCCAGGAGGAGAGCAAACAGGCGGTGGAGGCATTTGCGGCGATGATGAACCGCAAAGCCCAGGAACTGGGCTGTAAGGATACCTGGTTCATCACCCCCAACGGGCTGGATGCCACCCAGGTGCTGACACTGGAAAGCGGGGAAACCATAGAGAAACATCATTCCACCACAGCGGCGGATCTGGCGGCCATCATGTGCTATTGTATAGACCGCTCCCCCAAAAAAGAGGATTTTCTCAGGATCACCCAGGCGCCTTCACACAGTTTTTCCATAGAGAACGGACGTTTCTTTAACTGTGTCAACCATAACGCCTTTCTACAGATGATGCAGGGCGCCATCAGTGGAAAGACCGGTTTTACCAACCAGGCCGGATACTGTTATGTGGGCGCTCTGGAGCGGGACGGAAAGACATTGGTGGTAGCGCTTTTGGCGTGCGGCTGGCCCAACAATAAGAGTTACAAGTGGAGCGATACGAGAGCGTTGATGAATTACGGACTGGAGGATTTTTCCTATCACCCGCTGGATGAGGCGGCATATCAGGAATCTCAGTTGGAACCCATTACCGTGCTGCGGGGACAGACGCTGGATATTGACGGGACGGCCCGTGTGCCGGTGCGGATATTGGAGAGAGGGCTGGAGGAAAACGAGACGTCGGAAGAGATCAGTGGACTTCTGCTGAAGGACGGAGAGGAGATCCGCGTGGAATGCGACATCCAGCGGCAGCTCGAAGCGCCGGTGGCCGCCGGGGAACAGGTGGGAACCATACAGTACATATTCCAGGACCGGGTATACCGGGAAGAACATATTGTGACTGCGAAAGCCGTGCGCAGGATCGATTACAGGTGGTGTTTTCAGCAGATTATACGCTTTTTTCTACTCTGACAAAGGGGGTATACCAAAATATTGTAAAAAAATGCAATTCGTGCTAGGCGAGTTGCGTTTTTTATGTTATACTGGAGGAGAAATTAATCATGGGGGCATTTGTTTTTTGATAAGGCAGTCCCGTGTTAATTCGTTATAATTTAATCCATATAAACGGAGGGCTGAAACATGAGTACTACTTCAAAAGCGAGTCAAAGAATCGAAGCTTTGCTCGACGCAAACAGTTTCGTTGAGATCGGCGCCCTGGTCACCGCCAGAGCCACTGATTTCAATCTGAAACAGAGCGAGACTCCTTCAGACGGTGTCATTACCGGCTATGGGGTGATCGACGGCAGTCTTGTCTATGTGTACAGTCAGGACGCATCCGTGTTAAACGGGTCCGTGGGAGAGATGCACGCGAAAAAGATTGTCAGACTTTACGAACTGGCCATGAAGACAGGGGCTCCTGTCATCGGGATGATCGACTCCGCGGGACTGCGCTTGCAGGAGGCGACGGATGCGCTGCAGGCCTTTGGCGAGATCTATCTGAAACAAACTCTGGCATCCGGTGTGATTCCTCAGATCACGGCAATCTTTGGAACCTGTGGCGGCGGCCTGGGCCTGTTCCCCACGATGACGGATTTCACTTTTATGGAGACAAAGAGCGCGAAACTGTTTGTGAACGCACCCAATGCATTGGACGGCAATGTGGTCACAAAATGCGATTCCTCCTCCGCGCAGTTCCAGTCCCAGGAGAGCGGGATCGTGGATGTGACCGGAGAAGAGGATGCCGTGCTGGCAGGAATACGGAAACTGGTGGGATTTCTCCCTGCCAACAATCAGGAGGCGGCCGCGCAGGAATGCAATGACGATCTGAACAGGGCTACCCCTGAACTGGCCGGCTGTGTAGGCGATACTTCCATAGCGCTGTCCGTTCTGGCTGACGGCCGTGATTTCCTGGAAGTGAAGGCGGAGTATGCCAAGGATATGGTGACGGGCTTTATCAGACTCAACGGCGCTACCGTGGGCTGTGTGGCCAACCGCTGCGAGGTATATGACGGAGACGGCAAGCTTGCGGAAAAGATGGAGCCTGTACTCACAGTGGCAGGCTGTGAGAAAGCGGCATCTTTCGTTGCCTTCTGCGACAGCTTTAATATCCCCGTGCTGTCCCTGACCAATGTGAAGGGCTATGAGGCCACTGTCGCGTCGGAAAAAGGGATCGCAAAGGCGGCGGCAAAGCTCACATATGCCTTTGCCAACGCCACGGTTCCCAAGGTGAATCTGATCATGGGTAAAGCATACGGCACCGCCTATGTGGCTATGAACTCCAAGGGTATCGGTGCGGATATGACATATGCCTGGCCCACCGCTGAGATCGGCACGATGGACGCGAAACTGGCCGCCAAGATCATGTATGACGGACAGGGGGCGGATGTGATCGACGCCAAGGCCGCAGAGTATGCGGCGCTGCAGACCAGCGCCCACAGCGCCGCTCAGAGAGGCTATGTGGACCAGATCGTTGAGGCCGCCGACACCAGAAAATATATTATCGGCGCTTTTGAGATGCTGTGCACCAAGAGCGAGGAGCGTCCGGCCAAAAAACATGGGACCGTATAATTTGAGGAAATTTTGGAACTGTCGTTCCAAATACGTATTAACGCAATATCACAGGCGGGCCTGTGATATGCGGGAAAGAGGAAATTTTGGAACTGTCGTTCCAAATACGTATTAACGCAATATCACAGACGAGGTCTGTGATATGCGGGAAAGAGGAAATTTTGGAACTGTCGTTCCAAATACGTATTAGCGCAATATCACAGACGAGGTCTGTGATATGCGGGAAAGAGGTAAGTATGAAGAAACGTTCAGCAGCTATTTGCGCGGCAGCCTGTGTTCTTGGACTGACGGCCTGCGAAAGTGATCTGGGTGCGAGAATGGAGATCGCCGCTTTGAATACGGTGATCGGGATGGGCACTGTGTTTGCCGTGCTGATCCTCATTATCGGGGTTATTTCCCTGTTCCGTTTCATCCCCATGATCCAGGACAGGCTTGGAAGTAAGAAAAAGGCAGCCGTACAGGTAAATGCGGAAACTGCGCAGACCGTAGACAGCCAGGAGGACGCGGAGGACGTGTCCGATGACCTGGAGTTGGTGGCTGTGATCGCCGCGGCGATCGCTGCCAGCGAAGGAGCCGCCTCCACGGATGGTTTCGTGGTGAGGAGCATTCGCAGAGTAAACAGAATAAAAAGAGCATAAAGGAGAATAAATCATGAAAAATTATACCATTACCGTAAACGGCAACGTATATGACGTAGTAGTAGAGGAAGGCGCATCCACAGGCGCTCCCGCAGCGGCCCCCGCTCCCGCGGCTCCGAGAGCAGCAGCTCCCGCAGCACCCAAGGCGACGCCCAAGGCAGCCGGCGCAGGCAGCGTAAAGGTAGAGGCCGGCGCGGCTGGCAAGGTGTTTAAGATCGAAGCCAAGGTAGGGCAGGCTGTAAAAGCCGGCGACCCGGTGGTGATCATCGAGGCGATGAAAATGGAGATCCCTGTTGTGGCTCCTCAGGACGGCACGGTGGCAAGTATCGATGTGGCTGTAGGAGATTCTATCGAGGCCGGCGCTGTACTGGCTACCATGAATTAATCATTCAAGCTGATTGAATGAATCACAACAGGAGGTCAACACATGGAGTATATAGCAAATACGCTCAGCAATCTGGTCCATCAGACAGCGTTTTTTAACCTGACTGTGGGAAACTATGTGATGATTGTGGTAGCGTGCGTTTTCCTTTATCTGGCTATCCGAAAAGGGTTTGAGCCTCTGCTGCTCACCCCGATAGCCTTCGGTATGTTGCTGGTGAATATCTATCCGGATATTATGTTGCCCATTGAGGAGTCAACAAACGGTACCGGCGGCCTGCTGTATTATTTCTTCTTATTGGATGAATGGGCGATCCTGCCGTCCCTGATCTTTATGGGCGTGGGCGCATCCACGGATTTTGGTCCGCTGATCGCCAATCCCAAGAGTTTTCTGCTGGGTGCAGCTGCTCAGTTTGGTATCTTTATGGCGTATTTTGGCGCTATTCTGATGGGCTTTAACGATGAGGCGGCGGCAGCCATTTCCATCATCGGCGGCGCGGACGGACCTACTTCTATCTTTTTGGCCAGTAAGCTGGGGCAGACGGCTATAATGGGACCCATAGCGGTGGCGGCATATTCCTATATGTCCCTGGTACCTATTATCCAGCCGCCTATTATGAAACTGCTCACCACCGAGAAGGAGCGTAAGATCAAGATGACCCAGCTGCGTCCTGTGACCAAGCTGGAGAAGATTCTGTTCCCCATCGTTATTACCATCGTTGTATGTCTGATCCTGCCCACAACGGCGCCACTGGTAGGTCTGTTGATGCTGGGTAATCTGTTCAGAGAGTCCGGTGTGGTGAGACAGCTGACGGATACGGCTTCCAACGCCATGATGTATATCGTGGTGATCCTGCTGGGTACTTCCGTGGGAGCCACCACCAGCGCGGAGGCATTTTTGAACTGGGATACCATCAAGATCGTTATACTGGGTCTGGTCGCCTTTGCATTCGGCACGGCGGCAGGCGTTCTCTTCGGAAAGCTGATGTGTATCGCTACCAAGGGTAAGGTTAATCCGCTGATCGGTTCCGCAGGCGTGTCCGCGGTGCCCATGGCGGCCCGAGTATCTCAGAAGGTGGGTGCGGAGGCAGATCCCACCAACTTCCTGCTGATGCACGCAATGGGTCCCAATGTGGCCGGCGTAATCGGTACAGCCGTGGCTGCGGGAACGTTCATGGCTATCTTTGGAGTATTTTGATAAAAAGGAAAATCAGCAGAGTCCCGCATGGCCCCCAGAGAATTTGCGAGCGCAGAGCGATCGGAAATTGCTCTGCCGTACTAGGGCCAGGAGGGAATCTGCGGAACTAAAATCAGCAGAGTCCCGCATGGCCCCCAGAGAATTTGCGAGCGCAGAGCGATCGGAAATTGCTCTGCCGTACTAGGGGCCAGGAGGGAATCTGCGGAACTAAATATAGGAGGAGACGTAAAGAATGTCAGATCAAGTTAAAAAACCGATTAAGATTACGGAAACCATATTGCGTGATGCCCATCAGTCTCTGATCGCTACCAGAATGCCCACCGATTTCATGCTGCCCATAGTGGATAAGATGGATAAGGTGGGGTATCACTCCGTAGAGTGCTGGGGCGGCGCAACCTTTGACGCGTCCTTAAGATTCCTGAAGGAAGATCCCTGGGACAGACTGCGCAAGCTCAGGGACGGCTTTAAGAACACGAAACTGCAGATGCTGTTTCGCGGACAGAATATCCTGGGATACAGACCTTATGCGGACGATGTGGTGGATGCTTTCGTACAGAAGTCCATATCCAACGGTATCGATATCATCCGTATCTTTGACTGCTTGAACTACCTGCCCAATCTGCAGGAGGCGGTAAACGCCACCAACAGGATGAAAAAGCAGGAGGGAAGAGGTCACGCGCAGGTGGCTTTGTCCTATACGCTGGGCGATGCCTATACGCTTGAGTATTGGGCCGATATGGCCAAAAAGATCGAGGAGATGGGTGCGGATTCCATCTGTATCAAGGATATGGCCGGCCTGCTGGTGCCTTATCGTGCTTCCGAGCTGATCGCGGCCATGAAGGAAAACACCAAGTTGCCTATCCAGCTGCACACCCACTATACTTCCGGTGTGGCCAGCATGACATATCTGAAGGCCATAGAGGCTGGGGTGGACGTGATCGATACCGCTATGAGCCCTCTGGCTATGGGTACTTCCCAGCCTGCCACAGAGGTTATGGTGGAGACTTTCAGAGGAACACCCTACGACACAGGCTTTGACCAGAATCTGCTGGCGGAGATCGCCGATTACTTCCGTCCTTACAGGGATGAGTGCTTAAAGAGCGGTCTGCTCAATCCCAAGGTGATGGGCGTGGATATTAAGACGCTGCTGTATCAGGTGCCCGGCGGCATGCTCTCCAATATGGTGAGCCAGCTGAAGGAGCAGAACGCGGAAGACAGATATTATGACGTGCTGCGAGAGATCCCGCAGGTGCGTAAAGATCTGGGCGAGCCGCCTCTGGTTACCCCTTCCTCCCAGATCGTGGGTACTCAGGCAGTGTTCAATGTGCTGATGGGCGAGAGATATAAGATGGCCACCAAGGAAACCAAGGCGGTGCTGAGAGGTGAGTACGGTCAGACCGTTAAGCCCATGAATCAGGAAGTTATCGACAAGGTTATTCCCGGAGAGACCAGGCTGACCGGACGTTTTGCCGACACGCTGACCAATGAGATGGATAAGCTGGAGGCCGAGATGAAGGAGTGGAAACAGCAGGACGAGGATGTGCTGTCCTATGCTCTGTTCCCTCAGGTGGCTACCGACTTCTTCAAATACCGTCAGGCCCAGCAGGAGAAAGTGGATATGACCCAGGCCGATACCAAGAACGGCGCATATCCTGTGTAAGAAGTTTCGCGTCATATGAGAATGTAATGTACAGATCCCGGTTCGATGAGAACCGGGATCTTTTATAAGAGCAAATGTCTGTAATAGAAACTTTATAGATTTTATGGGCAGTGGACCGGGCAGGTAGATGGTACTTGACAAAAGAAGTGCTTTCCTGTAAAATAACGAGTGTTATATGTTGCGCATGGTTATGTTAGGAGAAATAATATGCCCAGAAAAGAAAGCATCACAATAGAACAGATATTGGAGACCGCGTTTGCCATGACCCGGGAGGAGGGCTTTGCCAGCGTGACCGCCAGAAAAGTGGCGGCTAAAGCAGGATGCTCTACACAGCCGATCTTCCGGGTATACAAGAATATGGAGGAACTGTGGGATGCCGTCTATGAGAAAGCGACAGTGTTTTTTCAGGACTATTACAGTCTTTATCCGCGTATGTCTCCCGTTCCCTTTGTGAATCTGGGGATGGCCTATATTGCTTTTGCCCGGGAGGAAGGGCATCTGTTTGAACTGCTCTTTCTCTCAAAAAAGGATAACGGAAAGAGTATGTACGATCTCTTAAACGGTGACGCAGGCAATGTGCTGTATGAGATCAACAGGGCCAGAGCCGAGGGCTGTAAGCGTCCCGAAGAAGTGTTTATGCGAATGTGGATATTTATTCACGGCAGTGCCTGTATGACCCTGACAGGGGATTATGATCTGTCTAATGTGGAGACTTTGGCGGTGCTGAAACAGGTCTATGGGCAATTTGCCAGATAATATAAATATCTTCAAATGGGGGACATGCGGATGCAATATGATGTACTGGACAGGATAAGAGAGCAGTATGCGGGCATGAGCAAAGGACACAAAAAGATCGCGTCCTTTATACTGGAACATTATGACCAAGCCGTATTTATGACGGCGGCACGGCTGGGGGACGCTTTGCGGATCAGCGAATCCACAGTGGTGCGCTTTGCGGCGGGGATCGGTTATAAGGGTTACCCTGAGTTTCAGCGGGCTCTGGAGGAATGCGTGCAGAGCAAGCTGAGCAGTGTCCAGAAGATTGACGCCAAATACGGACACAGTACGCAATCGGAGATACTGACAAGCGTACTGACAGCGGATATCGAAAAGTTGCAGCACACTATACAGCATCTGGACGCGGCGGCGTTTGAGACGGCGGTGAACACGATCCTGACGGCGGATCATATCTACATTATGGGACTGCGCAGCAATGAGCCGTTGGCAGAGTTTTTACACTTTTATCTGAATATGGTCCGGGGCAATGTGGTACTGCTAAAGACTACCAGCGTCAGCGAGACCTTTGAACAGATGATACGGATCGGCGAGAAAGACTGTTTTGTGGGAATCAGTTTTCCCAGATATTCCATGCGGACTCTAAAAGCCATGGAGTTTGCCAACGACAGGAACGCCAAAGTGATCGCCATCACCGACTCCATACATTCTCCCATGAACCTGTATTCCTCCTGCAATCTGCTGGCCCGCAGCGATATGGTGTCCATCGTGGATTCCCTGGTGGCGCCTTTGAGCGTTATCAACGCGCTGGTGGTAGCCATGTGTCTGAAATGTCCTCAGGAAGTGAAACAGAATCTGGAGATGTTGGAGGAGACATGGAACAATTATCAGGTGTATCTGAACGATGAGATCAATTTTATCGACGACGAGCCGATTTTGAATTATTCTTTGAGAAAAGAGGAATAGTGAGGATGCATGTGATCGTAGTGGGCGGAGGAGCCGCAGGCATGATGGCGGCCATCGCGGCGGCCCAGGCCGGGGCTGAGGTAACGCTTTTGGAGCGCAATGAAAAACTGGGCAAAAAACTGTTTATCACCGGAAAGGGCAGATGCAATGTGACCAATGCCGGCGACATGGACAATCTGCTTTCCAGTGTGATGACCAACGCAAAATTTCTGTACAGCGCCTTTTACGGCTTTGATAACCGGGCACTGATGGAGTTTGTTGAGGAGGCGGGCTGTCCGTTAAAGACCGAGAGGGGAAACCGCGTGTTTCCTGTCAGCGATCACTCCTCCGACATTATCGCCGCATTGCAGGGAGTCCTGCGGCGGCTGGGAGTGGAGATCCGTCTGCATACCAGAGTTAAAGGACTGTGGTGGGAGAAAGAATCCGGGCCGTCTTATGGAGAAGAAGAGAGACCGAAAAAGGCGGAAAAGGGAAGTGTCAGAGGAGTGCTGCTGGAAGACGGAGGGCGGCTGGCGGCTCAGCGGGTGATCCTGGCCACAGGCGGGTTGTCCTATGCCAGCACCGGTTCCACCGGAGACGGATACCTTTTCGCAAAAGAAACGGGCCACAATATAGCAGAGTGCAGTCCGTCTCTGGTACCCTTTCACATCAAGGAAGATTGGTGCAGGGATCTGATGGGACTGTCCCTGCGCAATGTCACACTGAGCCTGCACCTGAACGATAAGGAGATCTACCGGGATCAGGGGGAAATGCTGTTCACTCACTTCGGGGTCAGCGGTCCGTTGGTTCTAAGCGCAAGCAGCTATTATATGGCAAAGAGCAGGGGAAAGGATGGAGCCCGGACACGGCTGCTGATCGACTTAAAACCGGCCCTTGACATACAGCAGCTGGATAAGAGAGTGCTGCGGGATTTTGAGGAGAGTAAGAACAAACAGTTCAAAAACGCGCTGGGACAGCTTTTTCCGGCCCGTCTGATCCCGGTCATGATACGCCTTGCGGATATCCCGCCGGAAAAGCCGGTAAATGAGATCACCCGGGAAGAGCGCCGTCATTTTGTGGAGCTGATCAAAGCGCTGCCCCTGACAGTCACTGGCGTGCGGGGCTACGAGGAGGCGATCATCACCAGAGGCGGCATCTCTGTCAAAAACGTGAATCCCTCCACAATGGAATCAAAAATAATACAGGGATTGTATTTTGCCGGAGAAATGTTGGACGTAGACGCTCTGACCGGGGGCTACAATCTACAGATCGCCTGGTCCACCGGACACCTGGCCGGAACCAGCGCGGCTCAATAAGAAACAAATAAGGAATATAGAAAGGGAAAATAACATGAGCTATAATATTGCCGTGGACGGCCCCGCAGGCGCCGGAAAGAGCACGATAGCCAGAGCAGTGGCGAAAAAACTGAATATCATCTATGTGGACACAGGGGCCATGTACCGGGGAATGGGCCTGTACATGCTGCGCCAGGGCATCGATCCCGAGGATGAACAGGCGGTGATCGGTCACTGCCAGGAGGCGGATATCACGCTGGGGTATGAGAACGGGACACAGGTAGTGTATTTAAACGGAGAGAATGTGAACGCCTATATCCGCACGGAGGAAGTGGGAGCCGTAACCTCCAGGATCAGCGTGCTCCCTGCGGTGCGAGAACGTATCACAGCCCTTCAGCAGGAGTTGGCCTCCTCCACGGACTGCATTATGGACGGCAGGGATATCGGCACCTGCGTACTGCCCCATGCGGATGTGAAGATCTATCTGACAGCCAGCAGTGCAGTGCGGGCCAGACGCCGGTATGACGAACTGACCGCAAAGGGCCAGCAATGCGATCTGGCACAGATTCAGGCGGATATGGAGGAGAGAGATTACCGGGATACACACCGGGAGGTCAGTCCTCTGCGCCAGGCCCAGGACGCCGTCCTGATGGACAGCTCGGATATGACAGCGGAGCAGGTTATAGAGAAGATATTTAAGCTCTGTGAAAAAAGAGACTGAGGAGACAGACCTATGGAGATCAGAGTAACCGCCAGCGCGGGGTTTTGCTTTGGAGTAAAACGAGCGGTGGAAACGGTGTATGAGCAGATACAAACAGGGAAAACTATATATACTTACGGTTCTATCGTACACAATGAAGAAGTGGTGAAGGAGCTGACGGAGCTGGGAGTCAGAGTCATCGAAGACCGGCAGGAGCTGGAGCGGATGCTGGAGCAGGATTCTTTGGCGGATGAGATCCCTCAGGACGTAACGGTAATTATCAGGGCGCATGGAGTTTCAAAAGATATTTCACAGCGCATGGCACAGAAGGGCTGGAATATCGTAGATACCACCTGTCCGTTTGTGGAACATATCCACAGGCTGGTGGAGGAGAGGAGCCGGCAGGGAGAGCATATCCTGGTGGTGGGCGGCCCGGAGCACCCGGAGGTAGAAGGGACCGTGGGATGGTGCAACGGCCCGGTAGATGTGCTGGAGAGCGTGGAGGAAGCCGAAAAATATGTGCCGCCGGAGGGAAAAAAGCTCACTGTAGTGGCTCAGACGACATTTAATTACAATAAATTTCAACATATAGTTGAAATTCTTAAAGAAAAAGGTTACAATGTTAGTATTGTGAACACCATCTGCAATGCAACAGAGGAAAGGCAGAGGGAGACACGGGAAGTAGCAGCAGATGCTGATGCAATGATCGTAATAGGAGGTAAACACAGTTCCAATACCAGAAAGCTCTATGAGATCTGTAAGGAAGTGTGTGACAATACCTGTTTTATACAGACACTGGATGACTTGCATTTAGAACTACCTAGATCAGCTGGACTGATTGGCATTACTGCAGGGGCTTCCACCCCAAATAAATTAATAGAGGAGGTTCAAAATTATGTCAGAATTAACTTTTGAACAAATGCTGGAAGAATCATTGAAAACAATACATGCAGGAGAGGTAGTTGAAGGCACTGTCATCGATGTTAAGCCGGACGAGATCGTTCTCAACATCGGCTACAAGTCAGACGGTATACTCACAAAGAGTGAATACTCCAATGATCAGAGTGTGGATCTCACCGCTGTTGCTAAGGTTGGCGACACTATGGAAGTCAAGGTTCTGAAGGTTAACGATGGGGAGGGACAGGTGGTCCTGACCTACAAGCGGCTGGCTGCGGACAGAGGCAACAAGCGTATTGAGGAGGCATACAACAACAGAGAGGTATTAAAGGCTACCGTGACACAGGTTCTGGACGGAGGTCTCAGCGTAGTAGTTGACGAAGTGAGAATCTTTATCCCCGCAAGCCTGGTGTCCGACACATATGAGAAGGATCTGACCAAGTATGCGGGTCAGGAGATCGAGTTTGTGATCAGCGAATACAATCCCAAGAAAAGAAGGTACATCGGTGACCGCAGACAGCTTATCGCCGCGCAGAAGGCAGAGCTGCAAAAGGAACTGTTCGAGAGGATTCATGAGGGCGATATCGTTGAAGGCGTAGTGAAAAATGTTACCGATTTCGGCGCGTTCATCGACTTGGGCGGCGCAGACGGACTGCTGCATATCTCCGAGATGTCCTGGGGAAGAGTGGAACATCCCAAAAAGGTATTTAAGGTAGGCGAGAAACTGACCGTTCTGATCAAGGAGATCAATGGCAGCAAGATCGCGCTGTCTCTGAAGTTTGATGATGCCAATCCCTGGAAGGACGCGGCCGAGAAATTTGCCATCGGCAGTGTGCTCACCGGAAAAGTAGCGAGAATGACTGACTTTGGCGCATTTGTGGAGCTGGAACCCGGCGTTGACGCGCTGCTGCACGTGTCCCAGATCTCCAAGGAGCATATTGATAAGCCCTCCGATGTTCTGAGTGTGGGTGAGGAAGTGACCGCAAAAGTGGTTGACTTCAACGAGGCAGACAGAAAGATCTCTTTGAGTATAAAAGCGCTGACTGCTCCCGATTCCACCGTAAAGGACGAGGACAGCGATGCGGATGTGGTTTCTGTGGATATCGATGCGGTGATCGCGGCTGAGGGCGAAGAGTAAAAAGGAATTGTCTAATGGGCTATGATTATGAATATTTGAAACAGCAGATATTTAATCTGACCTCCATCGATCTGAACGCTTATAAAGAGCGGCAGATGAAACGTCGGATTGACACACTGATCGATAAGCACGGTATAAAGGGCTATGATAAATACGTGGAGCAACTTAAAAAAGATAAGGCTCTGTTTGAGGAATTTATCAATTATATCACGATCAATGTGTCGGAGTTCTACCGCAATCCGGAGCAGTGGAAGATCATGGACGAGCAGATCATTCCGGAGTTGATCGGCAGATTCGGTAAGAATCTGAAGGTCTGGAGCGCTGCGTGTTCCACGGGAGACGAGCCCTATTCTCTGGTGATGGCTCTGTCCAGACATATTCCTCTACAGCAGATCCGTATCATTGCCACGGATCTGGACAAGCAGGTGATTGCCAAGGCTAAGCTGGGACTGTATGCAGACAGGAGTGTTGCGGCTGTTCCTGCGGACATGAAAAAGAAATATTTTACCCAGGTAGGGCCTTCTTACAAGATTTCCGACGAGATCATGGCTCGGGTGGAATTCAGGGAACACAATCTGCTGAAGGATACTTATCCCAGCGATTGTCATTTGATCGTGTGCCGTAACGTATTGATATATTTTACGGAGGAGGCCAAGGATGAGGTATTTGCCAAATTCCAGAAGAATCTCAAGCCCGGAGGCGTTCTGTTTATCGGCAGTACGGAGCAGATCATCAATTATAAGGATTTAGGATATGCTCGGAAGAATTCTTTCTTTTATGAGAGACCTATTTGACGGGTGTATAGTTAAATGGAGCTATAGCGCAAAGATTTGCGCCATAGCTCCATTTTAAGTGCGCACGGCGGGGCGCATTCTAATTAATAGGTTGCGGCCATCATGGTCAGAATGTGATTGGCGTAGCTGGTAAAAGCCTGGCGGTTTTTCTTAATCTCATCTGTCAGCTCAAAAAAGAGTTCCTTACTCTTGTAGTCGCGTTTGAAAAAAGGCTCGATCAACACTTCCCACTGGGGAAGATAGCAGGAGTATTTCCGGGTGTAACAGGTGGCGGCGGTGGCATTCACACGATGTTCGTGATCCACAAAGGACGCCACGGATCTGTGCAGGGCCACGTCCTCCGCAGGGAGATAGTAGTAATCCCTGTAATTGGTGTAAAAATATTTCATCTCTTCCTCATAGATGGGTACACGCAGCTGGGCCTGGGTTCCGCCGCCCTTGAAATAACAATAGTTGGCGGAGGCGGAGACGTTTACCGGCAGAGTGCAGGGGAGAGCCAGAGTCATGACCAGTTCCTGCCGTCTGTTGCCGTTGATATCCTTGTAGGAGTTAGCCTGTACCTTACGGGCCTTTACCTTGCCGTCAAACAGATCATAATAGGACAATATGGGAAGAATCTGCAGCATTCCCTGTAGATCATCGGCGTTGTGCAGAAACAGAGACTTCTCGGCGAATTCCGAGGGCAGTTTTACATAATCGTGATATACACCGATCAACTCCCCGCCGGAGAAAGCGTCTTCACGATGGATACCCAGGAACTTTTCAATGGTTTTCTGCTTGCAGTTGGGCAGTTTCAGGAAATATTTGTAAAAGCTGACCCTGCGGTAGATATCCAGCCCTTCAAAACCTTCGAAATTGTAAGGCAGCCGTAACTGCTCACATTTCTGCAATATAAAGGGCAGATCAAAATTGTTGCCGTTAAAATGGATCAGGTATTTGTAGGAGGCGGCAAACTCAAAAAACGCAGTGAGTATCTGAATCTCCTCCAAATAGCTCTGGGCGAACCACTGTCTGGTGCGCCAGCAACCTTCGCTGTAATAAGCGCAACCGATCAGATACAGATAGGATGTACGCGCTGTGAAACCTGTGGTCTCAATATCCAGAAACAGGATCTGTTCCAGAGGAGCCAGATTTTCCAGCGGGTAACCGATCTCAAGATTTTCTATTTTTGCGTCGTCTGTCTTCATATTCCCTCTCCATAAAGAATTTTGAATCATGGATTAACCTTATACCGGTTATTTTCGACATATGTGGCGGTGAAAATCGTGCCGGTAAACAACAAAGCCGGCGCGTATTTCCGGTAAGAATCTGTTTTTTTGTTATTTAATTAATTATATCATAAATTTTGAAAATACTGTAGTATTTTTGTAAAAAAAATAGTATATTAGTATGAGAAACAAATTCGACAAGTTATGCCATAAAGCATGGCTTGCGTACTCACAGAGAGGTAGGAGTGAAAACATGCGAAAGTTGACTTTTCAGGGTGGAGTACATCCATATGACGGCAAGGATTTGTCCAAGGACAAGCCCATTGTGTCCGTGCTGCCAAAAGGTGAATTGGTTTACCCGGTGTCCCAGCATATCGGCGCGCCGGCAACCCCCATTGTGAAAAAAGGAGACCGTGTACTGGCAGGCCAGAAGATCGCGGAGCAGAACGGGTTTGTATCGGCCCCCATCTATGCGTCCGTTTCCGGCACGGTCAAGTCCATTGAACCCAGGCGTGTGGTGACCGGTGACAGCGTCATGAGCATTGTGGTGGAAAATGACGGTCAATATGAAGAGGTAACCATGGAGCCGCCGGGAGACTTGGAGTCACTTAGCCGGGAACAGGTCATTGACTGCATAAAGGAGGCAGGAATCGTCGGCATGGGCGGCGCGGGTTTTCCCACATATGTAAAGCTTTCACCCAAGGAGCCTGAGAAGATAGAGTACTGCATTGCCAACTGCGCGGAATGCGAACCCTATCTGACCAGCGACTACCGCAGAATGCTGGAAGAACCGGAGAAACTTGTGGGAGGGATGAAGATCATCCTGCAGCTTTTTCCCAATGCCCGGGGCGTTCTGGCGGTGGAAGACAACAAGCCTGACTGTATCCGGCTACTGCAGGAGATGGTTCGCGGCGAGGAGCGCATCAGTGTCAAGGCGCTGCAGACCAAGTATCCTCAGGGAGCCGAGCGCACGCTGATCTATGCCGTCACCGGCAGGCGGATCAATTCCTCCATGCTTCCTGCGGATGTGGGATGTGTGGTGAACAATGTGGATACCGTGGTGGCTGTTTACAGGGCAGTGACGGAGGGGCGTCCCCTGATGGAACGCATTGTAACCGTGACGGGTGACGCGATAGAGAATCCCCAGAATTACCGGGTGCGGATCGGTATGAACTATCGGGAACTGATCGAGGAGGCGGGGGGATTTCGCGGCAAGCCGGAAAAGATCGTCTGCGGCGGCCCCATGATGGGTTTTGCCATGTTCGATCTGGATGTGCCCACCACCAAGACTTCCACGGCTCTGTTGTGTCTGTCCAAGGACGAGGTTTCCGCCATGGAGCCAGGGCCCTGCATCAACTGCGGGCGCTGTGTGGAGGTATGCCCCGGCAGGGTGGTTCCCAGCAGGCTTGCGGACTACGCGGAACATTTTGACGAGGAAGCCTTCGTCAAAAATGACGGCATGGAGTGCTGTGAGTGCGGATGCTGCAGTTATGTATGTCCGGCCAAGAGACCGTTGACCCAGCAGATCAAATCCATGCGCAAGATCCAGCTGGCCAAGCGGAAGAATTCCAAATAAGATCAGCATATCCCCGGACAGCGTACTTGGAGGCTTAAATATTCTTAGAATAGGCTGTTCAGTTTTTAGACCGGAGACAGATAATAGTTTCCAATTGAGCCAGTGCGGGGTCTGGACAGGAAGGATCTGCGTCCCTTGTTCAAAGTACAAAAATTTAGGAGGAAACAAGAAGTGGAGAAGAAATGGAGAGTGTCATCCAATCCTCATGTGCGTTCAAAGGTTACGACGAACGGTATCATGATGGCTGTGGTGCTTGCCTTGCTGCCTGCCGCCGGATTCGGCATCTACAATTTTGGCGTCAGGGCGCTGCTACATATTCTGATCACGGTGGCATCTACTGTGATCACGGAGTTTTTGTTCGGACTGTATAAAAAGAAATTGACGATCACCGATCTGTCCGCAGTGGTGACGGGATTGCTGCTGGCGTTAAACCTGCCTGTGGGCGCTCCTCTGTGGATCGGTGCCATGGGCGGTGTGTTTGCCATATTGGTGGTGAAAATGCTCTTTGGTGGCCTGGGACAGAACTTTATGAATCCTGCGCTGGCCGCCAGGTGTTTTCTGCTGATATCCTTCCCCGCGCAGATGACAAATTTTGTCTGTGACGCCTATACCGGCGCCACACCTCTCGCTTTGCTGAAAGCGGGGGAGACAGTCAATGTGACGGATATGATCATAGGACGCACTGCCGGAACCATAGGCGAGACTTCCATGATCGCCCTGGTAGTGGGAGCCTGTTTCCTGATCCTGCTGGGTGTGATAGATCTGCGGATTCCCGGCAGCTATATCGTGAGTTTCGCCGTGTTTGTGCTGTTGTTTGGGGGCAGGGGACTGGATTTTCAATACCTGTCCGCTCAGTTGGCCGGAGGCGGCCTGATGCTGGGAGCCTTTTTCATGGCAACCGATTATGTGACCAGGCCGATCACAATAAAGGGGCAATATGTCTTTGGAATATTCCTGGGTATTATGACTGGGATCTTCCGAATCTTCGGACCCGGCGCGGAGGGTGTATCCTATGCGATCATCCTGGGCAATCTGCTGGTGCCTCTGATCGAGAAGGTCACCATGCCCAGAGCATTTGGCAAAGGAGGTGCGGCACATGGCAGAAAATAGAGCCGGCAGCGACGGAAAAAACATGTGGAGGGACGCCTTGATCCTCTTTGCGATCACGCTGATATCCGGCCTGATGCTGGGGTTGGTATACCAGGTGACTGAGCAGCCCCGCAGGCAGCAACAGGAGCGCAAGATTCAGGAGGCCTGTCGGGAGGTTTTTGCCCAGGCGGACCGATTTGAAGAATTTTCTTATAACATTGACGAGACTCTGGCGCAGGAACTGTCCGCGGACGGGGTGAAGACAGGAACCGTCTACCGGGCGCTGGATACCGCAGGCAATTCTCTGGGCTATGTGATCGAAACCACTTCCGGAGAAGGATACGGTGGCAATATTACCCTGTATGCGGGCATTACAAATGATGGTATAGTAAATGGGGTGTCCATTCTCTCCATCTCCGAGACGCCGGGATTGGGTATGCGGGCCGGAGAGGTATTGGTTCCCCAGTTTGCGGAGAAACCGGCGGTATACTTTACATTTACCAAATCCGGCAGTCAGTCGGACAGCGAGATTGACGCCATAAGCGGCGCTACCATTACTACGGAGGCTGTAACAAACGCGGTAAACGGCGCGGTCCGCGTCTTTGAACAGGCGCTGGCGCAGACCGCAGGGGCGCTCTCGGACAATGGGGCCGGGACAGAGGAGACAGAAGGGAGGGAGACGGTATGAGCAAAACGAATCGTCCCGACAATGCCGGGGAGAGACTGATCAACGGTCTGATCAAAGAAAATCCGACTTTTGTGCTGATGCTGGGCATGTGTCCCACTCTGGCAGTGACCACCTCCGCCGTAAACGGTTTCGGCATGGGAGCCGCCACGCTGGCGGTATTGGCGCTCAGCAACCTGATCATCTCACTGCTGCGGAATATCATTCCCACAAAGGTGCGTATACCGGCGTTTATCGTGATCATAGCCTCCTTCGTGACGGTGGTACAATTGCTGCTGGAGGCATATCTGCCTTTTCTGAATGATGCGCTGGGAGTATATATACCGCTGATCGTGGTGAACTGTATCATCCTTGGCCGTGCGGAGAGTTATGCGTACTCCCATTCCCCGATTCCCTCCCTGTTCGACGGCATCGGCATGGGGCTGGGATTTACCGTGGCGCTGACCTGTATCGGCGCGGTGCGGGAACTGCTGGGAACCGGAGAGATCTTCGGTTTCGGAATTATGCCTAAGGCATTTACGCCCATTGGCATATTTGTGCTGGCGCCGGGCGCGTTCTTTGTGCTGGCAGCGCTGTGCGCCCTGCAGAATTATGTGAAAGTCAAAGGGGCCAAAGCCGGAAAGGATACCAGCAAGATCGGCTCCGGGTGCAGCGAAGACTGCATGAACTGTACGGACACGGGGTGCGGTCGGAGAAAATTCTATGATGACAGCGACGATCTGGTAGTGGAAGAACTGTAGGAAGGAGAGACACATGGAAACAGTGAAGGAATTACTTGTCATATTGATCGGCTCTTCCCTGGTGAGCAATGTGGTTCTGAGCCAGTTTTTGGGATTGTGCCCCTTTCTGGGGGTTTCCAGGAAGACCAATACCGCAGCCGGCATGGGCGCGGCGGTAATCTTTGTCATCACTCTGGCCAGCGCTGTGGCGGGGCTGATGTACCGGTTTATTTTGAAACCCTTACATATCGAATATTTGCAGACCATATGCTTTATTCTGGTGATCGCGGCCCTGGTGCAGTTCGTGGAGATGTTTCTGCGCAAGGCCATGCCGGCTCTATATGAGGCGCTGGGTGTATACCTGCCTCTGATCACTACCAACTGCGCGGTTCTGGGGGTGGCCCTGACCAATGTACAGAAGGAATACGGTATTCTGACAGGAATCGTCAACGGTTTCGCCACGGCGGTGGGGTTCACCATAGCTATTGTGATCCTGGCGGGCCTGCGGGAAAAAATGGAGTATAACGACTTCCCGCAATCTTTTAAAGGTATGCCGGCAGTACTGCTCACGGCGGGCCTGATGGCTATCGCCTTTTGCGGATTTTCCGGGCTGTTATAGTCTGTGATATTTAATGTGGAGGTAAGGAAATGATAACAGGAATCCTTATTGCGGCAGGCATCGTGGGAGCGATCGGTATTTTCATCGGTCTGTTTCTGGGCGTTGCCGGTATCAAATTCAAGGTGGAGATAGATCCCAGGGAGGAAGCGGTGCTGGGAGTGCTGCCAGGCAACAACTGCGGCGGATGCGGTTATGCGGGATGTTCCGGTCTGGCGGCGGCCATTGCCAAGGGAGAGGCCCCCACAAACGCCTGTCCCGTGGGGGGCGACACAGTGGGAGCCCAGGTGGCCCAGATCATGGGAGTGGAGGCCCAGGCGGCGCAGCCCATGGTGGCTTTTGTGCACTGTCAGGGAGATTGTGACAAGACCAGTCAGGATTATAAATACAGCGGTGCCCAGGACTGCCGGATGCTGCCCTTTGTGCCGGGGGGAGGCCCCAAGTCCTGCAACAGCGGTTGCCTGGGGTATGGCACATGTGTAAAGGCCTGTCCTTTCGACGCCATACATATTGTAAACGGCGTTGCCAAAGTGGACGGTCAAAAATGTAAGGCATGCGGGAAATGTGTGGCGGTATGTCCCAAACAGCTGATCTCGCTGATCCCCAAAAGTGCAAAAGAAGTGGTGGCCTGCAGCTCTGTAGACAAGGGCCCGGTGACCATGAAGGCATGTACTGCGGGATGCATCGGCTGTGGACTCTGTGTGAAAGCCTGCCCTGCAGAGGCGGTCAAGGTGGAGAATTTCCACGCAGTCATTGATCACGGGAAATGCGTGGCCTGCGGTGCATGTATGGAAAAATGCCCCAAGAAGGCGATCATAATCAACGAGTAGGAGTTATAGCGCAATATTATAGGTATAGCCGTAGCTGATTTATCAACTACAGATACAGGAAAGAGGTAAAGATGAAACTGCCAGAGGATTACAATGACAAGTCGGGAATGACACCCGTGATCGTATCCACGATCGTAGCGGTCAGTATGTTCGTGCTGGTCATTCTGGCGGTGGTGCTATTTATCAACCACAGGCAGAATCCTCCCAGGCGAACACAGTATACGCAGCAGACATCGGTGGAAGACGTGGCGGCGAGACCGGAATATCCGGACACTAAAGATCTGCTGGGCGACAGCGCCCTGACTCCGGACGATCTGGACTTTTGGGATATGTATCCGGTGGAGACCCCGAAACCGGAGGAACCGGGACAGACACCGAAACCGGAAGAATCCGACCCTGCCAAAGACGGTAAGCATACGCTGGTGGTAGACAGAGACGGTGAAGAGGAATGGGTTCTGATCAGTCCATATTTGCCCAAACATGACTATGACTTCACTCAGCTGGTGAGCCAGTCTGATCTGATGAAGTATTATCAGGACGGCAGACAGGTGTCATTTGTGGGTGTGGATATCTCCAAGGCCGAGGGATATGTGGACTACAACAAGCTGAAAAAAGCAGGCGTGGACTTTGTGATGCTGCGGGTAGGTGCCCGCGGCTACAGCAGCGGACAGCTGGTTATCGACGAATACTTTTCGGACAATATAAAGCGGGCCTCCGATGCGAAACTGGAGATCGGTCTGTACTTTTTCTCGCAGGCCATTACGGAGGCGGAGGCCATCGAGGAGGCGCTGGTGGTGTTGCAGCAGATTCAGGGTTACACCGTCAAATACCCCATTGCCTTTGATATGGAATATGTGGACAATGATACCTCCCGGGTGGAGGGGCTGAGCAGATCGGATAAAACCGCCATAGCAAAGGCGTTTATGGATACCATCCGTGCGGGCGGTTACGAGCCTATGATCTACGGCGATAAATACTGGCTGATCAAACAGGTAGATCTGTCCAAACTCACGGACTACGATGTGTGGCTGAACCAGCAGGAGGATGTGCCGGATTATCCTTACCGTTTCACCATGTGGCAGTATGACAGACAGGCGTCCATAGACGGAATATCGGGCAACGCAAGTCTGAATATAAGTTTTATAGATTATTCGGAGAAATAGTCAACGATCTTTGAGGAGACGGACACCGAAGAATAGATTTCCGTATAGACGGCAGAGGAGATACCCTCCACGTAATTGCGGAGAAAATTCTTGCGGAGTCCGTTTTTTTGCAGGATGTCGGCGGCCTTGTTGTAGGCGATGGCGGCCTCGGTGACGGTATCATAGACTCCCACCTTGTAATAGCCGTTTATATGAATGCGGACACCGTAGCGGACAACACCGTTTTTTGTCACCGTGCGGACACCGTGATAGGTGTTAAAGATGCGCAGGTTTTCCCGGCGGAAGTCGGTTGGGTCGCCGTTTAAAAAGTCATAGTCCACGCCGGGAACAGCGTAGTTCTTGATTCCATAGCGGGAGGCTATATTGACCTGCATACCGTAGTCCGCCACAAAGTAGTGGCTGCCCCGGCGCATGATCTTGTGGGAAGCGTAATAGAACAGATCGTCCGTGTCAAATTTCAGCACATGGCCGGGAGACATATAATAATAGAAAAAGCGGGGACGAATATAGATGGGTGTTCCCAGATAGATTCCGTTGTCCCGGAAATTCAGCAGGACTACCCATTTTTCAAAGCTCAGAACGGATGTGGAACGATAGTCCTCCAGCGTGAGCCCAGAGTTTGGCGCGATCAGCCGGGAGGCAGTGCGGTAGGCCAGATGCGCCAACAGGGCGTCCTTGTAACTGCCCAGACTGATATGCCTGCGGCGATAGGTGAGAGAGGAGCGGTAATAGATCTCCCCGCTTTTCCTTGTAGCCTGGTATACGCCTTCCATATGCTCTGTATCTGCCATTCCCGCGCCGCCTTTCATTGGGAGATCTCACTATTTTGTTTCGCTCTGCAATATCTGGATCAATCTCTGGATGGCAGGATACAGCCTGCTGTCGTAGCGGTCCACCGCCTCTACCACCAAGATATCGGCGTCCTGTATACTGCGGATCACTTCATCGGGATAGTCCGTGCGGTTGTCGGAAGTCTCTCTGTATGTTATTACAGAGTTGGAAAAATCCTTTACCAGATAGTCGATCATAAAGCATCGGAAAGAGTCTCCGATAAATACAAGGTTTTTGTCGTTCCCGCAGTCCGACCGGGCGCAGTAAATGCCGGAGGGCTGTTTGTCTCCCGAGACATCCGTCAGAGTGACTTCCGGCCGGTAGTTGACTGCGTAGTCGTACTCCGCGGGATATTGAGAGGCGTCCAGACCGCCCAGGATCATCAGGTCATTGGTGGTGGCGTCGCACTGTGTCACCTCCAGCGCGGACAGATCGGTGGTGGGTATTCCCAGGGCTTTGTACAGCGCCTGAGTTCCTATAAATGATCCTGCGTGGTTCCAGTGGGTATCATACTGATGATAGGTCTGCCACCGGTCCTTGGCCTGTTGCAATTCTTGCAGGGGATAGACAATGTGTATGCCGCAGTGCTGCTCCACATATTCTACAAATGTTTCCGTGCGCCTCTTACTGTTCGCGATGGTGTAGGAGGGCATATATTCGGAGTAGACAAGTTCCTTGTTGGGCAGAATGATATATTGCAGCTGGATACCTTTTTCATCACACAATTCCTGCAGCTGTACCATGAGAGCCATATTGAGTTCCATCTGTTCCTCTTCCAGAAGATTGGTTCCCCTGTAATAGGAGATGCTGTCGTCCCCGGCGTAAAACAGCCAGTTATGACGGCCCAACAGTACGATATCCCCTATGATCTGGGGAGGGAAGAACCCCTCGGCCTCCTCGCCGTAGAGTATGCGGGCAATCCCGTCCCGCAGATATCCGGTATATACGCTTTCCAGAGCGCCGGAGAGTTTCTGGTGCAGAGAGATCAGCTTGCTGCGAAAAGGCACATTGGCGTTGTAATACGTCTCCAGTTTCCGGGTGTAGTCCTTGGGATCAAACTCCTCCGGGAATTGCGTCTGCGTTTTTTCTCCCAGATCATAGTCCAGTTTGGCGTAAGCCTGGGGGGCCAGGAATCTCACACCATACCAGATCAGTGAGGGAAGAATGAGAACCCCCATAAATATGCTGATTTTCAGTATTTGCACGGTCTTTTTCACAGGCGGCCTCCTAAAACTGGAAATAGATGAACGGATTGTAGGTTCCGGCGGCGATAAACAGGATACTGAGTACCAGGATCGCGATCTGGACAGCGAAGGAGCCGCGGAAACGGGGCTTTTTTCGGAAAGCTCTCTGCACAAAACCCATTCCCAGTATTCCCAGTACAAGGGCGAGAATAACTTGCATGGACAGGTAGGAGAGCACGCTGTACTCCGATGTTCCAAAACAGAACAGCTGGCGGATATAACGCCGGGCCATGACCAGATTGTCCGAGCGGAAGAACACCCAGCCGATCATGACAAAAAACATGGTGTAGATCCAATTTAAAATCTTAAGCGGGTTTTTTTGCAGAAAACGTCCGAGAAACAGCCGTTCCGCTACCAGCAGTACCGCGTACATAAGTCCCCAGAAAATAAATGTGAAATTGGCTCCGTGCCATATTCCGGTGAGCAGAAATACGATCACCAGATTCCTGCAAGTGGCCGCCATGCCTTTCCGATTGCCGCCCAGAGGGATGTACACGTAATTCTTGAACCAGGAGGACAGGGAGATATGCCATCTTCGCCAGAATTCCTGGATGGAAAGGGAAGTGTAGGGATAGTCGAAATTTTCTTTCCACTTAAAGCCCAGCATCCTGCCCAGACCGATGGCCATATCGGAATAACCCGAGAAATCATAATATATCTGCAAGGTGTAGGACAGCATTCCCAGCCACGCAAGTCCGGCTCCCAGCTCGTTGGTCTCTATAGCCCATATATGATCTGCCGTATTTCCCAGAGTGTTGGAGATCAGGACTTTTTTGCCAAGGCCATAACAAAAGCGCCTCACGCCCTCCAGAAAATCCTCCATAGACTCATTCCTGTGATTCAGCGCGGCGGCGATATCGCTGTATTGAACGATGGGGCCTGCGATCAACTGGGGGAACAGGGAGATGTACAGGGCGAAGTCCAGTATATTGGTCTGAGGGGGAACGGTGTCACGGTATACGTCCACCACGTATGACATAGCTTGAAACGTGAAAAAGGAGATGCCGATGGGCAGTACGATCTTTTCGATGCCCAGCGCTCCCGTTCCCTCCAGAGAGAACAGTTCCACCAGAAACCGATCCTGCAGTGTGCCGGAGTGCCAGGACATAACGGTCTCCACCATGGCCACCAGCATATTGAAATACTTAAAAAAGAACAGGATCAGAAGGTTTAGCAGGATGGTAACCGCCAGCATGGCTTTCCTTCGGGCTCCCTTTTGGCGGGATACCCGGTACGCGCCCAGAAAGTCCAGAACAATGACACCGAGCATGATCAGTATATAATAGATACCGCCCCAGGCATAAAAAAACACACTGCATATCAGGAGGAAAATGTTTTTGCAACGTGTCTTCCGCTTTTCATCGGAGAAAGGGAGCCGCGTGAGCAACCCGTTTCCAATGATCACTACAGGCAGAAATATCCATAAAAAGACCATGGAACTGAACAGCATTGTCTTCCTCCTTCCCGGCGGTTTTTGACCGCAAATACAGATTGATTTTAGCATATTTATCATATTTTTGCAATATTTTTAGGACTTGCTGTATAAACTTATAATAGTAGTGTGAGCAGGAGGAGAGTCCTATGTATAAAAAAGCGTTGGGAATTATTGTTATGGTACATATGTTGTTTTTGTCCGGGTATGTGTGCATCGCGGCGATCAGTGACAGCAGGCAGTTTGGGGAGCCCATGATGGAGACCACCTTGGACAGAGCGCTGGTGGCGGATCAGCGCAGCAGTACTCTGGGCTTGGCAGATACGGCCGCATCGGGACAGCGGGTAGTGGACTGCGATGTTTTAGAGCGGCCTCCCGCGTACGAGCTGTGCGACGAGGATTATGATATCCTGCTGCGCATTGTGGAGGCGGAGGCAGGAGGGGAGGACGAAGACGGCAAGCTCCTGGTGGCCAATGTGGTGCTGAACAGGGTGAACAGCGAGGCCTTTCCCGATACCGTAAAGGATGTGGTGATGCAGAAAAACGGCAGGGTCACGCAGTTCTCGCCGGTGGCGTCCGGGCGCATATGGAAGGTGAAGATAAGCGAGGAGACGGTCAGGGCAGTGCAGCGGGCCATAGACGGGGAGGATATCTCCCAGGGGGCACTGTACTTTGCGGCCAGAAGGCACGCGGACAGCGACAGTATGAGATGGTTTGACAGAAAGCTTACTTTTCTGTTCCGGCACGGCGGCCATGAGTTCTTCTTTTAGCCGTTGCATGAGGGCGGGATTTATGCTATAATCACTCCTGTGAAATTATGAGAGAGTCTGTTTTATACAGGAAAGGGGATAAAATGGAAGTATTATATAAGAGTACCAGGAGCGGCCAGGAGCCGGTGAGCGCCTCCGTGGCGATCTTGAAAGGACTTACGGATGACGGCGGCCTGTTTGTGCCGGATCATATTCCCGCTTTGGACAAGAGTCTGAAGGAGTTGTCTGCCATGAGCTATCAGGAGGTCGCCTATGAGGTGATGAAACTCTACCTGACGGATTTTACCCGGGAGGAGCTTACCGGCTGTATCTCCAAGGCATATAATGAGAAATTTGACACGGAAGTGATCGCGCCGCTGGCAGAGGCGGCGGGCGCTTATTATCTGGAGCTGTTCCATGGGGCGACCATAGCCTTTAAGGACATGGCGCTGTCCATTCTGCCCCATCTGCTCACCGTTTCCGCCAAAAAGAATCATATTAAAAATGAGATCGTGATCCTGACAGCCACCTCCGGGGATACGGGCAAGGCGGCGCTGGCAGGTTTCGCGGATGTGGAGGGAACCCGCATCGTGGTGTTTTATCCCAAGAACGGCGTCAGTCCCATTCAGGAGAAACAGATGGTGACCCAGAGGGGGGACAATACCTTTGTGGTAGGAATCCACGGGAATTTTGACGACGCCCAGACCGGGGTGAAGAAGATATTTTCGGACAAAGCGCTGGCGGCGGAGATGGCGGAACAGGGTTTCCAGTTTTCCTCGGCCAATTCCATCAATATCGGGCGGCTGGTGCCCCAGATCGTGTACTATGTGTACGCCTATACCCGGCTGCTGGGCGAGGGCAAGATAGAGGAGGGGCAGAAGATCAATGTGGTGGTACCCACCGGTAATTTCGGCAATATCCTGGCGGCATTCTATGCCAAAAATATGGGATTGCCCATCGGTAAGCTGATCTGTGCCTCCAATGACAACAAGGTGCTGTATGATTTCTTCCGCACCGGCGTTTATGACCGCAACAGGGAGTTTGTGCTGACCAGCTCTCCCTCCATGGATATTCTGATCTCCAGCAATCTGGAGCGTCTGATCTACCGGATCGCCGGGGACGATCCGAAACACAATGCCGCTCTGATGGCGGCTCTCGGGGGCCAGGGCAGATATGAGATCACGGAGGAGATGAGAGCCCGGCTGCAGGATTTCTGTGGCGGCTATGCCACAGAGGAGGAGACGGCGGCGGCGATCCGCAGACTGTACGGCGATTGCGGTTATGTGATCGATACACACACTGCGGTGGCGGCATCCGTATACGGCAAATATGTGGAGGAGACAGGGGATCATACGCCCACGGTGATAGCCTCCACAGCCAGCCCGTTTAAATTTACCAGGAGTGTTATGAACGCCATTGACGGCAAATATGACAGTATGACGGATTTTGAGCTGGTGGACGAACTTTCCAGGATCGCCAATGTGGCGGTTCCCGGAGCTATCGAGGAGATTCGCAGCGCCCCGGTGCTGCATGACAATACCTGTGAAGTGGACGAGATGCCCGACATGGTTAAGGGATTTTTGAAGATGCGTTAAATCCATAGGGAATGGCTGGGCTTCGCGCGGCGGGGGCCAGCCATTTCGGGTTTAAAGACAGTGAAAAGCGGAGGTGCGCGCATGGCAGGAGAGACACAGGCGAGCAGGAATGCGGAAGGTTTCATATTCTTAAACGCGGAAGACGCGGGGATGGCCTCAAAGGAAAAAAAGCAGATCGAATATCTGGAGAAACATCTGGACTACCGGCGTCCCCAGCAGGTTCTGACCCTTTATGAGAGAATGCTCAGAGAGAGGATTTTTAAGACTCCTGTGGGTATGATATATTTAAAACATTTACAGGATTTTCTGCTGGGCCAGGGGGATATCGATCCGGCTAAAGTCCCCATGATCCCCATCAACTCCCCCTGCATCATGGTCCCCCATAAGAGGGAGAGGCCGGTGCGGGGCGGCACCATGGACAGGGAAGCCCAGAGCGGCAGGAAAGCATGGGTGAGGATGTCCATAATACTGAATGTGCTGCTGGCGCTGGCGGTGATCTTTATGTTCGCGCTGGCAATAACCAGCAATCAGCCCAATATATTAAATTACCGGACGGCCATTTTGAATGAATATGCTGCCTGGGAGCAGGATCTGCAGGAAAGGGAACAGGTTATCCGGGATAAGGAGAGGGAACTTAAGATAATTGAATGAGTTTTGTTTTTTCACAGAAAATACATAAATATGTTCTAAAATATTCCATGACAATGACAGGAAAGAGGTAGATCCTATGGAGAGACGAAAGATTCTGGTAGTGGATGACGAGAGCAGGATGCGCAAGCTTGTGAGAGATTTTCTGGTGAAAAACAATTATGATGTGCTGGAGGCTGAGGACGGCGAGCAGGCGGTGGAACTTTTTTTCCGGGAAAAGGGGATCGCTCTGATCGTGCTGGACGTGATGATGCCCAAGATGGACGGCTGGCAGGTATGCAGGGAGGTCCGGGCCTACTCCCAGGTCCCCATCATCATGCTGACGGCCCGGGGGGACGAGAGAGACGAACTACAGGGATTTCAGCTGGGAGTGGACGAGTATATCTCCAAGCCGTTCAGCCCCAAGATCCTGGTGGCCCGTATCGAGGCGATCCTGCGGCGCACACTGTCCGATGCCCAGGAACAGCGTCTTTCCTGCGGTGGTATCACCATCGACAAGACGGCCCATCAGGTAATGATAGACGGACAGCCGGTGGAACTGAGCTATAAGGAGTTTGAGCTGCTGTCTTATTTTGTGGAGAACAGAGGTATTGCGCTCTCAAGAGAGAAAATATTGAATAACGTATGGAACTATGACTATTTCGGCGATGCCAGAACCATAGATACCCATGTGAAAAAACTCCGCAGTAAGATGGGAGAAAAGGGGGATATGATCAAGACCATATGGGGGATGGGCTACAAGCTGGAGGTCGCAGAACCATGAGGACTTCCATACGCAGACAGCTGGCGGCGATCACCATAGGACTTCTGGTAGGCACCATTGTGACATGCTGGTTTATCAACAATACTTTTTTGGAAGACTATTACGAGCTGGAGAAGGCCGAGGTGGTGCAGGAGGCGTATCGGCGCCTGAATTCCGCAGCGGTCTCGGGACAGCTTTACAGCGAGGATTTTGCCCAGGAGATGGGGCGGTTCGCGTTTATATCCAACATCAATGTGGAGGTTATAGACGCCGACTCCCGGATTGCTTATGCGGCGGTCTTTAACAATGGGGAAGAACTCTCCAAGCGGCTGCTGCGCTATATCATCGGCTATGCGGTGGACAGCACTTTCGGGGAGGAGATCTATGAGGATGTTCCCGCGCCCAATACGCTCTTTAAATATGTGGATGTACGAAACAAGACCGAATATATAGAGATGTATGGACAGCTGGATAACAATTATTGGTTTATCATCAACACCACGATGGAGAGTATACAGGAGAGCGTAAAGATCGCCAATAGGTTCTTGGCGTATATCGGCGTGGCTGCGGCTCTGGTGAGCGGTATTTTGATGTGGTTCGCCTCCAAGCGGGTGACGGACCCCGTGCTGGAGCTGGCGGAGATATCCCAGCGCATGGCGCATCTGGACTTCAACGCCAGGTATCAGGGGAAGGAAAAAAATGAGATCGGTCTGCTGGGCAGCAATATCAACCAGATGTCGGAGTCCCTGGAGAGGACCGTATCGGAGCTGAAGACGGCCAACAATGAGTTACAGAAAGATATTGAGAGAAAAGAGCAGATAGACGAGATGCGCAAGGAATTCCTGGCCAACGTATCCCATGAGCTGAAAACTCCCATAGCGCTGATACAGGGGTATGCGGAGGGCTTGAAAGAGGGGATCAGCGACGACCCGGAGAGCCGGGATTTTTACTGCGAAGTCATCATGGATGAGGCGGGCAAGATGAATACCATGGTGCAAAAACTTCTGACGCTGAATCAGCTGGAATTCGGCAATGACAAGGTCAGTATGGAGCGATTTGACATTGTGGCAATGATACGGACTTATATGCAATCGGCGGAGATACTCACCAGACAGGACGGAATCACTGTAAAGATGGAGCAGACCGGGCCGGTCTATGCGTGGGGAGATGAGTTCAAGACAGAGGAAGTCTTTATGAACTATTTTACCAACGCGGTTCATTACTGTCAGGGCGAAAAAATGATCCATGTCACTGTGGAGCAGGCGGAGGGAAAAGTGCGGGTGGGGGTGTTCAACACCGGGGAGCCCATTCCCCAGGAAAGCCTGTCTCATCTCTGGGAGAAATTCTATAAAGTGGACAAGGCCAGAACCCGGGAGTACGGCGGCAGCGGAGTGGGGCTGTCCATCGTAAAGGCGATCATGGAATCCATGAATCAGGAGTATGGGGTGGAGAATTATTCCGACGGAGTGCTGTTTTGGTTTACTCTGGAGTCGGCCTGAAAAATTTTCTGATAGCTGTTTGCAATTATCCGGCTTATGTATTATTATGAAAGAGAGGGAGATATGAAGGATCAGGAGATACAGCAGGAATTGGAGAGGGCGCTGCTGGTGGGAGTGGATACAGGAGAGGAAGAGGATTTTGAGTATTCCATGGAGGAGCTTGGCAGTCTGGCACAGGCGTGCGGGATGCAGGTGGCAGGTATTATCACCCAACGGTTGAGCGCGCCCAACAAAGCTTTTTATGTGGGCCCCGGCAAGGTGGAGGAAATCCGGGAATACGCGGGACAGTGCCAGGCGCAGGTCATTGTGTTTGACGATGCTCTGGCACCCTCCCAGCTGCGGAACCTGCAGCAGGAACTGGATATGCCGATACTGGACAGAACCACATTGATATTGGATATTTTTGCCATCAGGGCCAAGACCAGAGAGGCCAAATTGCAGGTGGAGACCGCGAGACTACAGTATCTGCTGCCCCGGCTGGTGGGTTTGCATGACGCGCTGAGCAGACAGGGCGGCGGCAGCGGAGCCATGAGCAACAAGGGAACGGGAGAGAAGAAACTGGAACTGGACCGCCGGAAGATCGAGCACCGTATCAGTGAGCTGCGGGGAGAACTGGCGGAAGTGGAACAGGGGCGCAATATCCAGAGGCAGAGGCGTATTCGTTCCAGAATCCCCCAGGTAGCGCTGGTAGGATACACCAACGCCGGCAAATCCACGATCATGAACCGGCTGGTGGAGCAGTATGGGCAGGCATCGGAAAAGACGGTGACGGAAAAGGATATGCTGTTCGCCACGCTGGATACCAGTGTGCGCACTATCGAGACGGAGGACAACAAGCCCTTTTTTCTGGTGGACACAGTGGGATTTATCCATAAACTGCCCCATGGCCTGATCAAAGCTTTCCGTTCCACTTTGGAGGAGGTGCGGTACGCGGATCTGTTGGTGCAGGTGGTGGATGTGTCGGACCCTCAGTACAGACAGCATATGGAAGTGACCCGGCAGACACTGGAGGAACTGGATGCGGGAGACATACCCATGATCGTGGTGTACAACAAAAGTGATCTGTGCGGCCGCGAGTATCCCCGGCTTGCGGGAGATCATGTCTATATGGCGGCTGCGGCGGGCGCGGGTGTGGAAGAGCTGCTCTCTCTGATAAAGGAAAAGATATACGCGGGGCATGTGGACTGTAAATTACTGCTGCCTTATGACCAGGGCAGCGTGGCGTCTTATTTTATGGAACATGCCACGGTTTTTGCACAGGAATATCGGGAGGACGGTCTGTTTCTGGAGGTGAGCTGTCATCGCCAGGATGCCGAAAAATATGGCAGATATGTGATATAATAGTTTTTCAGGTACAGACGTGGGAGGACAGCGGAAAGGCGTGAGTGACTGATGGAACAGCAGGGTATTTATGAGCGGATCAAGGGGAGAGTGGGGCAGCTGAAAGAGGAGTCACAGGATCACTTTTTTACGGAATATCTTGTGAAGCTTGAGAGCAGTCTGGTTCAGGAAAAGTATCAGCTTGATCTGATAGAGGCGGGTCTGGAACGAAATCTGCGGATATATCAGCAGCGCCTGGAGGAGGCGAAAGCCGTGGGCGCACCGAAGAGCACGAATTTGGATGTGGCGGAGGGTATGCCGGAGACGCATAATGCTGTGGGCGTATTCAGCACGGGAACCATTGAGGGGCACTCACCGTCTCCTGAAGCATATTCCCGGTCAGCGGAGATGCCGCAGTCTCAAACGGCGTTGCAATCTCAGGGGACGTCACAGTTTCAAGGGATGTCACAGCCTCAGGGGGATTCACGGCCTCAAGGGATGTCACAGTATCAAGGGATGCCGCAGCCTCAGGGGGATTCACGGCCTCAAGGGGATTCACAGCCTCAAGGGATGCCGCAGCCTCGGACGGAATCGTATTTTCAAGGGACACCGCAGTATCAGACCCCGCATCAGACCAAGGAGACATCCCAACCTCATAGAAATCATGAATTTACGATCGGTATCAATGTATTTGGAACCATAGGCGTACTTTTTGTGCTGGCTGCGTTGATCCTGCTGGGGATTAATTACATGGGCAGCTTGGTAAAAGAATTGGGGCTTTATGTACTGGGATTGCTGGTATGGGGCGTTGCGGAATTTGTGGTAAAGAAAAAGAGCCAGATATTGTGCATGATATTTTCTTCACTGGGAATCGGCAGCCTGTATGTGACTACTATGGTGAATTTTCTGTATCTCCACAATTTCAGCGGTCTGGTCACCATATTAATAACTACTTTCGTCACGGTAGTAGTGATGTTTGTAAGTCGGAAAAAGGATGCAGGCATCTTGCGGATCATCTGTCTTGGCGCATGTATGGTCAGTTTCCTCATGATGGACACTCTGCATATGATCAGTGATACGGAACTGCTGATCTATATGGTGATGATCGTGCTGGTACAGCTGTTGGGAATATTCTTGCCGGTAAGAAAATGGGCCTATGGCATCGCTGTCAGTCAGATGGTGGGAACGGCGCTTTTTGCCTGGCTTTTTGCTCTGCGTACGGTTCCGCCTGAGCAGGTGATGCAGTTGCGGGCCTTGTATGTGATCGGTTTTATAGTTATCAGTATGCTCCTTACGGAATTGACGGTATGGAGGATACAGGTACAAAGCAGCGGGCAGATGCGGGGAATATGTATTGCATTTGGAATCGGGGCGTTTCTGCTGCTAAATGCGTATTGGCGGTGCGCTAACGGATGTTTTGACTGGTGTCTCGGCCCATATTCCGATATAGAGATATGGATACGGCTGGGTATTATGGCGGTTATTGCGGGTATGGGTGGTGTGTTCTTTATCCTGACCAGAAACAAAGGCTATTTGCATTGGATACAGGCATATTTTGTGGCAGGGTCTGCACTGTTCATGCTGGGCAGCGGCTCAGATGAACAGATTAGTGTCACTGTGACACTGGTCGTCCTGCTGGTAGTTTACAAGCTGCTGGCCTATCGGAAAAAACCACTGTGGACTATGGATGCCATCATCACAACCTGGGCGGCATTGACGGCGCTGGTCTACCACAATGAGATCTACGGATATATTCTGCTGGGTGTTTTACTGTTGGGGATACTGTTGATGAATCACTGGCGGACATATTATGAATTTCTGCTGACAGGAACCGTGGTGCTGTTTATTTCCTTAGTGGTGGATAATGAGCTGATGTTGCCATTGATCGTGGCGGTGATGTGGCTGGCCTCTCTCCTGTTCAACTGTGTCAAGAGATTTGCCGGCAAGGGCATACGGGGGTTCAATGTGGCTGTATTGGTGATGGAGACGGCCTGTTACCTCAGTTTGTGTTTGTTCTATGGATTTGACAGCCGGGTGATATATCTCATTCTGACGGTATTGGGACTGGGAATTCTGTTGTTTACTTTCCAGCCCAGATTCTTCTCCAAGGCGGAAGGATGGAGAGGGCTGGCCGTTGCGGGATTTGTGACATATATGGTGCTAGTGGCCAGATTTGACTACCGGATTACATCCAGTATTTTGTTGATGGTCACAGGTTTGCTGGGTATTATTTTCGGTTTCCGGCAGTCGGACGGGAAACTTCGGATATACGGATTGGTTCTGTGTCTGCTGATGTGCTTTAAGATCACACTGTTTGATTTCCGGGTACAGTCTCTACAGCGGATCATCCTGTTTATGGCGGCCGGAGTGGTGGCTCTGATCATTTCGGGGATATACGCGTTGATGGATAAGAGGTATAATAAAAGAGAAAGTGAAGAATTAAAATAGAATATACGGGCTAAGACCTGCAAAATGAGAAAAGTGGAAGGGAAAAAGAGATGAGGAAGAAAACCGTTGCGGTACTGTTGACAGTGATGGCTCTTATGATGACCGGGTGTGGGAACGCGATCCCTGATCTGACGGATGAACAACTTCAAGAGGTGGGAGAATATACGGCAATGCTGCTTTTATCCCATGACGTAAATTATAAGAGCAGGCTGGTGGATGTGGAAACACTGGTCACGGAGGAGGCCGATGAGTCGGCTGAAGTGGAGAAAACGGAGGAGACACCTGCGCCGGAGGAGACACCGGCTCCTGAAAACGAGGGGATGGACCCCACAGAGGATACACCGGTGGTGGATATGACAGACGGACCGGGCAGTGAGGAACAAAGCAGTATAAGTTTGGAGGAAGCACTGGGACTGCCGGAGCAATTGCTTTTGACATTTGCCGGATATGATATAACAGACAGCTATCCTAAAGAGGCGTCTTCGGAGGAGTATTTTACAGTGGATGCCGGGGAGGGAAACAAACTGCTGGTGCTGAGCTTTTCGCTACAGAATCAAGGGGAAGGAACAGAAACGGTTGATATCATAGGACAGAAACCGTTGATCAAAGTATCCGTGAATGGCATCGGCGTCAACAGTCTGGCAACATTTCTCTCAAATGATCTGACTCTCTTTCAGGAAAGCCTAAATCCGGGAGAAAGCAGAGAAGTGGTAGTTTTGGCGGAATATGAGGCTGCAAGCCTGCTGGATATAGCTGCTGTAGAGATAAATGTCAAAAATGGCGAAAGAAATGCAACAATTCTTCTTGAGTAAGGGAATTGGCAGTATACACTGCGGCGTTTTAATGGAATAAAGTGCCGAAAAAGCCCATTTTATGGGCTTTTCGATACTAAAATAGAATTGTTGTAAATTTCCCAAAAATTTTTTGATTTTCCTGTTGACAATGAAAAAAAGTAGTGATATACTCATAAACGTTGTTGAGGGAGACACAATTCGACAACAGAAGGAAGTATAATGACGCAACCATTAATATTGAAGTTAATGATGCAGTCATTTACCAGAAGTCATCAGTTCAGCGAATGACTTTCATGATCTTTGACAAATAAACAGCAATGCAACCCTGAAAATTCTTAAAGTGGTAAAA
>CAJTMX010000018.1:74904-85465 GCA_910577235.1 uncultured Acetatifactor sp. | reverse complement strand
GAAAACTCTGGGGTTTCTGCAGTTTTATCATTTCATTACTGTCAAAGACAGGAATCTGCATCATTTTTTTGCGAAAAGTTGCTATTTTTTTTAAAATTCGCTATAATCTATAAAAATGTTGTTAGACATGTGTAAAACTCATCAACTATGTCATTGGCACTTTGCATGAAGAAAAGGAGAATAATATATGGCTGGATCGACTTTCGGCAATCTGTTTCGCATTACCACATGGGGGGAGTCTCACGGACCGGCTCTGGGAGTTGTGGTAGACGGCTGTCCCGCGGGCCTTTCGTTAGACGAGGAGGATATTCAGATGTATCTGGACCGGCGCAAACCCGGCCGGAGCCGCATCACCACTTCTCGCAGTGAGGCCGACCGGGTAGAGATCCTGTCCGGCGTCTTTGAGGGCCGCGCCACCGGCAGCCCCATCTCTCTGCTGATAAAAAACACCTCGCAGATTTCCCGGGACTATAGCGATATTGCCTCCTGCTACCGCCCCGGACACGCGGACTACACTTTCGATCAAAAATACGGTTTTCGGGATTACCGGGGCGGCGGGCGCTCCTCCGGACGGGAGACCGCCGGGCGGGTGGCAGCGGGGGCAATCGCCTGTAAGATCCTGCGGCAGCTGGGCATAGAAGTCCGGGCCTACACCCGTTCCATAGGCCCCGTCGCCATAGACCCCCAACGGTTTGACTTCCAGGCCATCCTCGAGACCCGCACCGCCATGCCTGACCGGGAAGCCGACGATAGGGCCGTGGCATATATGGAAGACGCCATAAAGCGTCTGGACTCCGTAGGGGGAGTCATGGAATGTCAAGTGACCGGCGTCCCCGCCGGAATCGGCGATCCCGTCTTTTGCAAGCTGGACGCGCTGCTGGCCCAGGCCGTCCTGTCCATCGGCGCGGTGAAAGCTGTGGAGATCGGCGACGGGACCTCCGTGTCCGCCCGCTATGGCAGTGAGAACAACGATGCTTTCCGCATGCGGGACGGCCATGTGGTTAAGGTCACTAATCATGCCGGAGGTATTCTGGGAGGTATCAGCGACGGCGGCGATATCCTGCTGCGGGCTCACGTGAAACCAACGCCTTCCATCTATGCTCCCCAGCAGACCGTGGACAGTTCCGGTCATGATGTGGACATTCAGATCAAGGGCCGTCATGACCCCGTTATCGTCCCCAGAGCCGTGGTGGTCCTTGAATGTATGACCGCCATCACCCTCTTAGACGCTATGATGGCCAATCTGTGCTGCCGTATGGACAGCCTGGAACGCTTTTATAAAAAATAGGGAAAAATAAGGGGCTGCCGTGAATGACAGCCCTTTTTATTGTAAGAATTATGAAAGCTTATGAAAAATAATGGAATTGGGAGCCGTCAGTTTCATGGGCGCCCCGTTCATGGTCATAACACCATGTTTTACATCAATCTTAAAAAAAGTCAGCGTACAGGATTCGTGATTTAAGGATACCAGAAACTTATTATTGGGAAAGATATCCGCGTCCTTGGGGAATTCGCCGCTGATGGGCAGGCAGAAGTTCTTGGTCAGCGTACCGTCCTCCTTGTTTACATTGTACAAGATCACGGAATTGTCTCCCGCGTTGGAACTGATCAGATAATTGTAATCCACAGAAAAGCTCAGCGCACTGGCAGCGCTGCCCTGGGTGGCGTCATCGTTTACCGTGGAGATGCTCTGTATCTTGCTGAAATAGGGCACCCCCTCTCTGTCTTCATAGGAGTATACATCCACGCAGCACTTCCACTCATGCACTATATAGATAAAACGACCGTCCTGGGATATCTTGATATGTCTGGGTGCCGCCTCCATCTCACTGCGGATCACATCGGCAATACGCAATTTTCCGTTATCCAGATTGAAACCGTAAACATTCACATGATCCATGCCCTGATCCGCCACCAACAGATATTTATTGTCATGGGTCATCCGGGCACAGTTGATATGGGGGCGGAAATTCCTCTCCGACAGGCTGCCCATACCCTTGTGGTATATCTCATCGGTGATGCCGCCGATGGAGCCGTCTTCCTCGACTTTAAGCACTGTCAGCTTGCCGTCGTGATACCCGGCCACAAAGAGATACCGGTCTGTATAATCTGTAGACAGATAGCATCCCCTCATTCCATTGATAGGCGCAAAATTCAGCAGTTCCAGACTGCCGTCTTTCATTATGGTATATGCTTCCACACCAAAATCGGTAATAGAATACAAACACTTGCCATTGTGGGAAATGGTCACATAAGAGGAGTTGGTGATCTCCACCTTATCTTTCTCCGAGAAACGCCCCTTCTCCATATCCACGTCATACACTCTGATACCATGGCTGTCCCCCATTGTATATGTGGATACATAAGCAACATATTTCTCCTTCGCCATAGCCATATACCTCCTCCAAGTCATCTCTTACAACGCTTTATCCGAATTATAGCACAATCCCCTAAAAAAGACAAGGCTAAAGGGACTGCGAGCTTCACAGTCCCTTTGCCGTATATCTCTAAATTATTATTCCTCGTCACAGCCGCAGGTCTCACCGCTGGAAATGCTGGGAAAACTATTCCATGCGGCAGGGCCGCCCTGCCTACCGTCACGATCATGGTGATCGTGATGGTCGTGGCAATCATGGTCGTGATGGTCGTGACAGTCATGATCGTGATGATCGCAGCAGTCACATTCCCCTGAAACCTGAGGGCATCTGACAGGCCCACTGCTTTCCCTGCAAGAGCAGTCATTTTCACAATCTCTGCGTCTCGGACAGCACATATTGCCACATTGCATATTTCCGCAGCCGCACCCAAAGCCGCCGCCGCAAGCCAGCAGCAACAGGATAATCAGACAGTTCATAAGCCTTATTTCCTATCCGTTTTATTACTCTATCCTATGCTGCAAATCTGTTAATGTTCCTGTTTTCCGCCGCAAAACAGCGTAATACTTCTGGGTTCCATCCGAATGATCTGTACATCGGCCGCACCGCTTTGCGGCGGTGTCCCCTCTCCCGCCCGCGTGCTGAGCTCCTTGCGCCAGATTTGTCCTTTGGGAAGTCTGGGCAATGCAAAGTCATGACTTTCCCAGTGCATATTGACTGCGATATACCAGTATTTTTCCTGTTCCTCCCTGTCATATGCTCCGTTGAGCAAAATGCCGATATGACGGTTATACGGCTCCCAACCGGGTCTCCAAGCCTCCGAACCGTGGTAAGACATATCCGGGCTGCCGAAGGATCGGTAATCCATCAGCCTGCACTCTCTCTCCAGATGAAAAATACCTTGTCCTCTGCGCAGCCGGATAAGTTCCCGCACATAGTTGTACAGCTCCTTCTTCTTATCCAAATCCCCCCAGTTCACCCAAGTCACCGCGTTGTCCTGGCAATACGGATTGTTATTCCCCTTCTGAGTTCTTCCAAACTCATCCCCCATGAAAAAGTAAGGAGTCCCCTGGGACAGCATCAGCAGAGTAAAGGCATTGCGAAACTGTTTTTCCCGCAGACCAAGTATCTGCCTTTTTCGGGTGGTTCCCTCCACTCCACAGTTCCAGCTGAAATTATGATCGTTCCCGTCCCGATTATTCTCTCCGTTATCCTCATTGTGCTTTCTGTCGTAGGACACCATATCCATCATCGTAAAACCCGCGTAATCCGTCAGATAATTGATCACGCCCTTTTGCCGGGGATTGCAGCGCATCCTCTGCATGGCAGCCTGCAGGATTCCCTCATCCCCCTTCAAAAACCGCCTCATCTCCTGTTGGTATCCGTCGTTGTACGAGGCCAGATTCCGGTAAACAGGAGCCTTTTCGTAGCCGTATATTTGCTCGGTGGGAAAATCATAATACCAAAGTTTCCGATCGCTGAGCGCCGGGTCCGCAGCAATCGCGTGAATCTGCAGCGAACCTCCCATCAGATGGAATCCGTCCACATGATAGGACCAGCTCCAGTACCGCAGCACATTCAATATCTCATCCGTGGGCACATGATCCGGAAAATAGAACTGTAATATGATCTCCATTTTTCGGGAATGCAACGCTTTTACCAGGTCCCGCAGCTCTGTACCGGCATCTTCCCCGAATGCATAGTTATTCTTTGGCGCGTAATAGTATCCCTCCTGATATCCCCAGTAATTCAACTTGGGCTCTCTGGGCTGCCGATACTCGCACCGGTTCTCCGGCAGCGCCTCGCTGCTTTCCATCTCTATCCTCTCATAGACCGGCTGCAGCTCTATGGCAGTGATGCCCAGCTGCTGTAGATATTCAAGCTTTTCCCCAATTCCCGCAAAAGTTCCCCTTGCTTTTACACCGGAGGAGTTATGCATGGTAAATCCCCTGACATGCATACCATAGCAAATGCTTTCTTCATAGGGAACCTTCGGACACACATCCTCCCCCCAATCATAAGTTACAGTATCTATGAGCGCCCGATAATCTCCGGGGCTATGAGGTGTGCCGTATTTTCCTCTGATTTCATAGGCCCGCGCCCACCGGTCAGGAAAAATCCTGTCTCCGCTGTAAAACAGATAGCTGATCTGCTCAGCCTTATATCCCATGATCACGCCATATCGTATACTGCCCAATCTGTCCTGAGGCCGAAACGCATGCTTTTTAAGCAGTCTGCCGCTGCCCTTTCGATAGATCAGTACGCCGCAGTCCTCGTCCTCGGAAGGGAAAGATACTCTGATGCCGTCTATTTCCTGTCCGAGGGAATAGGCCCCGTAAGGAAACGGATAATCCATATATGTCATATTACCCACACCTTCCTTTCCTGCTTTATTACTGTTAGGTAATTGCGAAACCCCGTTTCAGGATACAGGGGATGGGCGAAATAGACAAAATAAGGACGACCTGCCACTGCATCGGAGCCCGTTTTTGTCTATTTGGACCAGCTCCGTCACTTAGACAGAGCATTTTGCAATTACCCATTGCTGTTCTATCAATGATTATATCCTTTTTTCATTCATCTGTAAATCTTATTGCAATAAAAAATACAATATTGTACAATGAAAGAGTAATATACATTCTTAGAAACGGAGGATACTCTTATGGCAAAATACGAAGAACCCGCTGAGGAGATGACTGTGGAGCTGTCTCTGGACGATGGGAAGGATGTGACCTGCGCCGTCATCACAATCCTGGAGGTGGAGAAACAGGACTATATCGTGCTGCTGCCTTTGGACGATAAGGGAGAGAACCAGGACGGTGAAGTATGGTTTTACCGTTACAGCGAGAATCCGGACGACCCGGGTGAGGAGCCGGAACTTGGGTATATTGACAGTGATGAAGAATATGAAAAGGTGGCTGACGCTTTTGACGAATTTCTGGACGATCAGGAATTTGACGAGATTCTGCCGGACTAGGCATACTCCCCCAGCAAAGGCCGCAAAAAGGTTGAGGGCAGTCTGGGACGCTCCCTGGTTCCATTTTGATACAACAGTTCCAGACTGTCTCTGGCCCGGGTCATTGCCACATACAGCAAACGCCGTTCCTCTTCTATAAGCGCCTGGGACGGTTCCTCCCCCTTTCTCAGCCTGGGAATGTTTCCCTCGTTGACATCCATCAGAAATACCCTATCATATTCCAATCCTTTAGCGGCATGCATAGTCAGGATGTGAATGCCCCGAGGGGGATCTTTTTTGTTGCCCTCCCCACAGGACGCTCTCTCCTGCCGGCGCTCCCACTCATGCAGGGATCTGCACCCTCTGCAGTCCTGCTCCAGCCAATCCAGCACCTCCAGCCATTTAGCCAACAATTCCCTGTTGTCTCCGGCCCTGCCTCGCAGATAATCCTCGTACCCAAAACCTCTGCGGATAAATGTCACACCCAAATCCAGAGAAAAATTCCGAAGCCTCTCAAGCTTTCTTTCAAACTGTTCCAAATCTCTGACTGCCGCCGGATTCTCATAGGGTTCACGGCTGTAAAACTGTCGTATACGCTCCATATCTACCTCCGGTTCACAAAGCGCCTCCCTGCCTATATGTAGCCTGGGACGGTTCCATATTCGCAGTAAGATCCGCCGCTGCCTGCTGCCATGAGCCACCCGAAAATAGTCCATCACATCTCTCACTATAAAATGATCATATATGTTCTCTACTTTTTCCCCTGTGACGTAGGGAATCCCCGCCTGAACCAGCTCCGCCGCAAAGATTCCCAGCAGGCTGTTGGTACGAAACAGAACCGCCCAGCGGTCCAGCTCTCCATGGTTCCTGCCCCTGCACTCGGACAACACATAGCGCCTCTCCTCCCTGGGTCCCTCAAACCCTCTGATCCGCACGCTGCCGCCGGAATCTCTGGCTGAGACCAGGTGTTTTGACTCTCTCTGCCGGTTGCAGGCGATCACGGCGGCCGATGCCTTTACGATCTCAGGCGCGCAGCGATAGTTTCGTCCCAGTACCACGTGAGCGGGCATTTCATGTTCATTCGGAATACTGCTGCCTCCGTATTCTTTCATAAAACGCCGCATTATCCCCGGGTCTGCTCCCCGGAAGCCATAGATAGCCTGATCGTCATCTCCCACGGCAAAGAGATTCCCCTCTTGCGGACACAGCAATTTTATAATCTCATACTGCACTTGATTACAGTCCTGAAATTCATCCACCAATATATAACTGTACCTCCGCTGCCAATATCGCTGAAGACTCTCGTCCCGTTCCAGTTCCCTGGCCGCCAATGTCAACAGGTCGTCCAGTTCCAACTGTCTGCGCTGCTCCTTTAGATTTTCGTATTCAGCCCATATCTCGCCGAAGTGTTCTCGCCAAGTCTCCGGCAACCCTCCTCCTGCCGCCGATCCCTGGCCTGTGTTTTTGCCATAACTGATGGCGGTCAGAACATGTCTCACCTCCTCCTGGCTCACAGGATCAAAATAGGGGGACACTTCCCCCTGCCTGACTCTGATCTCACGCAGCAGCGGATAGAGAAGTTTCTGTCTGTCCATATCCCCGATAATGCGATAGTTGGTATATCTCTCCGAACTTCTGAGAATCTGATAAAAGAATGAGTGAAAGGTTCCGAAAGCGACTTGGCTGACATCCGTGGAAACACGTAACTCTTCTGCCATTTGAAAATACCGGCATTGCATGGTTCTGGCTGCCTCTCTTGTAAAAGTGATCACCAGTATCTGCCCCGGCGGTACATGCCGATGCTGTGTCAGATACAGGATACGGCTGGTCAGTACATGGGTTTTGCCGGAACCGGGCCCTGCCGTTACCAGCATGGGCCCTTCCCCGTGGGTCACTGCCCTGCGCTGTGCGGCGCTGAGCATACTGTATATTTGATCACACATTCAGCAACAGTTCAATGCCCTTACGGATGCGCCGCAGGGATTCCTCCTTGCCCAGAATCTCCATGATCTCGGTTGCTCCGGCAGGGGTCATCTGCTTGCCGGAAACGGCGGTGCGGACCGGCCACATCACATAGCCGTTCTTACAGCCCTTTTGCTCTACATACGCGCTCAACGTCTGATACAGCGCATCGTTACTATACTCCTCCTGTGCCTCCAAAATAGGCAGTACATCTTTCAGCACCTCCAGCGAGGAAGTTGTATCCGTCTTCATCTTTTTATGGGTGTACATGGCTATATCATACTCCGGCAACTCCCGGAAAAAATCCACCATCTCCGCAATATCAGGAAATACTTCTATACGGGTCTTGACCATAGCCGCGATCTTTTTTAAGTCAAGTTCTCCCGGAAGAGCTTCTTTCAGATAAGGCTCCGCCATCTCAAAGAACGCGTCAAAATCCATCGCCTTAATATATTCACCGTTCATCCAGCGCAGTTTTACAATGTCAAACACGGCGGGAGACTTGCTGATGCGACGGTAATCAAAATTATCGATCAATTCCTGAAGACTGAAAATCTCCCGGTTTTCCTCCGGGCTCCAGCCAAGCAGCGCAATATAGTTTATTATCGCCTCCGTCACAAACCCTTGGTCCAGCAGATCTTCAAAGGAAGCATGCCCGCTTCTCTTTGCCAGTTTCTTGTGATTCTCATCGGTAATTAAGGGCAGGTGAATATACACCGGCACCTGCCAGCCAAAAGCATCATACAGCCGCACATATTTAGGAGAGGAGGACAGATACTCATTCCCCCGAACCACATGGGTAATATTCATGGTATGGTCATCCACCACATTGGCGAAATTGTAGGTAGGAAAGCCGTCGGATTTAATCAGGATCATATCGTCCAACTCACTGTTTTCCACTGTGATATCACCGTACAGTTCGTCATGAAAGGTTGTCTTTCCTTCATTGGGAATATTCTGGCGGATCACGAAGGGCTTACCCGCCTCAAGATTGGCCTGTATCTCCTCCTGAGAAAGCCCCAGACAATGTTTGTCATAAATGCTGATCTCTTTGCCTTCCACAACCTCGGTCTTCAGAGACGCCAGGCGCTCCTTGTCACAAAAGCAATAGTAAGCTTCTCCTTTGTCGATCAATTCTCTGGCGTACTTCATATATATGCCCGTCTTCATCCGCTCGCTCTGCACATAGGGACCATAGCCGCCGTCCTTATCCGGGCCCTCGTCATGAACCAGCCCCGTCTTCTCCATAGTGCGGTAGATGATCTCGATCGCTCCTTCCACAAAGCGCTCCTGATCCGTATCCTCTATGCGCAGCATGAAATCTCCTCCCGCGTGTTTTGCGATCAGAAACTCATACAGCGCAGAGCGCAGATTACCCACATGCATTTTCCCTGTGGGACTGGGAGCATATCTTGTCCTTATCTTCTCCATTTTTTCTTCCTTTCTATTAACTGTATTCTGTAACAGTATCCTTCAATCTCCCTCATGTACCGCGAGATTTACTGCGGAGGAACCTTGTATCGGGCTGCCTCCTTGAATTTGCTCAGTTCCCTGGCCGCCTGCCCCAGCGCAATGTTGGTGCCTGCTCCGGCAATACATCCGCCCGGGCATGCCATACCCTCGATCAGACATCCGTTCATCTTGCCCGCCTTAGCCAGCAGCAACGCTTTCTTACACTCGGTCAGACTCTCGGCATGTTCGATATGCACCGGCGTACCGGGGTAATATGCATTGATGCACTCCTCTATGGCAGCAGCTACACCCCCTGCCACTCCGTAACCGCGTCCGGCCGCAGTGGCATCCTCCATATGATCCAGAGCCTGTATCTCGTCCACCAGAATATCTCTGGCCTCAAACATACCCGCCAGCTCTTCAAAAGTGATCACAAAATCCACATCGGAACGCACCGAAGTGCCCATGGCCTCCAGTTTTTTGGATGCGCAGGGACCAATAAACACTACCAGAGCGTCCGGAAATTCCGCTTTGATCTTTCGGGCTGTCGCCACCATGGGGGTCAATTCCGGACTGATCTTATCAATCGTCTCCGGAAACAGATGCTTTGCCATCATGATCCAGGAAGGACAGCAGGAAGTCAGGCTGAATGCCTGTTTCCCGTTGGCCACCTCATTCACATAATGTTCCGCCTCGGCCATACAGCCCGCGTCCGCGCCTATGGCGGTCTCATACACATCCTCAAATCCCAGCTCTTTCAGCGCCGTTTTAAACATATCCGGTGAAACCTTAGGGCCAAACTGTCCTACAAATGCCGGAGCCACCTGCGCGATCACTCTTTTGCCCGACTGCATGGCTCGGATCAGCTGGAATATCTGGGATTTGTCCGCCACCGCGCCGAAAGGGCAACTGACCATGCACTGTCCGCAGGATACGCACATGTCGTTATCGATCACAGCCCTGCCGTGTACGTCACTCTTAATGGCCCCCAAACCGCAGGCGGCCTTACAGGGACGCTCTCTGTGGGTGATCGCGTCATATGGGCATATCTCCTTACATTTTCCGCACTTTATGCATTTGTCCTGGTCAATAACGGATTTTCCCTTCTCAAAACGGATGGCACCTTTGGGACAAACCAGCTGGCAGGGATGAGCCACGCACCCCATGCATGTATTAGTCACTTCATACATGTTTTCCGGGCAGGCGTTACAGGCCGACGGAATCACCTGCATCAAAGGCGGTTCATAATATTTCTCGGCGATGTTGCTCTCCTCCACCCCCTCTGTCAGATGGCCGGGACGGTTGCGGTTCTCCGGACGCAGGCTCATGCCCATCGCCAGACGTATCCTCTCCCGGATAATAGCGCGCTCCCGATACACGCTCTCCCAATATTCAGACTCTTCATAATCCACCAGCTTGTAGGGCAGGGCTTCCATGTCATCTTTCAGATTTGTGGAAGTGTAGGCCAGATTGGCCACCTCCCGAAATACCATGCGTCTTCGCTGCCGAATCGGGGTGTCAATTCCTCTCATACTGCTCATAGGCAATTCTCCTGATTACAATAGATTTGTTGCGGACTACGCTATCTGCTCAAGCCGTTCTTTTATCGTCCTCAGTTCCGTTTCCAAAATATTGACCCTTATCGTTATCATTTCCTTTTCGTCGTCTATCTTGGTCGTCTCTCTTAAACTCCGGTATAAGTCCAGATGCCCTTCCGCAACACGCATAATGTTTTCACGGATCTCGTTTTCAAGAGTCAGTTTGATGCTTGTCACATCCAGTTCCAGTCTGTCTAGCCTGTCTTCCAGTCTCACTA
>CAJTMX010000018.1:9070-74804 GCA_910577235.1 uncultured Acetatifactor sp. | reverse complement strand
CCCTGTCTTCCAGTCTCACTACACTTTCTTCCAGTCTCGCTACCCTGTCTTCCAGTCTCACTACACTTTCTTCCAGTCTCGCTACCCTGTCTTCCAGCATGTACATTCTTTCTTTGAACTCGCTGAACTCCTCCCTAAACTCCGCAAATTCCGTTTCCAGTGTGTCGATCTTATTCAGTTTCGCGAGAATCAGATCCAGTTTTTCGCTTTCAGTCATAATGTTTCCTCCAATTCATTGTCCCGCAGCTATCCTGCTCGTTGCGCAGAAAATACCAAATACTCCCCAAATACAGTATCCGAAAAATCTCCTGCCAGTGTTCAGTTGCCTTCTTTTTTGAATTCCAAGCATAGATTTTTCGATATTCTGAAATGAGAAATTGCTCCAACAAAAATGAAAAGAATATATGCTCTGAAAGTATAGTAGCATAAGCAAAAAGGAAATGCAAGCAAAATTTTACAGCATTTTCTGATAGATATTCTGCCCGTGAACCTGAAAGATCACTTTGTATCCGCATCGCTCATAGAAGGCATCTTCTTTAGACCCCAGAGTGATGTATTTGTATGCTTTTTGCCGGGCAATATCTTCAAAGCGCTCCACAAGCGCTCTGGTAATGCCTTGTCTGCGGTATTCTTCCGCACAGGCAACAAATCCGATCACAAGACTTTCGCTATTTTCCTCCCGTCCCATGACCGCCGACACAACTATACCGTCCTTCTCCCCATAGACCATCGGCTCCCCATTGGCAAGACGCCCGCTCCATGCGTCATACCCGTACAGCTCTGAGTTATCCTCACCCAGAATACGGTAACACAATTCCAGTGCCGCTTTTAATTCCTGCTCGGTCCTGATCTCTTTTATTGCCAATCCTTCCACGATCCCTCTTCCTCCCTTCCCTCATACCGCAAACTGACTCTTCTGCTGCGGTGCATCCCTTTTTCCTCACGATCAATGTAAAAGCAAACTTCCAACCTGGTACACCAGCGTGGTTACGCTCCAGGCCAGCGCAAGCTCAAAAGCGATCATTTTCAGCGTAAATCCCCAGGAACCACTCTCCTTCTTCACAGTGGCCACCGTGGCCACACAGGGTACATACAAAAGGCAGAACAACATCAGGCAGTATGCGTTCAACGGTCCAAATCCTGGATAAGCCGCCTGCACATTGGCGATGATCGTCTCCATGCCCGCCGCGGAATTGGCGTTGGACACGCCGAACAACACCGCAAAACTGGATACTACCACCTCTTTTGCGGAGATACCGGACAAAAGCGCCACGCCGATCTGCCACATGCCAAGGCCCGCAGGGGCCAGCACAGGCACCAGCAGCCGCCCGATCACGGCACCGAAACTGTCCGCCGGGTTGTCCACCATACCGCTCATGCCGAAGTTCAGCACAAACCAGATTACAATGGATGCCAGAAAAATCGTGGTCCCCGCCTTGGACAGATAATCCTTTACCTTGTTCAGCACATATATGCGAATGGTCCGGGCGTTGGGCCTCTTGTATTCCGGCAGTTCAATCAGCAGGGAATCGTTGTTTTTCCCCTTCTCCAGTCTGTTGATCACCATAGCGGATAGAATGGCGATGATCATACCTACCACATACAGGGAAAATGCCGCCAGCCCTGGACAGTCAGGGAAAAACATGCCGGAAAACAGCACATAGACGGGCAGTCTGGCGGAGCAGGACATAAAGGGCGTGATCAACATGGTCTTACGCCGGTCATGCTCGGTCTCCAACGCGCGGCTGGCCATGATGGCGGGTACGGTGCACCCAAAACCCAGAATCATGGGCAGGAACGCCTTGCCGGACAGACCCACTCTTCCCATAACGGAATCCATCACATAGGCCACCCGGGACATGTAGCCGCTGTCCTCCAGCACCGCCAGAGCCAGGAACAGGATGAAGATATTGGGCAGAAAAGTGAGGATACCTCCCACTCCGGCGATAATCCCGTCCACCACCAGGGACTGTAGCCATCCTGCCACATGCACAGCCTCCAGCAGACTCCTCACAGAGCCGGAAAAAATATCCAGCCCTTGCTCAAACACGCCCTTTAACAGGTCTCCCACGGTGAAAGTCAGAAAAAACACCGTGCACATGATCAGTAAAAATACCGGAACCCCCAGCACCGGATGGGTCAGCACACGGTCCGCTTTATCTGTGGTGGCCGCCTTTTTGTCCTTATGAAACAGCGTTTCTCCCACCACATGCTCGATATAGGCATATTTACACTGTATGATCTCTTTCTCGTAGCTGCGTTCCACCACATCGGTAGTCCTGATAGGATGCTCCTCCCTTACCTCCTCGTCATCCTCCAGCAACTTAATGGCATGCCATCTCACAGAAGAATGGGTGGGATAATGGGCCTGCATCATCACGGAAAGTTTGGCTATCTTGTCCTCTATCTCCTGGGGATAGTCCAGAATGTACTCTTCCGCTCCCTCCTCATAGTGGTGGATCACCGCATGGAGCAGGATATCCAGACCCGTGCGTTTCGCGGCGGAAACAGGCACCACCGGGATGCTGCCCAGCATCTCGGGCAGGCGGTGCAGGTCGATCTCCAAGCCCCGCTCTTTTACTATGTCCATCATATTCAGGGCCAGCACCACCGGCTTGCCCAGTTCCAGCAGCTGCAAAGTCAGATACAGATTGCGCTCCAGAGAGGAGGCGTCCACAATGTTGACGATCACATCTATATCATCGTCCATAACACAGCTGCGGGTGACTTTTTCCTCTATCGTGTAACAGGTCAGGGAATATATGCCCGGAGTGTCCACCAACATGATTCCCATGCCCTCGTACTCCGTCTCGCCCTCCACCTTTTCCACCGTGACGCCGGGCCAGTTGGCAACTTTCAGCCTGGACCCCGTCAGGGCGTTAAACAACGTGGTCTTTCCGCAGTTAGGATTGCCCACACATGCCACATGAATATACTTTTTTTCGGGTGTATGCTGTTTTTCCATAATATTCTCTCTTCTATATCCCTTTTTCTATATCCTTTTTATGCGTACCACAAGCTTTATGCAGACAGTGCGCATCCCCTCATCTCTCCTGCAGGCATTCGCTGACTTCGATATTATCCGACAGATGCCGTCCCAGAGCAAGCCGGGTTCCCCGCACCTGTATGATCAATGCCCCCCGCTTTTTGCGGTTCAGCACCCTGATCCTGGTGCCGTCGTTAAGTCCCAGCGCCTGCAGCCGCCTGGTCACCGCCTCCTCTACATACAGACCCTCCACCATATATTCCCGGTCTTTCTGCGTCTCGTACAATGTCATACATTTTCCTCTTTTCATATCTCCCGGTGAGCGCTTTTATTGCTGTGACAATAAGCCAAAGTCCGAAGGATTTTGACGAATGTCCCGCGAATCAGAAGTTCCCTCTACTGGCCGGGGAGTTTGATTGACATGCTAATTATAGTCCTCCGCAACTAACCAGTCAATAAAAAAAACGATAAAAAAAGATGCCTTCCGGCACCTTTCAATATATACCGCTGTTCTGTAGCGCCTGTTTGATCTCCTCGATCATATGGGCTACTTCGTTCAGCGTTTTTACTATCTCATTCATGCGTTTCTTTTCTCCGTCATCGATTATGCCGTCCCGCATGATATTGACCAGATCTTTGGATATCCCATCCATATCCTGAGCATACCCCAGAAACTGCAGTACCAGACGGTCCATCTTCACGTCTTCCTGTGAAACACTCTGATCTTTTAACAAAAAATCCGTAGACACGTGAAACAGACTGCTTATGGCCAGCAATTTCTCAATCTCCGGGTAGGATGTCCCCAACTCCCATTTTGACACGGTCTGCCTGCTGACCTGCAATTTCTCCGCGAAAGATGCCTGGGACATACCCGCCTGGGTGCGAAGCGCATATATCTTTTCCGAAAAACCCACTGTCCTTATCCTCCTGTACTGTTGTAAAATATGGTATAAGTATACCATCTTATATCACAGATGAAAACCAACCTGCACATACAATTTTTTCCAGTAAACGCAACCGATAGTTGCTCGTTACAAGAAAACAGGCTTTCCTGCCCGAAACCCAGAAAGCCTGCCCGCATTTTACCTGTTGTTACCAACCCTTAACAAAGGTTTCTATATAATTGTTCAGACATTTCTCTAAAACCCGAACCGCCTCTTCTTTCCCCCCCTGCTCATTCACAGCCGTAGTCTTCTTTTCCAGCGCCTTGTATACGGTAAAGAAATGTTCCATCTCCTCCACCAGATGAGGCGGCAGATCGGTGATATCATGATAACAATTGTAGTTGGGGTCATTGAAAGGCACCGCGATGATCTTCTCGTCATTCTTGCCATTGTCCAGCATGGAGATCACGCCGATGGGATAAGCCCGCACCAGCGTAAGAGGCTGCACCGGCTCGGAACAGAGCAAAAGCACGTCCAGAGGATCTCCGTCATCCCCGTATGTACGGGGAATAAAACCGTAATTGGCCGGATAGTGAGTGGAAGTATGTAGAATTCTGTCCAGAATCAGAAACCCTGTCTCCTTGTCCAGTTCATACTTATTTTTACTGCCTTTGGATATTTCGATCACACAGATAAAATCCGTAGGCTTTATCCGGCTGGTGCTGATACTGTGCCAGATACTGCCGTTTACCTGTTTTGTCTCACTCATTTCGTGTCCTCCTCGTATTATATCTTATCTGTCACCCGGTTCGGTAATTAATTATAAACTATCACCAAGCCTATGGTCAATATCTATATGCCACTTTTCAAAAGCGTTTCACAAATATTTTTCTTCATCATACAATATTATCAACCAACCCTGCAAAATATGAAAGGAGCACCATGAAAGATTTTGGCTTTGACGGCAACTGTGATAAATTTCCGGTGGGCATGGCCTATGTGCCCTGGCAGCAGTTTAACAAAATCTGCGATAATCTGGAAGAAGGTTTCCGCGACGGGACCATCTTTCCTGAGTTGAATAAACCTTTTACAGGAAGGAGATGTGTGAAATGCTGAGTCAGGAAGGAATGCGTATGCTAAACGATATCAGCATCGTGGACTTTGTGCTGGTGGACCTGTCCCTGTATCTGGACACCCATCCCTTTGACCAGGAGGCCATGGAATACTTCAACCACTATGTCAGGATCAAGAACAAGATGAGCCGGGATTTCTCCATGAGACATTTCCCCCTCACCAAAGATCTGGCAGAATCAAACAAAGAATGGAGATGGGGCGCCGCTCCTCTTCCATGGGAAGGAGAGTGTTAATCTATGTGGAGTTATGAACGCAGACTGCAATTTCCCGTTAACATCAAAGAGCCCAACGCCCAGCTGGCTCAGGTCATCATCTCCCAGTTCGGCGGTCCCGACGGCGAACTGGCCGCCAGCATGCGGTATCTGTCCCAGAAGTTTGCCACCCCATACAAAGAAGTAGCCGGACTGCTAAACGACATCGGTACGGAGGAACTGGGCCATCTGGAGATCATCGGCGCCATCGTGTTCCAGCTCACCCGCAACCTGTGCATGGAGGAGATCCAAAAAAGCGGTTTTGACAAGTACTATGTGGATCACACGCTGGGAATCTGGCCCCAGGCGGCGGGCGGCATCCCCTTCAATGCCTGCGAGTTCCAGTCCAAAGGCGATATCATAACGGACCTGTTTGAAGACATGGCCGCCGAGCAGAAAGCCCGCAGTACCTATGACAATATCCTGCGCCTGGTAGACGACCCGGACGTATGCGCCCCCATCCAGTTCTTGAGAGAGCGTGAGATCGTGCACTTCCAGCGTTTCGGTGAAGCCCTGCGCATCACTCAGGATAAGCTTGACAGCAAGAATTTCTACGCCTTCAACCCCGGCTTTGACCGCTGCAAAGACTGTAACGACTCCCCTGTAAACGCCCCGGGGTGCGATTGCGGATGTGACTGCTAAAGTACCGGAAAACATTATAAAGAGAGGGCTTTCCCGAAGGAAGGCCCTCTTTAATCTTTATAAAGCCGTCACTGTCTCTCATAAATTGCCTCCAGGCCATACCACAACGCCACATGCCCATCGATCCTGCCTTCGTCATTCTCGGGGATTTCCGTGGTCTCTGTGACCCACAGCGGATAGGGCCGCATATTGTAGGGTTCCACATAGACAGTATCATGGCTCCACATATTTTCCCTGTAGACAGAAAGCCGTCGAAGATACTCATGCCAATACTGTATTCCCTCCCCTTCCACGGTCATCCGAAACGCCCCGTAATTGACAAAATTCGCCTTCTTCGCCACCTCGTCCAGCCTTAAGAAACAGACGAAACCTACCAGAAAGGCCGTCAACAGGATTCCCGTCCACAACAGGACATTTCTCCCATGCGCGGGGACAAATCTCTTTACTCCCCGAAACCTGTGCATGGCCCACCCGCACCAGTAAGCTTCGCACAACAGCAACCCTATCAGCAGGAACATCTTGCAGATATTCTGATTTCTTGACAAGGGCCAATATCCCAAGGCATAAAAACCGGGGGCGAACATGGACGCATACAGACAGTACATTAATGCTGTCACAGCCAGCGGATACCTGTAGGAGAACACCGTCTCCCGATCCGCCGCTTTCAGCAGGATCGGCAGTAGCAGGATCAGTATTACGATGACATATATATTGACCCATGACAGCATCTGCGAGAACGAATAAGTAAAGCACTCCCCTATCGTCCACCAAACGCCTTTCTGCACATAATTTGCCTGACGCACCGCGTTTCCCGGAGCGAATATATTGGCCAGAAATCCCGCTATCCCCACTATAAAAGGGACCGTGAACCACAGATAGCCCTTTCTTTTCCGTCTCCTCCAAAACAGGATTGCCGCTGCCTCCAACATGAACAAAACCTCCGCAGTGAGCAGAGCGGTGGAAAAATTCCCCCCCGCCGCCATAAATACCGCTCCCGTGCAGAGGACCAGACTTCCTATCCTGCCCGCCTTCCGCCCCCGTCCCCGATACAGCCTCTCAAAATACAGCAGCGCGAACGACACCGCCAGATTGAAAAATCCCTGCATGAACACATAGTGTACCGCCGCGTTGTAATAATATAGCCCGGACGCCGGGGTATACATGAACACGCACTGTGCCACCACCCCAGCCATGGTCACGGACACGCAGGCATAGCCGTCCATCCCGAATAAGCGTTTCAGGATCACAACCACCAAAGCGGCGGTGGAGAACAGGATCATACCGATCATCAGCCAGGGCACCGCATGCGCGTACTGTTCTCCAAAGGCTACCGGAGAAATGGCAAAGAAAAAGATGGAACTGTAGGTTCCCTGCCAACTCTCATAGTGTTCGGCCACCGTGGAGCAGGCCGTTTTAAACACCTCCAGCAAATTATGGGTGTTCAGCCACGTGCAGTGCACATGAAAGGGAAAACGCATATCGTCTCCCAACCCATGATTGTAACGCCCGATGTACAGCAACGGCGCGATAAAAAGTATGGCCCACAGCACCGTGAGACAGCAGAATGCTTTTCTGGTCAAGAATTCCCGTTCCAATTTTTCCAGCCGCTTTTTCAAATCTTTCTATCCCCTTTCAGGAAATATGCAGGAGCCACAATTCTTATTTGATATAGATAATTTGCCCCGAAAAAATCTTGTTTCGGTCCCTGATCTGCGGATTCTTAGCCGCCAGCTCATCGACCGTCATGCCGTTGGCGCGGGCGATCTTGCCGAGGGTATCTCCCTTCTGCACAATATAGTCAGCCGTGCCTACAGCCGGTGTCTGCGCGTTTGCAGCACTGTAATATGCCGACAGATACAGGGGGCCATACCAGGCGATCTCGTCATCCACTGCCATGCCTGCCGGAATGATTACATGGTAATCCGTTCCCTCATAGGTATATTCCATCTCCAGCGTCACATCCCCACGCTTTACAAGCAGCTGCATGACGCTGCGGGACAAGACGTTAATATTTTGCTCTCTGGTCACCTTGACCGTAGCACCGGGGGCTGCCGCCGCGATCCGGCTCTCCAGATCCGCCTGACCGGAACTGCCGTTCGCACCCTGTACAGGCGCAGGTCCGGGCACGCTGCCCGATTTATCCTCCGCAAACACAAAGGTGGAAAAGCCTGTCACGGTAAAGGTAATAGTTCCATCGTCATTTTTGCGGAAAGCGGTCTGTTCTGCGGCGCCATCTGCACGATGATGCAGGATTATAAGCCGGGCCGCATCGATTCCCTGAGGTATGGGCATGGTAACGGATACGGGCATGGTCAGTTCATGTAACTCTGCGCCGTCGCTTACTAGTCTGATATCCAACTGTACACTCTTTTCCATAAATGTCAGAACCTTATTATCCTCGGCTGTCACATCTATCTGTAGACCTACGTTTTTACCTTGCGAAACGTTAAAAGCTGCGCCTATCATACCGACCCTGCCGGAATCAATATACTTCCCGGCGGCATCCGAGACCACGGGCGATTCCACAGTAATACTCTGCTCCGCCGCGTATCGGTCTTCCAACTCTTTTACCTGTCCCCGAAACGTATCGCTGGTCTGCATGGCCTGCTGGATGGAAGAGCTTGTCGCGCTGTCTGTCAGCCGCCCTGCTATCTCCACGGCGCTCCTATCCGCCGCACCGTTCAGGATACCGCTAAGTGTCTCCGCATTTATTGCGGTATCCAGAATGTCAGATCCCGGGCTTTCCTCCCCATTGGCAATCTCGTCAATATTATAGCTGCAAGCCCGCGCCGTGACATAATACCGACCCGCACCGCACTGGGAAATGGCATCTGAGAAATCCCAGTCACTTACCGCCTTAGAAGGATGTATAGCGGCGCTGGTACAAAAGTGTGCATCTCCATTCCCACTCACCTTATATAGAGTCAGCTCATAGACAGTCACATGCTCATTCAGGTATTCAGGAGAATACTTTGTTGAAGGCCCCACATGGCACAAACCCACCTGCTGTTCGTCCCAATACGGAGTGAGGCTATCCAGCACCTGCCCCGGGTGGATATACTCTATGCTGTCTGACCACTCGGACCATACGCTGTCTTGATAATTCTCATCACCCTCTGCCGCCAGCGCTCTTACCCGAAAACTATAACTCCCGGATTCAAGCCCTACAGTATCGATCAAACGCCAGCAAACATGTTTGGAGCGATCTGTCCCCTCCTGGTCATAGGCATTGTCATTGAGTATCCCACTTATCGCAGTCTCCCCGCCATCTCTACGGATCTGATACTCCCACATAGCCGATTTATACCCGGAAGACGATGTATGAACACTGGTATTTACGCCATCCCATTGCATACCATATTTATTATTCGGATTCGTCTGATCGCCCCCCCATCGCAGATTGGCAGGGGTGTCCAGCAGCACCTTCTCCTGCGTATTCCCGGACACGGAGTTCAGCTCCGCTCCCTGCTGCCCCTCTGCGTTCACCTGGGTTAGATCGCTCATATTCCCAAGGGGTGATACCAGCAGCGCCAATGCTATCATGGACGCCATTACAGTCTCTTCATCGCTTTGTTTCCTCCTATACTATGAATATTTGTATATCGGTATTATAACCGTCCATTCCCCCGGGCTGGTTCGCTGCCAGCATAATAATCTTCATTTTTCTAAAAAATACCGCACTGGCCAATATTATCAGCCAGTACGGCAATGCGCGTACATCATAAATCAAATTATCAAACTCTGTCCGTTATCTATTCGCCGCTCTGCGGCTCCCCAAACAGCCACGGACTATAATACTCCTCTGGCACAGGGTCCGGCAGAAGACTCGGCCCATATTCGTTTGGCCGGGAAGAACGTGCCTGCACCGTAAAGCGATACCGGTGATCTTGTCCGTACCCCTGCATCAGATATTCCGGCCTGATTGAAATCCCACCATAATTTTTTTCCACAATATCGCTTTTTTTCCAGATATTGTTTATCACATAATCGCCATTTTGGTCATATACTGTCACGTCAAAGCTATCCATATCCTCATAGTCTTCAAGATTATTCCATGTGGCAATATAACGCACCGTATTATCCTCTTCATACAGTTTCCAGCAAAGCCCCGTGGGGGCGGGCAGCGGCGGAGCGTCTTCACCAACAAAGGTAAACGCGTCCGAAACCATATACGGGCTGTCCGCATATTGCGCGCCATCCCCCACAGCAGATATCGTAAAATAATATGTACCGTTGCCCTCCAGTTCCGATACCAGATTACAGTCAATACGTTCCCACATTCTGACATCGTAGCCGCTCACCCGAATCTTATCTTCAAAAAACCAGCCCTCTTCATCGGGAGCGGGCGGCACCTGTGTATCCCTCCTGTACAGTCTGAGCATGAACTGTAGTTCTCCCCCGACTCCCGCCTGTGGCACATTGTCCCACACGGCGATGCCTGTGTCCCCGTCCCAATGGGGATTGCCGGGAACGGACAGCACCGTAAGCTCTCCGCTGCCGGTTTCTGTCACCCGCTGCCAGAAAGGCAGTGTCAACCCGCAGACGGCCGTCAGCGCCAGCAGCAGAACGGCTCCGGCCATACATACCGCTTTCCGCCTCCGAAAGAAAAAAGCTTTCCTCACTTCCTTCACTGACTGATACCGCTTATCCGGGTCCAGATTCATACATCTGCGTATCACCCTTTTAGTAGAAGTTCCCGCTTTCCCGCCCAAAATCAGCTCCAGCGTTGCCCCCAGGGCATAGATGTCCGTCCGCTCGTCCGTCTGGGCAAAACCGTACTGCTCCGGCGGTGCAAATCCTCTGGTGCCCAGCAGCCGGGTATCCTGCTCCTTTTCCTCCTTGGGCATCCGGGCCGCGTCAAAATCGATCAGATACAGCCGTCCGTCATCAGTCAACAATAGGTTGGATGGCTTGATATCCCTATGAATGATACCCTTTTCGTGCAGAAACTCCAGCACACCGCAGAACTGCCGCATCATGCCGCGCAGCTGTTTTCGGGGCAACTGTGTTCCGTCCGGTATCCGACCCTCTATATATTCCTCTATCACCGTGGTAGAATCTTCCTCCACCGTTACCTCATACAGCTTTGGCAGACAGGGATGGGGACAGTCCCGCAGCGTCTGATAGATGGGATGCTGCCCGTTCAGGCGTTTGCGCACATATACCTGTTTCCCGCCCTCTGCCGCACGCACCAGGTACACCGTGCTTTTTTCGCTCTGCTTTAACAGTTTGATCTCTTCGTATTTCATATCTGCAATCTCCCCCTGCGCTTTAGTACTTCATCTATCCGTTAAACATTCTATCACTGTACAGTCCCCTTGTAAATGTGATTATTTCTCGTCATAACGGAGCACTAAAGGCACAGATTCCTATCAACGCAATAAGCACGCCGAATCCATACATGACTCTCGGATCAAACAGCGCTTTGGATTCATATTGTTATACTCGGATTCTTCCCGGCAGAAAATCTGCTGGCAGCAGACATTCACAAACTCCATAAATTTTACGTTTATTTCATATGCTAAAATTCTTGTTATATTGTCATGCATCTGTTAAAATAATGACAATGTACCTAAGATTCTAAAAACAAACGGAGATGAAAAAGAGTATGGAGATCAAGACGACAGAAGAATTAAACCACGAGATTAAAGCGGCAACCGACATAGAAGATTATCTGCGTCAAAACAGAGAAAATATGCTGACCCAAAACCTGTCCCAACATCTCGAAAAACTGCTGGCTCAAAAAGGGCTCAACCGGGCGCAGGTGATACGGGGTTCCCTTTTGGACCGAACCTACGCATATCAAATCTTTTCGGGAGAGAAATCCCCCTCCCGGGACAAGTTGCTGGCCCTGGCTTTCGGACTGGGGCTCACCGATGAGGAGACCCAGAAAATGTTAAAAATATCCTATAACCGGGAATTGTATGTCCGAGATGCGAGGGATGCCCTGATCCTCTTTGCCCTGCAGCACCGCAAGACGATCCTGGAAGTCAACGAATCTCTGTACGACCACGGCTTTGCCGTTCTGGGTAGCTCCTATTAATGAAAGCATCCCCGCCCTTTGAACCGGCGGGGACACCTATTTCTCTATACATAATACTGCGCCTGGGCATTCCACAGTTCGGCATACTTGCCGCCCCCGGACAGCAGTCCCTCATGGCTGCCCTTCTCGATCACCCGGCCCTCGTGGAACACGGCGATCTCATCGCAGAAACGGCAGGAGGAGAGCCGGTGACTGATATAGATGGCCGTCTTATCCTCCACGATCTCATTCAGCCGAGTATACACCTCATACTCCGCCATGGGGTCCAGCGCCGCCGTGGGTTCATCCAGCACCAGAAAAGGCGCGTCCCGATACAGGCTTCTGGCAATGGCCAGTTTCTGCTCCTCGCCGCCGGAGACCAAAATCCCCTCCTGGGCATCCTGATGCTGATACAGCCGGGTCTCCAGCCCCTTGTTCGCCTTGGTCAGATACCACTCCCTGAGTCCCGCCTTCTCCAGGCATTCCACCGCTCTTCCCTCGTCATAGGCCAAAGCCGCCGCCACATTTTCTCCCAGTGGCCCGTCCAGCAGCTGAAAATCCTGAAACACCACGGAGAACACGGACATGTACTCCTGATAGTCATATTTTTTGATATCGATGCCGTTTAACAGGATCACTCCCTCCGTGGGATCATAGAGCCTGCACAACAGCTTGATAAATGTGGTCTTGCCGGAGCCGTTCTGTCCCACCACCGCCAGTTTTTCTCCCACCTTAAACCGCATGTTCACATGGCGCAGCGCGTACTGCGAGCTGCCCGGATACCGGAAACTCACGTCCCGGAATTCCACTTCATACTGCCGGTCGTTTCGCTTTTCCACCGTCAGGCTCCCCTGGTACATCTCGTTCGGAATATCCAGATAGTCCAGCACTTTCTTTATAAATGCGGTATTCCCCTTCATCTCCGCGCTCAGATTGAGCAGATCAGCTATGCCGTTGGCCAGCGACAACAGCGCTCCCACATACTGTGTCACGCTGCCCACACCAAAAGCGCCATACCAGGCCTTTAGGCACACATAGAGATATACAAAGCCCATCATGATCTGGGACAGCATCTCCGTGACGCCTCCGGTAATGCCAAAAAGCCCTTTCTGTAGTTTCATGAATATACCGTTCATTCCCCAGCTGTTGTTCTTTCCGTCTACCTCCAACCCATACAGATCCTGCCGGTATATCCGTATATCCATAGCACGCTTATCCTCCCAGTAGAGATTAAAACAGTAAAAGCTGAAAAAACGGTTGCCCGCTTTGCCTGTTTCTGTAGCCGCATTCCATGCCTTCAACCGCCTGGCCGTCAGGGCGGGAGCCAGGACAAGCACGGCCAGTATCCCCGCCACCGCAAGCACCAGCCCCACCTTCAGAATCGGCATATCCCGCGCCCACGGCTCCACCGGCAGCATAAACAGGGATACGGACAGGGCAATACCGCCCGCCACCTTAAAAAACGCTCCCAACAGCCGTGGCAATGTACCCAGAAAATTGGGGATTCCCCGCCCGGCGAATTGTGACGTTTGCATGATTTGTACCAGCTGGTCGGAATATTTCGCGTCATCCACTTTCGCGAAGTCCATCTCCAGCGTTTTCTCCCCGTATATCCAATACTGCCAAAAGACGCTAAGGGTGCCTTCCGTCTCTTCCATGCGCCTAAACAGTACTCCTATCAACCCCATCACCGCCGTCAGGCCAAGGATCAGCAACACCCACCCGGTCAAAGCCTCCGGCCTGCGCGCCGCCGTCAATTCATTTAAGAATCTGGCGGAGCAGTATAAAGTCACATATGGGAACAGGTTTTCCACGAATTTCGCTCCAAAACTGATCACAAAATACCGCGGCCTTTTACCGGCGCAGATCTTAAACATCCTCTTATTGATCTGCCATACCTCTTTCCATGTAAAACAGTCTTTTCCGTTATCTCTGCTCATCTATTTCACCTCCTGCCCCATCTATGGCATCCGTGTCCTTACGGTAGTATTTACTCTGCACCCGGAACAGCTGAGCGTATCTGCCTCCCAGCGCCAATAACTCCTCATGGGTTCCCTCCTCCCGGATACTTCCGTCCTCCAGCAGTATCACTCTGTTGCAAAAACGGGTGCTGGCAAGGCGATGGGATATATACACGCTGGTGCGCCCCTGGGTCAGCTCGTTGTACCGCTCATAGATATCCTGCTCGGCTAAGGCGTCCAGGGCAGCCGTTGGCTCATCCAAAAGTATCACCGGAGCATCCTTATACAACATCCGTGCCATCATCAGCCGCTGAATCTCACCGCCGGACAGCTCCACCGCCTCCGGATACACTTTCTTTTCCAGCTTGGCCTCCATCCCTCCGGGCAGACGCTCTACGCGCTCTCTGACCCCGGCCCTTTCCAGAGCAGACCGTACTTTTTCCCCGTCAGGAGAAGTGCTCTGCGCCACATTCTCCGCTATGGAGCCCCCCAGCACGGAGAAGTCCTGAAATACGGCGCTGAACAGACGATAATACGCCTGACGGTTATACTCCCGGATATCCACTCCGTTTAACAGCACCGCCCCCTGATCCGGGTCCAGAAATCCGCAGAGCAGCTTGATCAGCGTGGTTTTTCCCGAGCCGTTCACGCCCACCACCGCCAGCTTTTCCCCGGGTCTCACCTTCAGATTAAAGTGTGACAATACCGGCTGTGAGGCCGTGGGATACTGAAAGGACACATCCCGCAGTTCCAGCTCGTAAGCGCCTTGGGCCTCCACGGTCAGTTCCCGGCCTCCCTCCATGCGAAAGGGCTCCGGAAACTCACAGAACTCCCGCACCGCGGAAATCTCCATGCTTTGTCTGTGCAGGGCAGTAAGCCCGCCCAATATGCCGGTAACCCAGGCTGTAAAACCTGTAACCGCCGTAAAATACAGTAAAAATTCTCCGGCAGACAGATTGCCCCGCAGCGTCACCGCCAACAGATAAGCATAGGCGATACCGTTTCGCAGAGCATCCAGCACCAGCCCTGCCACATCTGCCAGGATATTGTTTTTAGTCCGATGATTCTGTATATCCACCGCCAGTTTCCTATACTTTTCAAACATCCCCTCCAGCCACTGACGCATGCCAAAGATCCGCACATCCTTGGCCAGCTTGGTGTTGCGGGTGGCATTAAATACCCAGAACGCTCCCCTAAGGGGCTTGGATATCTCCTCCTGCAACTGATAATCTTTTTGGACAAAACTGTATGTGATCAGATACCCCAGTCCGGTGGTGACCAGCGTGACCAGCACCAGAAGTGGTTTCACCTGCGTCAGCAGCAGCAGATAGATCACAAAGCAGATCAGATTCTGCAGGATGGAAAACAGGGTCCGCCAGATTTCCTCCGCCGCCGATGTGTTGTCGCCGCACGCTCGCCCCCCTCTCTCCCATTTGCCCCGAAAGGCATCGTCCTGCAGCAGCGGGTAGGAACAGGTCCCCACCTTGACGCATATCCTGTCCATGATCACCTGCCGGGCCACGATCAGTCGTACGTTCTGCTGATCCAGATATCCCTTGACGGCACTTGCCACCATCAGAACCAGCACAAAAACGCCCAGTGTTCCCAGCAGCTGCTCCAGAGACTGATGCTGTTCCAGGAGCCGCAGCAGCGTAGGGGACAGGTACAGACCCGTGACGCTGATCACTACGCCCGCCAGTACCTTACCGCTCATCTGGAGCAGCAGTCCCGGCACTTCCCTGCTCAGCCGGAGCATGTACAACACATTGCTGCACATGCCGTAGCGTGGTTTTGGGGTTTTTTCCTTTTTTTGCGCAAGGGTATTCATATGTCGTTCTCCTCTTCCTTAAGATATTATGTGCGTAAAATGAAGTTTTTCCGCAGAGGGTCATTGTGTGCCGGCAATAAACGTCAGCGTATGCCGATCCGTGTGCCGGCTTATGTTATGGTATCACAAAAAACAAGGGCCGTACATTTCGGGGATGAAATGTATGCCCTTGGGGACGAGCGTTACACTGCCGCTGTTGAACAGATTATGACTGGACCGGGCGGATTATTGCGGCAGGAGGATCTCGGTGGTAAAGGCGCCGTCCTCGCTGCCCCGGCGGATATAGCCCTGATACCGCTGAATGATGGTATCTATGCGCACCAGGCCGTAGCCGTGGCCCCTGCCCTTGGTGGTGGCAAAGCGACCGTTCTCTTTCTTCTGTTTTTTCTGCGCCGTGGTGTTGGTAAAGGAGATGTAGAGCTGGGTGTTTTTCATGTCCATATACACCCGGATCATTCGCTCCTGTACGGGCAGGCGCTGGCATGCCTCTATGGCGTTGTCAAAAAGGTTGCCCAGAATAATGCACAGGTCTATATCTGCGATGGACAGTTTCACGGGCACATGGGCGTCTGCCCGCACCTGTATCTGCTTGGATCTGGCCAGGGAAATCTTGCTGTTTAAGATCACGTCCGCCATGCGGTTGCCGGTCTTGAGTGCCATGTCCACAGTCTCCAGATCCTCCGCCAGCTGGTTTAGATAGCTTTTGACCGCCTCCATATCTCCCAGCTCGGCGTAGTTTTTCAGCACCTGGATATGGTTGCGGTAGTCATGCCGCCACCCGCGGGTCTGGTTGTACATATTTTCCACTTCCGCGTAATGGGTAGCCAGCAGATCGCTCTGATAGCGGGCAATACGCTGGTCGATCAGTTTGTCGATAAAAGACATGGGGCACTCCTTTTCTTATTTTATTACTCTTTTATTACTCCGTCTCACCGTCCGCCTTCTCTCCCGGATTGCCGGCCAGGTTATCGGCTATCCTGCGCACCAGGGCATCAAACCGCTCCTGCCCCCGCAGTGGTTCAAAGCAAACGTCTTTTTCCAAGCCCTGTAGGATCGCCAGTTTTATCTCCTGGCTGAATCCCGCCTGTTCCAGCTTGCCGTCGATGGCCGGCGCAAAGACCAGCGGGTTCGGTACGGCGGGTGATCCAACGATCTGCTCTGTGAGAACTTCCAGATATTCCAGAGCCTTCTTGGGGTCTCCCTCCCGCAGATATACCTCCGCCAGCAGTCCCGGGCTGCCGATGCTAAACGTCCTCACCCCATATTTTGTAGGTTTGGCCGCAGACAGCAGCCCCGAGCTGCCCTGAATGTAGAACAGCCTGTCCAACTGTTCCATGATCCGACAGATCTCCAGAACTCTTTGTCGCTCCAGTCCCAGTTCCTGTTCCATCAGGCTCGCCAGACAGGCACGCAGATCTCCCACCACCTTGTAGGTCTGCCTTTGCAGCACCTCCAGCGCCTTATCCTGCTGCCCCTTTTTCAGATACAGCCGCGCCCACTGGAATGTAAAGTCGCCCGCCCTTCTAATATTTTCCTGCAACAGTTTTTCCGCGCTCTCCAGATCTTCCTCCTCAAGTGCCAACGCCACCAGCATGGAAACCGAGAACAGATAAAAGGCGGGATTTCCGTCGTCATGTATGGCCTGGGCCAGTTCCTTTTTTTGTCTGCACCAGCGCTGTTTGGATTCCTCCTCCGGTGCCGCGTTCATATCGAAGATCGTAAGCGCGGCCACAGCGCTGAACTTGAGAGAGATATTGGAGGGATAGGCGCGCAACAGCCCGTTTAGCTTTTCCTCCGCCTTACCCGTCTCTCCCTGTCTGGACAGCCGGATGATCTCCTCCATATACTGTCCCAGACTTTCCTGGGAGAGCTCCTCCTCAAAAGACAGCAGCGTATCCACATTTGTCCCCAGCGCCCTGGCCAGCGGGCAGAGCAGGGTTATATCCGGACAGGAGCTGTCCGTCTCCCATTTGCTCACCGCGGGAGCCGAGACCCCCAGTATGGCCGCCAACTGCTCCTGGGTTATTCCTTTTTTCTTGCGAAATTCCACGATCTTTGTTCCTATTTTCAGTTCCATCTTCTCTCACCTGTGCCTTTCTGATCCATAATAGTCCCTCCCGCGGGAAAATCGCCGTCATAATGCTTACCTTACTGGGGATTTGCCCGGGAGATCGCTGCTTGGCGCCTAAGTACAGTATATAAGGAAACACACCTCCGTCGCAATGGAGGGAAAGTAAACCCTGGAGAAGATTTTCTTAACTGTCAGGAAAGTCTGTTTTAAAAGTAGACGATCAGGGCCCGGTTCAAGCCCTCGTAGCGTCCCCTGGACAAGGGCAGCACGGTGCCGTCCTTCAGCGTCACCTCCGTGCGGGTAACCCGCCTGACAAAGCGCAGGTTTACTATAAAGGAACGGTGAATCCGGTAAAAGCTTTCGTCCAATTCTCCCTCCAGGTCATTCAGACTGCGCTTAACGCTGTAGTCCTCCCTCCCGTGGATGGTGGTATAGTTGCGCAGCACCTCCAGATACCGGATCTCATGCAGAGGCAGACGCGCCACGCCGTCCTGCAGCTCAAGCCGCAGCATTCGCTCCCGGGTCCTGAGCCGCTCCCGGGCCCGGTCCAGCACCTGGCTGAGTCGCTCCTGGGTCACGGGCTTTAACAGATAGTGCAGTGCCTCCACATCGTAGCCCTCGGCGATATACTCCATATAGCCGGTGAGAAAAATGATCTGTACTTGGGCCCCGTAACTGCGCAGCCGTTTGGCCAGTTCCAGACCGCTCATCTCCCCCATCTCAATGTCCAACAGCAGGATATCCATGTCACGATTTTCCTCCCAGGCAAAGAGCAGCGCCTCCGCCGAGGGAAAAGAGAGCAGTTCCACCGCCGTACCCGCTTGTTTTTTCCACACTTCTATCAGGCCGGTGACATAGGCCATATCCGCGGCACTGTCATCACATATGACCATTTTCATCTCAATCTCCTTCACCTCTCTGCATATTCCGGAAGCTGCCGTCTTACGACACATATTTTGCCTGCGCTTTGATTCTCACTCCGTTCCCGTCAGTTCCACAAACACAGGCTCATGCTCCACCGCCGGCAAAAATCTTTGCAGCAGGTCTTCTATCCGCATACGGATGCTGGAGGTATTCATACAGGGATGACAGCCAAAATACTCGCCTTTCAGCAGGTCCCGGTCCATCAACAGCTGTACCCGCCCCTCCTTATCGTTCATCAGGCCCATAACGCTGACACTGCCGGGACTGATATGCAGGAAATCTTCCATAAAGACGGCCTCAGCAAAGGACAGCCGGGAGCTGCCGATCTGAACAGATAGCTCTTTTGTCTTGAACACCTTATCGCCGGGCATCATCAACAGATAAAATTTCGTGCGCTGACGGTTACATAAAAACAGATTCTTGCAGATCAACGCCCCCTGCAGGGCCTCGTCCACCGCCTGGCAGGCTTCCATGGTATCCGCCTGGATATGGTCGATCCGCTCATATTGGATTCCCAGTTTTTCCAGCAGATCATACACCGCCGTCTCCCGCTCTCTGCGGTGCAGTTCCCCCTTAGGCGAAGGGCCCGACTGCAATGTCAGCCGCCGCTCCACAGGCCGAGCAGCTCCCTTGTACCATCCTATCAGCCCGTTCTTTTTGCAGTAATATCCCGCGTCTGTCTCAAGGATCACCCACAGTATATCTCCCGGTTTCACATCCAGCTCCGTATCCGCATAGTCGCTGAAATGCTTTCTTCCCTCTTCGTCCCGATAAGTCCAGCCCACCGGGCCTTCAAACCGTTTTCCTGTGGTTACCTGTCGCCAGAGCGCCATATCCCCTTTTTGCTCCAAACAATCCACCAGATTGTCAAAGTACTGGATATGCACTGACGCTGCCCGCCCTTTTTGACGCTCCAGAGCCTCTATCTGCCGGGAGCCGTCATAACCTGTCCAACGGATCTCCTCCATCTGTGCCTGACAGTGGGGAATGACGATCCCGTTGAGCTGCCCGGAGCGCTTCAGCCCGTTGCCTCCGTCTATGCACAGGATCTGTCTCTCGCTGTCAAAAACCGGACTCACATCCTCCCGGTCTTTTCGGTACAGGCAGGTGGGCCAATGCCCCACCACCACTATGTGCTCTTTAAAGGAAACGCCCTGATTCCAGAAATCATCATTTTTCAGATAGGGCTGCGGATCTGTCCCCTTTAGGGCGTTCAAATCCTCCGTGGGAATGCCCCCATGAACAAACAGATATTTTCCCGCCGTCAATATGGTGGGCCTGCTCCAGAGAAATTCCAGTTCCTCATGAAACCGCTCCAGCAAACGACTGCGGTATCCGGCAGCTTTTTCTCCTGTCACCTGTTCTATGGGAATGCCCATATCCGCCAGCATGTCATGATACAGGCTCCCGCCCCAGACATTCTGTGCCCAGTTCAAAAAACCTGCCCAATCCTCCACGCCCTCCGGCGAATCGTCCTCCACTTTCTGCAGCCGCCCCAGATCCACATTGCCCATGGACACATACACCGGATGCCGCCTGCACAGATCCATCACGTACTGTACCGTCCGCAGGCTCTCCGGGCCTTTTTCTATCAGATCCCCCACCAGGATCAGTATATCGTCCCCGCTGTAGTCCATCTGCCGCAAAAGCTGTGCCAAACGGTCGGGGTGCCCGTGTATATCGCTGACCACCAGCAGACGCTGGCCGGGCCGGGCGTCGATCTTTTGTATCTTTGTCGTTATAGCATGTGCCATATATTACCCCGTATCTTCCTATACCATATTCCTATAACTCTATTTTCTCCGCGCTCTCCAGACGAATATGAGATCTCATCTCCGCCCGCATCATTGCCCACACGGGATGAACTCTGATCCGTCCACTCAAAAAGTATACCCTACTCCCGTCAAAAAGGGAATAGGGCATATCTATTTTCTGTCAGTTTCTACTCTTGCCTCGCTCCCGGCAACCGCATGCGAATCAGCCTGTTTCTCAGTTTTTTCCAGTTCAGGGGGATCAGAGGATACAGATAGCTCCGATGGGACAGGGTCTTGTTGCAGCACATACATACCCCCGCCAGGAGGATGCCCGCCCCGTATCCCCATACGCCAAACACAGCCGTCAGCACCAGCGTGATGATCCGCATAAATTTCAGCGCATAGCCCAACTCATAATTGGCCTGGGTGTAATTGGCTATGGCCACAAATGCCATATACAGCATGACCTCCGGCGAAAACCAACCGCTGTTGACCGAGAACTCTCCCAGCACCAGCGCCGCCATAACGCTGAGCGGCGTGCTCAGCATATTGGGTGTGTTGACCGCCGCCAGCCGCAGGCCGTCTATGGCCAGCTCCAGGATCAGAAACTGCCAGACCAGAGGGATATTGGGCTGTTCCTGCAACATAATGAAGGAAAAACCCTCCGGTATCCACTGTGGGTTGTGCATCAACAATAAAAAAGTGGGCGTCATCAAATAGGTCAGCAGAGAGATCAAAAACCGGGTGATCCGCAGGTACGTACCGGTGACAGGAGGAAAATAATAGTCATCGGCCTCTTCCACCACGTCAAAGATCGTGGTGGGCAGGATCATAGCCGAGGGGGAATTGTCCACCAGCAGGATCACATTGCCCTCCAGCACCTGGGCCGCCGCCGTATCCGGCCTCTCGGTATATTTAAATTTCGGAAACGGATTCCACCAGCGCCCCGGGACCAGACATTCCGCCAGCGATTCCTGATTCATGGTCAGAGAATCCACCCGGATATTCTGGATCTTCCGCTTGATCTTCTCCAAAAAGTCATGATCCACCCGGGAATCCATATAACACAACACAATATCGGTCTTGGAGCTTTTGCCCGCGCTCATCATTTCCATACGCAGATCCGTATCCCTGATCCTGCGCCGTATCAGCGCCGTGTTAAACACTACGGTCTCCACAAATCCGTCCTTGGAACCCCGCAGTACCTTGTCCTTTTCCGGCTCCTCCACTCCTCTCGCCGGATAAGTGCGGGCATCGATCAGCACCGCCTCCCTGTAGCCGTCGATCAGCAGCGCAAATACTCCTGAAAGCACACCCGAGACAATCTTTTCCCACTCTTTTTCACTGTCCACCTCGATGTATGGGATACCCTTTTTTAACAGCAACGACGCGTCACCGGGCATATCCTCCGCCTTCATATCCATAAAATACTGCAACAGTTTCTGCAGCAGGTCGTCCTTGCAGAATCCGTCGATAAAATACAGAGCCGCCTCCCGGCCCCCCACCTCTATGACACGCGTCACCACATCGAAATTCTTCTCTGTGGCCAGTTTTTGATCCAGCCAGTCCTTGTCCTGCGCCAGACAGCCGCTGAGAGCTGCCTGAGGAACCTGCCCTCCCTGCTTGCCTGTCCCGGAGGACAACTGTCCGCTGTACTTATTTTCTTTATTATCAGACATAAAAACTCCCTTCCTGATACTGTTTTTTATATTGTGTCAGAAAGGGAAATTTTTTATGTGTTTCCGGAGTTAATGGTTTTCACTTATTTTTTTTATCAACATCTTTTTTACTGTGTCCATGGAATTTGTCTCTATAAACCTGATAATGTAAGACATGATTACTATTTTATCTTTATCGTCTTCACATTGCTCTAAAAGATTCAGAAGCATAGACGCATACTTGATTCCATCCTTGATCTGAGCGTTTACATTTCCTTCCTTAGCTATCGAATATTGCTTGACAATACTCCTTGCCGCAATTATGTCTTTTGTATTCTTTTCGACCAGATCCCACAGATCCGCTTTTTCAATTTCTTTTGTTTCTCCATCTGTATAATAAGGAATCAGGTCATTTCTGCATAAAATATACAGAATCCCTGCCTTTTCTGTTTCGTCATCACATAACGGCATATTTTTAATGGAATTCCATAATTTCTCATAAAAAGTATCCTTATCTACATCATCTTTTATCAGCGTTTCAAGAATACCGTCCAAAAATTTATTATATTTCTTCTTTACGTCCAAAATTTTTGTTTTTTCCTCTTCCTGTAGCTGTACATCGTTTCTTAAAATATATTCTTCCATCAATTGAAAAAAATGCTCAAATATTTCCCCAGAATCCCACTCCTGCAAAACCGGATAACACTTTTTACATATTATATATTCGTTAGACTTTTCCTCCATAAATATATCGGAAATCACTTTTTTATAATCTTCCATTAGTTCTACCTCTATTCAATATTAATTCAGATCGCAATCATGTCTCTTTTCAAAAAAGGTCTATGTTCTTCTTCCTCTTCACATAATCTGGCGACAGCCTGATGCATTACATCGCTGGAAATATTATAGGTAGGGTGAAAAATCGTCCCATCTGTTTCGATTTTTTCAAAATTCAAGAGCGTCAGATCATCCTGCATAATGTGTTTTCTGCTTTTTTTTATGCTGTTCTCCAATGATTGCATCTTTTTTGTTATAACATAATCATGTGAATAACATTTTTCGGCATACTCTATTAATATACTGCCCTGATTTGTATCCAGACGTTTCTTCGTAACAGTAAGTAATTCCTCTATTGCGTCTTCTGTCCTTTTCCATCGCTCCCGATTTATAAATTGCGCATAATATTTCTTCCCTGCCTCTGTCAGACAATAATATTTATATTTCCCAATAGTAGACGCTACAATATAGGGTTGTTCTTCCTCTTCGACCGCCTTCATAATTCTGGTTAATGAACTGGTTTGTATTCCTAATTCCGCCGCCAAATCCTTGTGTTGTACATGCTCTTTTTGGGACAATATACTGATAATTTTATTATAGTACTGACTCTTGGCCGGACTTGCATTGAATTTATCCCTTTGTCCTCTTTCAGAAAACATATTACTAAAGCATTCGGTAAATCCACCCAGCATTCCCATATAGTACATTACCGATTCATCCGGTTCCAACGAATCGCGAAAAGCCTGTATAAACTGTCTGTTTTTTTTGATTACTCTCTCCAGTTCGGCATTTTCATACAGAGAGTATGCCCTTGACATCTCTTCCCAAATCCGCCTGGTTTCCGCATATACCGACTCGGCTTGACGGCTTATGATTGCGGTGAATAATTCGTGATCAATCTTCTCTAATAATTGGTTTAATCCCTTCATATCTACACCTCCATAATCCTTTATGCTATTATATGTGTCCACATAAGTTGCCTTTTATCCCCTGTGTTCCCATTTAATGGTATATCAATATAAAATAGACAACTATTTCTGGCGCACACTCCGTCACAATTTATTTGAGGGTTGATTGTTTTGTATCCATGGTTTTGTCCTGCTATGCCCGCACAGCAGACATTTTTCTTTAATTCCATCCTGTATTTCTCTTCGCCATGTAAATGTGCAGAAACACAGGAATTACACCATACTATATGACATCCATATGTATCGCCCTGCCCTAGGGCATGAATAAAATCATTTGACCCCTTTGAGAAGGAAGGACAAAGAATCAATGTAGATCCTAATTGCTGAATCAAAATCTGACGATATTGCGGATTTAACAAGTCCGCACATATGGGAAAAGTAATACGGCCTATTCCATCTATATGCAGTACATGAATGATATTATCTGAAATGATGTCTTCCACTTCGCCGACTTGAATATCCGCCTCTTCTCTCTCCTCCGTATAGGGGGTGTTCTTCTGTTGAATCCATGAGGGCTCAGGTTTCTCCTTTAATAATCCATTGCTTCCATATACAACAAACAAATTATTTGTATTTTCACCTTGTTTCCAAGGGGATTTTCCAGCACAATCTTTAGCATCCCATAAAGAAGGCAACAGTACCATCTCTACTCTTCCATCCATATCTTCCACAGATCGTACCGCCAATTCATATAGACACTTATTCAATACTTCTTTATGTCCGAGCATCTCAGGAAAGATCAATATGTTCGCTTTATGTTCTTCGGCCGCCGCTATGATATTTTTCATTCGCCGCTCCAAATCACAACCATCTCCATCTCCCTGAATATCCACACCTGTTATCCCGATCCTGGACTTTCCCTCCCGCTCATATCGCTCAAACTTAAGAATATCTCTGTCCGTAATAGGGCTGACTGCAATACGGATATACTCCAAATTGTTTCCAAATCGGTTCATATCGCTGACAATGTGATGTTGCACACGATATTGTCTCAATTTGCTCTTTTGAACGCAATAGTAATTTTTCAAGACTTTATTGATACCATCTGCCAGAGATTTCTCCTTTATCCTATTGCAAGTCCTTCTTCTGCTCCAATTACATGTCAGTTTTGGTAAAATGACAATTCCTGTCTGCTCCTCATTCCCGTTCAACCGTATCATATCGCTCACTTCATCGCTGGGATATTTCATAAACTGCCTTGATTCCAATTTCATTTTACTGTCAAGATAAATTAACGTTTCCAGTAAAAGTTCATTTTCATCATACTTTTCTCTCTGCTGAATCAGCCGATCCAAAAAACTGTCATCAACTCCCTCCAAAACCCCTTTTTCACCCAATAGCCGCTCTACCTTACATAGCATTTTACGGCGCGTTTGTATTGAGCAGCTCAAATAAGAATCAACTTTTCTTGTATCATCATACCCTGCACAAAATAAGGCTGCTATGATCTCAGCCATAATATTCCAGATCCTGCGGTATTGCCCAATCATATTGCATTCCCCCGTTTTTTACTTTTCTTACTCCCCTTCCCTGTTTTCCCTACCCTCATTATATTCTATGTTTTTCTGTATGTAAACAATAATTTTACATTTTTATCTATTGTTTACCTATTATTTACACAATGGCGTTCGGTTAGCTCAGCAAACATTATATTACAAGCGGTTGTCGGTTCCCGCAATTTATGATAAAGTTAATTATGCGTGAGCCGTCACCCCATAGTACGGCCCACAGATCTTTGGGAGGTGATACCCTGTGAAAAAAATGCTTTTTTTGACCGCGTTCTGCCTGTTTCTGCTGACAGGCTGCGGCGCGAACCCGATACAGGCCAAATTCGACAACGAGATCAATGAATTCTGCGAAAGCGCCGCCGATATCGGTGCCAGGATCGACTCCATCCAGGTGGAGGCCGAAGAAAACAGTATCCGCTATGCCACCTCGGATCTGCTCTCCTGTCTGGACGAGCTGGAAGTGGCGTTCATGAAATTCTCCAACATAGATTTTCCGGAGGATTATGATTACCTGGAGAGTATAGCTGGCGAGGCGGGCCGGTACATGACCGAGGCTGTTTCCTCCTATCACAAAGCCTATGACGAGGAATACAATCAGGCAATGGAAGAATACGCCCTGGAGAATTATTCCCGAGCCTGCAGGCGTGTGCAGATGATCCTTGCGGCGCTGCGGGGAGAAAATACTGGCGAATCCAATTAATTTTTAAAAATGTATTGCATTAACAAATTTTTTCTATTATAATGAGTGTTACAATAAATACATAGGAGGTCTTCGTTATGGATAAGAAAGTAACCGGCATTATAGCATACATTTCTATAATCGGTTGGCTGATCGCTTTTCTGGCAGGTGACAAAGAGGGGGCTAAATTCCACTTGAATCAGGCATTGATCGTGGATGGCGGCATGTTGATCTGCTCGGCACTGACACAGATTCCCTTTATCGGCATTATCTTCTGGCTTGTCAACATCTTCCTGTTTGTATGCTGGGTGATTGGTCTGGTCGCTGCTATCAAGGAAGAAGAGAAAGAGATTCCTCTGATCGGCGCTATCAAGATCATAAAGTAATAATTTATTTACCAAAGCAACGACGTGGAGCGCATTTCATGAGGTTTCATGATGCGCTCCTTTTACGGAAGAGATTGATTCAAAATTTAAGCGATATGCAGGAGGTATAAAATGTATTATTGCAAAAATTGTGGGGAACCTTATGTTTCCGACGAGGCCGTACTGTGTGTGAAATGCGGCGCAGGCAAGGGGCTGGGGACCAACTACTGCCACAATTGTGGCAAACCCGTGACACCCGAGACCGCCGTATGTTTAAACTGCGGCGTCCCCTGTTATACGCAGCCGCCTGCAAACGCCAAATCCAAGCTTGCCGCAGGTCTGCTGGGAATCTTTCTGGGACAGTTCGGCGTACATAATTTCTATCTGGGATATACCCAAAAGGCAATCATTCAGCTGGTACTCACTATAGTAGGTTATGTGCTCTGCTGCGTTTTTGTCGGTATCTTTTTTGTTATGGCCACAGCCATCTGGGGTTTTGTGGAAGGTATCCTGATCCTGGTTGGTAAAATAAATACAGACGGTAATGGCATACCGTTACAGAGTGACGTGTAAAGCACGAACACTAATTATTCATTTATGAGGAGGACTTAGAAATGGACAGTCAAAATTTCCAAAACAACTCTTATGAGCAGCCCAACTCTCAGGGACCTCAGAAAACCGATGCACTTGCCATCGTTTCTCTGGTTCTGGGTATCGCCTCTATCCTGCTGGGATGTTGTGTAACCTATCTGGGTATTGCTCTGGGCATCGGCGGCATCGTTTGCTCCGTTATGTCCAAGAAGAAACAGAAGAGCGGTCTGGCTACTGCCGGTATGGTATGTTCTATCATCGGTATCGTATTTGCCTTGATCTGGATCATCGGCAGCGTTGCCATCTTAGGCTGGCTGGCAGCATCCGGTATTGACGTTTCTTCCTACATGTAACTCCATGAAAAGAGAACGTACATTAGAGGATAATTTATTTCGTCTGGGATGCGTTTTTTTAGGAGTAAGCCTTGTGGCAGGGGTACTGTTTTATTATGTACTCCTGCCATATATTTCCTTGCCCCCCTGTGTGGCATACAGATATTTGGGATTCTACTGCCCGGGCTGCGGAGGTACCAGAGCGTTTATCAGTCTGCTCCACGGCCGCTTTTTACAATCCCTGTGGTACCACCCGCTGGTGCTCTACTTCGCTATGCTCTACTGTGGTTTCATGTTGTCTCATGTATTTGCGCGGCTTACTCATTATCGCTATTTCCATGGCATGCGTTTTCACAACTGGTATCTCTATGCCGCCTTAGTCATTCTGGGAATAAATTGGATTCTGAAAAATATTTTGTTGCTGTGCATGGGAATCAAACTTTGAGTTTGACAATATTACCAGACTAAACAGGACATAATGTTGTCTTGTTTAGTCTGGTAATATATTTATGTCAACGGCATATGGCCGGACATTACCCGGATAATCTCCAGACAGTAAAGCGGTGGGTAATATCTCTGCAAAAAAATATACCGGCAGGACATATGCGAAACTACAAATAGGAAGGATAAAACAGCGATCATGGTAAACAATTTTTCGGATTTTTGCGAGGAACTATTAAAAAGCGGCTTTTCCATGGGGGGAGGCAACGACAGAGGTATCTATGCGGTCATACCCTTTGGCTGGAACTCAGCGCCCCCCCAATCTCCCATCGTTTGGCATACCGGAGATCCGGAGACTGACCCCTGGGAATGGCGGATGCGGGTGCTGAAAGAGCGGGACGATATCGCTTACGGCAAAGTATTTTTCGGCACCAGCGGTTATATCACCAGAGAGTGGTATCCTCTCTTTCTGGCTGTGCGCAGACAGGGTATGGTCTTTGACGAATGGTTCGATGAGGGGAAAGCCAGTCAGCTGGAAAGAAATATCTATGAGGCAGTCAGCGCAGGCGGCAAAATGGCCCTCCACGAGATCAAAAGCATCTGCGGCATAGGCAAAGAGGACGCGTCCCGTTTTGAACGCACCCTTGTGAATCTACAGAGAAATCTGTTCCTCACCATGTGCGGCCAGATGCAGAAAAAGAACAAATATGGCGAAGAATACGGTTGGAGCAGTACCGTCTTCTGCACTGTCGAAGATTTCTGGGAAGATGACCTGTCTGCGGATATTTCCTCCCAAGATGCTTACCAAAAAATACATGACCGCATTCTGAAACTGAACCCTCAGGCGGCAGAGAAGACTATACGCAAATTTATACAGGGATAGCGCTCACTGATTCCTTTGATCTCTCTTCTTGAGCAAGGCTGATGTGTCCAGAGTCTGAGGCGGCTGTTTTGCCGCCGCTTTCTCTGAACGCTTTCGGCTCTTTTCATCTGCACCCTCTGCACTTGTCGGTTTCTCCGGTTCTGAAAGAATCTGCTCCTTTTCCTCTGACAGCCCCTTTTTGGTGTCTGACCCTCTCTTCTTTCCGGCCACATGCTCCGCAATATGTCGATACAATCTCGTATCCTGAGGGCGGAAACAGAAACGGCGAAACGCAATATCCATAACAAACCACAGAATCGCCAGCAGGATCAGCCATGGTGTCAGATCATACCTCTGCCGCACGGCGCTGTTTCTCTGTTTCCAGATATTTTCCTCCGGCTCCAGAATCCTTCCATAGCGCTCCACAAAGGTCTTAAAACCATTGTTTCCGATATCAAATTTATATTCCTCCGAGTACTGTACTGCTGCTGCGGTAGTCACGGCATTGGTAACATTCTCTCCGTCCATGCGCCGTATGCTCAGATTGTATATCCCCTTCATATCCGTGTCCAGCTTTGTCTCATAACTGCCCGGCGCCGTAGCCTGCAGACTCTGGGTTCTGGTGTTTCCCTCCGGATCGGTATACACCGCCTCCACCTGAGTTCCCTCATCGTAGTCAAGAGCACGGTAAGATATATTGGTATAACCTCCCGCAGTCATCACATCCACGGAATCTTCACCCACTCCCGCATTGCCTGCGCTGTAGTCGATAATGCGTTTCCAGAGCTGCACATAGTCGTTTTCGCCTGCGAATCCGGCAGTCCACTGATTTTTCACATCTGTGTTCCATGCCACCGTATGACCCAAACCATACTGCATCACCGTCAGCACGGGATCGTCCTTTTCCGAGGCGATCAGCACATGGGACGCATTTTTCGGCGTCGCGCTGACATAACCGTAGAGAATGGGCCACCCGTCTTCAAACAACCCGTTTGTGATCTCTCCTGTGCCCACCGTCAGAGCAAACTCCCCGTTCTGTAAATAGGTGTCCCCGCTGAGAAATACCTCCTGGGCAAATATCTTGGGAATATCCGTGGCAATGTCGGAATAGTAGTAACGTCCCCCGCAGGTCAGGGCTATCTGTTCAAGCAGCTTTGCATCCGATCCGTCCCCCACCGCCACGGTGGAAAGGGTCACGCCTCCGCTTACATAGGAGGAGGTAAGCCGCTTATAGTCCGTGCTCTCCCCCTGTCCGTCCGTCAGCAGAACCACATGGCGGATGGGCACATCGCACTGCGCCACTTTGTCCAGAGCCTCCCACAGCGCTGGCTGAATGGATGTACCGCCACCCTCGGGTATGGTTGCAATCCGCTCTTTGATCTCCTCCTTATCCTCTGCCAGTGTCGGTTCCACCACCCAGCTAAAGGTATGGTCAAAGGTGAGCACACCCACATAATCGCTGCCGCGCAGCTGGTCTACCGCCGTCTGCGCCGCTGTGACCGCCAGATCCAGGCTGGTAGCTCCAGTTCCTGTACTCACTCCCATACTACCGGAATGGTCTATCACCATGATCATAGCCATATGGGGAATCTCGTCCACGCCCCGCAGCTCCATATCCACCGGAAGCAGGGTTTCCAGTACACTCTCCCGGTAACCTCCCAGCGCGTAACTCTGGTCTCCGCCGCAACAGACCAGACCGCACCCGTAATCCTTAACATAGGTTTCGATGTTGTCCAAAAAACCTTCCGGCAGATCCCACAAATACACATTTTCCAGCACTATACTCTTGTATTCCAGCATGGCGTCCAAAGTTTTCGGCGCGTTGAACGCGGATACCACGCTATAATCACAGTTGGCGCTGTAAAGCAGCTTTTCGTACTCGCTGCTGTCCTCCCCTATACCGGATACCACCAATACTTTGGGTACCGAATCCACCGCCGCATAGGCATGATAACTGTCGTTCTCTTCGCAGGTGTCCCCGGGCGCCGCCACTCTGACTTCAAAGCTTTCCACATTTTCCCCGGTGACTTCCTGCCGGAACTGAAAACGGTTGGTTCCCCGGTTCAGATGGATCTCGTAGGCCGCCGTCTGCATACTGCCCATCCAGATCTGTAGCTGGGCATCCGTGTCATAATTGCTCTGCACCGTCACGGTCATGGAATAGGAGTCCCCCTGATACAGATAGCCGGGAAGTTTTACTTCCTCCACATAGGCGTCCTGTCCCTGTTCCGGTTCATACAGTAAGGCCAGTACTTCCACCTGTCCGGCTGTCAGCGCCGAGGCCGTATTGGTCAGCTCGCCCCGGGTCTCTCTGCCATCGGTGAGTATGACCAGCCTTCCCGCGCCCTGAGCCGGAATCATAGCCAGCGCTCTGGAGACTGCCTCCTCAAAGTTTGTGGCCGTCTTGTCCGGCATGGACATGATCCCCGAAAAACGATCCTCCCCGATCAAAAACTGATCCACCAGGGAATTTTTGCCAAAAGTGACGATACCGTACTGATTCTCCCGGGGCATATCCTCCAGTGTGGCGTGCAGATACTCCTCCATGGCCGCGAGATTCTGCCCATTGCTGTCGGAGATGTCCAACAGAAAGACCGTGGTATTGGTTCCGCTGCGCCTGTTAACAGACAGGCCGCACAGAGCCAGGATCAACACTGTCACCCCTGCCAGACGCACTGCCAGATAGAATTTGCTGCGGCTCCGGGTCTGGCGCCGATACAGAAACCATTCCAGCCCCATCAATAACAGCAATACCGCCAGCAAAACGCTGCGCAGCTGTCTTTTTACCGTCCGATCGCTATAGGTATCCCGCCCCACGGTTCCCTCAGCCGTCAGACGTCCGTCGGACTGGCTGCCTGTGTCGAAACGCACCACATACCGCTCCCATATATCACCGGCCCCCACCTCATACAACCCTGCCTTATGGGTTGGGGCTGTCAGCGTGGTCACGTCAAAATCCGCCTGAGGATGAAAGATCACCTGTTCTCCCGCCATATAGACATTGTCTGCCAACAGAGAAGTATCCCCCAGATAATGAACGGCGTTGGATATAAAGATCGGAAACTCCGCCTTCAGCGGGAAATCGGACTCCCGGATATCAAAGCCCACCACCACCGTTTTCACGCCGTCATGTTCCCCGTAATAGCCTGCGCACTGCTCCCCGGCCCACAAAAAACCCACGCCCCACGGAGGCACATCATATACCCTGGTTTCATTGACACCCACGGAAAAAGAGGATATACCTGCGGTCAGATCGCAGTTTGTGGCGGAAAGCATGACCCGCTCCACTGTATCCGTGGCATTTTCCTCATCCGCAAACACTATCTTGCTGACATCCGTGCGGCCGCCTGTGGAAACACCGGCATCATAGACGCGCACCTCCCGGTTTTCCTCCGACAGGGCCGCCTCACTGCTCACTCTGGTCAGACTCAGACCTGTGGCCGCCTGATATGCCTTCTCGATATAGGTATTGCCCTCCCCGATCATCACCGCCTGCACCCGGGCGCTCTGGGCCGCCACCGCGTAGGCCACATTGTCCTGGGCCAGCGAATCCCACACCTGACCGGATTCATTTTCCCCGAAACGCACCGAACCGATCTCACTGCGCAGCGGTTGTCCCTCCCAGGCAAACGATGTGAAAAAGACCAGCTTTGTCTCTCCCGCCGCTAAAGTCACTTGCCGGATCTCCCGCAGCTTATTCCCGTCATACAGACTGATCTCCAGAGAGGCCTCCTCCTCACTGTAGTTGGTGAGACTGGAGGCGCAGACTATGGAGACTTTCTTCTCAGAGACGGAATCCTCCTCCCCATTCGCCGCAGTTTCTGTAGTCCCGGAACGATCGGGGCTCTCTGGACTTTCCGGATTTATGGGGCTTTCCGGATTAATAGAATCCGTGTTTATCGAATAAGTCAGGAAATTGTTGGAGATATTGCTCACTGCGCCCCCCATCACCATTATCTGGGCGTCAAAATAGGAGACAAACCCCATCGCCTCCTCCGCGCCGTTACCGTCGGTGAACACGATCACCTCCGCCGGAGCCGTCTGCTCTCCGCTCTCCGTCCCGGCAGTGCGCAGAGTTTCCACAACGCTCTCAGCCCCCCGCAGATCCTGGGGGCCGTCACAGCACTCCACCTGTTCCAGCACATCATACAGGTTCTGCCTGTCTTTTACACCCACCGCCAGCAGGTCGGTTCCCATGCAGTCGCTGGTGATCACAGAAAATGCAGACCCTTCCGAGGACGCGATCAGACCCTTGGCCTGCTCCACCGCCTCCTCTATGCGCGTTCTGCCCTCTCCTGTATCATGCTGCATACTGCCGCTGGTATCTAAGAGCAGGATCACATTCCCTCTTCCGGTTCCCGGTCTGTGGATATAGGGCGACATCAGCGCAAGCACCAACAGCAATACCATCAATATCTGGAGATACATCAATATATTGTGAATGAATTTCTCCAAAAAAGTCTTGGCCTGCTGGTTCTTAAACATTTTGTCCCACAACAATGTGGAGGATATCCTGTAGTCCTTCCCCCTGGGCTTTAGCAAATAGAAAATGATCACCACCGGCACTGCCAGCAGCAGCGCAAGCGGCCATAAACTCTCAAATATCATATATCACCTTTAAATCCTGGAACACCAACCGGTTCCTGTCCCTTCCCGTGTCGCAGAGTACATAGGTACCCCGGCCCTTGGCACAGCCCTTTTTCATCCTGTCCGTCAAACGTTCCAGCTCCCGCTCATAACAGTCTATGGCTTTGGCGTCCACCGTGAGACGCAGCTGGGAACGGCTCTCCGCATCGATCAGATTGAGGGCCCCCTCCAACGAGACGCGCAACTCCTCCGAAGCCATGGTGTGCAGCACCACCGGACGCTGCCTGCAATACTGAAGATACTGTAGCAGTTTCTCATAGTCCGCCGCCGTCTCGTCCAGCATTCCCTCCTGGAGAAAATCGCTGATCAGCACCGTAACCCCCGGCCCCCGGGGCCGCAGTTTTCTGGCAGCTCCCAGCATATCCGCCTGGCCTGAAAAATCCAGCCGCTCCAGCCAGTGCAGCACCCTGGGAAAAGCGCTGCGCCCCCCGCCGACCACCAGCCCACGGCTCAAATCCTTTATATCATAGAGACGCAGTCTGTCCATATTGCTCAAAGCCAGATAGGATACCACCGCCGCCAGATCCCTGGCCAGCTCCGCCTTGCTCTCGGCTCCGTAATCCATGGACGCGCTGGTGTCAATAAGTACTGACACCACAGCCTCCTTCTCCTCCATATACTCCCGGATATACAGCTTGTCCAGCCTGGCGTATACATTCCAGTCCATACGGCGCAGATCGTCTCCCGGCATATATTCCCGAAAGTCTGAGAACTCCGCCGACATCCCCTTATGCATGGATTTCCGGTTACCCGACATGTTCAGACTGCTCTTGTGCCACATTCGCAGCCTGAGCCGCTGCAGCGTATCAAAAAAGTTCCTGTCAAGCATACATACTCTTTTCCCTGGCGTCAATGATCTGCCGGATCACCGCATCCTCCGTGATCCCCTCAGATATGGCGTCAAAACTCAGTATCATCCGATGACGCAGCACCGGATAAGCTACACTTTGTACGTCCTCAAAGGATACATTCAGCCGCCCCTCCATAAAAGCCCTGGCTCTGGAGGCACGGATCAGCGCCTGAGCGGCTCTGGGACTTGCCCCCTCCCGGATATGGGGATGCGGTTCATGGGTTGCCATGACCAGCTCCAGAATATAATTCATAACCGCGTCCGCGATGGGGATCTGGGATATGAGATTCCTTGCCTCCAAAAGCTCCTCTCCCTTAAGCAGACTGCGGATCTGGGGAGGTTTTTGCCCTTCCGTGAGTCCCACTATACCCCGTAGCTCCTCCTTGCCGGGAAACTTCACCAGCACCTTGAACATGAAACGGTCCAGCTGTGCCTCCGGCAGCGGATAGGTTCCCTCCTGCTCAATGGGGTTCTGGGTTGCCAGCACCATAAAGGGTTCCTCCAAATAATGGCTCTCATTGCCCACCGTCACCGTGTGTTCCTGCATGGCCTCCAGCAGGGCGGACTGGGTCTTGGGCGTGGCCCGGTTGATCTCATCCGCCAGCACAAGATTGGTAAAGACAGGTCCCCTCTCAAAGCGGAAACTGCTGTTCCCCTCCTCTTTTACCATGATATTGGTTCCGGTCACATCGCTGGGCATCAGATCCGGCGTAAACTGTATACGCTTGAAGGACAGCTTAAACACCTGCCCGATGGTGCGCACCAGCATAGTCTTGCCCAGCCCCGGCATACCTTCCAAGAGTACATTTCCGCCGGATAACATCACCAGCATGACCTGACGGATAATATCTCTCTGTCCGATGATCCCCTTACCGATCTCCTGTTCGCATTCCATGATCTTCTGTTGATAAATCTCAATCTCTGGCATCACATTCTCCTTGTTGGTTGTTCGCCGCAATCCCTGGTCTACATATTTCCCATGGGCAAATATGCGGCATTTACTTGTTCAGATTCTCAAAATAGTCCCGTATCACCGATTCCATGCCCGCGGGATACCGACCGTTTACGATCCCCTCATACGCGCTGTCCGTGTACTGGCCGATCACGGAATTGTAGTCCACATGTTCTCCCTCCCATGCAAGACCGTTCTGCTGGCGAAAATATTCCGAGTTTTCATCGCCGTATTTGTTTCCGGTCAGAGACGGATCGTCAGCAACCCCATTGGGGATGCTGACATAGTCATGAACGGCGTTACTGCTGCCGGTTCCCCGACCGTTGCCTAAGCCCTGACCGTTACCGCTGCCGTTGCCCTGACCCGATCCGTCTCCACTGCCGTCTCCCTGGCCCGATCCGTCTCCATTGCCGTCTCCCTGGCCCGATCCGTCTCCATTGCCGTCTCCCTGGCCCGATCCGTCTCCATTGCCGTCTCCCTGGCCCGATCCGTCTCCATTGCCGTCTCCCTGGCCCGATCCGTCTCCATTGCCGTCTCCCTGGCCCGATCCGTCACCGCTGCCGTCTCCCTGGCCCGATCCGTCACCGCTGTCGTTTCCCGAACCGCTGCCCTGCTGCCCCGGACTGCCGCCCTCTCCCGTACCGGGAGTGCCGTTGCCCGTCTGTCCCGGCGATACGGCGGCCTGTGCGGGAACCTGCCCCCCGCCGTCCGGATTTGCCGCCCGGGCCAGCGCCTGAGCGGTGGCCACTCCCGCCGCCTCCGGATTGACCATCTGGGCTGCCAGCTGTTCCAGGCTCTGCTGCGCCTGTCCATACTTATAGTCAAGTCTCTCCATGGCCAGGCCCAGACTTTCCCAGCTCTCCGCCGCTGCCAACTCCTCCCCTGAGCGCCGCATAGTTTCCGCCAGCTCCTGCAGCCGCGCCCTCTGTTCATCGGTCAGGCTGTCCATATCCACGCCCTCCAGAGCGTCCACAAGCTCCTCCAGCTCTTTTATTTCTTCTTTGATCTGTTCCTGAACCTGATGGCGGATCGCAGCCTGATCCCGGACCGGAGAGGGCAGGATGCCCAGGATCACCGTCAGCACTGCCGACAAACACAGCGCCAGAATATGTCTTTTATCCGGCCAAAGAGGTATCCTGATCCTATCCCGCTGCCGCTCATAACAGGCCAGAGCGTCCTGTCTCTGCCGCTGGGCAAAGACAGATCCCTCGTCACCGTCTCTGTCCATCCACTCATAGGCGGTGATCATCCGCTCCTCTAGCCCAAAGGAGTCCAACCGTCTGGCTGCCTGGCTCATATCCGCCCGCCGGAATACGGCATAGACGATCCCCACCGCCAGCCCTGCCGCAAAGCACAGGCCCGCAGCCAGATGGGCATGATAAAATGGCCATATCAGAGACGACAGTTCACACAATATACCCATCACGCCCCCTGCCGCCGCAAACAGGACTCCACAGTCGATAGCCCTGGCCAGATTCATTCTGTTTCTGCACTTTCGGATCAGTTCTCTCAGAACCTTTTTGACATCCATATTTACCTCTTTTTCCTCCGCCCTTTAATGGGATTGATCCGTTTTGACGCGATCCACAAAAACAGCAGGGACACCCCTATGAACAAAATCGTTGATAAGATCATCCACCTGTTTCCCGATGATGCCAGCACAATGGGGCCTCTGGGCGACGTTATGCCCGACGTTATGCCCGTCATATTGCCCGCCAGACTGTCCACCACCGAGTCATCCGCCATGATACGGACAAAATACTCTGTCAGGTACACCGCCGGATTGAGCAACAGAGACAGAAAGGCGTTGGGGCCGTACATATCGTATGCCCTCGGCACACTCGGCAGATTGTAGCGCATATTTTCCCTCACAACGCCGTACACAACGGGCGGTATCGCGGTTCCCAGAAAAAACAGCAGATAAAAAACATAGGACATGATCACTGCGCCGATGCTCTTCCTGCACAGGGAAGAACACAGGATTCCGATGCTGGCCGAGAAAAAAGCCACCAACAGCGCAATAGCCAAAAACCAAAACAGATACGCCCAGGACATGCCGCCGATGATAAAGGGGAGCGCCATCACCGGCATACTGGCCACGACAAAGAACATGCTCTGCACCACCGCCGTCATCACTTTTCCCATAACAACCGAAAATGGAGACATGCTGGTAGTCATCATTATATCAAAGGTCTGACGCTCTTTCTCTCCCGATATGGAGGAGGCTGTCCTGATCGGCACCACCATTCCCAGAATGATCAGCTGAGTCACGGCCAGAGTCGGATAGAGCCAGACAATGGCGCTGTAAATATTGCTGGCGGAGTATCGGCTGCTGCTCTGAATAACGCTCATTGCCAGAAAAAAGACTAAAGCCAGTATCAATTCATAGGCAAATACTCCCCAGCATATTTTCATACTGCGCGACTGCACCTTTATATCTTTTTTAACGATCGGGTTTAAATACATTTTCCACATCCTCCTGTCAGTTTTCAGTCACGCGCATAAACAATGTCTCCAGATCTCCCTCCTGCTTATGGAAACCCGTCACCACCACGCCTTCCGCAATCATGGTCCCTATCATTTTCGCAATCTCCTGTTTGGTCATGTTATGAGACAGCTTTATCTCATGCTCTCCCACGGAGTCCACTCTCACACCGGCATGCTCGTTGACAATGCGCGTTGCCGTATCACGCCCCTCCTCCAGTGTGATGATCAGCTGATTGTTACCGAATACCCCTTCCATCACATCCTCAATACGGCCCGCCGTCACCAGATTGCCGTGATCCATGATGCCGATACTGTTGCACATCTCAGACAGCTCCGAGAGAATATGGGAACTGATCACAATGGTCTTACCCATGCTCCTTAAGTTCTGTAGCAGCTCCTTCATCTCCACCCTGGCCCTGGGGTCCAGACCGGAGTTGGGCTCGTCCAGGATCAGCAGCGCCGGATTATGGATCAATGCCCTGGCCACGCACAGCCGCTGTTTCATACCTCTGGAAAGGGTATCCACAAAGGCCTCCTTTTTGTCGGACAGATTCACCAGCTCCAGAAGATCGTCCGCTATCCTCTCGATCTCATTGGAGTTCATGCGATACATGGAACCGTAAAAATCCATATATTCCCGGACCTTCAGATTGTCATACACCCCAAAGAAATCCGGCACGTATCCAATCTGCTTTTTGATCTCTTTTTGCTGGGTCAGCGCATTCATCCCATTGATGATGATATTTCCTCCATCGGGCAGCATCAGTCCGCACACCATACGGATCGTGGTGGTCTTGCCCGCGCCGTTAGGCCCCACGAAACCGAATAGATCTCCGGGGGGGATATGGAGCGTTAAATTGCTCACCGCCTGAAATTTGCCATAGCTTTTATATAAATGATCGATCTGCAGCATCCCGTTACACCTCCGTCTCCGCATATCCGTACAGGCACTCGTAAGAAGTCTCCTTACACTTGCCCTCCGTGACCCGGTCGCACTGTTCTATGAGTCCCGCGATCACGGCGTATTTCTCTTCGTCCGGCGATGATTCTTTGGCGATTCCCAGACCGATGAGAAGAGCAGACATCTCCTCCTCATCATAGCGTTGGTCATTGGGCGCAGTAGCTCTGTAAAACGGTATGGCAATGCCGCTGTACAGCAGCATATCCCCTATATCTTCAATATTTCCGCTCCGGTACACACATCTGCCCTCCTGCTCCGCCTGCTGCATATCCAAAGTCTCTCCCGCCTTCACATTTTCAAAGATCATGAGATCCTGTCCCCTCCAGACAGCCATATAGCGCAGATCGCAGTCGGTTCCATTGGTGACGGTCCCGACAATATTTCCGCTCAAGTCGGAATACTCCTTGATATGTCCGCCGGTAATCGCTCCTCTGCTCTCCGTATGGCCGCCCGCATAGAAAAACCCACTCTCAAAATTCTTTTGGGGCTTTGCCCCCACGCGCAGGCCCTCGCTGTCATAGTCTACCGTGTAGAAATAATCCAAGGCATCCGAATAGTATTTGCCTTCATATCCGTTCCAGCCCGGACCGGCTATCTCATAATCGTCCCCCATCAGCAGATTCCACGGCTTTATCCCCGAATGATATGCAAGGAAATAAGTATCCTTCCAGTCCTCATCCGCTTTTTGGGCCGTAACGGCGTATACTCTCGCCTCATTGACCCGGGCATTCTGCCCCAACAGAAATACTCCCAGAATGAACAGTAGACCAAGAGCCGGTGCCCCCACCCAATACCACTCTCTCCTCTTACATTTCCGCAGAATCAGATATAAAACCGGCCCCACCAGGATCACATAGGCACCGATCAGCAGCCGCAGCAGGGAAAAATCCACGCCGGAATCCCTGTTTCCCATATACGCCAGAGCCCTCTGTCCCGCACTGTTCATGCTGGAATAACTGCTATAGTTATTGTAACTCCGGGCTTGGTACATGAGCTCCTCATACATATACCGCACAGTGCGGTCCTCCAGCTTTTGCAGCTGCGGATCACTCAGCGAACAGAAATAGACGCCCACTGCCCCTTTACCAATAGCTGTATAAACGGCAAGATTTTCTGAACTCTCATAATAGTCTCTTTTTGACAACGCGTAATCCAACTCTGCTATAGCCATCTGGGTAAAATTCACTTCCGCATCCACATAAGACTGATAATATCCATACCTGCTGTTGTTTTCCGCAATATTGTCCTCGCCAGGCTCGGAGATCCCCAGCACATTCAGCTCAAGAAAATCTTCATCAAATCCGGAGAGAGTCTGCCCGGCATATTCGCCGGTTCCGATGATCAGCCAGCCCCCGTCCTGCACCCACTGTTGCAGAGCCTGTATATCCTCCGAAGAAAGCGCCGAAACATTGAACCTGTCGATGACCAGAAAATATAATCCGTCCAGATACGCCCGCAGATTGTTCTTGTCCAGCTGAATCAGATTCACAGGATAGCCGTCATGTTGAACATAGATATACTCTCCCCCTCCGTCTAAATAGGTAAGCCCGGAATACTCATCAGATAATATACCTACGGAAATCCCAAAGGAGAAACCGCGCATCAGATTCTTTATAGGTATACTCTGCACCGGATGCCCCTTTTCATTCAGAAAGTTCAGTATTCCCTCTCCGGCGGTTATATCCACTGCCCTCTCGGGAACCGCGATCGTATACTGTTTCTCTCCCTGTGCCGGGAGAGTGATCTCCGTATTGTAGGCACAGTTGCCGATTCCGTAGCTGGCCCGAAATACCACTTGGACCGTGCCGCAAAAATCCTCTCCCGCGTTTTTTACCGTTACCTGCATGACATAGTTTTCTCTGTCCTGCCTAAGCAAGGATACCTCGCCGCTGAGCGAGCTGTTCACAGTCTCCTCTTCCGCGTATGCCACGCTTTTCATCACGCCTGTCAACAGACCGGCCATACACAGAAATATAATGACCGCTGCTGTAATTCGTCTTCGCATACAAAATCTCCCTTCCCACTGCGTTCCCGTCCTGCTCCGCCGCTATCCGCGGACAGACTCTATCTCATATATAATAGCATACCATCCCATCAAAATCCCGAAGTTTTTATAAAAATATCTTTAAGATTTTCTGAAAACGTCAAAGGGCAAAGCCTGCCCGGTATAAGTTTCCGGCAGGCTTTGCCCTAAAGAATAAAATATGTATCCGATCACAGTTTGAATATGGACAACTCGTCCATCAAACTCTCCGCCTCCTGAGTCAGCGTGACCGTACTCTGGTCCACGGAGTGCATCAGTGCGGTAAGCTCCTCGATGGAGGCATTCACCTCCTGGCTGGCCGCGGCGTTACTCTCCGATACGTCTCCCAGCACCAGAACTTCCTCCGATATGCCTTTCATCTGCTCCTGAGTCTCGGCCACGGCTCTGCCTATGGTCTCCACCTGGGCGGAGGTATTCTTGATAGCCTCGTCAACCTGCTTAAAGGATGTAATGACCTCTTCGATCCCCTTCATGCTCTTAGAATTGTTCTGCACCACCACGTCAATGCTGTCCGCACACTCTTTGAAATCCTCTGTGATATTGGAGATAATGTCTTTGATACCCACCAGCTCCTTGGCAGTGTTCTCCGACAGAGTACGGATGCTGTCCGCCACAACGGAAAATCCTTTGCCCATCTCTCCCGCTCTGGCCGCCTCAATGGAAGCATTTAGAGAGAGTAGATTGGTCTGGGATGCGATGTCTTCAATGCTGGCCAGTATCTCTGACATCTTGGCGATAACCCGGTTGGTCTCATCAATCTTTTCTTTGATACCCACCACGCTCTGGGACATCAGCTCGCTGGTCTCCTGGGTTGCCTCTATCTTTACCCGCATATCACCGCAATTCTCCGTGAGACTGACAGAACAGTTCTCAATGTCCCCCACGCAGACGGCAATATCCGAAGTTTTCTGCTGCATGACTCCGATCCCGTTGGTGATGCTCACCACGATTCCCGCCTGACTGGTATTGTTCTGAGCCACATCCTCGATAGCCTTGGCGATCTCCTCACTGGCTCTCAGCGTGGAGGCCGCCGTATCCCTCAGATTATCCGCCGAACTCTGAGTGTCCCGGCTGACCCTGGAGATATCGGTAACCATGGACTTCAGTTTCCGCGCCATAGCGCTCACGGAATTATTCATTGCCGCGATCTCGTCTCGTCCCGACATATCCTGCACTTCACCGGTCAGATCACCGTCTGCCACATAACTTATGGTCTTACTCACATTGACTATCAGCTTAGACATCCTGTCAACGATGACATAAGCCACGATCGTCACCAGAATGATTATAACTATGGAGATGCCCAGAATCGCCAATAACAGTTGGGTGAGCACCGCCCGCACATCCGCCTGGGGCTTACCCGCAAAAAGCATTCCGCCGTCTGTCGGCTCATAATATCCGTAATAATGCTGTCCGTTCACAAGCACGTCTGAACTGAAAAAAGTCTGTCCGCCGTTTAATGTCGTGTCTATGACCTCCTGGGACGCCTTGGTCCCCACCACTCCCTCTATGGAACTGTATGCCCTGGTGTCTCCGTCAAATATCGTGATATCGATGTCCATGTCTTTGAAAGCATACAGGTCATCACTATATCCCTCACAAGCAACTTTCAGCTGACCCTCGATCGTATCCACCAATGCGTTTTTGGCCAGAATAAAGGCAAATATCCCTACTCCAAGTCCCAGTATCACCACCGGGATCAGTACAAGCATGATCAATTTCTGTTTCAGTTTCATTTGCATACCCCCTCGTTGTCATTATTTATACCTTATAGAATATTTTTTATTTTGTTTAAAGTCAATTTTAACACATAATGCAGTAAAATTCAACAAAAAACTATACAAATATGCCAATGTGTATATGAACATTCCGGCATTTTTTGTCTATTAAAAGACCTTGCTCAAAACAGGCGCATCTGCTCATAGTCCTGCCGGCGTTCTAAAATAGGGCAGGACTTATTCAAAAAGCCCTGCACATCTGCGTTTTCCCTCACCCAAGGGCCGATCTCCTCCTCTTCCAGCAGCAACGGCATGCGCTCATGTACCGGACGCACGGAAATATTGGCGGCTGTGGTCAATATGATAAAGTGAAGACCATCCCCCTGCTCCCTGTAAAATCCCGCCATAAACAGTGTTTTCCCTCCGGGACGGCAAAACGTCACTTTCTGTCTCTCCCCGTTCCACTCATAAAAATGTCTTGCCGGTATGGCGCAGCGCCGCTGTCTGACACTGTCGGAAAAGGTGGGACGTTCCAACGCCGTCTCCGCCCTTGCGTTGATCAGCAGTTTCCTGTCCCTGCCGGTCAGCCCCCACTGCATCTGACCTCCGCGCAGACGATTCCCATTGCCGTAGATCACGGGGGCGGCCTGTGACGGATAAATGTCTCCCACCCGCTCCTGTCTCATATTGCTATCAATCTCCTGTACAACGCGGAAAATCTCCTTCTCCACGTCGCTGTCGATATAATATCTCCCGCACATACCTCTCACCCTAACCTGTTGATCTGCCCTTTTATTTTTGCGCCGCTCATATCCCCCTTGGCCCTACTCCAGCATATCCTCAAACACCTGCTCCGGCACCGGCCTGCAATAGCGGTATCCTTGAGCCACATAGGCTCCGATCTCCATCATTAGCTCCGTATCGTCCTTTGTCTCCACGCCTTCGCAGACCACCTGCACGTTTAAATCTCTTGCCAGGTTTACAATGTTTTTCATGATCTGTACCTGCCTGACACGGTTCTCGTTATTGAGCAGGAAAGAGCGATCCAGCTTGATAACGGACGCGGGAATCTGCTCAAACACGCCCAGGGAGGAATAACCTGAGCCGAAGTCGTCTATAGACAAGCGCACTCCCTTTTCCCGCAGGATGCCCACCACTTCCATGACTTTTTGCTGCTGCACTTCCTCCATCACCAGAGTCTCCGTGATCTCCACCTCGATCAATTCCCTGGGAATCCGGTATTTATCCATCACCTGCTCAAATCTCTCGGGAAATCCGTCGTTGGTAAAATGAACCCTGGAGAAATTGCAGGATACGGGCACCACCCTTTGTCCAGCGTCCATCCGCCTTCGCAGCATCCTGCACACGCTCTCCATCACAAAGAAATCAATATCCCTGATCCTGCCGGTGCGCTCATAATAGGGCACGAAGAACCCCGGCGCCCGGATAGCCCCCTCGGCCGTGGGGTCCTTAAAGCGGACCAGCGCCTCCGCCCCCACGATACACTCATTGCGGATATCCACCTTTGCCTGGTAATATGCCACAAAATCTCTGTCTATATCCGCCGACTCCAACAGTTTTTCCCGCGCATGGTTCTCCCGCAGCTGGCTGCGCAGTCTGTCGTCGTAGATCTGCACCGTATTGCTGTAGCTGTTTTTCAGGGAATCCACCAGCTGAATGCTCTCTGACAGGGCACGCCGCAGGTCGCCGTCCCCATTCTCCAGACATCCCACGCCCATGGCCAGAGACATGTGGTTGTCCGTCTCCTCATGGATACGCCCGGAAATCCGATCCGCTATGTCCAGAAGACGTCTCCTTAAGGCGTCCTTATCCTCGTATTTTACAAAGAGTACAAAATGACTGCCATAGCTTCTGGCATAAAGCTCTTTTTTTCCGTCCACTTCCTTTGACAGCGCCTCGATGACCAGCTCCAATACCCTCTGTCCCGCGCTCCAGCCGTAAAGCGCGTTGTAACTCTTAAACTCACCGATATCCGTGTACGCCACGGCATAATTGGCGTTTCTGTCCACGGCAAGTTTCCTCGCTGCCCGGTATCGCAGATAATGCAGATTCCACACATTGAATTCCGTATCCTTATACATCAGTTTCTGCACCCGCATACTGTTGCGCAGCAGGAAGAACAGTATCAGGATAACCGCCGCCGCGCAGACTGACAGAGCCAGTATGATGGGAATACTGTTGTCGCTGATAAAGTTTTCTATGCTCATCTTGGAGTAAAAATTGTCCTGAAGCATATAGTCATTGACCATCTTATCGCTGACCTCTATCAGCTCCTTGTTCAGGATACCCAGAAGAGGGGAATCCTCGCAATCCGTCACCACCATATAGATGCTGTGGGCATCGCTCAGCACACTCTGTATCTCCATATTGTTGAAACGCAGCTGCGATCCAAGAAGATATTCCGCCAGATATCCGTCGCAAATGGCCGCGTCGGCCTGTCCTTCTTTCACCGCGTACAGGCTTTCAAGCTGTGTCGAATATGTCATCAACAATGTGTTTTCACCCGTAAATCTTTGCACCGCGTCCCCGGCGGCATTGCTCTCCTCCACCGCCAGAGTGGCTATAAGGCCGGATTTGTCATTCCTGCGCATGATAATGACCTGGGGCACCTGGGCATACTCCTTTGTGGCCGCCAGTCCCTGAGCCTTTATATTTCTGGAAGATTCCCCACAGTAGCATAAAATATCTATGCTGCCGTCCTTAAGCGCCGCCTTGGCCTCCTCCATATCCTCCAGTTTTACATACTCAAAGAAAATGCCCGTGCTCACGGACACCTCCTCCAGCACCTGTCTGGTCAGACCGCAGTATTCTCCTTCGCTCTCATATGAAAAGGGGTAGTACTCGTCCAGATATCCCACAGTCAGCCTGCCCCTTGCGGCAATGTACTGTTTCTCCTCGTTGGTGAGCAGGATCGTCTGGTCCAGTCTGCTGTCATAATATTTCACCATCAGTTCGTTTTCCAACTCCGGACGGTGCATCTTCACATCCGCGATACCCTGATTGAGTTCCCTCATCAGATCATCGTTTCCTCTGTATGTTATGTAGTAAAAGGGCATGGGAGCAAATCTTCCCACCACCCGCTGTCCCTCCTGTATCTCCGTAAGGGAATGGACAAGGGCATCTATCTCCCCCGCGTCCAGAGCGTCCTGCAAAGCCGCCGTGTCCTCATACTCCCGCACGCTGGGTGCTAAGATCCCGTGATCCGCCATATACTCATAGAACTCCTCTTTCCGTATATAGCTGTCCACCACTCCAAAAGTCGTGTCCTCCATGGCAGTGAAATCCTCATAAGCCAGCGCGCTGCCGCCGCTGACGGCTATGGCTCCGAAAGTATAGCCGCTGGCCAGGCTGGCGTACTGGTACATCTCCGCCCGCTCCTTGGAATACTGGGCGGAACCCACCAGGTCAATCTTCCGCTCCCGCAGCATGTCCAGAGCATCATCCCAGCTCCCGCACTCCACGTACTCCACATTCCAGCTCACATAGTCGCACAGGGCCTCCAGATATTCCACGTCCATGCCCGTAAGACTGCCGTCCGCCCTGATCTCATGATAGCCGTCCATAGGGAAAAATCCCACGCGCACCGTGCGTCTCTCCGCACCATATACCGTCCCCGGACGCTCTCCGGCAGCCACTGTCAAAAGCGTAAGCGCCAACAAAAACACCAGCAACCGTTTTACTTTTTCCCACTCTCTCTTCCCTGCATTCCCCATATGATTACCCTCTCCGATCCTGCCGATCTCCCCCAATATACAAAATGCAACTGCATGCGGTACTACTGTTTTAATTATATGCCCAATCATTGCGCCATCGCAAGTTCTTTTTACGTCTGACGATTCCTGTGCGGGGAAGTTTCCGCTTTTGCAAAGCGGATAACTATTTTCCTGACACCTCTGCCCCTTGTAAATCAGACAGGAATATAATATACTATAGGGCGTAATACTCTGAGCCATACCGCTGGAAAAGGAAACCTCTTCCGGCCTATGGCATGGACAAGATGGAGGGATAAGAGATGAAACGGATAAGACAAAAGAATCTGAGGTGCCGGGCAGCCGCAATGGTATTGCTGGCGTTCACGTTGTTTCTGGCGGGGTGCGGCAAGGAGACGTCAGGGAGTGAAGAAACGTTGGCCGAGAGCACAGCGGAATCCATGGAACAGACGGCATCCACAGAACAGACGGTAACTGCAGAACCGACGGTATCCGCAGACACCGAAGAATCTGATACGCCAGACCCATCGGAGGATACGCCGGGCCGATTCCAATATAACGAGAAATTATTCGCTCTGGGGCTGCCTGTGGTAACGGAAGAACAAGCCAAGGCAGATGGGAAGACAGTTCTGACGCTGCAGGCATCTCTGGTGAACCCCTGGCTGAAAGATTCGATTGCAGGTTTCAACAGGCAGAGCGCGGATTATTTCGTCCGGCTCGAGGAAACCTATGAGGACGGCGTTAAGGACCGGGTGGCTGCGGAGATTGTGGCGGGGCGGGGGCCGGACATCCTTACCGGGAGCGTACTCGAGATCAGCGAAAGCGTCCTGAAGAAAGAAGTGCTGGTGGATCTGGCCCCAGGGCTGGACGCCATGGGGATCACCGACGAGGAATACTTCCCCGGCGTGCGGGCGCTGCCCATGGGGGATAAGGTCTATGGAATACGAACTTATCTCACCCCGCATGGATACTGGATACGGGAATCGGTACTGGGTGGCAGGGAACTGCCGGATATAGCGACTCTGGTGGAGAAACTCTATACCTATCCGGACCAGGAAGCGGTGTGGCGTACCAACGCCCGTTCTGTGAGAATTCTGGAATATCTGCTGTGCGGCTCGGAAGACCTGTGGGGAATGATCGACTGGGAGAAGGGTACATGTGATTTCTCCGGGGAATTGTTTGCCAAAATGCTTGAGATTGCGAAACGCTATGCGGACCCGGAGAGAAGAACTGAGGAGACAGAGGATAAATGGATGGTGTCTTTTTACAGTCCTGTGAGTAATACGCCGCGCAGACAATTGGAAAAGGAGGGAAAAGTAATCATTAACTATCCCTTTGACAACGGGTATTATCCCGCTTACGAGAGCATAAGCGAAGTGCTGATGATGAACGCGAATTCAGAGCATCAGGAAGGTGTCTGGGCATTCTTTGAATATGTTCTCGGTGAAGAGGGACAGTGTTATGCGGCAGGCAACAGTTATCTGGCAGTCAACAGGGAGATGTCCAAAAGTTGTATGGAATATTATCTGAGAGGACTTGAAGAAGGATGGTTCAAGACCACTGCGGAGTTTACGCCGGAGACTATCGAGGAGCTTTATGCATTTACCGAACAGGCACGCCCGTTGCCCCTGCGCACGAAGGAGGTTCTTGAGATCATATATGAGGAATCCGAAACATTCTGGGCCGGAGACAAACCTCTGGAGGAAGTTTGCGATGTCATCCAAAAGAGGGTACAGATCTATATCAGCGAGAACATGTAATATCTGACCTTAAAAACGCTTTCAGACTAAATTTCTGAAAGCGTTTTTTGTGTTGAATATTCGCGGAGTGCAAAACCTCCCTCAGATGAATCTGAGGGAGGCAAAAACTGTCAATTTAACTGCATTACATACTTAAAACTTGCCTTCTGTAGCAGCCATCTCGATGCTCACCGCCACAGCCACGGTAGCGCCCACCATGGGGTTGTTGCCCATACCGATCAGACCCATCATCTCCACATGAGCGGGAACGGAGGAAGAACCTGCGAACTGCGCATCGGAGTGCATACGGCCCAGGGTATCGGTGAAACCGTAGGAGGCAGGGCCTGCGGCCATATTGTCGGGATGCAGGGTACGTCCTGTACCGCCGCCGGAGGCTACGGAGAAGTACTTCTTACCGGCCTCTGTTCTCTCCTTCTTGTATGTACCTGCCACAGGATGCTGGAATCTGGTGGGGTTGGTGGAGTTACCGGTGATGGATACATCCACGTTCTCCTTCCACATGATGGCAACGCCCTCGGGAACGCTGTTGGCACCATAGCAGTTTACCTTGGCGCGCAGGCCCTCGGAATAAGGCTTGCGGAACACCTCTTCCACGGTGTTGGTGTAGGGATCATACTTGGTCTCCACATATGTAAAACCGTTGATACGGGAAATGATCTGCGCCGCGTCCTTGCCCAGACCGTTTAAGATAACCCGCAGAGGTTTCTGACGCACCTTGTTGGCTTTCTCGGCGATACCGATAGCGCCCTCCGCAGCGGCAAAGGACTCATGGCCGGCCAGGAAACAGAAACAGTCGGTCTCCTCCTCCAGCAGCATCTTGCCCAGATTGCCGTGGCCTAAGCCTACCTTACGGGTATCGGCAACGGAACCGGGGATACAGAAAGCCTGCAGGCCCTCTCCGATGGCAGCCGCGGCATCGGCAGCCTTGCGGCAGCCCTTCTTGATAGCGATGGCAGCGCCTACCGTGTAAGCCCAGCACGCGTTCTCAAAACAGATGGGCTGGATCTTCTTCACCTGCTCGTATACATCCAGACCGGCATCCTTGGTGATCTTCTCGGCTTCTTCGATAGAAGAGATACCGTAACTATTCAGTACTTTATTGATCTGATCAATACGTCTTTCATATGATTCAAATAACGCCATTACTTTTTACCTCCTCTTCGTCCTTATTTCACTTCTTTATCGGTTCTGGGGTCGATGATCTTCACGGCATCCGCCACGCGGCCATACTGACCCTTAGCCTTCTCATAGGCGGTGGTGGGATCGTCACCCTTCTTGATGAAATCGGTCATCTTGCCCAGGTTCACAAACTGGTAGCCGATGATCTGATCCTCGTTATCCAGAGCGATACCGGTCACATAACCCTCCGCCATCTCCAGATAGCGGGGACCCTTTGCCAGTGTGCCGTACATGGTACCCACCTGGCTGCGCAGGCCCTTGCCCAGATCCTCCAGGCCGGCACCCACAGGCAGACCTTCCTCGGAGAAAGCGCTCTGGGAACGTCCGTAGACGATCTGTAAAAACAGCTCTCTCATGGCGGTGTTGATGGCATCGCATACCAGATCGGTATTCAGAGCTTCCATAACGGTCAGGCCGGGCAAAATCTCAGCGGCCATAGCTGCGGAATGGGTCATGCCGGAGCAGCCGATGGTCTCCACCAGAGCCTCCTGGATGATACCCTCCTTAACATTCAGGGACAGCTTGCAGGCGCCCTGCTGGGGAGCGCACCAGCCTACACCGTGTGTAAAGCCGGAGATGTCTTCCACCTTCTTAGCCTGAACCCAATTTGCTTCTTCAGGGATGGGAGCACAGCCGTGATGAACGCCCTGCGCTACCGGACACATTTCTTCAACTTCTTTTGAGTAAATCATGTGAAATCTCCTTTCGCTTGTTACTTAAAACACTATTTTCCAGTTCTGGAAAACGCATTCATAATTCGTCTCATCTATTCTCTCATATTTTAGAAGAAAAATCCAGTGGAAAATAACATTTAAGGTCACTTTTTAGGACCTTGATATTTGTTCTTTAAAGTCTCCTGTCACATCCCGGAGCCAATCATGGAGCCGCTGCCGCTCCTCTTTCCCCAGCGTTCTGACCCATTCGTCATATGCCAGTTCTTCCTTCCGGTCCACGGGCACAGGCAGGGGGGCACCCTGCTTATCCAAAGCCGCCGCATCCATAGGCTTTAAAGACCACTCCGCCGCCAGGCTGTTATAACGGCTGACCCGCTCCTTCATACAGTCTCGGATCGTCTCCACCGCTCCGGCCAGAACAAGGGACAATTCACGGTCTCCCCGCAGTCTGCTCCTCTCCATCCGGACCTGAAGATACCACTCTTTCAGGGCATGGAGCTGTGCCAAAAACTCCGCGTTCCTGTCATATATCCTCCGGAAACGCTTATCGGGAAAGGCAACGCCGGAAAAGGCGCAGACACTGTCTATATTTCTGCCGGTTTCCGCGTGCATGGTTGACTCTGCCACAGGGCGGCGGATCACCTGCCCGGCTGCGGTCATCGCGCCGAAACCGATGGACGCCGGGCCCACCATCCCCGACAGACCACCCAGAAAAATGCGTTTCTGATCCAGAAATACGCCCTCCGTTACATTCCCCACCAGCGAAGGGGTGGCTTTGTCCCCGTTCTTTCCCCAAGGTGTAAAGTTGAAGTGAATGAATCCGCTGCCCACCTCGGTATGCTCCTTGCGGGAACTTCCGCCGGAGATCAAAACATCGCAGAGATTGATCAGGGAGCCCAACGTGACACTGTACATCAGAATAGACTGCTTAAGACCCACACAGTGGGCAGTTGTAGCGTATTCCTCCAGAAGGGTGCCTCCTCTGAAATGGGCGTTAGCTCCCACTTTAGCCATGGGCAGCAATGTGGTATCTGTCAGAAAACCGCTGCCCACTTCGGCGCCCGAGCCGACAACGGTATCATGTATCGCCGCAGGGCCTTCCGTTCCGATCTGAGCGCAGGTCCCCACAAGAGTGCGTTTCCCCGTGAGGCGGCATCCCGGAAACAGCACGCTGCCCTTATAGATCCGGTCCAGGTCCACTTCCGGCGCAATATAAGTCTGCCTGGGGTCCACAATGATAACGCCTTTTTCCTCTAGGCTGCGAATTCTCTCTTCTATATCTTCCCGCATGATATTCTCCCTTCCATACTACCCCTCTTTAAGAAATTGTGAAACTCCCTTTTGCCATTACCGAATTGTGCATATTTATACTCCATTAGCTAGCCTTCCGCAGCCGTCGGTACTTAGATGCCGCATTTTGGCATCTTATGTACCGTTACGGTGAGTATAGGGCGAAAGCGTGCCTGCGCCTAAGTATACAATGTGCACAATGACACTGGCAAAGATACTGCATTTGGCAATTATTTACTGCTGCTCCCTGGCATAAAACGCCCCAGAAGCCCTAAAACACGCCTGCACATTCCCCTGATTGGAGAGCTGCTTTACCATATTGGTACGCCGTGTCACAAAATCATCCAGCTTTCCCATATACTCATTGGCAGTGATATTGCCGTCCGCTACCAGCGTCAGTCCCTTCTCCCAACTGGCCGTCAGTGCGGGGTCCAGCAGTGGGCGTATGGACAGGTTTACCACATCGTAGATCATCTCTCCCATCAGCGTGGGGGTGATCACCTGAGTCTTTTTATTCAGCGCCAGATATTCGATATTCACCAGCTTTTTCAAGATCTCCGCCCGGGTGGCGCTGGTGCCGATACCGCTGCCCTTGATCTGTGCCCGCAGCTCCTCGTCCTCGATAAACTGTCCCGCGTTCTCCATGGTAAGGATGATACTGCCGGAGTTGTAGCGCTTGGGGGGAGAAGTCTCCCCCTCCTTGATCTCGTAGCCTTTGACCGTCAGTTTGGAGCCTTTCTTCAAGCCCTTTAAAAGCGCCATGAACTGTTCGTCACACTTCTGCTCCTCCCCACCGTTTTCTTCTCCTACGGCCTTATCTCCGTCTCCGCTATCCCTTTCCTGCTCACTCCCGGCTCCGCATCCTTTTCCCTGCTCATCCCCGGCTCCGCCAACTTTTCCCTGCTCATCCCCGGCTCCGCCAACTTTTCCCTGCCCATCCCCGGCTGTTCTGTCTACGCCCTGGGAAACAGAGTCACTGCTTTTTTTGGAAAAGGAGTACTGGGTCACCTGTAGGTATCCCTCCCGGGTCAGCACCTTAAAGCCCGCGAAAAAGCTCTCCCCCGCCACTTTGATCTGGAGCGATATTTTCTGGTATACCGCCGCCGGATAAAAAATACTTAAGAAACGGCGCACGATCACCTCATACACCTTTGCAGACACAGGCGTCAGTCCGGGCAGGTTATTCAGCCCCTGCCCCGTGGGAATAATGGCGTAGTGGTCCGTGATCTGTTTATCGTTGACATACCGGGTCTTCGCTATGTTTTTATAGCTGCCCTGGGCCAGAATGTCCCTTGCAAACCCGGCGCACAGACCATAGCCCTGCAATCCGCCGATGTTTTTTTGTATCTCCTTGGCCACCGCGGTGGACAGCACCCTGGCGTCCGTACGGGGATAGGTCACCATCTTTTTTTCATACAGCTCCTGCACGATCCGCAGAGTTTCATCGGGACTGATCTTGAACAGTTTGGAACAATCGTTCTGCAGCTCTGCCAGATTGTACAGAAGGGGAGGATTCTTATTCTCATTTTTACGGGCGGCAGACTCTATGACAGCCTCCCCCGACAGCTGGTCTATCAGCGCCTGGGCGTCCGCCTTTGCCTTAAAACCGTTCTCCTTGTAGAGCTTTGGCGAGGCGTAGTAGCGGCTGCCCTCCACGGCTTTCCATTCACCCTCCAGCCTTTTGTCCCCATCGCCCTCCAGGCCAAAGCTGCCCAGCACCCGGTAAAAAGGGGTTTTCACAAAAGCCCTGATCTCACGCTCCCGTTTCACCACCATGCCCAGCACACAGGTCATGACCCTGCCCACGGAGATCACCGCTCTGTCTCTCTTCAGATAGTCCTTCACCGCTCTCCCGTATTTCAGCGTCAATACCCGGGAGAAATTGATTCCCATCAAATAGTCTTCCTTGGCCCGCAGATAGGCGGCATCACTCAGGGCATCGTACTCAGACAGGTCCTTTGCCTCCTTGATGCCACGCAGGATCTCCTCCTCGGTCTGGGAGTCGATCCACACCCGTTTCCTCTCCTTGCCCTTGACCCCCGACATCTGTTCCACCAGACGGTATATGTATTCCCCCTCCCGCCCGGAGTCTGTACACACATAGATCGTGGTCACATCCGGACGATTTAAAAGGTCGCTGACAATGGTAAACTGCTTTCTCACGCTGTCAATGACCTCATATTTAAACTCCCGGGGTATAAAGGGGATGGTGTCAAAGCTCCACCTCCGGAATTTCTCATCATAGATCTCCGGATAGCTCATGGTCACCAGATGCCCTACACACCAGGTTATTATGCAGTTCCGGGACTCCAGAAAACCGTCCCTGGAACTGGTATTCAGTTTTAACGCTTTTGCGAATTCCTTAGCTACGCTGGGTTTCTCCGCAATAAATAGATTTTTACCCAATTTCCCTCTTTCCCGAGCCGCCGTGCCCGCGATATCCTGTAACTCACGCCAGCTTTTCCAGCAATGCCTCCATCTCCTGTACCGGGAGAGGCCTGCCGAAATAGTATCCCTGTATCACGTCGCAGCCGATGGCATGGAGATACTTGTACTGCTGCTCCTGTTCCACGCCCTCCGCAATGGTCTCCAGCCCCAGCGTGCGCACCATGGAGATAATGCTCTCTGTGATCACTCTGGTGGCCCCGTCCGACAACACTGTGTCAATGAAAGATTTATCGATCTTCAGTGTATCAATGGGCAGTTTCTTCAGATAGGCAAGGGATGAAAAGCCCGTGCCAAAGTCATCCAGAGACACTCTGATCCCATACCCGCGCAGTGTCCGCAGCTTGGCGGTCACTTTGTCAAAATCTTCGATCAATACGCTCTCTGTGATCTCCAGCTCCACTTCCTGAGGCTGTACCTGATAGGTGCTGAGCAGCTGCAGAAGTTCATCCACAAAGCCATCCTTCATATATTGTATGGCGGAGACATTGATGGACAGAACCATGGAGTTTTCCTGCTTGCCCCGCCATCTGGCAAACTGGCGGATTCCCTCCTCCATGACCCAGCGCCCGATGGAGACAATGGCTCCGTTCTGTTCCGCTATGGGGATAAACACAGCGGGACTTATCATGCGCCCAGAGCCGTCACGCCAGCGTATCAGCGCCTCCATTCCACGCAGCTGCTTGTTGCCGGCAAAGTACTGCGGCTGATAATACAGCTCAAAACTATGGCTGTAGATTGCATCCTTCAACTGGTTTTCAATCTGCACATTCTGCAGAAATTCATTTAGGATGGGCGTATCAAAATACTGTATGGTATTCTTGCCCATATCTTTGCTCTTGTACATAACGATCTCGGCGCAGCCGATCAGTTCCAGCGCCGTGGATGCCGACTCCGGGTATTCCGCCACACCGATGCTGACGGTGACATTGATCTCCTGACCGCCGCTGAGCAGGAAAGGTTTGCGCATACGCTCCTGTATCCGCTCGTGGATCTTGCCCACAGTCTTCTGCCCGGCAGGGGCATATACCGCCATACAGTAGATGTCGCTGTTCAGGTGGCACACAATCACGTCCTCGCCGGACATCTCTTTCAAAAAACTGCCCACCTGCTGCACCAACTCATCGCCCACGATGATCCCCAGACCGTCGTTGACCTTGCGGAAATCGTCGATATCGATCAACAGCACGCTGACAATCTCCCGCTCCTCCTGTGCCCTGCGCACATACTCTGACAGCAGACGCACAAAATAGTTGCGGTTGTACAGCCCCGTCAGGGAATCATAATACGCCATATAGGTCAGCTCTTCATTCTGCATCTTAAATTTGGTGATGTCGCTGATGCTGATGATCTTATCCTGAGGCGTTCCGTCCTCATCGTAGAAGACTCTGGCCCTGAATTCCAGCCAAGCCCTCCTGTCCCGCAGCATACACTCCGTCACGGCGTCCTGTTTATGCTTTTTCTCCAGAAACAGTATTTCCCGAAGGGCATCCACATACGGTTCGTCTATCATCTCATACAGACGCCCCAGGTCCTTCCAGTCCCGTACTTGAAAATCAAAAAAGCTGTCCCATTTTCCCAGAAGACTGATCTCGCTTTTTTCAAAAGAATAATACAGAAAGGCGTTATAAGATGTCTCACAGATCAGACGATACATTTTTTCCTGTACACTCAGTTTTTGATTTTTTGCTTTCAGCAGATCCAATTGATACCGTAATTCGTTCATTCTTCCCTCATCCCTGTAGCCCACTAAATAAACTACCGCCTTATCTGTTTATACATAAATCCGTATTATATTGTCAGTCTTTTTTGGAAATATAGCCCATTGCCTTCAGCAGTTCCGCGCACAGCACCGCTCCGCCGGCCGCGCCTCTGACGGTATTGTGGGACAGGCCTACAAACTTGTAATCGTACACCGTATCCTCCCGCAGCCGTCCGATGCTGATCCCCATGCCGTTCTCATAGTCCACGTCCAGCGTCACCTGGGGCCGGTTATCCTCCTCCATATAGCGGAGAAACCGCTTGGGAGCGCTGGGCAGTTCAAGTTCCTGAGGTTTGCCGCTGAAATTCACCAGCTTTTCGATCAACTGTTCTTTGGTAGTTTTTTTGCGAAACTTTACGAACACTGCCGCCGTATGGCCGTTCAATACCGGCACACGGATACACTGGCTGGTGATCACAGGGCTGGCGGCGGGCACGATCTCACCGTCCACTATCTCTCCCCACAGGCGCAAAGGTTCCTTTTCGCTCTTTTCTTCCTCGCCGCCGATATAGGGGATGATGTTGCCCTCCATCTCTGGCCAGTCCTTAAAGGTCTTGCCCGCGCCGGAGATGGCCTGATAGGTAGTGGCCACCACCTCATAGGGTTCAAACTCTTTCCATGCCGTAAGTGCCGGGGCATAACTCTGAATGGAACAGTTGGGCTTAACGGCCACAAAACCTCTGGTCGTTCCCAGGCGCTTTCTCTGCGCCTCGATAACCTGAACATGCTGGGGGTTGATCTCCGGCACCAGCATGGGCACATCGGGAGTCCAGCGGTGGGCGCTGTTGTTGGATACTACCGGGGTCTCGGTTCTGGCATAGTCCTCCTCGATCTTCTTGATCTCCTCCTTCGTCATGTCCACGGCGCTGAACACAAAGTCCACCCCTGCCGCGACTTTCTCCACCTCATTGACGTTCATTACCATCAGACTTCTCACCGCCTCCGGCATGGGGCTATCCATCTTCCATCTCTCTCCCACCGCCTCCTGATAGGTCTTTCCCGCAGAGCGGGGACTGGCGGCGACAGCCGTCACTTCAAACCAGGGATGGTTTTCCAGCAGCGCGACAAAACGCTGTCCTACCATGCCTGTAGCACCTAAAATACCTACTTTCAACTTATCGCTCATAATGTTCTCCTTTTATTTGTGTACCGCATCCGCTCTCCCGGCATCACTGCCTGACGGATGCTGGCTATTCTCCTTCCGTGCAGGGATTAGCATATTCTCCCTATAGACCGGCTTTACGACAGCTGCCAGTCGCTGGGCTGCCACTCTTCCTCCAGGTATTCCCTGCTGATGCGGATGACCTCCGTCATGGCCTCTTTCCCCGGCGCGCCCATAGTCAGACGTTTCTCCACGCAGGTCTTTAAGGAAATGGCCTCATAGATATCCGGCCCGAATTTATCACTGATCTCCTGCAATTCCTCTAAAGGCAGATCGTCGATGGCACACCCCTTATCCAGACAGTATAGCACAAGTCTGCCGATAATGCTATGGGCATCTCGAAAAGGAACGCCTTTTCCCACCAGATAATCCGCCGCATCGGTGGCGTTGGTAAACCCTCCGGTGGCGCTCCGGGCCATTCTCTCCCGCTTAAAGCCCATAGTCCGTATCATGCCGGTAAACAGTGCCAGACAATTCTGCACGGTCTCCATGGCGTCAAAGGCCATCTCCTTATCCTCCTGCATATCCTTATTATATGCCAGAGGGAGGCCTTTCATCGTGGTCAACAGGGATGTCAGCGCTCCGTATACCCGACCGGTCTTGCCTCTCACCAACTCCGCGATATCAGGATTCTTTTTCTGAGGCATGATACTGCTGCCGGTGGAATAGGCATCATCGATCTCCACAAACTGATACTCGTTGGAATTCCAGATAATGATCTCCTCACAGAAACGGCTAAGGTGCATCATGACCATGGACAGGGCGGACAGAAATTCGATCAGATAATCCCTGTCGGAAACAGAGTCCATGCTGTTCAGCGTAGGCCCTTCAAAGCCCAGCAGCGATGCCGTATACCCTCTGTCCAGCGGGTAAGTGGTCCCCGCCAGAGCGCCCGCTCCCAGCGGGCAGTAGTTCATCCTGTGATAGATGTCTTTCAGACGCTGGCGGTCTCTCTTGAACATCTCAAAATATGCTCCGAAATGATGGGCCAGCGTGGTGGGCTGGGCTTTCTGCAGATGGGTGAAACCCGGCATATAGGTCTCCGTATTGGCCTCCATGACATCCAGGATCACACACATCAACTCTTTCAACAGATCGTCCGTAGCCAGCACCTGCGCTCTGGTGTACAGACGCATGTCCAGCGCCACCTGATCATTGCGGCTGCGGCCGGTGTGAAGTTTCTTACCCGGCTCTCCCACCCTCTCGATCAGATTGGCCTCCACAAAACTGTGGATATCCTCATATTTTTCATCTATGACCAGAGTTCCGGCCTCCACGTCCTCCCGGATGCCGGTGAGCCCCTTGATCAACACATCCCTCTCCTTAGGGGAAAGTATCCCCTGCTTTGCCAGCATCACCACATGGGCTATACTGCCCTCGATATCCTGCCGGTAGAGTTTCTTATCAAAACCGATGGACGCGTTAAAGGCATAGACCTGACTGTCCGTATCCTTTGTAAAGCGCCCTCCCCATAAAGTTGCCATATATTTTTCCCTTTCGATAATGATTTATATGTTTATGCCGCTTTGTACCACAAACCACACACTCCGGACGCATTCTTTTCAAAGAATTTGACCCAGAGCATTTTACTCATCATACCATGATTGACACTTTATTGCAAGAAACGAATATCTTAAAGTAAGTTCTATTTTTAGAGAAAGGACTCACTAGGATGGAGAAAAATATTCTGGAGCTGAAAAATATCAGCTATTCCTATCACAGCCTCCACGGAGAGACAAGGGCGCTGGACGGCATCACCTTCGGGGTCCGGGAAGGAGAATTCCTGGCGCTGGTAGGCCCCAGCGGCTGCGGCAAGTCCACCTTGCTGTCCATTATAGCCGGACTGCTGCCCGCGGAGGAAGGCACGATCCTGGTGAACAATCCCGACGGCTCCCTGCGATATCCCAGGGTGGGTTACATGCTGCAGCGGGAGCATCTGTTTGAGTGGCGCAGCATCTATAAAAATGTGATCCTGGGGTTGGAGATCAACCATATGATGACACCGGAGCGTCTGGAATACGTGGACTCTCTGCTGCGCGATTACGATCTGGAAAAATTTCGCGACAAGCGCCCCAGCGAGCTTTCCGGGGGGATGAAACAGCGAGCCGCCCTGATACGCACACTGGCGCTTCAGCCCCAGCTGCTTTTGCTGGATGAGCCTTTCAGCGCCCTGGACTATCAGACCCGGCTCACGGTGTCCAACGACATCTGCCGTCTGATCCGCAGGACCGGCAAGACCGCCATATTGATCACCCACGATCTGTCGGAAGCGGTGAGCCTGGCTGACCGGGTGGTGGTGCTGTCCGGCCGCCCAGCCACTGTAAAGAAGGAGATTTCCATTCACTTAACCCTGCAGGACGACTCCCCTCTGGCAGCCCGGAACGCGCCGGAATTCAACGAATATTTCAATCAGTTATGGGAGGAGATGAAAGTATGAATGTTTCACATTCAAATGCCGATCAATCCAATATTACAGGCGGGTCCTGTGATGCGCATGCGAAGGCATCGGCTAACCAGGAAGCTTTTGTCCGGGAACACCGCAAACATCATCATCAGATAGCCTTTTACCGGATTTTTTTCTTCCTGCTGTTTCTGGCGCTGTGGGAGCTGAGCGCCCGGCTTGACTGGATCGACAGTTTCTTTTTTTCCAGTCCCAGCCTGGTGGCAAAATGCCTGTGGGGTATGATCCTGGACCGCTCTCTGTTCCTGCATGTGGGTGTCACGCTGCTGGAGACCATTGCCAGCTTTCTGCTGGTGTTTCTGATCAGCCTGCTGGCCGCCACCATGTTGTGGTATTCTCAGAAACTGTCTGAGGTGATGGAACCCTACCTGGTAATCCTCAACAGTCTTCCCAAATCAGCCCTGGCTCCCCTGTTCATCGTGTGGCTGGGCACAGGCAGCACCACCATTGTGGTAGCGGGGATCTCCGTGGCTCTGTTTGGGTCGATCATCAGCTTTTATACGGGATTTCAGCAGGTGGACAGTGAAAAGATCACCCTGATCTATACGCTGGGAGGCCACAAAGGGGACGCGTTTCGCAAGGTGATCCTGCCCGGCTCCATTCCCATCATGCTCAGCACTACCAAGGTCAATATAGGGCTGGCGCTGGTGGGCGTCATCATCGGGGAATTTCTGGCCGCCAGACGGGGACTGGGATATCTGATCATCTATGGCAGCCAGGTGTTCCAACTGAATCTGGTGATCACCAGCATCCTGATCCTCTGCGTCATAGCCATGGGATTTTACAAAGGAATCCAATATGTTGAACACCGTATTAAAATACAGTTGAAAATGTAAGATTGACTTTTTATACCATGTGTGCTAAACTCTTCACAGCGTCACTTCAACGTTTTAAAGCGTTGCTGTTTCGCAGTCGCAAAACATCACGCGGGTATGTCTCCCGGCATGCGGGGAGGCAGGGGGAGATTTTGCGGCCATACATGTGTCTCCTGCCCTGTGCGCCTGCGGGAGACATACAAAATACTCACTACGAAAGGATTTCTTACCATGTTAAAACTTGTTATCTTGATTCTTTACTTTGCGGTACTCATCGGCATCGGCCTCTACTGCCGGAAAAATGCCACGGATGTCAACGGCTTTGTATTGGGCGGGCGCAGTGTGGGCCCCTGGCTGACCGCCTTTGCCTACGGTACCTCCTATTTTTCCGCCGTAGTGTTCGTGGGCTATGCGGGACAGTTCGGCTGGAAATACGGGATTGCCGCCACCTGGGCGGGCATCGGCAACGCCGTCATCGGCTCCCTGCTGGCTTGGGTGGTGCTGGGCCGGCGCACCCGGATCATGACCCAGCATCTGGACTCCGCCACCATGCCCCAGTTCTTTGGCCGGCGCTTTAACAGCAGGCCGCTGAAGATCGCGGCCTCCGTCATCATCTTTATCTTTTTGATCCCCTATACGGCGTCTCTGTACAACGGCCTGTCCCGGCTTTTCGGTATGGCTTTTGATATTGACTACTCCGTATGTATCATTTTGATGGCGGTACTGACGGCTATCTATGTCATTGCCGGAGGCTATATGGCTACCGCCATCAACGACTTTATCCAGGGCATCATCATGCTCTTCGGTATTGTTACCGTCATTGCGGCGGTGATCCGCGGCAAGGGCGGTTTCATGATGGCTCTCGAAGGACTGGCTCAGGTCACGGACCCCTCCGTCACTGACACCCCCGGCATCTTTGCCTCCTTCTTTGGCCCGGACCCCTTAAATCTGCTGTTTGTGGTGATCCTGACCTCCCTGGGAACCTGGGGACTACCCCAGATGGTACAGAAATTCTACGCCATCAAGAATGAGGAATCCATCAAAAAGGGCACCATCATCTCCACGCTGTTTGCGCTGGTGGTGGCGGGGGGTTGTTATTTTCTGGGGGGATTCGGCAGGCTGTTCTCGGACCAGATTGACATCAAGGCTAACGGTTTTGATTCCGTGATACCTACTATGCTGCAGAACCTGGGGCCTGTGCTGATCGCCCTGGTGGTCATCCTTGTGCTGTCCGCCTCCATGTCCACTTTGAGTTCTCTGGTCATCGCCTCCAGCTCCACTTTGACCATAGACTTTTTAAAGGAAACTTTTTTGAAAAAATTGGACGACAAAAAACAGCTTTTGCTGATCCGCGTTCTGGTGGTGGTCTTTATCGCAATCTCCGCCGTTCTGGCGCTGATCCAGTACAAGAGCTCCATCACCTTTATCGCGCAGCTGATGGGCATCTCCTGGGGCGCGCTGGCAGGAGCTTTCCTGGCCCCCTTCCTGTACGCTCTGTACTGGAAAAAGACCACCAAAGCCGCCTGCTGGGTATCCTTTATCTTCGGTTCCGGCCTGATGCTGGTGGAGATGGCTGCTCCCCAGTGTCTGCCGTCTATCATGAGAAATCCCATCAACTGCGGCGCCATAGCCATGTTGGCCGGGCTGTTCATCGTGCCGGCGGTAAGCCTGTTCACGCCAAAGCCCGATCGGAAACTGGTGGAAGAAACTTTTGCCTGCTATGACAGAGATACCGTAGTCAAGCAATCCACGGCATTGGGCAAGTGAGAAAAGGCATAAAAGAAGATAAATTTCCGCGAAGAAATAGCACGGATGATAAAAGCAGGACTTGCCGAACAAGTCCTGCTTTTAAGCGCTGCTTTTATGAGAGATAATCCATTCTCACCGATTTATCCTCTATTCTGCTGAGCCACCAACCGGTCCGCACCGTACTTCTTGCGCAGGGCAGGTTTCTCAATCTTGCCCGTAGCGTTGCGGGGAACGTCGGCAAAGATGATTTTCTTGGGCCTTTTATACCGGGGAAGTTCCTCGCAAAAACGTTGAATCTCCTCCTCCGTACAACGCATCCCCTCTTTTACGGCGATGATCGCACCGGTGATCTCGCCGAGGCGCTTGTCCGGCAGGCCAATGACTGCCACATCCTTCACCTTATCATAGGCGCTCAGGAAGTTCTCGATCTGCACGGGATAAATGTTCTCACCGCCGCTGACGATCACATCCTTCTTACGGTCCACCAAAAAGATAAAGCCGTCCTCGTCCTGCATGGCCATATCCCCTGTGCAGAGCCAGCCGTCCTTCAACGTAGCCGCCGTGGCATCCGGGTCGTTATAATAGCAGGTCATAACTCCGGGACCTTTTACACAGAGTTCCCCTACGTCTCCCTGGGACACGGGCTGCCCGTTCTCATCCACAATCTTGCACTTCCAGCGGTAGCCGGGAACGCCGATGGCCCCCACTTTATGAATGTTTTCAATCCCCAGATGCACGCAGCCCGGCCCGGTGGACTCGGACAATCCGTAGTTGGTATCATACATATGGTGGGGAAAATATTCCCTCCAGTGCTTGATCAGAGAGGGAGGCACCGGCTGGGCACCAATATGCATCAGCCTCCACTGCTCCAGCTCATAGTCCTCCAGTTTCAGATCTCCCCGGTCCAGACTGTCAAGTATATCCTGCGCCCAGGGCACCAGCAGCCATACGATCGTGCAATGCTCCTTGGACACTGCGTCCAGTATGATCTCCGGGGTCGCGCCCTTGAGCAGCACGGCCCTGCTGCCCGCGCACAGACTGCCCATCCAGTGAAACTTGGCACCCGTGTGGTACAGAGGCGGAATACATAAAAATACATCGTTGCGGTCGGTCAAATGATGCCTCTGCTCCATCTGCGCCGCCTGCATCAGACTCTCATGATTGTGCAGGATAGCCTTGGGAAAACCTGTGGTTCCCGAGGAAAAATAGATAGCGGCATCATCGTCCTCCTCCAGCCGGATAAGGGGCGGCTGGCTGGAGCAGTCCGCCACCAACTCCCGATAGCTCTCCGCGAAAGTGGGGCAGCCGTCCCCCACATAGATCAGAAGTCTTCCCTTGCTCAGCTGCCCTTCTATGGACTCGATACGGCCGATAAACTCCGGGCCGAAAAACAGGATATGTACCTGCGCCAGATCCGCGCAGTACTGGATCTCTTTGGCGTCAAAGCGGAAGTTAAAGGGCACTGCGATGGCTCCCGTCTTCAGGATGCCAAAATAGATCGGCAGCCATTCCAGACAGTTAAACATCAGGATCGCCACCCGGTCCCCCTTCTGTATTCCTCTCTCAATCAGCATGTTAGCCACCCGGTTGGCCTTCTCGTCAAACACGCTCCAGGTGATCTCCCTTCTGTAAGGCTCTGAGGAAGTCTGCTGCACCAGATCATACTCCTTCCAGGTAGTACGCTTGGTATCCTTAATCATGGGGTTCAACTCCACAAGAGCCACTTCCTCCCCATATAACTTGTGATTTCTCTCCAGTAAATCCGTAACCGGCATAATAATTTTCCTCTCTGTACTTTTTTTCTGTGACGCTTTAAAGCGCTATAATTCATATTACTATACCGACAGGCAAAAGTCAATGCGTGGAGAGAAACGGGATCTGGTAATTATCCTGGTTAATCAGCTTGTCATCTCCCTTACACCGTAGGCAAGAAAGAAAATCATTGTCATTGTTGTTATCGCAATACCGCCACGCTATAGGAGGGCAATGTGACCGTATCTCCCTTGAGGGTCACTTTTCCTCCATCCACGGAGAGATATCCTGCGATCTCGGTATATCCGTACTGCTCCCTGGAGAGTGTAACTTCCTTTTTATCCGTCTCAGACAGATTGTAGAGCAGGTAGATCGTCTTGCCGTCAAAAGTCTTGGAAACAGCGGCGATGTCTTGATCGGTGATCTCCTCCAGCCGGGCCACCGTTCCCCGGGCAATCTCGGGATTCTGGTTTCGCAGTAAAATGGTATCCTTATAGAAACTGTAGATGGAATTATCCTCCTTCATCTGCTCCTGAACACAGGCAAAGCGGTTCTCCTGCGGCTCCATTTCCGCCGGACCGTCGGTCATGCCCCTAGTCTGGGTATCCTCATTCCAATACATGGGCGCGCGCTTGTTTTCATCCCTCCCGCTGCCGGTCATACCGATCTCTTCACCATAGTATACAAAGGCACTGCCGCTCATCAGGACATTGAGAGTGACAGCCATCTTGATCTTTCGCTCGTCATAGCGCATATAACCTGCCGCCCGGGCCAGATCGTGGTTTACGAAAAACGGCGCGTCGATCCCATCCTCCCTGTAATCCCGTATGGCATTCTGCACCCGCACCAGCGCCTTGGCATATGCCTGAGCGCTGTTAGTCTCCCCATTATAGGTCAGCGTTCTGGTGATCACGCCGCCGGAATCCGCAAATTCAAAGTTGAAAAAACTGTCAACACCGCTGGAGTAATACTGCGCGTACACATTCATGCCATCCCAGCATTCGCCTACTATATACGCGTTGGGATCAATAAACTTCACATAATCGTTCACCCAGCTCAATACCTCCACATTCCGGACGGTATCATCCCCGTAAAAATGTTTCACAGCATCCAGTCGGAAACCTCCCACGCCTTTAGCCTGCCAGAAACTCATAATATCTTCAAACTCTTTTCTAACTGCCTCACAGTCAAAATTCACATCCGGCATTCTATCTGAAAACGCACCCTCATAATAATACTCCGTGTTCCCCACCTGATAATAGGTAGGGGAGGAGGGTTTACCTTTTACAAAATTGTAATAGGCGTAATAGGGACAGGCCTCTGCCGAAGGCTCCTCTCCCTCTCCAAGCTGCTCCAGATACTCGCAGGCCGCCGTAAACCAGGGATGCTCCGAGGATGTATGATTCAGCACCAGATCAACGATCAATTTAATCCCCCGCTTATCACACTCCTGTACCAGCTTTTCAAAATCTTCCATGGTGCCGTATTGCGGATCGATAGCCTTGTAGTCTGTCACATCATACTTGTGATAGGAAGGAGAAGGCATGATCGGCATCAGCCAAATTCCGTTAAATCCAAGTTCTTCCACATAATCCAGCTTGGATATCACGCCCTGCAGATCGCCGATCCTGTCACCGTCGCTGTCATAAAATGAGTACACAAAAATCTCATACCATGTGCGGTAATTGTCATCGATCACCTGTTTTTCTCTGACACGCCAGTCCTCACCCTTGCCACAAGCCGTCAGACCGTTCAGCAGCATAGCGATGAATAGCAAAATTACCACAATTCTTTTGCCCAATTTCTCTGTCAGCCGCATTCATCCTACCTCCTATTCCTGTTTCTCACCCACGGATTCATAACTTCAATTTATCCGGAGTCTATTATGCCGTTGTCGCAACATCTTCCTTCAACCTTCTGACCTCACCTTCAAGAAAATTGACCCGCATCATCAGCATTTCTTTCTCATTCTCGACTATTAATGCGTCATTCAATCTACGACTTAAGTCCAGATGCCCTTCCGCAATAATTTGTATATTGCGGTTGGTTTCATTTTCAAGAGTCAGGCGAATCTCTTTTAGATTTCTTTCAGTCTGCCTGGCCTCTTTTCTTTGTTCACTCATATCGTTCCTAATTTGAGCTGTCTCTTTCTTGATGTCACGCATATCACCCTTTAATAGAACTGTCTCTTCTTTTAACCCGCTTACATCTTTCCCTAGGCGAACCGTCTCTTCTTTTAGCTCATGCATTCCTTCCATCAATTGGATTGTCTCTTCTCTTAACTCGCACATTCCCTCTCTTAATTGGGTTGTCTCTTCTCTTAACTCACTCATTCCCTCTCTCAATTGGGTTGTCTCTTCTTTTAATTCACTCATTCCCTCCCTCAATTGGGTTGTCTCTTCTCTTAACTCACTCATTCCCTCTCTCAATTGAGTTGTCTCTTCTTTTAATTCACTCATTCCCTCCCTCAATTGGGTTGTCTCTTCTTTTAACTCGCACATTCCCTCCCTCAATTGGGTTGTCTCTTCTTTTAACTCGCACATTCCCTCTCTCAATTGGGTTGTCTCTTCTTTTAACTCGCACATTCCCTCTCTCAATTGGATTGTCTCTTCTTTTATCTCGCACATTCCCTCTCTCAATTGGGTTGTCTCTTCTTT
>CAJTMX010000018.1:0-8970 GCA_910577235.1 uncultured Acetatifactor sp. | reverse complement strand
TTGTCTCTTCTTTTATCTCGCACATTCCCTCTCTCAATTGGGTTGTCTCTTCTTTCAGTTCGCTCACGTCTCTTACAATAGGCTCTACTGCTCTTCCTACAATTTGCGTAATCATATCTAAATCTTTTTGTTCCAGCATTCTGTTTTTCCTTTCTTTTCAGTAAAATAATTCCTGTATCACATTTTTGTACGCAAACTATGCTATTGAAATTAACACTCAATAGCATTCTTACTCACAGATCCGTAGAACGTTTCCGACAATATAAATTATCTATAAATACTTTTCCCTCTTAATTTTGTAAATTAATTTTACATTGTTTCCTGTTCCTTGTCAATCATGCTTTCCCTGTGGTTTCGGAGTTCCCGGAGTTGAACAGTGCTTATCAATTTTCACAAGTTCTTCCTTTTATATTGATTCTGCCTGTATTCTCAACTATTATATAATAGAACCACCCACACAGACTGGACTTTCCGGCGGTCACACAAAATATACCCGGACACTTATCGGGCAGGAGAGGCTATAACATGATCATAGATATACACACCCACATTTTTCCACGACATATTGCGGAAAAAACAATAGAAAAGCTGGGCCGGGCGGCCCACATCCGTCCCCACACGGACGGCACGCTGTATGGACTTCTGGTATCCATGCGTCATCACAGAATCACATACAGTGTAACTCTGCCCGCTGTGACCAATCCAAACAGTGTGGAACACCTTAACGACACTGTCATCAAAAAACTATTGCCCCTGCAAAATCAGGGCATCCTTCCTTTCGGCGGTATGCATCCGGACTTCCCCCATGTACGCCGGGAACTGCTGCGGCTCAAAAATGCCGGAATAAAGGGTATAAAACTACATCCCGCGTACCAGCGGGCTGATCTGGATGATCCCAGAAATCTGAGAATCCTGTATGAAGCTTCCGATCTGGGATTGGTCGTGCTGACCCATGCCGGAGTGGATATCAGCGTAAACGGGTATGACTATGCCTCCGTAGAGCAGATACTGCATGTGATTAAAGATGTGCAGCCGTCTAAGCTGGTACTGGCTCATATGGGCGGCTGGGGCAACTGGGCACAGGTAGAAAGCGATCTGGCCGGAGCGCCGGTGTGGTTGGATACCGCCTTTACCTATGGCAGACTGGACACCTATCCCGGCATGGAACCCTCCCCTCACGAGAACACGGTGCTGGCTCCGGCGGATTTTACACGTCTGGCCCGAAAACATGGTACGGATAAGATTCTCTTCGGCACCGACTCCCCCTGGCAGGACCAGGGAGAGTATGTATCCCGGCTACAGGACATAGGCCTCAGCGGAAGAGAGACGGACGCGATTCTGTGGAAAAATGCGGCAAGACTGTTGGATCTCTCCGACAGCAAGAGCTAAAAGTCACTTCACACAGGCATTATCTTCCACCGTTAGGATCATGACTTTCTGGACCGGCAGCTGCGCCGGCTGCAGAAACGGGAAACAGCCATATCGGCTTGCAAGCCGGCACAGGACAAATGATGCGCTTACCGGTACAGATCTCTCTTGTCGATCACGCGGACAGCCTTGCCCTCGCTGCGTGTAATCGTCTTCGGCTCCACTACTTTTACGTCCACCTTGATACCCAGCATGGACTTAAGACCCGCCACGATCTTTTTCTCTCTCTGCTCCACAGTCAATGTGGGAGTCTCCGCCATCTCCGGAGTCAGTTCAACCTGTACCTCGATGGTATCATTGTTGCCGACACGGTCAACCAGAATCTGATAGTTGGCCTGATACCCCTGATTCAGCAGCACCGCCTCGATCTGGGAGGGCCACACGTTGACGCCCTTGACCACCATCATATCATCGCTTCTGCCCATGGGCTTGTGCATACGGATATGGGTTCGGCCGCAGGAACATTTCTTTCTGGTCAGATAACACAGATCTCTGGTGCGGTAACGCAGCAGCGGAAAAGCTTTCTTGGTGATACAGGTAAACACCAGCTCGCCCACTTCCCCCTCCGGCAGCACCTCCCCCGTGTCGGGATTGATGATCTCCGGGATAAAATGATCCTCTTGAATGTGCATACCCGCCTGCTCCTTGCATTCAAAGGACACACCTGGGCCGGATATCTCTGTGAGTCCGTAGATATCATATGCCTTGATGCCCAAAGATTCCTCTATATTATGACGCATCTCTTCCGTCCAGGGCTCCGCGCCAAAAATACCTGCTTTCAGCTTGATCTTATCCCGGAGGCCTCTCTCGTTGATGGCCTCCCCAAGGTTGGCTGCATAGGAGGGCGTACAGCAGATGATCGTTGAACCCAGATCCGTCATAAACTGTAGCTGGCGCTCCGTGTTTCCTGAGGACATGGGCAGTGTCAGACAGCCCACCTTATGGGAGCCTCCGTTTAATCCGGGCCCCCCGGTAAACAGACCATATCCATAGCATACGTGACATACATCCTCTTTGGTTCCGCCTGCCGCCACGATAGCCCGGGCACAGCACTCATCCCACAGGTCTACGTCCTCCTGCGTATAGAAAGCCACCACTCTGCGGCCCGTGGTGCCGCTGGTGGACTGGATGCGCACACATTCAGACAGCGGTACGCCCAGCAGCCCGTAGGGGTACTGATCCCGCAGATCATCTTTGGTGATAAAAGGCAGCTTATGCAGATCCTCTATGCCATGGATATCTTCGGGTTTTACCCCTGCCTCCTCCATCCTGTCCCGATAAAACTTTACATTCTCGTATACATGTTTTACCTGGGCCACAAGTCTCTCGCTCTGCAATGCCTTGAGTTGTTCCACCGGCATCGTCTCAATCTCCGGCTGATAATAATTTCCCATCTTCTCTCTTCTCCCATCAGTTTAATATAAGCTCTATCATCGCGCTGCCAACGGTTTTCCCGCCAGAACCGTCCCCCGTTTCAGTCCGCGATACAGACAGAACGCTATGTACTTCTTATGCGGCAAAGTTCCTGCCCAGAGCAAAAGCCTTTTTATTCAGTTCCAGAAATTTGGCGGGAACGCATTCCTCGATTGCCCGCTCCCATTTTTCCGTCGGGATATCAAAATACTTGGAAAGCCTGCCCATAAGTACGATGTTCACCGCCTTGGCCGAGCCTGCCTGCTCCGCCAGGGCCAGACAATCCATAGCGTCCACCCCGATACCCAGAGCCTCCAGTTTGGACACCAGATCCCCCGGATATACCGCTGCGCCCGTGATCACAGGCATGGGATCGATCTCCTGGGTATTTACCACAATCCGTCCGTCCGGTTTTAAGTACTCTACATAGCGGGCTGCCTCCAATTTTTCAAAAGACACGATAAAATCTGCCTGCCCCTTGTCAATGATGGGAGAATATACTTTCTCTCCAAACCTCACATAAGTAACCACACTGCCGCCGCGCTGGCTCATGCCGTGTACCTCGGATACCTTCACATCATAACCTTCCGTCAGGAGCAGATGGCCCAGCAGTTTGCTGGCCAGCAGGGAACCCTGCCCCCCCACTCCCACGATCATAATATTTTTTGTCATAATTTCCTCTTTCCCGCATATCTGTAGTTGACAAGTCAACTACTGTTGACAAGTCAACTACTGTTGACAAGTCAGCTACTGTTGACAAGTCAGCTACTGTTGACAAGTCATCTACTGTTTTACCTGCGATATTGCACCAATCAGTATTTGAAACGAAAGTTTCAAAATTTCCTCTCTCCCGCATGACTGGAGTCTGAATATGCCTTATCCGGTCATACCCATGTTTATCATGCTATTTCCGTGCGCAGCATTATCAATCCTGATCCTTGAGCGCTCCGAATTTGCACAGCTGTTTGCAGACACCGCAGCCAACGCACAGAGTAGCGTCGATCACGGCCTTGCCGTCCTTGATGCTGATAGACGGACAGCCCAGACGCATACAGGACTTACAGCCCACGCATTTGTCGCAGTCCACTTGGAGAGGCTTTTCATGTTTCACATATTTTAAGAGAACGCAGGGTCTGCGGCTGATGATAACGGAGGGTTCCTGGGCCGCCAGTTCCTGTTTCAGCACCCTGTCGCACTCCGCCAGATCGTAGGGGTCCACCACCGTCACCCGGTTAAATCCCATGGCACGGCAAAGCTCTTCCAGATTGATCTTGCCCGCCGGGTCTCCCTTGATATTGTAACCGGTGGTGGGATTTTGCTGATGCCCGGTCATACCTGTGATGGAATTGTCCAGAATGATCACCGTTGAATTGCTCTGGTTGTAGGCAATATTGGCAAGCCCGGTCATACCGGAATGCATAAAGGTGGAATCGCCGATCACCGCCACGGTCTTCCCTTCACTCTCCTGTCCCAAAGCTTTGTTAAAGCCGTGGATGGAGCTGACCGAGGCGCCCATGCACAGCGTCACGTCCATGGCGCTCAGCGGTGCCACCGCTCCCAGAGTATAACAGCCGATGTCTCCCAGAACCGTACATTTATTCTGCTTTAAGGTATAGAACAGCCCTCTGTGAGGACAGCCGGAACACATCACCGGCGGCCTGCCCGGCAGATTCTCAGCCAGACTCTTTACCGGAGACAACGCCACACCCAGTTTTTCCGCCACCATGTTCTGGGAGTACTCTCCCTCCATGGGGAAAATATCCTTGCCGGTAACAGCAAGTCCCAGCTGTTTACAATGATCTTCAATGATCGGGTCCAGCTCTTCCACAATAGCCAGTTTATCTACTTTAGCCGCGAAATCCAGTATTAATTGCACAGGCAGAGGATTGACCATACCCAGCTTTAAGATGGATGCTCTGTCCCCAAAGACCTCCTTGGCATACTGATAGCTGGTAGAGGAGGTGATGATACCCAAAGCGGTATCCCCCATCTCCACACGATTGACGTCGGAAGTCTCCCCGTATGCGATCAGCCTGCGGGTGCGCTCCTCCACCAACGGATGGCGCTTGATGGCGTTGGCCGGCATCATCACATATTTCGCGATATCCTTTTCATAGGGTTTTACCTGAGGCTCCACCCTCTCCCCGGTGTCCACAATACTCTGGGAATGGGCTACTCTGGTACACATCTTAATGATGACAGGAGTATCGAATTCCTCGCTGATGACAAATGCCAGTTTGGCAAAGCGGTATGCCTCATCAGAGTCCGCAGGCTCCAGCATTGGAATCTTGGAGGCAATGGCATGATGGCGGCTGTCCTGCTCGTTCTGGGAGGAGTGCATACCCGCATCATCCGCCACACAGATCACCAGCCCCGCATTCACACCGGTGTAAGAACATGTAAAGAGGGGGTCCGCCGCTACATTCAGTCCCACATGTTTCATGCCGCAAAAAGCTCTCTTGCCAGCCAGACAGGCCCCAAAAGCCACTTCCATAGCGACTTTCTCATTGGGCGCCCACTCGCAGTAAATCTCGTCATATTTGGCCGCCTCCTCAGTCACTTCCGTGCTGGGAGTGCCGGGATAACTGGACACCACGCAGCAGCCAGCCTCATACAAGCCCCGGGCCAGCGCCTTGTTTCCTAACATTAACTGTTTCATATGTACCTCTTTCTGAAAATGTTTCTTTTTTTCACACTAACAAATCTATTATACTTCAATAATTTAAACCTGTAAAGCAAAAAAGTTTTTCACAGAATACTTTATAATAATTAAATAAAGAAATGTACACAGGCCAGCGCAATACCGATGGCGGCCATAACAAAAGATATAATTGTAATCTTTTTATCTGTCTTTTTATGCAGCCGATCAACTACATCCTGCACCGCAATTTGATTTTGTTCAAATATCTTCTCCAACTCTTCCTTGTCTTTCCGTGTTTTTTCCAGAAATTTTATCAATTCGTCGATTTTCTGTGCCTGCTCAGCAAGCAGTCTGTCCTGCTCCTCGTCCTTCTGCGCGTTCTCCGCAAGCAGACGGTCATGCTCCGCGTCCTTTGCCGCCTGCTCCGCAAGCAGCCTGTCCTGCTCCTCGTCCCTCTGCGCGTTCTCCGCAAGCAGGCGGTCATGCTCCGCGTCTTTCGCCGCCTGCTCCGCAAGTAAGCGGTCATGCTCCGCGTCCTTTGCCGCCTGCTCCGCAAGCAGTCTGTCCTGCTCCTCGTCCTTCTGCGCGTTCTCCGCAAGCAGGCGGTCATGCTCCGCGTCCTTTGCCGCCTGCTCCGCAAGCAGCCTGTCCTGCTCCTCGTCCCTCTGCGCGTTCTCCGCAAGCAGGCGGTCATGCTCCGCGTCCTTTGCCGCCTGCTCCGCAAGCAGCCTGTCCTGCTCCTCGTCCTTCTGCGCGTTCTCCGCAAGCAGACGGTCATGCTCCGCGTCCTTTGCCGCCTGCTCCGCAAGCAGCCTGTCCTGCTCCTCGTCCCTCTGCGCGTTCTCCGCAAGCAGACGGTCATGCTCCGCGTCCTTTGCCGCCTGCTCCGCAAGCAGCCTGTCCTGCTCCTCGTCCTTCTGCGCGTTCTCCGCAAGCAGACGGTCATGCTCCGCGTCCTTTGCCGCCTGCTCCGCAAGCAGCCTGTCCTGCTCCTCGTCCCTCTGCGCGTTCTCCGCGAGCAGACGGTCGTGTTCCGCATCCTTCGCCGCCTGCTCCGCAAGTCGGCGTTCCTGCTCTTCGTCCCTCTGCGCATTCTCCGCCAATAACTTATTATATTCCTCCGTCATCCCTTCCTGTTGTGTAATTCTCTGCTCCTGCTGCCTGATCTTCTGGGAAAGCTCGTTTTGCTTATTCATTATATCTTCCTGGGCTTTCAGCTGCTTGATCACATTCACGATCTCCTGCCTTGCCAGGTCGTTTAGTTCTTTTTTGGACGCTCCCTTCAGCTTAAGTTCCAGCTCCCGCACGACAGACCGGTTGGACGCCAAATTTGCCACACCGAGGCCGAACAAATATTGTGTGATCTTTCCCAGTTTTTCCTGATATTCAAAAGATACCTTCTGCGCTTCGGCGGCGCTGATCTGAGATTCCGCCAGATCCACAGTGGCGCTCTGCAATGCTTCAATAGCATCCCGCTTATGTCCAAATCCCGCTGAGTGGCTATAGGCCCGATCGGCGGATTCCTTGGCTTCCTCCGCCTTTTTCATAGCCGTCTCCACGTTTTCCTGCAGACGCGCTATTTCCTTGAACTGCGATGTGATGATCGCGGGAATCTCTTCTTCCCTTACGTTTACAATCTCAGATTCATTACCGCCTGTCTTTACCTTCAATCCAAACATCTCTTTCAATCCAAACATCTCTGTTCTCCTTATCTGTATTTTTCTGAGCCTGTTATCCCCATGTAAGAATATCCTCTATTTCATCCAACAGGCCCGGATTTTTCTTTTCAATCTCCGGGGCGTACCGGCCTATTTTATCCAGATTCTCACTCATTTCCTGCATTGACTGTATCCACAGGGCTGTTGTCTTCTCCATCATACCATAGGCTTTCTCTACCGCCTCCCCCGCATCTTGGGCCGCTATCCACATATCCGCCTGCCTGTAAAATACCTTGGCGTCGTTGAGAAGTATAAGCTCTGTATGTAAACGCATCCTTTCATTTCTTAATCTGCTGCGTTTAATCCCCATTCCCACGTCTGTTCCTATGGCAACCGCAAATCTTCCGATACCGACAAAATTTACTCTGAGAATCATATTGGCGAAAAAAGCGGGAGCCCCGACCCCACCGGACTTAACTGCCGAACGCACTGCCGCGTCAGCCAGATCAACAGCGGTAAATGTCCCCGTGGCTATGGTCAACATACGGATGACCGTACGATTCTTACCGGGAAATGTATTTCTCCAATCAACATTTTTCAACTCCTGTATACCGGAAACTTTTTTGTCCCTCAATTCAAAGCAAAAGCGGCGTATAAAATAGAATCCTCTCACAATGCATTCATTTATCAGTACCGGAACAGCCTGCCGTCCCAGTTCACGCGCCACCCCCATTTCCATTCTCAGATCAAATTTTACCTTGCCGCCATCCTTTCCCGTCAACAACCTCCCGTCAAAAAGCTCCGATATCCATACGGAAAATTGTTTGTCATTTACATTAAGCCCTTTGAAAAACGGCAGAACAGAAAGTTCCTTCATCAGCGAGACCAACGGTCCCGGCAGGCCTGTCCCCGCTCCCGCAGTTAGGCTGGTTCCCGCCATATCGCTCACCATATGGAAAAACCAATATACGACTCCATACAGAATCTTTTGGGCGATGTCCTTCCCTATCAAATTCTTTTCCGCCACTTCGCATATGATAAAAGCGCCGCCCGCGTCTGTTCCGTACACTTTTCCGGTAAACTGTGTCAGCAGTGAAAACAGAAGCCCGCATGGCGTCGGGTGATGCGAAAAATCTCTCAAATGGTGCTGTCTGCCTCCGCCAAAGACGGCGGTATTGCTGTCGCTGGCCAAGCCGTAATTGCTCTCTAAAAAGCGTATTGCCCCTGCCAGATCATTGCCCTCATAGCCTCTTGACTGCGCGATCTTTACGACAAATTGATTTGTCTTTTCGTCCCCCCAGGACCCGGCCCTGTCAATGGAGAATTCCCCCACCCACACAGAGTCGATGATTCCCGCGATAATTCCGCTTGCCACCGCCACCATGTAGTCAAGACCGTCCGCGTGGTTTGTCAGCCTGTCGGTCTCGCTGTTTATGGCATTGACCTGTTCGGTTACGACATCTATCCTCTCTTCAATTGACGCAAGGCCTCTCGCTATCTCTCCCCGCTCTCCCATGGCGGACAATGTCTTCTTCGCTGTGAGAACATCATATTCCACGGCAAAATACTCATCTGCCCTGCCACTTTGATCCATATTAGGAAGTTCTTCTTTAAAACTAAGCAGCGTTTCCATTATTTCAGTTTCCCCTTCCTAAGTAATTTGTTAACAACACATCTGTATTATAACAAATCCCCAATGCTTTGTCTCTATAAACTACAGACAAAAAAGACAAATGAAAAAAGAAAAAAACAGTTGCATTTTTTTCTATTACCCTATATAATCCTGTCTTTGACAGTAATGAAATGATAAAACTGCAGAAACCCCAGAGT
>CAJTMX010000017.1 GCA_910577235.1 uncultured Acetatifactor sp. | reverse complement strand
GAAAACTCTGGGGTTTCTGCAGTTTTATCATTTCATTACTGTCAAAGACAGGAATTATAACGTAAAAAGATCGATCTGTAAAGAATGAGCACGCTTCATCATGATCAATATGCAAATATGCCATTATGCACGAAAGCGGCAAGATCCAGTTTGGATTCCAATATGGTCATAAGCATTCTCATGTTATTTTTCTGAAAATAAGATGATTAAAAAAGGCGATATTTTTATATTCCTCGAGATTACAGGTTTTCATCTCCAACGCAAGCATATTGTCATACCATTTCTTTGTATATTTTATGTCATTGTTCGAGGACAAGCCAAAGAATGTACGAAGTCCAAAGCGGTCTTCTAGCGACAGACCTCGTTTACTGGCCTGTTTGATCAGATATTCATTGCTGTAGGTATCCCGTTTGCCAAACATATTGTTTTCATGATCTCCATCTTCAAGTAAGACAAGAGCTGCTTCCGGGTCATCGGAAAAGACAGAATATGCAAGAATCCGCCCAGCAGGATTGTGCTTGACGATGGAGAGTCTGCCACCTTGTTTCAGCACGTTTGCAAGTTCTGTCAATATCCGTTCTTTGTCAGGAACATACTCCAGAACATTGTGGCAGATGACAAGATCAAAGGCAGCAATGCTTTGTTTCCTTACTTCCTCGATTCCACCGTGAATACAGGCGTACTTGCTGCAATTATCCCTCCGTCTCAAATCAAGCATTTCTTTGCTTGGCTCAATTGCAGTCACATGGTGAAAGGGTGCGTAATGGCTGGCGGTCACACAGAATCCCGCCCCGAAATCAAGAATATTAAGAGAATGATCTTCGGGTAAATCAAGCTGACGAAATAGTGCGTCATAGAACATTTTTCCCCAGGGTTGTTCGATGAGCTTTCGGTAGTCGTTAATTGAACTTGGCATAGTTTTATCTCCTATCGGTTCTGTTCTTATGTTTTCAGTAAAACATTGTTTACTTTTTATCACTCTAACGTATCTAAAAATATCTGTTTCAAAATTTCAGACGGAATATCCTGCCCCAAATAGCTTTATAATTTGCCTCAAATGCTGGAACATATCTATGCTCTCCACAGGAAATTCATCTATATATTCTTTTATTTGCTCATTCATAAAATTACCTCCACCATTTCAGATTTATATATCATTTATATTTTACAGTCCTAAACTTATGTTCAATCCAAAAAGTTGCTTCTAATGTGTGAAAATGTATGAATCTTATTTTAGGGTCATCAATCCCTTTAGGAAAAAAAGCTCTGTCATCCTCATTCCATAATTTCTGCATTTCTGTTGTATCAGTTATGATTTCAACATCACCCACTAAAGTTAACGAATCTCCCCCATGTTGAAAACAAATGCTTGATTTTGTATTTGTCTCAAAGTGTTTTGCCTTCCCCTGCTTTTCACTTCTTTTTGAAGTTACAAAAAAAATATCTCTAAATCCCTCGTCACTCAACTTACTAACACAACAAGTTCTCGGATAACCTTTTTCGTTGACGGAGGAAACAAACATAACCTCGCATTTTTTAACTAATTCGTCCGCCTTTATTTCTATTTCTTTAATTCGTTTCTTTTGAATATCACTTGCTTTCTGTTCCATATTGTTCTCCTATACAAATATAAATTGGACTAATCTCTTTTTCGCTCATATGTTACAACTAAACCATATCCAAGTCCCTCATTGGGACTAACAGCAATAACACGCCATCCCTCACTTGCCATCTTATTCATTGACGCTTCTGCCATCTTCACTTTATATGTTTCAACTTTGTACTCGTACATAACTTACCTCCACAATTTCAATTTATCTTTTTAATATAGTAAATGAACTCTTCATCTTTCTTATTCTCAATATAGCCCAGCTTTTGATAAAAAGCTTTTGTACGAACGTTCCAAACAAGTGTATCAAGAAATATTTGTTTTACATCAGAAAAAATTCTCTCAATTTCCTGCATCATAAATATACCATACCCTTTTCTGAAATACTCAGGATCTACAAATATTCTGCCTATATTAAGTTGCAATCCATTCACAAAAAGAATAGCGCCTCCTACGATCCGTCCATCCACCAATAATTTATATAAATTATTGGTCTTTGCCATTTTAATATGAAAACTTGCAGACATATATCCGGGTGGACCTGTTTTCGAAGATGCTCCAACGACAATGTCACTATGAAAGGCACGCTTGGAAATACTATTTAGCACCAATACATCTGATGTACCGGCTTTTGTCAATTCCATCATGAATTAATCTCCTCGTTTCTATTTGATCCGCTTTAATTAAACCGTGAAACAGCATCAACTTTAGTAACGCCATCAACATGAATATAAACATCCATATATACGATTCCATTCTCTTCATATTCGTGTTCAAAACAACTGACAATGTTATCCTGCTGCTTCTCTTTAAAATGATTTGAGTGAAGATATTCCATGATCAGCTTATATGCGTGAGGAATCCTCTCAAAAGGCTGTATAAAAGGCTCTTTAATGGTAACCATTGCGTAGTCAGCTTCTGCATTTTCTGCGTATTCTACGCCGGGGAATTCCGTATTAAATCCTTCTGGCAAAATGTAAGCTGCCACATACCCATGCAATCCGAATCTGTTTTGTTGTACCTGTGATACAAAAGGAAAATCCCATCCTATCATTTTCGCATTCGGATTGGCAGCCTTGAGACCACTGTTAACAGCCCATCTCTCCATATATTCATTAACATCACTCTCAGGATTAGGAGAAATCATTACATAGCTCGCCATTCTGAATGGTGCTACTCTTTTAATTTGTACTTTTGAATAAATCTCTCCCTGATCCGACAGATTTTCCTTCACAAGTGTATCAAGCCTGCATGTGAACATGTCACTTATTTCAATAAGCTTTGCAAGCTCCGGAATCACTTCGTCAGACTCCCATCTCGATATAGTCTGACGCGTAACTCCCATCTTTTCTGCAAATTGCTCCTGTGTATATTTTTTCTGTTTTCTCAAAAAACATATATTGGCTCCCAAGCTCATATATCTCATCTCCTATCATTCAAAATATTATCTTCCGACCATCAAAACAAGATATATTATGACATATCACATGCAGCATAACAACCAACTGGCATGTACTCTTTTTCGATCCTATGTAACACATCATGTTGCATAAAGTACCAATGCTTTCTTAGGACAGAATGTTGAACATTTGCCACACCTTATACACTTGTCATCGTCTATTTCAGGTGCTTCAAAATCCTTCTGGCTCAACGCTCCAACCGGGCAAACATTTACGGCAGGACATTTGTGATTCTGAGGGCAGTTATCCACTATTATTTTCAATTTTTTCTCCATGTTTCGATCTCCTTTCAAAAATAAACGAACTCCAGTCCAGACTTTGAACAGTTACCGTTCACAAACAGTCACTTCCACTTCATCCCCTTCGGACTTGCCGAGCTGCTCTCGAATCGATTTTAACATTCCGATTATATAGCAGATACTTCCGTCAGCATTTTTTATTCCCATATTTACAATGCTTCCATCATATGGAATGCCATCAAATGTTACATGAACTTTAACTCTTCCCTTACCAAATTGTTTTCGAATGTCATAAGGGAATTCAATGTATGCTCCGCCCTTATCCGGAACAAGATGAATTTTGGCCTTGAACTTATATAAATGATCGTCCATATTTCCCTCCAAACTGCGATTTGTCGTACTTACCACTTACAATCCTATCAAATTATATCTTTCTTGTAAAGAAAAAGCCAATAGATTTCATGTCACTTCTCATCACAAAATCCATTGACTATGTAATATTAGAAAAGCAGCATACTAAAATATTTAACTAAATCCTCCTGTCCTATTTTATATAATGCCAGTTCTCTATAATTATCCATATTGAGTTGCAAAAAAAAAAATTTCTCAAATGCTTTTTGTTCGTTCACAGAAAGCGTTATCTCTTCCTCTATTATTCCTCCCTCTATCAACCGCCGGATAACTGGATACTTTTGTAAAATCTCACTCTCATTCTGCTTCAGTTCCCTATAACTATCATTCTGTAGTAGATTTTCTTCCAAAAGTATATCCAGACGATGGATAAACCCGTCTAACCATTCTGGTAACTCCTGACCTTTACACTGTTTTGTAGAAATTTTATCTTTGGCTACATAACATTTCCGTTTCCCTATGTCGTTACAGTACCGTTGTGCATGAATGTGTCCGAAATAGTAATACTCCCGTCTTTCTGCCGACTCCTTTTTCTGTTCAATCTCCAGATAATGCATAAGAGCCTCATGTTCTTCCTTTGTTAAAGATACTTCCCCCTCTCCTTCTAAAACAGCCTCAATACAGGGATATTTCTCCTCAAGTTGTCTCAGTTCTTTCCGCAATTCCCGATAAAAATCCTGCTTTGTCAGCCAATCCATAGTTTGACTGTCAACATCTTCAATCGCCATTGCAAATAGAAAATCGTCCCTGAATTTATTTGTATCCATCTGTCATCATCTCCTTTTCCATATTAGTCATTCTAATTCAGCATGCCGCTCTTAATTAACAGTGAAATACAGTCATGGAATCCCCGCAAATAATATTTAATCTGAAGATCGTCCTGCATATTGGTACGGAGTTTCACAAATTCTTTCATTGCTGTCTGAGCTTCCACTGTCAATACAAGCTCCTTCTGGATAACTTCCCCCTCCAGAATCTGACGGATTACTGGATATTTATCTTCCAGTCTGCCTGCCTCGTCGCTGTCATTCCGATAAGATTCTGTCTGCATTAACTCTTTTAACAGTCCGTCATACATACGAAACAAGTATTCATCCATTTCCTCTAAAATCCTTTGCATCTGCACCTCCTTTTTTCTTTCTAACACATAATGATAACAGACAAAAAAAGAACCATCTATTGTGCGATTAAGATTCTTACACATTTGATTTTTTAGCTGTAAAACTAAAGTATTATGTACTACGGTATCCATTGTTGGATACCGTAGTACGCTAATAGTTAAAACTTTTTTACCTTTCCAGTTCAGCATCCCTCCTGCCCGGTACTACTTCCATATCTTCTGCCATATCCCCATCCAGCAATACCCTATCTCCTTTATCCATATCAAGCAAAGCATTCAATTCGCCCAGTCTTGCCACCTTTTCCGACAGTTCTTTTTCTTTCGGAAACTCCTTTTTTGCCTCCACTTTTGCCGTCTCGAGCTGCCCTTTCAGGGATTCCAGCTTCTCCCTGCACTGCTCCAACTTATCCGGAATCTTTTCAATCTCATTGTCTATCCTCGTGATATTCCCGTAAATATCTGTTCCCAGCGGTACATGGTATATATTCGATCCCTTCAATGTCACAACAAATTCTTTGGAAAAACCGTCGTAGGATAATTCCATCAACAGACCACGATAATCCCCTAACGGTACACCGTCCGGGGATTTTATTAGTAACAAAATTAAAATACCCTCGCTTATTCTGGAAAAGGATAGCCACCAGTCTTATATTGCTTTTTCGGCTGGTAACTGCTGGTAATTTTAAGGGGGTAGGGTGTGGGGAGGGGGGAGAAAAGAAGAAACGGATAGCCACAAATGGGCATGGCTATCCTACAGCGTAACTCCCTATCGCTCTTCGTTCCAATCCTTTTCCTTTCCTCGTTCCCGTTTCCGCAACAATTCCAATGCCCGGATAATCGTTTCTTCCATTTTCTTTGTGGGCGTCCCCTTTGGAAAATATTTTTCTATACGTTTCTTTGGCATTTTGAACTGTTCCGCTTGGTTCGGTTTTTCCTCTATCATAATAGATAAAATAACATCTGGATTTAGTGTACCCTTTTCAGAAAACTGCCGCATTTTAATTGCCTGTGCATGACTTGGGGTACAATCCTCCATCTCCATTGTGTCAAAGAGTTCCTCTTGACTCTCTTTCGGCAGATAGGATAATTCCACCGCCGGACGCATGGCTATTCGTCCCTCGTCCACCATATCAAGAATAGATGGGATGAGTTCTGTTAAGCGGATATAGCGCCGGATTTGATCCTGACTTTCCCCCACTTGCTCTCCTAATATCTGTCTTGAGGTTTTTCCTTGCAACTTCTGCGCCGCTGGCACAGAAGTTAAATCGGTTCTTCTTCCTTGCCTTTTCATAGCTTCCAGTTTCATCTTATAGGCGAATGCTTTCTCCGACGGCAGCACTTCCTCCCTCTGCAAGTTGGAATCCACCATAATCAAAACTGCCTCATCATCTGACAGATTACGCACCAAACATGGCATATTTTCTTTTCCTGCCAGCTCGCTCGCCATTTTCCTCCGGTGTCCGGCTACCATTTCATAACCGCCCTCCGGTTTTGGTCGTACCAGTGCCGGCATTAACACACCATGCTCTTTTACGCTCTCTACCATTTCAAGCATTTTTTCATCCGTCTTTACCTTAAATGGATGATTTGGAAAATCGCTAATCTCTGCAATAGCAATATCCCTGACGTTTTCCCTTTTTTCTTCGTCCCTCTGTTCCTGCGTAGTAAAAAGGTTATCGACCGAGGGTAGCTTCATCTTTATTTCTTTGCCGTTCGCCATCCCGCATCACCTCCCTCGTAAAATCAGCATATGCTTTTGCCGCCGCACCATTTTTGTCATAAGCATAAATACTCTTTCCGGCTGCACTTGTTTCCGCCGTCTTAACTGATACGGGAATCACTGTCTGATATACTTTTACAATCCTCCCATAGTTCTGTTTCAAGCTGTCTGCTGTGGCACGGGCAAGATTTGTCCTCATATCCGCAAGCGTAAGCACCACACCATCCACTTTCAAAGACGGGTTAATCTGACGCTGTACCCTGCCGATTGTTTTTGTAAGCTGTGCCATACCTTTTAATGGGAGATAATGTGCCTGTACCGGAATAATTACGCTGTCTGCTGCGGCAAGGGCATTGATTGTAAGCATTCCCAAACTTGGCATACAATCAATCAGGATATAGTCATACTCCCTTTTCAACCCCGATAGGTAATTTTTGAGGGTAACCTCCCTGCTCATGGCATTTACCAACATCATCTCCATAGCAGATAATTCAATGTTTGTCGGGACAAGGTCTACCCCCTCCTCATGGTGCAATATTCCCTCATGGCAGTCAAACGGTTCATCACGTATAATCCTCTCCATCTGTGTTGTCAATGTAACATCCAGATTGTCTGCCTCCGTCCACCCTAATGCTGTCGTTAAATCCCCCTGCGGATCAGCATCCACTAAAAGCACTCTTTTACCCTGATTTGCCAATCCGACACCTAAATTGACCGTTGATGTGGTCTTAGCGGTTCCGCCCTTTTGGTTGGCAATCGCAATTATTTTTGCCTCCTGCGACAGCTTTTGTTTTTTTGCCATTCCATCTTAGCCTCCTTTTGCATAAACTAAAACAGCCACTCCCATTATGGGAATGACTATGTAAAAAATGGCATAAAAAAACGTCTGCTTTCATATGAAAACAAACGGCTTTATGTAATAAATATCACAAAAAATATCTCACAATTCTTGTGTATCCCGCAGATGATTGACTTAATTTCACTAAATTTTTCTTATCAACAAAAAAGAAAAATCCCGCAAACACCTATGTTTACTGGATTTTTGAACAACTGTTTTTAGTTGTTTAGCTCCCCGAGTAGGACTCGAACCTACGACAACTCGGTTAACAGCCGAGCGCTCTACCATTGTATGATATGCAACCGGAAAATAATATTCAGCACATACACTCAAAATGCATCTACGTTTCTAATCCCACAATAATGTTTATGCCTCTACTTGGCAGTCAGGACACCAGTCTTTACAGGATCACTATATAATATGCTTTCTATAATCAATAGTATCTATCCCATACACTTGTGTATCTACACACTCAAACAAAGCCGGGTCAAACAAAGCCAGATTATATCCATCGTTATGCATTACGCTTTTATATTCAATACCAGCATATTCCGCTGCATCATCATGGGTAATACTCTTAATAAAATCTGTAATATATTGCGTTGATACATAATCTAAGGCACTATCACTCCTTCTCATAATTTTACCCATTTCATCATTTATCTTATTTAAATGCTCTTTATTAATTGCATATTCTAAACAGCTTAATCCTTCTATAAATGGACTGATTTGATTAATTTTCTTTAAATCAACCACAATAATGTCTTTTTTCAATTTAAACTTTCCAACCGTTACATAATCATATGCACCGGCTCTGGTCTCATATATTGTAGTCTCGGCAGTATCTCCTAAGTATAAACATCTAATCCCTCTTGCATTTGCTCTACCATCTGTAGTCTTTTCAATTGGCGGGGCTCCCATTTCTTCAATGGGAATTCCTTCTTCCGTTGAAATTCTACATCGGTAAAACATCTCACCTGCCTTATAAGGTTTACGTATATATGAACAAAATCGTTCCAGTAAATCCAAATTTATATAATGAGTATGAAAGCGATTTTTTGTTTTTAACGCCTCCACAAAGTCATCCCAAGAATTTGTAGTTAAAAGAGAATGATTTAATAAATACTCTTGGTCATATAATTCCGGTATACCAACTGGTTGATCAAATAACTCTGCATTATATTCGTACTTCTCTTTGCATATGGCAGTAATAATATTATATACATCTGCTTCGCTCTTTTTATTAAAAATCTTCCAGTTATTAATCAATTCACCCTTCAATAGGCAAGTTTCCGATTTCGGATAGGAATCTGGCAACAAAGAAACTGGCGTATATATGCTTATCAAGTCATCAAACATCATACTCAGGTCCTCATACTTATCCGTATCATATATATGTACACTTTTACATTTACACAGAGGGCAATCCCCAATCTCTGCTTTGTTTCGAATAACAGAGATAACTTCTGTATCACAAAAACATCTTTCGCAGATTATCATAAGCTACTCCTTATCCAAATATCTTCCTATCAACTCTAAATGATGCATAATGGATAATTTTTTCACTGTCCCCAGACCTGGATAAGCTTCTCGATGATGTAAATCCTCAAACTCTTTCATTGCAACAGTATCAAGGTGCTTTCCCTTATTCCATACCACAAGTTTCGATAATGCTTCTTGAAACTTTCCAGCCGGGTCACTTATATCATCATTCGAATCAGACACAAAATGCTTTACACGTAAACTATCATCTGTATCGAAGTATACAATATGTATTGCAACTGCATAAGGTGCAAATCCAGTTTCATTATATTCCTCACCAACTACAGAATAATCAGCAAACCCTACATATCCATCTTCCTGATAATACAAATGATCTTCTGAAAATGGCTCATCATCAATTTCAATATAATCATTATTTCTTTCTTGTTTGTTAAACTTATCCTCCAAAAGTACTCTGTTTTTTCTTATCTTCCGTCTAAACCCGCTTTCATCTGGTATTAAATTATATTTAACATCAGTTTCCGAAAAGTATTTTTCATAAACTGGAATAACATCTTTGTCATTGCATATCGTTCCCATATTATCCGCATGTCTATCAATGAACTTCTCTGGTTTCGAATTTGCTCTCAATAAATTCATAAAAAGAATTTTATTGTTTTCTTTTAGACTGACAGATAGACCTTCCTTTAATTTCTGATTTTTTTCTTCCGTAGCATCACTATTGAAACTACCCACTTTTGGATTGGTAATAATAGCCAGCTGTTTACTATTTGCCCCATAGGTTTCTATGGTCTTAATAAGTGTAGAAGATAATTTTACAGGTTCAATAATAGGCGTAATTCTGCTACTCAAAACCCCTTTCTCTACCAATTCACGCAATGCAATTAATTCAAATTGGCGTCCTCTCAAATAAGGAAAATACATACTACTCACCTCCATATTGACATTCCAAAAATGTTTCGAGTTTCCGATAATCATCATATGTTAATTCCATAAAATATGCCAAAAACTTTAATTCATATGGAATCTTAACAAACTCCTCTTTTTCTAATTGCATCCTCTTTTTCAATATTTTCAATACAAGCAAATATGACTCTTCTACCGGTATCTGTAAAAACATTTTTTTACAAGCAGAATAATACTTAAACTGTGTAACTTCTGGCAAATATCCATATCGTTGAGTAATTATCTCTTCATATTCACTTTTACGTAATAATTTAAAAATAACTTCCCTGTCCAAATCAACTGTGTATCTTTGCGGTTTCCGTACTGTACCCAACTTCCCATTTCTTCGTAATATGTAAATGCCTACAGGTTTATCAATACTCTTCAAGACTTTCTGTAACTGCGGCAGATTCTTCTCATAAGTGACTACAGCCACATGGTCAAATGCCTTGTAATAGTCATCTAACTGAGAACTTAGCCTCTCCAGATTATCTAATTCCGTTTTTATCTCATATACAACGGCCTTACCATTAATTAGTAGAAAATCCGCTTTAGATTTTGCAATCGCTATTTCTGTTAGAGCAGTTGTCGTATTAACGCTATGCACACCCAAGAGTAATTTATTCAACAAAGTATTCTTATAAAAATATTCATTTCGATACGTATTCTTTAATTCACAATAAATTTCACATATTAATTTCCGATTATTCTTTTGGTCAGCATCATGTGTATAACGTCTTACCACTGATGAATATACGTTATCTACTTTCCCATTTATAAAGTGGCGAAGCATATTGCGGGTAAATATTCTATTTAAATTACTCATTCTATTTGTTTTCATCAACTTCGCCTCCTTCCAATATAAATTATTGAATAATATTTTACCATATTTCCTTATAAATTCACAGAAAATTTTTAAATAAATTTAGAGAGATTTGTTTATTCCGTTTTTGATATTTCTTAATTACATTCCTACCATCCACTCAGCATAAGTTCATGCCTTGATATGATATGCTTTCATCCGGCTCATTGTCGTCAGAATGCATCAATGTATACAAAAAATCATTAACATTCCATTCCGTGCCGAACTGGTTATAGGTCATGTTGAGCTCCACGGATATCTTGCAATCCACCGCTCTTTCCCGTCTGGCTCACCGTAACCTGCTACGCAGCACAATCCCGGTTTGTTTCCAGTTAACATTTTCTTGCCTACTATTTACTGGCATCTGCCTTTTTCCTGTTATTATTAGTCATTTCTTAGACAGTGAAAAACCCGCAAACACTGATGTTTACGGGCTTTGCCTAACTCCCCGAGTAGGGCTCGAACCTACAACAACTCGGTTAACAGCCGAGTGCTCTACCATTGTATGATATGCAACCGGAAAAATCAAAGTAGAAATTAATGAATTTGAATTTCAGCTATACCTACTTTAGAATTCCCACTACACTTAACCCGAAACTCTAATATATTCACTCCAGCAATGGATTCATTAAACTCTTTTGTTGAATCGTTCGCCGACAAAATAATGGTGCATATTTCCTTGCTATCTCCCCATATGGTGATTTCAGCATCATATACTTGTCCCGCATCATTCTCCCCAATCGTGCCACTCCCACTAAAATCTATATGTCCAACTACCCCTGATAGCTGGCTATATTTTCCATCTACATTGTAAAATGCGAATGCTGAATACGCATTATTAAACATAGTCACGCCTATATCAGATGAATATGTGTATATAGCGTGTCTATAACTTTTTCCACTCATTTTAATATATTCTTTACTATTTAAAAGCCATAGGTTTTCAGCTTTATGACATTCCACCGTGTCTACCAAATACTTGGGCGTTAGACTCTCTTTTTTATCAAGTAATACTTGACTGTTTGGCACAATTTTTAGAGCCTTATCAACTAAACTTAATGCTTCCTCAAATTTGCCCTCACTTGCCAGGGGTTCAACTTCCATTACTATTGATATTTCATAATTCGTTGTATAATCTTTAAGTAACGCAACTACATCCTCGGTTTTATCAATAACACTATTTAATATAGGAATTGCAACTTCATAATTTCCTAAATTAGCATACGATTCAGCAAGAGCTATTTTTTCAGAGCGCTCATTTTCATTCTTTAATGCCGAAACCTCTCCAAGCAAATTATCATTTTCCGATTGCAACATCGCATTATCTGTTTTCAATTTCTCAATATCTTTATCAACAGCTTCAAGCGCTTGTTCGTATGACATTTCTCTGTCAACGGATGCATAACGCTCCGATAAAGCTTCTACAATTTTGTTCTCCGTAGAACGTTTTGAATCAAAGTGAAAATAGAAACTTGCAGCAATACTCAATGCTGCAAAAAAAGCGTTAAAATTTTCCAAATAGGATTTTCTCTTTGCATTCTTCTTTCCCCCAAGGTTAAAAAATTTTACTTACTTGCACCCAAAGAAGAGTACAACTTATGAAAATAAATTGTCAAAATTCAAAACCCCTTCACTTACATTTGTATATTCCGAATTACCTGATTGTACACCACGTTAATCCATTATTTTAGAATAGGCAGGCAATATTATTTTTAGAAAACCGTTTATAGCATTCAGCTTTTATCTATTACATAAATCGTCTTTCTTTATTATTTATCGTATCAAATTCTTTATATTTTTACAAGCATGTTTTACTAAAAGCACAAAAAACCCAAATATACATATACTTATTTTCCAAACTTGCAAACCTCACATACCTAACACCATCATGAATTAAATTGCTAACTCTCCAGCCACAATAAGTATACGTTGTCTTTTATCAGGTTGCCACCGCAGTTTCCATTTATAAAAGCCTTTCTCCTTTCAAAGCGCTCTGAGAAGTGTTTATCTTTCGTTTCATAATTTGTTTTCATTTGATACTACTCCTTAGCACAGACGCAAGACACGCCCATAGATAATAGATAAAATTGTAATACGGTTTCCCATTTTATTAACAGTGTGCTGATTTTCTTCCCATAATCCACTCAGCACATATTCATACCCTGATGCGATATGCCTTCATCCTGCTCATTATCGGCAGGGCGCATCAGTGTGTCCAAAAACTCATTGGCATTCCATTCCGTGCAGAACTGGCTGTAGGTCATGTTCAGTTCCACGGATATCTTGTAATCCCTGCCCACCTCAACGCGCTTGAGCAACTGGCACGCTATCATCTTCCTCTGCTCCATTGTTGCCGAGTCAAATTCCTCCGCCCACGATTTAAATTGTTTATAGGCCGGCGTGACCATCTCGATCCCCTGCTTTTTTTGTGTTTCTTCCTCTTTGAGCTTTTCCAGCTGCGTTTCCGATTCCTCAATCCTTTTTTTGACGGTCTGGATGGCCTGTGTCAGATCCTCCGGCGAATAAACGCTGTCCCCGGTCAGGGTCTTGGCGATCTCCATCTGCAGCTTGGTGAGCTGTTCCCGGTGCTTGCCAAGTTCAAAGTTAAGTTTTTTCTGCATGGCCCGGTTCCCGGCTATCCTGCGCTGGAACAGGTCCTGTATCTTTTCTTCCTCCGGCGCGCCGCTCATGGATTTGAAAATTTCCCGTATGGTCTGGCAGACCATCCCGTCCACCTTTTCCGCCTGGTAGGTGGTCTGCCCGTCACATGGGCAGAGCTTGCGGCTCTTGTGGTAGCAGGAATACTTGACCTGGTCCACGCGGTATACAGAGCCGTCAGCCCTTTCGTAACTGTCCGTGTAATGGTTGGAGATCAGCCGCCCGCCGCAGTGGGCGCAGAATATATTCCCCGAAAGCAGCGCCCGCCCTTTGGTATGCATGGCAACGTGCCGCTTTTCCTCGTTCCTTTTGCTGCGCTGCTCCATGATATACATGATCCTGTCGTAGGTTTCGTCACTTCTGAGCCTGAGTGCCTGTAATGCGTCCGAGGTCGATCCGTCCTCAAGCCGTCCGCAGTAATAAGGATCTTTCAGGATGCGGCTGATCTTTGTTCCGGTGAATTTTTCTCCGGATCGTGTTTTATAGCCTTCCTTATTTAACAGATCCGCCAGCCTCCATGCGCCATAGCCCTTCTGGACCGTCATTTCGTCAATCATGTCCAGGATTTCTTTCTCCGCAGGATCAATCTCATATTTCTGGATAGGCGCGCCTTTCCGGTTCACCAGCCCGCTGTCCGCCAGGCGGTAGCCAAATTTTACCGGCCCGCCAGTGTACAGCCCCTCTGACTGCATCTGCTGCATTTTGCTGCTGATCCGGATGGAGGTCTTTTCGCTCTCCCCGGACGCCTGCCAGAACCGCAGGTAATTCATCAGTTTGTCCACATGGTTGTCAAACCTCTGCTGCCCTTCCCGTGCGCTCCACACCTCGATGCCGTGTTTGGCAAACCACTCCACCACGAATGGGGTCTCATCATCGATCCTGCCGATGCGGTCGAACATGAAAACCAGCAGGATGTCAAATTCATCTTTCAGGGCAGCCTCTTTCAAGTCCTGTATGGCATCCCTGTCCTGTGCGGACACCTTGTATCCTGAAATACCTTTCTCCGAAAACTCCCGCTGGATGACCCAGTCCGTCTGGCGGCCCGCAAATTCATGGCAGGCCGTTTTCTGCATGGGGATGTCGTTTTCATTTTTGTCCACCTGTTTTTTGGTAGATACCCTGTATAGACAATAAACCCGCTTCACGCGCCACCTCCTGCCTGCTGTTGTGCGAGACTGCGCTGCCTTCTGTTCTGCTCTCAAAGCCCTGCACCATAACCATGCAGGCGCCGCCATCATCCTTGCTGTTCTCTGTCTCCGCACAACAGCGGCTTCCTCTGGAGGCGTTCTCCGTATGCCCCTGTGAGGATATCCCTGACTCTGCACTTCACATCCACCGATTCTTCCTCACTGAATCTGACCATGACATCAGAACCGCTGATACACAGTTGGAAAACGGGATTTATATCGCTTTGCTGACTGCCCAAGACAAGCCCCTCCTTTTGAAATATTTGCTGCCCGCATGCTTACTGCTTTATCTTGTGCAGATACCTCCCTATTGCTCTTACCTTAAAGATTTCCGGCATATTCTTCCGATACACGGCACAATACCGCAACCGTTAAAAAAGGCGGAAAGCCAGACCGACAAAGGGGTCAGTCGGTCTGGTAACTCCCGGCCACACCGACCGCTATGCCTGCCACCACATAGACGGCTGTCAGAAAAAGTACGGTAAATACTGCTGCTCCTATGATCCACGCCATGTCCTTCCCTCCCTTCGGCTCCATATGCATTTTTATCTCTGTCTTTAGTCTGCAATGATCCACGTTTCTGTGGGATCTGCCCCTCACATCCCCATGGACTGTGCCATGCCGCCCGTTTCCACTTTCTGGGGGAGCTGGCTGCCGGAGAACATATCCTCCAGGAATTTCCTGCCGCCCAATTCACAGGCCAGATGGAACGCCTCGCTGGAACTGCCGCATTTCCTCTCCGCCCCCGGTTTAAACAGCGCCTCCCCGATATGGGGGATGGCTCCCTCATAATTCCCAACCTGCAGCGTCCCGTCCGGGGTGATCCGCATATAGATTCCCGATTCCCCGCCGCTGTAATAGAGACAGCCGCGCCCGTTCAGGTGTGACACGGCATCCTCCACCCACAGGTACTGGCTGCTGGATGTCACCGCCTGCCAGTGTTCAAATTCACCCTGGTCCATGTTTCCCGCCTTTCCCTGCCTATATCAGTTCCATTGGTCCGGTCAGCGGGGAATATACCTGCAGGCCGCAGCCCTCTGCCAGCGCCTTGAGCCTTGCCATCTGCATGGACGAATGCGTCAGGCAGCGGCGGTCTGCCACCAGCAGGGTATCCACTTCCCCTCTTGTGGCAGCATCCACAAAACGCCGGAAACCGGTGCGCTCCCACAGCGGTTTCCTCCCTGTGTCGCTGGAGCTCCCCGCCACTTCAAAACCCATCTGCTTGGCATATTCCCAAAGCTGCTCCCGCTGTTTCTTTAACATATCGTTTTCATCCTCCGGCGCGTCAATTGAATAATAAACCCATGCCCGTTTCCTGCCGCTCATAAGCTGCCCCCTTTCCGTCCCTGGTCCTGGCCTGGTTTCTGCCATCAGGTCCTGCCCCTGTTTCTTTTTCTGCCTGTGGCGCCTGCCCCTCCTGCGTGAAAAACATCCCGTCCAGTCCAAAGCTGACCGCTATGGCATGGTCCACATCCTGCATGGTCGTCCTGCCCGCCCGGCCTATGTATTCCTTCAGCCTGGCACGGTCGATGGTGCGCACCTGCTCCAGCAGGACGGTGGATTCCTGTTCCAGCCCGCAGGGGCTGTTCTCCAGCCTGATGTGGGTGGGGAGCGGCTTCTTCCCCCGCCTGCTGGTAATGGCCGCCGCAATCACCGTGGGGCTGTGACGGTTCCCCATGTCATTCTGTATGATCAGCACGGGCCGTGTGCCGCCCTGCTCGCTTCCGACCACCGGCGTCAGGTCGGCATAGTAGATATCTCCCCTTTTTATCTGCATACCTGTCCCCCTTTCCAGCAGGATTCCCCTGCCCTCATCCGAGTTCCATGCCATATTCCGCCATGGTCACTGCCCTGTCCTCCGCCGCAAAATATGCATCCGACTTACTTCTCTCAAGCTGGAGAACCTCCCCTGCTGCCATCTCCCCGGTCTGGATCTTTGCCAGCCGGTTAATGATCTTCGTGCGTATCCCCGGTCCCGGGTTGCCATTGATAAAGCCTCCGCCGACATCAAGGAGAGGTCTGTCTGCAATGTCTGTGACAGTTATCCTTTGTGCATCACGGTGGCTGCTGATAAAATCTGCCATGTTCTCCGGTGTCGTGGCGATCAGGTATTCCTCCCTGGGATTTTCTTCTCCCATGGGATGCCCTTTTTCTATTGTGCCCCCGTCTGACGGGTACACATAGGCATACCCCATTCTCCCTGTATCCATGATCCTGTTTACCATGTCTATTGTTTTCCGATCCATGCATTCCCTCCTGTGAAAGCAGCTGTTTTTGTGCCTTATATTTTCATGACACAAGGACGGCGGCAGCTCCCGGTGTGGCCGTTTGGATCATCCTCCCAGCCTCCTGGCCCTCTGCCACCGTAGTTTCTATCATGAAGACATCTCCCGTCCGGGGAATCCCCCGGCCCGGAAAATGCCTGTCCTTCGTCTTTTATTTCTATCTGCCCCTGTTCGACACTACTCCCCGGAGCGGGCGCAGGATGCGCCCATAGGCAGCAGGCAAAGACCGGCCGTGGCTTAAGGCCGTCATGGGTTTCTCACCCCTCCGAGGATCTCTCCGGGCCGCCCTCATTGCGTGGTCCCGCTCCTGCGGGGCTGTGACTGGACGGAAGTATCATTATAGGCTGTCCATGTCATGGCAGGCGGCCCGCCACAGGCCGCTTTGGGACGGACATTTGCCGCTCTGCACCTTTGATGTCATCTTTTTGACAGGTTGCCCTGCAGGTGGTCATGGCGTGTCCTCCGCACCGCTCCGCTCTTTCAAGCTGGACAGCTAACGTATCTATGCTGCTGGATATGACCGCCTAGCGGCGGTGTTTTTCAATGTGCAGAGGGGAGAAAAATTTCCCCTCTACTTACTTCCACGTTGGCAGGACGTTTTGTACACCCTGTTTTTTAATTTTTTTCAAAAAAATTTTTCAATTTTTTCAGGATGCGATTCTTCCGCTTATGGACCGCATTGGGGTATATCCCCATACTCACTGCCACTTCCCTCACAGTCTGGTCTCGGAAAAACAGGCGGTCTATCAGATCCCGCTCATCATCAGGCAGCAAAGAAAGCGCCTTATGTAACTGCGCATACAGGAGTTTTCGTAGCACGGCTTCCTCCACGCTTTCCGATTCTCCTGCAAACTGCACCTCCTGTTCTGCCAGCCGCTCCAGTGAATCCTCCCTGCTGGGTATGGTCTTTATAATCTGACCTTCCTGGCTTATGATGGTCTGCTCCGTCTTGAGGTCGTATTCCTGGTACTGCATTTTTCTTTCTGTGGTCCTGAGCAGGCTGATCACTTCCTCGCCTGCCTCCGGGTACATCTTCCTGTAATCCGGGATTCTGTATGCCTTTGCCATAGGCTTGTCCTCCTTTTTTGAATTTCAAAAAACGAAGGACAGGCGGCGGGTCGCGGCATTTTTGTACTACGGCACAGCATCGAATAAAATGGCAGAAAAAAAGCCGCATCCGTTTAATACTGGATGCAGCTTGAAATATTGTATGGAAATTTGATATATTACAAAGAGAAAAGTAATAATGTGTCGAATTGTATAGCGCTACAATCCCTTTATTGATTGTAGCGCTTAAACAAAAACAATCCTGTCTGGGTTCCTTTCTTTTTTTCTCCAAATTCCATTTCCCTTTGACAATGGGAAACAGTCTTTGTGTCTATCCCTGACAGATTCCCAATTTTATTGTTGCCGGGAAAATTATACCAAGGGAACTGGCGTTATGCTGTCGAAAAAACTCCTGTATTCAATTAACAAAATATTGCATATACTGAAAAAGCCAAATTTCTAAGCTAAAAATACATGCTAAACTTAGGTTTTTTGATATATCTGCCACCCCGTTTTGCCTATAATGTCCTTGATTATAGTTCTTCGCTCAGATAAAGCTGCACTCGATTCTGGATCAATCCCGTCACATCTTCTACAGTCTTCTGTCCCTGAAAAAAAACTCTCCGCCTCGTCAGACGTTCCAACTGGCTGAACATCATCCAGCAGTGCCAGAGCCGCCTAGAAGACATGACTGCCAAGCAGTGGACGTCGGATAACGGCATCCGTCCAAATTCGTACTACTACTGGCGCAGAATATTCTGGAAAGAATTCTATGAGCCGATGCATCTTCACAATAATATTGCATTTCATGAGATGCCGTTCCCGGTTCCATCACAGAAGCTTGCCCCTGTGGTGGCCGCAGTGTCTCCAGGGAATGTGAATGCAACTGTCCTTGTCAGACGGGGAGACATCATCATCGTCACGAATTCAGCGTCAGCCAAATTGACAACGCTGATCATAAGGAAAGTGTTCGCCCATGCTTGGGGATTATACTAATATCCTGCGTATTGTACTGGCCTGTAGTATGGTAGACCTCTGCAAGGGAATCGATGGTCTCGCCATGATCATCGGCGGCAAATACAAACTGAATCCTTTTGAAAAAGGTGCTCTCTTCCTTTTCTGTGGCAGACGTTCGGATCGCATCAAGGGGCCTTTGTGGATGAGGACGGGGTTCCTGCTCCTGTATATGCGTCTTGAGAACGGCTCCATTTTCTGGCCGCACACAGCGACGAATGCTGCGGATATCACGGAGAATCAGTTCCGTTATCTCATGCAGGGATTAAACCCTCTAAATCCCAAGATCAAGGAAGTGAGTCCTGTGAAAATAAGCTAATCTATTGTGCAAACAGAGAAATTTACAAGGGTGTTTTTCGGGCGGTATCACCTCCGTGCAGGTATCTATCTGATGGACACTACCGCATGCAAACCCGCTTAGTCCAGTCCGCCAAGAATCTTACCGAAAATAGAACAAAATACCTTTTTACTCAATTTACTACAACCTCCTGATTAAGTTTTCAACTATTTTCCTTCACCCAGTTCTCGATTATATCATGTAATATACATCTTTGGTGATTTCATGTATAATTTTCCGACATATAAGTTTTGACACGACCCTGGATTGTTTGGACCACCTGATCCAGAGTCTTGTCCCCGTCAAAATAAGCTTGTGCTTCTTCTGACACGATATCCCAGATATTCGCATCAAAAACTCTGGAATTGTTCGCTGAATATATGACTTCATAAAGCGCATCGCAATCTTCCTGTTTGATTGCTTCATCTGCTGATTCATTTTCCGTAGAGCGAATCATTGATTCCTCTAATTGCTTTTGTAAAGAATCCTGACGCAGAGGAAAATTGAAACGGACGTGATTCTCCTGAAACTCTTTCCCCAACAGCGACTTCACAAATTCCCATGCAGCATCCTCATTTTCCCCGCAACAGATCCCAACAGGCAAATAAGGCGTCACCACCGCACTGCCTCCCTCCGGAGAGGGATATCCCACGCACACCACCGATTTCCTCTGAAACAAACGGGACGATGCAGCATATTCCCCTAACTCTGAGACATAAAGGCGGTTTGCCATCACCTTTCCTTCTGCTATGGCCCGCTCGTCATCATCAAATACCGGGAGCGTATCCATGGCAGCAGCTAGCTGAAGCAACTCTCTGAACTGATCGCTGTCAAAAAAACAATCTGCGGCCTCTCGATCCACATACTCGTCCATTCCCCCCTGCAGCACGATACGTAGCAAACCTAAAGAGCCCAAGTTATTAATAAAACAACTGCCCTCTGGCAGATCATCGATCACATCTTTCATCTTCTCTACCGTCCACTCTGGGGGAGTCCCCAGCAGGGAACTTTCACCCATTATCGTTTCAAGCCTGTATCCTGGTGCGATACCGTACAGACGTCCGTTTTCCTCATACAGTTTTAGGATTCCGGGCACAAAGGTTTCTCGCTGCAGTTCTGTATCTGCATCTATCAGGGGATAAAGATCTGCCAATACACCTAGGGAAATATAAGAGCCAACGTCGATGCTGCTCAGATCGATCAGATCCGGTCCATTTCCCCGCACGATCTCAGCATTCAAGCGCATCATTCCCGCTTCAAGATCATCCTGCCCATACTCCCGCACCTCAATCTGAAGATCCTCATGTGCGAGATCATACTCTGTGATCCATGTACGCATTTCCTGATCCAAATACATGGTGCCATATACTAATGTCACCGGAGCCCTATCCGCTGTCTCTCCGTTTTCTCTCACACAAGCTGTCAAAACGAGCGCAAACATCAAAACTGTCATGATGATGAGTCTTTTATTTTTCTTTAACATATCAATGCTCTCCTATGTTCATAAACTCTCTGATGCGACCCAGGTCTTTGTTTCTTGCCCTCGCCATGTACCGTATAAAACGATTCTATTCACATCATCGCATATCACAAATCCTCTCAATCGGAAATCATCGCCATATTCTTCATAGGTCAATGGCAATTCCTTTACCATTTTACCATCTTGGGATGAATAGATACGTATCACATAGCGCAACTCATCCCCCGTCATCCTTGTACGAGTGGCATAGTAATCGCCATGACAGGATACAGTGATATTTCCCGTTTCATCGCTGTCAGAAAGCGGGAATGAGCGGATTCCCCCTTCCGCATCATAACGAAAGACCATACCCTCTTTTTCTCGTCCCACTAATTCCGCCTCCTCAATCAGGGCAAAATCCTCAAATGCCCATATATCTCCCCATAAATGCCCGATGCTCTCTTCCTGCTGCTTTTCCCCATCCATGCCCACTATTCCAAGGACTTTTTCACCAGAAAGATCCGATCCGCAAAACAGAATCTCCCCCGTTTTCTCCAAGCAGTCAAAATCATAAATGAAAATACCGTCCTGCGTCAGATCTGTGGTTCTATCTGACGCCAGATCGAATAAGTATAAGCCGTATATGTTGTTATAGAGGAGCTTGTCTTCCCCAGAAAAAAGTTTGCACGTCATAATCTCACGCTCTGAAGCCGTCATCTCCGCAACATCAGCAATCTGCTTCAAGTGCAGATCCCTGTCATACTCGACCAATCTGAAGCTCTGTACCTCGAACGTCTCTCCCAACAATAAATAGCCAACTTCCGTTGCTTTTGCCTGAGGAGCCATGAACGCAGGAACAGTATGCTCCGCTTCCTTTTGTACCTCAAGAGAAAGACTGTCCATCAGCAGTATCCTTCTTTCGTCAACAAGTAACAAACCGCCGTCTTCCACACAATTTATTGCACCACCAAATCCATCCAATACGGTCTTCGAAGTTTCAGCCAATATGTTCTCCGAATTTTCCTCTTCCGCTCTGTCAAACGAAGAAATCAGTAAAACGGAATTTGTTTTCATTAAACTGCTTTGCATAATTTGTGATATATCGCAAGGAACTATAACTGCATAAAAAGTATCATATCCTTCTAATAATGAAATATCGATTTCCGCATCTATCACCGTCATTTTATCAGGCCGCACTTGTATTCGTAACTGGTCTTCCCATACGCCAGAAACCATACGATGATTAATAAAGAAACAAACTCTGTATTCGGTTGAATTTGTTCCGCATATTTCTAACTTTATGTTATTTTTCTTTTCATTTGCAATGTAGTAATTTCCATTTGTTACGTCTGTATCATTTATACAAGAGACTATATAAATATCCTTTTCCAGATTTTCAGTCATTCTATTATCTTGAATATCCAACTCTTCTATCTTTAGTGAAGAGATCAAGTCTAAATCATTGACCTCGCTATCTATTTTTGCTGGTGACGCATCATATTTTATGACATACGAATTTGGCAGCATATCATGATAGATACCATATCCTTTTCTTTCACCCATATCGGGCTGATAGTCAGGATTATAAATGCTGGCAATGCACAGTTCTAACATATCTCCCTTTTGGCCGACTGTGGGAACAAAGTAAAATGAAAATTCATTTTCCATATTGTCCTGAAAGTGAAAAGTGTGCATATACTTAACTTCCGTTTCCTCAGAAATTTTATACGGTTGCGCAACGCCATCTATAAAAATCATGAATCCAACACCGCACTCAAACATCCCTGTCGAACTTGCTTTATAATCAATCTTTAATTCGCCGCCTTCATACGTAACATAAGCTGCACCTATGTCTTCATCCACTAAGTAAGATGCCAAACCATGTCCAAGACTTCCCATAGTTTCCGTAGAAGAGAACCCTTCTTTACTTTCACTGACACTGTCATCTTCCGATTTTTTGGATGAACCTGTACATCCGGCTAAATATATGCAGCAACATAGTAGCAATAGAAATAATTTATTAATAGGTATATGGCTCATATAAGTTCCTCCGTTGTTCAAAATATACAAGCGTTTTTGTTTACTATATCACATTATTGCATAGGCATCAATTTATTCGCTCGCAGGTACTGTTTACATGCACAACGATAATTATATACAGTGCAATTCTCTTGTAAAAACCAAAATGCCCCACGGACTAATTATCACTATAACACAGCATTCGCCAAATACAGATGCATACATCTGATTTGACGAATGCTTTCATTAAAACTTTATATATACTATAAAATGGCAGAAAACACTTCACAATTATTAGTTGAATCCCTATATGCTTTAATCAGGAATAGTGGTTGTTACCGTATAGACCACCTGCGCCTCATATGTTCTTCCGCCCTGAATATTATGAGCAGCATAAATCGCATGCACATCGTCAAAATTAACTACCGGGAATGGTCCAGGGTAAGAAGTCACTCCTCGCGCAGAATCTTTGTGATCTGAGTCAAGTTCTGTACCATAAATATCCTCAATAGTAATTTTAACTCTTATGTATGCGTTATCCGGGTTAGTGGTAACATTTGTGGGTGCACTAATTTGATAATTTCCATAGGTGCCACCCGCAGAGATTGATCCTGAGAGAGTGCCATATCCAGGTACTGTTTTTTGATCGGAAGATCCAGCCGCTAAAACTACCATAGACATCGACATACTCATAGCCATTGCAAATACAACTCCAAAGAACTTTTTGATTTTTCTCATTACAATTTCCTCGCTTTCTCAATTAAGTCTTTCAACAGTAAGTTTACCAATTTTATAATACAAAAAATAGGTGTTAAATCTTCTGCTTGCAGACTATGTTTTTCTGACTCACTTTTGCTTTCCATGGGATTCTTTTTTATAAAGAATGTTTTTCTGCCATTTTATTACTTGTTTTATTCGTTTCACTCAAAATTGAAGAGTTATGTCTGTGTATACACGTTACTCCTGTGAGTAATGGGCAATATTTCGCAAAGGAAACCACACATCCTCACAGTAGCTACAGGCACTTACTGACTCAATAACGCCCTTTCACCTCCCTACGTTAGTCAAGTCTTTTTCCTTAAAAATCAAGGTTTTTTATTGCTTATATCAGATGAATGAACCTCGATGATGGATATTTCTTTGTATCTGGTACGAAAGAAGATGGTTTGGGGTATACAAAGTAAAATGTCATTGCTTTCCGCTTTATATGGCCATTTGTATGCCCCTCCTTCTACGGCAGCGAACCTCCACCTCCCGTGTCTACCAAGATCATCCCACCCAGAAGGGGAAATCCTAGCTTTCTTCGTTCTTCCTATCCATAACCACTGTGTCAGCTTAGCTCCCTTGCAGGGTCATGCCCTATGGAAAATATTCCTGCCGACTACTGGCTCATTCTTTGTAACAAATCTTACTAACCTGTTAGGTATGCCTCCTGTCCCGGCACCTTACGGTGCATGTTTGCCAGAACATTTGCCGTACCTCTCAGCTACCGTGTCTCTATCCCTCTGATCCCGGCTTATGCTGCCTGTATCTGCGTCCTTTGAATATCCCCATGAACTTTTCCCCATCAAAGTCCACCCCTTTTGTCAGGATTGTGTAAAACAACCTTAGGATCTTACATACCCCTGCAACTACTGACTGCATCTTCTTCAAGGGATTCATTTCCCGGGTCCTAAAATAATTGTGTATTTCCCCGAACTCCGCATTTTTCCCGATCAGCGAGATCGCTGCTTTGTACAGTACATACCACAGGCGCTTCCACCCCCCGTAGCTGATGCGGCTCTCCCCATTACGCTAACCGGAATCATTTGAAACGATCGCATATCCTGCCAGTTTCTACAGCTGTTTCGAGCTGTCAAAACGTCCAATGTCGCCCACCTCTGCAATAAATCCGCTGACTGTGACGAGACCAATCCCTTTGATTGCCATAATCTTATCGATATATGGAATCTCTTTCAGTTTCTCTTCTATCAGACGGAGTAGTTCATTCAGCCTTGATGCATATACATTCATATCACACAGCAATTTTTTCAATTTTTCTCACTCTGACATAATAATCACCGCACACCCTTTAGCTTCATTAATTCAATTGCTCCTGTAAATACAAACTGACTCTGTTTTGAATCACTGCAACAACTTCTTCTATTGTTTTTTGTCCTGCAAAATAGCTTTCGGCTTCCTCATTGATAATTGCCTGTATTTCTGTATGATATTGAAATTTGTATTCTATTCCTGCTACCAGATTCTTTATTGCGCTCACAGTTTCCAGATCTGCTGCATAAATTTCAATATAATTTCCTCCATTTCCCCAAGTCAATTTTGGTATCTCATACTGCTCTTCACCATCAAAAACATATTCTTTTTCCATTGATTTGCTCATGGTTTCATCGAACTGCTCTTTGCACAGAGGAAAACCATTGCCTTTATATCCATTCAATAGATAATACCTCACAAACCTCCATGCCTCATCTTTCTTTTCACTCCCCGCATTAACAGCCAATTCACTTCCATAAAACCCTACCGCTGTTCCTGACCCTTTCGTTGTAGGATACCCCACAAAATTTATATCGTCCCCATATATCTCCTTTTCCAGTTGAAACTTTGCCGCAGAATCTATTTCCCCTACCGACAATAAAATATTGTCTCTTTGCACATCAGTTAAAAAATCATCCCCCTCATAACCTGTATATTCTGCCGCAAACTCCAAAACCGAGGAAAACAATTCTCCTTCAAAATCACAAGTCCCTTTTTCCCAATCAACATACTTATCCATTTCAAAAGTACATAGTGTTGTAAGCACAGGTTCATCTGCGGAAAATCCCCAAATAGCGTTTATATCCTTTCCTTGGATTTCCAGCATCTCCCTCATTTCCTGCACTGAAATACCATGTCTGCCGCCAGTTAGGGAATTCTTTCCCCACATAGAATATATTTGAAAAGCCGGTGCAATACTGAACAGCTTACCATTTACCTCATACGCATTCAAAATATTTTCCTGTAGCATACTCCGGCCGCACATTTCATCTTGACCCATATATTCATATAAATCCACCAACGCTCCTTTTGCAGCGAGAAATTGATAGTCTATCATAGAAACATCTAAAACATCCGGCGCTGTCCCTTTCACGATATCAAGTTTCAGTTGTTCTATGCCTTCTTCAAAATGTCCATCCTCATAATAATCAACAACTTCTATTCTTATATCATCTTGATAGCGGTTAAACTCTGTCACAATCTGTTCCAGCCCGCCAGATATTTGCAAAGTTCCCAGCCGCAATATACTCTTTTCATCTTCTCCCATTTTGAGTTGTGTGTACTCTGAATATCCACCCTTCCTGTAGTTATCCACAATTTCAAAAGTTTCATCCCAAAAGCCCAAATACAAAATATCTTCAGGGAAAATCCCATATGCCAAAAGATCCAAAATTTTTTTGCAGTCTTGTCCATGAAACAAATACTGATATAAACTGCTACCACTACAGAAAATGAACCCTTCCTCACTTAGAGAGAAAACTTCAAAATCCATCTGCAAAAATTCTTCGTTCAAGTCTACTCGTAAAATCGTATCATCCTCGCACAATCCCTGTAGATAAAAGCCTTCTGAGTCTTTAATCAATAATATTGGTTTCCCTTTTTCATCAAAATAGAAATTTTTCAGTTGTGTTCCCTTTGAATTAGGCACCTGTTCGTAGAATAGAGTCCTCAGATTATTATCTTTAACATAAATTCTATCTGTCATGGAATAAACATCCGCTGGCTCATCTTCATAAAATATGTTTGCCGGTATTCCCATTTCATACCACAAATAAATCTGGTTTTCCGCATCTACACAGATACCCTTTGGCATAACATTAATTGCCTCATCCACATCTTCCAGCACAATCTGCCCTAATAATTGTATTTCACCCTCCCCTGTAATCTTCCAAAACTCATAACCCTCTACTGTTGTACCCAGCACATAAATATCTCCCTGTCCATCCACAGATATGCTTTGTACAGCCGTAGCTTCCAAAAGTTCAATTTCTCGAATAATGTCGCCTGATAGGAGGTTGCATACCGTTATTATGACAATACCGTTTTTCTCTCCATATCCATATAGCATGTTATTTTTTAGAGTAACTCCTGTAAAACATTTATTTAATGCTATTCTGCTTTCCTGCCATGAAGATACTACTTTTTGTTCTGATGAATTCGGTATATTTTGACCAGCTGGCTCTGCTACTTTTTCCTGTTCACCGCAAGCCGTTAGCAAGAACAGCATTGAAATAACTGTCAGTACAATTATTAACATTTTTTTCATAATTACTTTCATCCTTTCAAGATCAGAACTGACAGCTTAGCCAGTAGCCTGCTCTTCTCCTATAAGGAGCTGTTATCTGTTTGCACCAAAAAGAACACTGACAATCTGCCAACTTCACCCCAATTTAAATTTGTTATGTACATCTCGCATGCCTCCAGTCGATAATCAAGTATCCGCTTATATAAGTTCTATATTACTTATATAAGCGGAAAATCTACTATGATTAGGGTGTAAACGGGTATCTGGTCAAAATGGCTTGTGCAATAATTACAAAAAATCGAATGTCAGCAAACTCTATAAGTGGCTATTGGATACGGATTTGTATACAATATGACAGTGAGAGTTTCAAAATTTGACTTTTTGACGCCCAAATCCTATTATGATATTTCTAAATCAAAACGTAAGTCTGCTTGTGTACTGCCTTGATGTAAATCCACGTACATTCCCATATACTCCGACATACCATTCGGGGTCAATATCATTAAAATATCCAAAAGATACCTTATTAGGCACCGATGCAACAATACTACAGGAAGTTTCTCCGCAAGAACGCATATTTAAATTTCCACTAGTAGTATTTGCCTGCAAATAATAGTCACTTTCCACTACATATAAATAAGATTTATACACATAGCCGAAATCTCCATTTGTATTATACATTATTTTATAAAAATCACCGGATTCTCCAACCACCATCACAGGATCATACTTAAAAAGTGATGCAACTTTCTTTGAACTTGTACTTGCGGATTCTCTTACATTTAATGAAGTGGCATCAACTATACCAACTAATGGCTTTGATACCGAAGCATCACTTATCGTAGCTGCCTGAACCGAAAGCGGTGAAACCACTACTATCAAAGATACCATTGCGATCATTAAACATGCTAATTTTGTTTTTATAGTCTTTTTCATATTCACGAATTCTTCCTCCGTTATTGGTTATATTGTTTATTTGTATTATCCAGTTATATAGTGTATAAACTATTATACCTAAAATGAAACCCTCCGTAGCAGAGCTGCGGGTAAATCTTCTTTGAGAGACTAAAGCACCTCCTTATCGCATGTTAAAAATAATAAATCCTCCTGCTGGCGAATAGTCACTTAAATGGGCAGTTTTCGTATTGCTAGTATGGGCAGCAACAATAAAGTCCTTATTGGCCGAATCATACCCTACGATCATTAGTGTATGATATGCACTCCCGTTACTGCTTAATAGAGAAATCGCATCTCCTTTGAAACCATAATTATAAGATTCAGATCCGACTGTAGTAAATGTGGAATATCCACTTGCGTTACTCTGCCAATAGCTTTTGAATGCGTTAGCGCCTCGCCAAGTTGATGAAACATTCTTTGTATTACAACTACTTCCTGTTGAGAACCAATTTGCCCAATTCTGAGCGGCCTCAGATGTTCCCGGTGTTCCTTTCATATCCTTTCCGCCAGCATATAAACACTGTGAAATAAAATTGGCACAATCTCCACCATAGGATGTCCAGTCCGGATACGCCGAATTATATGTATTGTAATGCTGTTCGGCATAAGCAACCGCATCTGTTGTACTATAAGAAGATGCACGTGTTCTTACTCCATTTATCTGCGCAATCGGCATATCTTTGGTAGCCTGTACAATGTCATAATCCTCAATGTATATGTCCACATACATGGTGTTCACTTCTTCCATGGAAGTAATTTCGTTATAGTGCGTTTTCAAATAATTTAAATTATACTCCCACTCTGTAGTGTTTGTTTCTGTACCACTATATAAACTGATCAACTCCGCAATATATGTCTCCCGCTCCATCATGTTCTGATAAGCTATATCAGCAAAGTCTTCGGCTACGCTTTCATCCACATTTACAGAAGCAACAGATGCATACTTTTCCTGATAAATTTCCTCTGCCATTTCACCCTGTTCAACACTACTCAAGGACGAATACTGTTCGGACACATATTCATTAATTTCCGCCCTAATGGAATCATCCAAATTTTCAGGCTCGCTCGCAAGCGCATGAGTTCCCAACACCATTGTCATTGACAGTGCAATCGCAACCATCATTCCAGTTCTCCTCATAAATTTTTTCATAGGTTCTCCTTTCCTTTCAATATCCTTCGTTTAATATGTTACAACTGTTCCAACCGTCCTTACTTCCGATTGCAATATATCTTTTGTTTTCACTATTCTCTACGGATACTTCAAATAATACTACTTCATCATGCTCATACCCTTCATATTCTCGATTGAATGAAGATACAGGATCTGCCCTTGTAAAGTCAAGCATTTTACGATTGATGGAAACATAATATTCCTCTGCCATTAACCGTATCCGCACTAACTCTTCTTCTGATAGTATCAAACTTGCGCTATCATTATCGGCTATAAGTTCTTGATGTTCTGACAAATTGATACTTTCAGCATTGCTTTTTTCTACGCATTCCTCCATCACCTCCTCTTGCGTCTCCAACTCCAAGGGCTGTTCTATTTCTTCTATATCTTTATCCGAAAACGTATCCCCTACGCATCCCGTAAATAATAGTGCTATTGTCAATGCCATTATTATACTTTTTGATACTTTCATGTTCTTTCTCTCCTATTATGGCTGATGCTCAATTGGCATACTATCCGGTCGATTTATAAACCCATCTTTTTCTGTAATTTGATATTTATTTATAAATGTTTCAAATTTTCCGTTGTCATTCAGTCTAATCCATATTGCTACAGTTTCGGTTTCTCCGTTTAAATAAGAAATCTCCATGACAATAATATCTTCTTTCTCATCCTGTGATAAATCAGATATCCGCAGGGCCTGATTATCAGTCAGTTTCCTTATTATATTTTGAGGTACCCAATCTACTACCAAATAAGAATAATCCTCTTCCCTACTCCCGTATGCAACTGTAAAATTTTTACTTAACCCATAATCCCCCCTCTGCTCTGTCCAATCCACAAAAGAAATCCATTCATTTTTGCAGGAAAATCGTATACTCTCTATTTCATTTCCCAAAACATAAAACATCAGCGGATGTCCCCGCATTTCTCCATCGTTACTAATTCTTCCAGACATTAATAGCGTCTTCCCGTTTTCAAGCATCTCGTTTGATTCATATGCATAGACTGCTATCGAAATGTGACTATTTTTATTCAACAACACCATGGTTCCAATCATAAAGCATATGCTCGCCGCAATCGCTCCAAATAATCGAATTTTCTGATGCATTGCCAAATGAGAGCGATGCTTAAACGCTTCCAAAATAAATCTATCATCAATATTTCCTATTGCATTTGCAATTTTATTTGTACTATTCACACTATGACGCCTTTCTTTTCTAAATATGTTTTCATTTTATTTCTGGTACGCAACAATCTTACCGCCACATGGTTTTCTGTCATATCAAATTCTGTTGCTATTGCTGCTATAGACTCAGCATACCAATATCTTTTAACAAACATAATACGGCTTTTCTTATCCAATGAATCTAAGAAATGTTCAATAATCTCAGTCAAATCTTCTTCCGTGCTGGAAACTGTATTCTGCGCAGCAGAAGGAATGCAATCTTCCAATTCAGAAAGTGATATATCGTAAAAACTATTCCTTTTTTTTGCTGTGTTATATCGATATCTCTTTAGCGCTATATTTCTGGCGATTTTACAAACATATGTACTTAATGGATTCGGTTTTTGTGGTGGAATACTGTTCCATGTACCCATATATGTGTCATTAACACATTCTTCCGCATCTTCCAAATTATTTAAAATATTAAAGGCTATCTTTATGCAGATCTCGCCATATTTAGATGAAAGCTCTATTACAGCTTGTTCCGATCTTAAAAAAAATAATTCTATGATCTTACTGTCATCCATATTATCCCTCCTACTTATATACTACCGAAAAACTTCCAAATATTACAATATTTTTATAATTTTTTTATTTTTTTCTTGATTTTTAAGGCCTATGTTTATTGGTATGCCATTCTGCATCCATCATCTTTCATATGCATAATACATTTTAATTCAATTGTAATTCCAATAATCAAGTCAAAAGTGAAAGGCATATCTTAAATTATCTTTTAATCTATCACACCTTTAGTAAAACAAATAATTTAGTATATTTTAGGATTGCACTCATTTGGTGTTAGAGTTAACATACACCAACCACGAGGAGCGTTCTTTATGGACAAAAATTCTTTATTGTACCAACTGATGTCGATGCGGATGAACAGCATCATGAACGGTGTTGCTGAACAGGACGAGGACTATCATGCATCACTCAGTACAGTCGATCCATATATCGACCAGCTGAAAGCCCTGCATCTCCCCAAAGAGACCAGGCAGTTGATCGACGACTGTGTGAGTGCGCATGTCGCCATCGGGAGCTGCTTTGGGAGGCTCGCATACATGCAGGGATTCTCCGACTGCCGGGAGCTGCTTCTTGCACCTGCCCAATCCGGAAAGGAGGTTCTCGGCCATGGACTCCTATAGCCTTTCCTACACCCTTGATCCTGAACAGGGCAGGATTCTCTCCGGCCTTGTCAGGCGATGCAGGGACATCAACGGCTGGGGTTCCCAGGAGCTTCTCCAGTATGCCGCCACCGCAAATTTCCAGGCGGAGATTGACCTGAAACTGGACTTTTTGCAGGATGCAGTCACCCATCTGGAAATCGTGAACAGCACACAGGCGAAAAAAGACGCCGTGCGCATCACGGAGGAGGAACGAGTCATCTGCCGCAGGGTTGCCGATGCCTTTGCGGAAATGTACAGCCTTGACCTCATGGTGCTGGATGCCGGGCAGTACGGCTTTGTGAAACTGCAGTATTACAAACACCCTTTTGGTTTTGACGATACCTGCATCTTTACTTCCGGCAGGGACCTGTTCAACGACCTCTGGGGCGAATGGTACTCCTTTCAGCTCCTTGCGCTCACAAAAGGCACCCCTCTGGCTGACCTGGACTATCAGGACATGTTCCGATGCCTGCCGGAAGAGCAGCAGAAAGAGATCCTTGGTAAACGGGAGTATTTCCTTGGCCTGTCCGGGATCAGCCTTTGAGGATGCCCTATGAACAAAGCAGAACGGATTAAACAGGGCAGCTCTCCCATCATCGGTTATAACAATAACATCCGCCGTCTGCGGGAACAGAAACACCTGCGGAACATGGACCTGGTGGCAAAGCTGCAGCTGGAGGGCATCCCCATCAGCACCAGCACACTCAGCAAGATCGAACAGGGAGCCTGTAACCCTTCCACCGAACAGCTGGTTGCCCTGCAGGGAATATTGGGGTGCAATTACGGCGATTTCTTCCACCCCTGCTGATCCCGCCCATATTTTGAATCCTGCCCCCTCTGATCAGCATAAAATCATATTTTTTCTCTGTCAGTAAAATATTTCTTAGAGTGATACCTTCGCTGCTTACGTCACCATGTCATATCCCTTACGCCGCCAGGAGGGCGCACTCCCCCCTTGGCGGCGTTTCTTTTTCAAAAAATCCCAGCCTGTCACCAGGATGCTTTTTAGGTCCTGCCTTTCAGCGTAAAGAGCAGGCTGCTCCGCCCGCCGTTCTCCCGCCAGCGCTGCTTCTTTGTGACCAGCCCTGCCCGCACCAGGTCGTCTATCGCCCTCTCCACCGTCCGCCGGGAAAGCTGCAGCTCCCTGGCTATGGTCCCGATGGCCGGGTAGCACTGTCCCTCCTGGTTGCTGCGGTCCTTCAGGTACATATACACGGCCTTGGCGCGGTGTGGCAGTTCCTGGGCATATATCTCCGTAAAATACCCCATAGGCGCCCCCTAATCTGTCCGCAGGGGCATGCGCCTGGGCAGGCGTGGGTGTTCCTTCTCCTGGAATGCCGGCGTATGGCCCTGGCCGCCCGGATGGGCTGCGCCTGATGGCTGGGGCGCCGGGGCATGGGACTGCCCTCCTGCCCTTGCAGCGGGAAACGGCGGGAAGTCACCGTCATCGTCCATGTCATCGTCACGGCGGCGCAGGATCTCCTGCTCCAGTTCAAAGCGGTCCGCATAGGACACCTCCCTTGCCGCCCTCTCCGGCACTTCATAAGCCTCCCCGAATACGATCCCCCACTTTAAGAACAGGGGGAGCCTTGTCTGCATGGGGCAGCACCCGGTCTTGGCAAGGATGAAGTGCCCCTTGGGGAGCGTCTTTAATTCGTCCGGCGACATTAACGGCCGCCCCATCATCTGCAGGCTCTGGCTGGGGTCGTTCTTCCCCCTGGAGATGGAGCCGGACAGCACCGTCCTGTTCCCCAGGGCTTTGGAGAGGATGTCCGCGCTCTCCGAGTTGGGCGCAAAACCGCCGAAGAGGATGTCCTGGCAGTTGTCGGTGATGATGCTGGAGCCTTCCTTCCCGTAGTTCTTCTGCAGCTGTGCAAAGCTCTGGATGATGGGCACCATACTGATCCGCCTGGAACGGCCTGCGGAGAACATCATCTCCATGGACTCGATCTTTGGTATGGTGCCGATCTCGTCCGCAAACACCATGACCCGGTTCGGCAGCTTTCCTCCGTGCTCGTCCGCGATGGAGAGCATCTCCCGGTAGAGCTGCTGGAGGAATAAGGACACCATGAAATACTTTGTGTTGTCCTCCTCCGGCAGCACGATGAAGATTGCCGCCTTGCTGGTGCAGAAAGTTTCCGTGTCCAGGGTGCTGTCAAAGCACAGGATCTGCTCCATCTCGCTGTCCAGGAATGCGTTCAGGCGGCTCATGGCGGTGGAGAGCACCGAGCCAAAAGCCTGTTCCGCACTGTTTAAGGCCGCCCCCGCAAACCACCTGGCCTTATGCTCGGCGGGCAGCTTATCCATCAATAGCTGGAACAGGTTCCGGTTCTTTACCGGGGAGGGCGCCATCAGATCCTGGAGCAGCTTGAACACGGAGACGATGTGGCGCTTCTGCGGTGGGCAGTATTCTGCGATCAGCAGGATCACCGAGGCCAGCAGCCCTTCCGCCGCGTCATAAAAGAATGCGTTCTGCCCGTAGCTGCTGGCCTGCGCGCCGTCCGAGCAGATGATGGTCTTGGCCGTGATCTTGGCATACTTCTCCGCCCTGGCCTTGGCCGCCAGGTTCCCTGTGTCCGCAAGGTATTCATCCATGTATTTGTTCACCATGGTCAGGATGTTGCCGCCGTCCGAGCGGGTGGGGTTGCGCAGGTCAAGGATGGATACCCGGTAGCCGTAGTGTCCCTTTGCGATCCCCGCGTAGTTGCGGAACAGGTCGCCCTTGGTGTCCGTGGTCACGAAACTCATCCCTGACGCGCAGGCGTATTCAATGTTGGGGTATAAAAAGTTGGCGGTCTTGCCCACGCCTGCGGCGCCGATCATCAGGCAGTGGATGTCCCCCTCGTCCACTAACGCTGTCACGCTGCCTCCGTGTTTTTTACAGCCAACCACCAGCCCCTGTACTGCTGGCAGGCTCTCGCCCCTGCGCCATTTCTCCGGCTCGTAGGGGACATGGGCATAGGTTTCCCGGATCTCCTTTTCCGTGGCAAACCTCGCCGTGCCGTGCTGGCCGTCCCCCACGGTTCGGGATTTGATGCCGTTTAAGGTATAGTAATGGGCCAGCAGGGAGATGCCGCCGATGACGGCGAACATCCCCGCTCCAATCAAGATCAGCATTACGACTGGCTGCATATCTGCTTTATCCCTCCCTCCTGTTTCTGCGCCTGCTGTTTCCCGGCCACAAAAATATGGGCCCTGATGCACTCCATCGTAAGGCCCACACATTTTTTGACCAGCGTTTCCTTTTCTTCCTCCGTCCCCGGCCCTGTTCCCGAAAAGCAGCCCATCACGCCTTCAAAGGCGGCCTGCATATCCGCAAGCCGGGATTTCAGGTTCCCTTTGTCCCTGTGGGGCCTGTACCTGGCGCACAGGTTGTCGATGATCTGTCCCGGCGCAGCGTCCCGCCCCAGCTCCTTTCCGTACTTTTCCATGATCCTGACCGCGATCCCCGCCAGGATCAGGCCGTCCCCGTCAAAGGCATCCTCCAGCTGTTCCGGGCCGGTCCCCTTCTGCAGTGTCTGGTAGATCCCGTAGTGGTACCGTCTCAGGGATTCCGGGGTGGCATGCCTGGGATCGATGCTCTCCGCCGCTTCCTTAAGCGTCCCGCACCATGCCCTGCACTCCGTTATCCCCGGATGCTCCTTTGCCGGGATCGGCTCCAGCCCGTTCTGCGCTTTCAGATCCTCGTTCCAGTCCTTGTTGACCGGCTGCAGCAGTTTCACACGGACATCCTGTCGCCGCTCCTTTACGGCGTCCGCCAGGCGGAAGCTGTTCTCTATGCCTGCGGGGTCATGGTCCAGGCAGAGGATGACCGTGTCGGCCTGGGGGCTGTCCTCCAGCGCCTGGAGCATGGCGTGTGCCGATATGCCGTTTAACGCCACATAGCTGTTCTCCTGCCAGCCTTTTTTGTGCAGCGTGATAAAGGACAGCATGTCGATGGGGGCCTCAAACACATAGACGGCATTCCCTTTCCCCAGGTGCCGGAAACTGTACCTGGGGTCGCTGCCGTCCACGTTGCCCTTGAACGCATCCCCCTTTGTATGGCTCCCCCGCTTATGGGCGTGGCGGGCGGTTCCCTCCGCATCGTATCCTACAAACACCACGTTGTGGTATTTCGCGTCCTCATAGATCATCTTTTTTCTGGAGAAAACGGAGACTACCTCCCTGTCCAGGCAGCGGCTTTTTGTCAGGTAGGCATAGGCCCGCCGCATGTCCCCATTCGCCTCCGGCAGCGCAAAGGGCTTTGGCTCTTTTTCCCTCTCCGGCTCGCTGGCGCGGTATGCCTGCCCCTGCTCCCCGCCAAGGAGCAGGGTGACGGCCTCCGGGAACGTGCTGTTGTAGTGCATCTGCACAAAGTCGATGGCGCAGCCCCCGGTCCCCGCCGCATGGTCGTACCAGCGGTTGCCCCGCACCGTGATGCTGTGGTCGCTGGCCAGTCTTTTCTCCCTGCCGGAGCGCAGCAGCTTCTCCCCGCGCCTGGAGAGGAAGTCCTCTAAGTCCACCTCGTTGGCCCGCTGTTTCTGCTCGTCCGTAAAATATACAAATCCTGCCATCCCTCTCCTTCCTGCCCTCTCTGGCGGGCATCCATTCCAGTAAAAAATTCCTCCCGTTCAACGGAATCATATCTGCTGCTGCACAGGCTCCCTGTCGTCCCTCTTATGGCCCTGGGCCTGTTTCTTCTCCGAGAGCCTGTGGCGGCGTTTCCGGTCGATATGGAACGGGCTGCCTCCTGCGGCCCTCTGCACATCCTCCCGGAACAGCTTTTCCAGCCGGTGCATCAGGCGGGTTGCCGCCAGGAACAGGTCGGGGTCCCGGAAAGAGTCCATATGCTCCAGCAGGAATGCCGCATAAATATTGCCCTGCTCTGCGGCGGCCTGCAGGTACACGGCGGCTCTTTCCCTGTCACGGGGAATGTCTTTTCCGCAGAGGTACAGTTTCCCCAAGGCGTACTGTGCGTATTGGTTCCCCTGATCTGCGGACTGCTCCAGCCAGCAGACGGCTTTTTCCACATCCTTTGGGATATCCTCCCCGGAAAGGTACAGCTTTCCCAGGGCATACTGCGCGTATTGGTTTCCCTGCCCTGCGGACTGCCCCAGCCAATGGACGGATATTTCTACGTCTTTGGGAATATCCTCCCCGATCAGGTACAGCTTTCCAAGGGTGTACTGCGCATATTGGTTTCCCATTTCTGCGGAAAGTGTCAGCCAGCGGACGGCCTCCCTCTCATCCCTGGGGAGATCCTCCCCGGAAAGGTACAGCCGCCCCAGCCGGTATGCCGCATACTCATTTCCCTGTCCTGCCGATAAGGTGAACAGCTCCGCCGCCCTTGCAGCGTCCTTCTCCACAATCTCCCCTGACAGGCAGAGCTTTCCAAGGGTATATTGGGCGGCGGCATTTCCTGCATCCGCCGCCTTTGTGATCCAGCGGACGGCCTGCGCCGTACTGCCGCTCCCGTTTTCCAGCCACAGCTTTCCCAGGGCATACTGCGCGTGGACGTTCCCCAGCTTTGCCGCCCGCTCCCAATAATCTGCGGCGGCAGCGTCATCCTTTTCAGTCCCTGTGCCAGTATGCAGCATCTGCCCCAGGCGGTACTGCAGCTTGTCATCGCCGCTCTTTTCCTCCAGATGCAGGAAACCGGAAAACGCATTTTGAAAACAGATCTCCGCCTGGCTGCTGTCCTTCTGTGTGCCGATCCCGTCACGGTACATTTTTGCCAGTTCAAAATCTGCGTATGGGTTGCCCTGCTCCGCGGAGCAGCCGTAAAGCCGGAATGCCTCCGTGTCATCCTGGGCCACGCCCTGCCCCCGGTGGTATAAGCCCGCAAGGGAATACTGTGCATACTTATGCCCTGCCGCTGCCGCCTGGGACAGCCAGCCTGCCGCCGTACCATAGTCCTGCCCGGCGCCAAGGCCGGCGGCATACATTTTCCCGATGCGGTATTGCAGGTAGGGGCGTTTCCGTTCCTTTGCCTCCTTTTCTGCCCCATGGAAAGCCTGCAGCGCTTTGGCGTACCATTCCTGCGCCGCATCCTGGTCGGCATCCCGTCCAAGGCCGTCCGCACACATCCTGCCCAGGTCATACATCGCCAGGGCGTTCCCCGCCTCCGCCTCCTGCCAAAACAGGGCGCGGGCCTGTGCAAAGTCCTGCACGGCATTTCCTGATCCGTAGAGATACTGCCTGGCCAGCTTGTAGTCCTTTGTCCACTCCGCATAAAAGACCGGGCTGCCGCCATCCTCCCCCGGTGATCCTCTTTCCTCTGCCCTGCCGCCAGATTCCTCCGTTCTGTCTGCATCCTCCATGGGCCAGTCAGGGACATTCCCCGGAAACTGCTCATGGGCGTCCTCCGGAAACCAATCAGGGGCATCTTCCGGAAACTGACCGGCATTGCCATCCCCATCCGGCAGCTCCGCCCCGTCCGGGAACAGGCTTTCCCGTTCTTCCTGCTCCTGCCACGCCTCATCCTCAAAGAGAAACCTGCCGTTTCCCAGCCTGGCCGCCTCTGCGATCACCATGTTCTTCAGGCTCTTAAACTGCGGCTGGGCGGAAAGCGGCGGCAGGGGCGGTGTGCTGTTCCGGTAAGCCAGCAGTATCTCATCCTGCCATTTCCCCCATGCCCGGTACAGCGCATCCACCTTTTCCTCCTTCGCCAGCTCATCCACGATCCTGTCCACCAGATTCTTCACATCCCACTTAAGATACCCGTACACTTTTTTCCCGCCTGTGTTCTGCAGCCGCTCTGAAAGGCGCGCCATCATCTTCTCGATCTCCATGCTTGCCACCGTGCTGCGGCGCAGCGCATCCATCATCTCCTGCATCACATCCGCAGCGCCTCTTTTCAGGTCTGCGCGGGCCTGGTTCTGGTTTTCATAGATGTGGGCGAAATCCTGCCGGAAGATATCGTGGGCCAGTTCCGAGCGCATGGCCTCGATGGATTTTTCCGTCAGGTATCCGTCATTGTCCTTTGCGGAATAGACCATCAGGTGGACATGGGGATGGTGCCCCTCGTTGTGGAATGCGGCATACCAGCGCAGGCTGGCGCTGTCGATCTTCATGTGTCTGCAGAGCATGGCCCGCTTGGAACGCAGCAGCGCCATCCACTGTGCGGCGCTGTCATAGCCCAGCCTTGCGGCGTCCTCCCGCCGCAGGGAGATGACGTGGGTCCAGACAGGGCCTTTGTGCGCGGCCGCTTCCTCCTGCACCTGTTTTAACACCACTGCTTTCCCTGCGTCCGTAAACAGGCCGTGCTCCCCCAGGCGTTCCACCCTGGGGCGGTTTGCGATGTAGTCCACATAGTTCTCCCGGCTGCCGATGAGATCCACGTTCTGCTCCAGGGCACAGGAGATAAACTCCGATGCATTCCCCATGGTGGGGCGCAGCAAAAAGTCCGCATACTCCAGCATCTCTTTTGCGGACGGGATGTCACGGACGATCTGGCGGGCCAGGTCTTTCTGCTGTGCTGTGGCAGGGAGGTTCTGCCTGCTCCCCTCCACCTTCTCCACGCCCTCGCGGGTGCTGACATAACGGACGTAGTTCTCCAGCTGTGCCAGAGGCGCATCCCGCAGGTAGCGGGAGGTAAAAATGATTTTGGGCATGATAATCCTCCAAAAAGAAAAACGGAAAGCATTTCGCTCTCCGCATATCTTATCGTTATATTTACTTTCTGTTCTCATGCAGATTTAATCCCTGTTGTTTCTCCAGTTCTCCAGCCAGTCAACCATCATTTTCCCCTTTCTGAGATCCTCTGTTATCAGTTGGAAACACTCATTTTCTGGATTCGCAAAGTTAATTACCAATTCTGGAGTGTCTTTCACCAATTGTGCAACTGCTTCCGTTGTGGAAGGATCACCGTATGTTTTGTAAACATGAATTTCCGTTTGCTGGATACGTTCCAATGCCTTTCCCTGCATCTTTTCGTTTTTCCTTCCAGGAATGTAAGGAGGTATTCCATTGTTTTTGACGTATTCTCTGAATTCCTCATGTTCTTCATCATTCTTATATACCGGTATCACTCGCAGGAACATTTCCCTTGCCTCTGACGAATAGTTTCCACACCAATGTCTGAATACAAATTCAAACATCAGATACCGAAAGCTGTCCTCAATATAATATGGCTCTATCGGACTAAACTCTGGCGGTACCACACTGGTTCTTCCCTCGTCCACACTCTCTATAACACTGGAAAATAGCGGAACCTCCTTGTAGTATAAAACAACCTTCCTCCTGCTGGAATACCCTGTATGGTAACTCACATTACAGAATGCAAATAAATAATAGGATTGTGTCCCAACCGCATTATCATTGACATCCTTTGCGTATGTCATAACTTCGTCAGCTTCATCCTCATAAATAAAATAAACTGTATAATCAGGGTCCGGTTTGTAGAAAAGAAAACTGTCATCTCTGCCAGACTTATCTGTTTCACCATCGGCTGATTCCCAATTTTCCAAATCTTTCAGATAAAATTTCGCCCGCTGGGAGGGATTATACAATAATCCGAATCTCCGTTTCCACAAAAGTTCTGTGTCATGCAGATCAGCGGTTCCTGTCTTTGGAGTGTTCGTGTCTCCTTTTCTGGTATAGATTGCTCCCTTAAAGATTGGCTGACCTTCCTTCTTGTAATCTTCCAGTAAATAAAACGGGGTGTTATCACTATGCTTAACAATCACTACGTCTATTTCCTTATCCACTATGGAAATCGTCTTGACATATACCTCCGGTATATATCCACCTGCCCACGCTGGCTTTTGCCGGAGCAGGTCAATCACATTCTGCTGGTTCTTTCGATTCTCATCGTCCACACCCAAAACATTATAGCTTCCATCTTCCACCCCGATAATGATATAGCAGTCCCTGTTGGCAAGGCTGTTTGCCATGCATATAATATCATGGAGCAGATCTGCATTGTTTGAATGCCATTGCTGTTTGAAATCCCAATAGTCCCCTTCCACATGAAGTTCTATCAGTTCTTGTATCTCTTGTTCCAGTTCAAAAATTTTCATCTTGTATTCCTGCCCTTTTGTACACCAACGTTTATCTCACAAAACCACAGACACAAATCGTTTTCCGTTTTCTATCTTAACATATTTCTGTTTCTGCGTCATTCACTTTTGCCCAATTATTTATCCGGTTTTATCTCATAGTTGCCTTTTTCACTTACGTTTCCCGCCTCTGGTACCTGTACGCATCCTCAAACTCCACCGCGCCGTTGATCCGCTTCACTTCCTCCACGCACTTTGCATGGAGCCGATGCAGGGATTCCTCATCCACGTCATGGGTGTAAGCAATGACTTGGGACAGCTTGGACAGTTCCACCGCAATCTTAAAGTCCATCCGGGCCAGGCGATTTTCACTGTCCTGCACCGTCCCTGCCACGGCGGAGGATAAGGACTGGAGCAGGTAATCCTCCGCCTTCCCCGCCATAAGGTATCCCAGGTAGAACCGCAGGGCATCCCCGATCAGCTCCGTGCGGTTCCTGGCTGCCCCGCTCCCGATGCAGGAGTCTGCCAGTTCCAGAAGCTGCGTATCCACCCGGATGGAAAATTTGGTCTTATCCTCATTTGCGCCCATAGCATCCTCCCTTTTCCCGCCTGCTTTCCCCAAGCCACCCCGCGATCTCCCCTTTTTCCTGCCTGTTTTCCTGCCAAGCCACCTGATTTTCGGAAAAACCGCGCCTGTGGGTGGCATCTTCCTTTCCCGCACGGCTTTGCCGGGCGGTGTGAACCGGGCAGGGGGGCTTGCAAAAGCCACCCGCCCTTTAACCTGCACACATTTCGACCCTGCCAGTTACCCCCGGTTCTCCCGCCATTTGAGGCTGCCCTGCGCCGCTTGCCAGCAGGGTTTGGTTCTGCTTTCGCCAAATCGCCCCAAACAGGGCAGAAAAGGTGTCAGGCGGCCTGTTTATCCACTTTTCTCAAACAAGGGCACAAATCGCCACACGGACGGCCACAGAGGGTAACAGGGGCTTTCCTCTCACCCTGCCCGCATTTTGAGTACCGCCTGTTCCGGATTGCGGGAGGTCAGACGCCCCCGCCGCCTGCCTGGGATCTGGCCGGCCTGCGGGCGGCGGGCGGCGCATCCTCCCTGCTCTCAATGTACTCCCGGACGGCCTGGGGGACATACTTCTCATACATCTTCCCCATCGCCTCCGTCAGCTCCCCCTCGAAGTCCACGTTCTTTTTCCCCATGTACTGCCTGATGGCGTTCAATTTTTCCTCGTCATACTTCACCGTGAATGTTGTCTGTTTCATGCCATTCTCCTTTCTGGTTTACGGTTCCGCTCCCTCACATGGAGGGGAACATCCCCTGTGTCCCCGCAGGGACATCTGCCTGGCTGCTGCTTTTCATTTCCTCCTGGCTGATCCCATCCGGCAGTCCCTCCTGGGCTGTCTCCCTCTGGCAGTTCGGGCAGAAATCAAGGTAATATGCCACGTCAAACTGCCCGTCCTCAATGGCCAGGTCTGCCACCTCCGGGCGGCTGCAGAGCATATCCCCCAGGGTCTCCTGCAGGAACGGCTTCCCCTCCACGCACAGGCCGGTCATGTCCTCCAGTTCCGAAAAAGTGACCGTCCAGTTCCCCTCCCTGGTCCGGCTGGTGCCCTCGGCAATGATGGCATCCACGGCCTCTGCCAGCTCCAGGTTCATCCTGGAGAGCGTAGGGTAACGCAGGGCTGTGGCCTCCGGCACATAGGAGGCATACCGGGCGTATCCGCTGCCCCCGCTCTCCACCAGCAGCCCGTCCGCCCTGCCCTCCCCCGTGACCAGCAGACAGTGGTACACACCCTCCCCGTCCACCCCCATCACTTCTGTATTTTCCACGATGGCCTCGTGACGGCGCATGGGGTGGCGCAGCATTTCCTCCAGTTTCCTCGCCGGGATCGTGACGGTTTTCTCTACGGCAAATTCCCGGAAAGTAAAATCCGGCTTGTGTTCAAACACTGTTTTCATATCCTGCAGCCTCCTTCCTCCGGGGCCGCCAACATCAGGGAAAGACAGCCCCGCCTTTTCACATTCACATGGACTGGACGGGCGTTCCCCCCTGTCCTCTGTCCGGGCATCCTTCCAGGAGGCCTTCCACGGACATAGGGAGGATATCCTGGATGCCCCCGCCCGCCGCCAGATGCTCTGCCGCCCGTTCCATCTCCCATGGGAAGATGCAGGAATGGTGTTCCGCGAGGGATATCATCTCCCCGGCCACCCTGTCCCCATGCCTCTCCCAGATGGCACGGAAACGGCGCACAAATTCATCCAAAAACACCTCTGCCCTCTTGCCGGGTACTTTCGGCTCCCCCGCCTTATCGCACCTCTCCAGCTCCTTTGCCCATTCATACCAGGCTGCGGCCGCATCCCCGCTGCACGGGCGGATGGCCTCCAGCTCCCTTGCAAACACCTCGTATTCCATCCCCTGCCCTTTTACAAAAGAGCCTGCCAGGAACCGGTCAAACTCTGCCAGCCTTTCGGCAGGCACACCCTCCAGCACGATCTCCTGCCCGTAGCTTCCCTGCCGCATTGAAACAATCCCGGCGTCCAGCAGGTCGGCATAACCAGCCAGCACACCGGAGTCCAAGTCGGCAGCACTCACCCTCCCCACGGGGATAAAGCCCACATCCGATTCATGGACCAGGTATGTGTCGGCCGGTATTCCGCTGCGGATCAGGTCGCCAAGCCTCTGCCGTTTTTCCTCCGGGCAGGCGTGTTCTGTGATTTCTTCTTTCTGGCGTTCCCGGATCTGCTCCGGACGGTAATTCACGCTGAAACAGTCCCTCCAGATGCAGACCTCTGCCACCTCCGGCCTCTCTGCGATCATGTCCGCCATAAGCTCCTGCAGGAACGGGTTTTTCCCAAGTTCCAGGCCGGACTGTTCCCTGATTTCATCAAAGCTGACCTCCCAATATCCCTCCTGTGCGCTGTCCAGCCCCTTTGTGACAAGCTGCTCCACCAGGAAAGCCAGCCTGTACCCCATCTCCGACAGGGAGTCGTATGCAAGGGCCGCCGCATCCGGCACATAAGAGGCATAGCGGGCATAATCATACCCGTCCGCCTCCACCAGGACGCCATCCCTGTGGTTATCGCCAGTGACCAACAGGCAGTGGTACACGCCCCTTTCATCCTGGCGCATCAGATCCACATTCCCTTTTATAAAGTCCTGGTATTCCATGGGGCTTTGCAGGAATTGTTCAAATTCTTTTTCCGAAAGGCGTATGGTCTTTTCCGCCTTTGCCTGGCAGAGTTTAAAGCAAGGCTTGTGTTCCATGATTACATTTATTGGGTTCATGTCATCCCTCCTAATCCAGCAGGCGCCCGAAAGCAAAAAATTTTTCCCTCCAGTACGCCGTCTCAATGCTTGTGTAGCCGATGGGGGAGCCGCAGTGCAGCATCCTCCCCCCGCCCACATAGATCCCCACATGGCTCACCGGGCCGCTGCTGGCATAGGTGCCGCTGAAGAACACCAGGTCGCCGGGCTGCGCTTCCTCCTTCGGCACGATGGCGCATTGGTTATAGATCCCCGTGGCCGTGGTACGGGACAGGGGATAGACCCCGGAGCGGGTGTAGACCCAGCAGACAAACCCGAAGCAGTCAAAGGATGTCTCCGGCGTCGACCCGCCCCACACATAGGGGTATCCCAGGTACTTCTCCCCCTCCGCAATCAGCGCCGCAAAGCTGCCGTCCCCCATGGCCTCGCCGGGCGGCAGGCCGCTCCCCGAACCGGCCTGCCCGTATTTTGCCAGCACGTAGATGCGCTGGGCATTGGCCCTGTCCCCATCCGTGATCCCCCGCCCCAGCAGGGCGGACAGGTTCCCGTACACAATCCCCATGTCCGTGATGGGGACTGCCGCCATATAGGTTTCCCCTTCCTCATCCTCCCGTTCCTCATAGTCCACGAAGCAGTCCGCAAAGCCCCTGTAATCGTCATCATTCATCCTGGGCTGCTCCGCGCCGAAGAACAGAGAATAGAAGACCGCCTTGACACGGTATCCGTCCACCGTGCCGTCCTCCGCCATTGCGTTGATCTCAGCCAGGACCGCATCCAGTTCCCGGAAGCTCTCCCGCATCTTCTCGATATACATCCGGTAATCCGCCGGGAGTCCCGCCGATAAATAACCGCCGTTGAACGCCAGATCCACGGCGGCGTTGTTATGCCCTGCCGTGCCGGACAGCGCACACAGGATCATCACAACGATCAGGATAAAGGGCGTCAGGACTGCCGCCACCACGGTGGCTATCGCCGTCCTTCCCCTCTTGTCTGATGCCGCGGCCAGCACGGCCTTGGCTGCCAGCACAGCTGCCGTTGCCGCCATAGGCTTCCCTCCTTTCTTTCCATCCGCCTGCGGGGCATCCTACCCCATCGGCTCCATCCCGCCCATGCCGGGCATCTCCCGTCCCATCGGTTCCACCCCGCCCATGCCGGGCGTCTCCTGTCCCATCGGTTCCACCCCGCCCGTGCCGGGCATCTCCTGCCCCTGTTCCCCCATGCCCTTCTCCTGCCAGGAAACCTTTGCATAGGCATTGTGGATGGCATCCTCCAGGGGCTTTGTATCCAGCCCGCACTGCTCATAGCCCTCCCATATGACATCTGCGTACCCATCGGACGGGACGCCGAATTCATGGCCGGGCATCATGATGTAGCCCATGGCGGATACCTCTTTCCCTTCCAGTTCCACCTGCAGCATCTGTTTCCCGTAAAACCTGGGATACCCTTCGTAGCGGTCCAGCGCCTGCTCATCCGCCCTGCGGATCTTCCATAAAAGCACAGGCACAGAGCTGCCCTCCTTCGGCTCCACGGTGGCAACCGCACCCCTGGGCGCTCCCCGGAACAGCAGCTCGTACCCTTTCAATTCGCCGGTCCCCACCACCTCTGCGGTGGGGCAGCGGAATGCCATCTGTGTCTGGTTCATGTTGCTGCCGTATGCCAGATATAATGTTTCTCTTTTTCTTCCCATTTCCGGATATACTCCTTTCCCCTGTCACAGCCTGCCCATTTTCCGTCACAGGCACACCCTCCTTACAGCCTTCCGGACCCTGCCATGCGATGCGGCAGATCCTGCATGATTTTCTACATGCCCATCACATAAGCCTGCGGCTCCTGCACGGTTTCTTCCGCTTCTCCCTCCAGAGCAGCGGGAGGCTCCCTTTCCTGCACAGGGTTCCCCTGCTCCGCCAGCTCTTTTTCCCTTTTCTGTCTTAGCCTTTCCTTCTGCGCCTCCGCCTGGGCCGGGTCCCGCCATGCGATGCACCCCGGAAGCTCCGCCAGCAGGTGCTGCCTGGCGGTGGCGAATTCATCCCCGATCAGCCCAAGGCGCAGCAGCCAGGTCCGGAACGTGTATTTCTCATTGGTGGTCTGTGTTTTTCTCCGGCTGGCGCATGCCTGGTTCAGCGCCTGGGCGGTGATGGCAAGGCTGAACTGGATATATGCCTTGATTTTGCCCGCATGGAGCGTCCCGTTGAACAGACGGAACTCCACCGTCCCCTTCTGGAACACAGAGTGGAGGTTCAGGCAGTGGTACCGGCTGGCGTCATAATGTTTATGCCTGCGGCTGGTGCCGTCATACCAGATCCGTTCCACCCCGTCCAGGGTCTTGGGCTTCTTCTGGTTTAATTCCTCCAGAAACCGTTCCTCCACCTTCTGGCAGTATTGGTCCTCACGGGCAACGGACACCTTCAGGGCCTTGTAGATCAGATCCTCCTTGGACGCCATGATGTTTGTGATGTTGCGCAGCGTCCGGGCGTCAAAAGGGGAGGCATCCACATGCACATGGATGCCGCATTTTTCGTTGGTGATTGCCCCATGTTTTTTCAGTTCCCGGATGATCTCCTGGATGGGGATGATGTCCTCATAGCGGCAGATGGGGCTGACCATTTCCGTCTTGTAATCATCACATGCCCTTATCCTCTGCCCCCCTACTTTCTTCTCCGGGGTGATGCTGGTATCCTTCATGAATTTCCACTGCCGCCCCTGCCTGTCCAGCGCCGTATAGGTTTCATACCCCGTCCCTGTGTATCTGCTTTCCGTCCCGAAATATTCGGCAGCCACCTCCGCAGCCTCCCGCCTCGTGATCCCGGTCATCTCGATCTCAATGCCGAAACGCTGTTCCTTAAGCTCCAACCATGTCCCCTCCCTTCTGAACATAAGCAATCGGTGTAAAGCCGGAAGAATGCCCGCTCTTGGCCGCTTGGGAAATCTTTACACACTCCTATCGTCCTCCGGCCTTTCCAAACAGCCGGGCTTTGTGCTCCGGGGCGTTGACCATCAGGTTGTACCGCTCGTTGCCGCACTTGTAGAGGCACACGCCCCTCTGGGGGTAGCGGATCAGGCTGTACTCGCTTTCCTCCAGCTGGAGGGTGTCCGTGTAGAACCTGGCATCAATGCTGCCCGCATTGAACAGGAACTGATGGGTGGGGATGGAGAACAGCGGCTTGGTATATTCCCTGACACCGTCCAGGTTGAAGTCCTCCAGGTTCTGGCTGGCGATGATCACAGCCGAGTCCTTCTTGCGCACACGCTTCATGAAATTGCGGACGTATTCCACGGCGGTCAGGTTGGATAAAAACAGGTAGAACTCGTCCAGGCTGGCCGCCGTGTTCCCCACGGTCAGAAGCTCATCGCTCATAAAGGAGAGCACGTTGAACAGCAGGGCGTCCTTTAAGCTCCGGCTGGCCTGCAGCAGCCCCTTCACCCCAAAAGTGATAAAGCTGGAGTCCGTGATGTTGGTATGCCCGTTGAAAAACTTGCTCTCCGCGCCCACGCACATGGAGTGCAGCCCCAGCAGGATGCCCCGCAGCATCTCCGCCGTATAGAGCCGCCGCTCCCCCTCGTCAAACGCCTTGTACTCCGCCTCCATGAAGGCATACAGGTCGGAGAGGACGGGGTAATCCTCCGGCGCCAGGCTGTCAAAGTCGCTCTGATCCGTGATCCCCCACCCGGCATACAGTTTCTGGAGCATGATCTCTATGACGTCGATCTCCCTGTCCGTGAAGTCCTTGTAGCTGCGGAAGAAATCTTTCAGGAAACTGATGTGCTGGGACAGCCGGGAGCGGATGCGGAAGGTCTGGGGCGCGTCCATGTCCTCCGGGCCTGCGGCGTCATCCCAGGTCTTAGGCTCCAGGGGGTTGATGATGTATCTGCCGCCCATCAGGTCGATAAAGCACCCGCCCAGGTTGTCTGTCAGGTCCTCGTACTCCATCTCCGGGTCCAGGGCGCAGACGCGCATCCCCGATTCCCGCAGGTTGGTAAGGAGCAGCTTTAACAGGTAGCTCTTGCCCTGGCCGCTGTTGCCCAGGATCAGGATGTTGGCATTGGTCTTGTCATCCGCCCTGCGGTTAAAGTCCACCAGCACGTTGCTGCCGAACTTGTCCCGCCCGATATAAAAGCCCTGGGGATCGGTCTTTCCGGAGTAGTTAAAGGGGTAGAGGTTCGCCACGCTGCTGGCGGGCAGCACCCTCTCGAACTGATCCCGGAACAGGTTGTGGCCCGTGGGCATCACGCACTGGAACCCCTGTTTCTGGCGCAGCATCAGCTTATCCACGTTCAGCTTGGAGCGGATCAGCTCCGTCAGCACCTCCGTCTGCAGGAGCTTCAGCTGGTCTAAGTCATGGGCGCACAGCTCCAGGTAGACCGCCGTGTGCAGGAGCGGCTCCCTGTTGCGGTGCATCTGCGCCACGATGGCCGCCACGTCCTGCAGGTTGCTCTCCGCCAGCACGGTGGTCTGCAGGTCATTGGTGTTGCCCCGGTCCATGCGGTTCTTGTTGGCCGCGTTGCTGATGATCTTCCGTTCCTCCACTGGCGTCACATGGCGGGTGTAGATGCGCAGTGTCACGCCGTCCTTCTCCCCAAGGTGGGAGAGAATGGCCTGCTCATCGGTCGCTGTGGGGTATTCCCGCAACGCCCACACACAGCGGTATGTGTTCCCGCAGATGAAGTGGTCCGTCTCAAACTTTATGACGGAGGGTGCGATCATGTCCAGGAATTCCTGGATATGCGCAGCCCCCGGTGTCCCTGCCGGTACATTCGCCCCCGCAGGGACATTTTCTGCTCTTTTCAAATAGGCACCTCCAATCAGATAATGTGGGGAAAGCCTGCCGCCCGGCAGCCCCCTTTTGTTTAAATGCGCATAAGCATGTTTTCTCATCAGCCCATGCAGGCATGGCTGCTGAGAACTCCTGCTTCTGGCTCTGCTTATGCGCGCAAAAAAACACCGGACACATCCCTGCATCCGGCGCTCTGCCGTCTCAAAATTTCTTTTTCTGTTTATGGCCTTACTGCATTGTGGGGGACTGGATACTTTCCTGCCCCTCCCTGGGAAACGGGACCTGGAACAGCCGCAGCATCTCCTTCTGTGACTCATACTCCCGCTCTGCAATAAATTCTACAAACTCCCTGTCATCCCTGTGCGCCCGCTCCAGCAGGGACACATAATCCCCCCGCAGGATGGGCGGCACAATGGCGGGCAGGTACCCGTCCTGGATCAGCGCCAGGTTCATAAGGAGCCTTGCCACCCTGCCGTTCCCGTCCTTGAACGGGTGGATGAACACAAACCGCTTGTGGAGCTGGGCGGCAAATTCCACGGGATGGTACCCGTCCCGCTCCTTCAGCACCCAGGCAAACAGCCCGTCCATCTCCTTCTGTATCTTCTCCAGGGCCGCCACGGGATAACGCGACCCCGTGACGATGACCGGGACATTCCGGTACCGCCCGGCATACTCCGGCTCGATATTCTGGTAGAAAAGTTCATGCATCTTAAGCACCGCCGGCTCGTCTATGCGGCGGTCCCTGAACAGGGAAAACATGAAGTCATAGGCTTTCGCATGGTCCACCGCCTCGAACACATCCCGGAGCGGCTTCCCGCCCACCGTCAGGCCGTCCTCCAGGAGTACCTTCGTCTCGCTCTCCGTCAGGGAATTCCCCTCCAGGGCGTTGGACGTCCACGTCAGCCCCACCCGGTAATAATCCTGTATCTGTCCCAGCATCCCGCCCTCCATCGGGCGCAGCGCATTGATCTCTTTCTGGAAAAGGTCTATTTTATTCAGTATTTCCACCTTGCCACCATCCTTTCAAACACACTGCCATCATACCACAAAACACGCAGAAATGATAGGGTGAAAACAGATCCTGTCCCATTTCCATTCAGTCCTCCGGCATGATCCACCGCTCCCCGTCAAAGTCCTCGAACCGCTCCGTGGTCACGTTCTGCTCATAGTACACCGCAAGGATACGCTTTAAGTCCTCCCGATCCGCCCTCTTTACGGAAAATCCCTGCTCCTTTAAGGACTTCTCGATACGGGACAGGTAGGGGAACACCTCCGACTCCTTTTCCTCCCGCAGGCGCACCATGATCAGGAATTCACGGGCTGTCGCCATCTGCACCTGTATCCGGTCAAGGTGGGCCTGGTCTTTCTCCAGGAGTTTTCGCACCACGGGGTTTTCCTCCTGCTCCATGCGGGCGCGCAGAAACCGCTTGTTGTCCTCAAAGCTCTCCCGGCTGTTTAAGCACAGCATCTCGATCTCCGCCACGCCTTTCAGCACCGTCATCAACGCGTAGATCCTGGCCCCCACGCTGGACGGCGAAAGCACGGAGATGTTGGAGGGCTTCACGATAAAGTACACGATCTCCCCCTGCCCGTAGGTCACCAGGCTGTAATCCGTGACCTCCCTTGCCCCGATGAGCTGGCGGGTGGACGCCCTCTGCTTTTCCTCCCTTTTTTCTTTTCTGCTCATTTAGCATACCTCCATTCAAAGAATTGCTGGCCCGCGAAAAAGAACGCGCAGGCATACCTGATGAAGTCCAAGATGCTGGTGTCCTCAAAGCGGATCGTCAGAAAGGCATAGACCGCCGTGAGCACGATGGGCACAAAAAAGCCCGCCTGCGTCAGCGCCAGGATGGACAGCAGCGCGCACACGCCGATGATCCCGATATCCTTAAGCTGCCAGAGCCACATCGTGGCTTTGGCCTTCAAATTGTCAGGGTAAATATACAACTGACCGCCTCCTTTATAAATTCATGAATCATATCCGGCTCCTGCACAGCTTTCCTCCCGCCGCCCGTTTCCTGGGGGCATTCGCCCTGTGCATCGGCCCTGTCACGGAAAAACCGCCGCGCCCTGCGGCACCGGCGGCCTCTCCTGCATCCGTATCCTTCCCTTTGGTCCTTTTCCTGTTATGCAGGCTCCCCCTGTGCATCCTCCTGCGGGGTTTCTGCCTCTGCCTCCGCTTCCTGCAGGGCCTTTTCGATCAGGCCGATCACGAATTCTTTCTGGCTCTGCCCCGTCACTCTCAGGCGGGCCTTGACCCGCTCAAAAAGTTCCTCCGGTACCTGGAATGCCAGTGTCCTTGTTGCTCCGTTTGCCATGTTCTTTCCTCCATTCTCAAAGTGTTGTTTCAGCACCATCTCCATATACTGGCTGAGTGTCAGTCCCATCTGTTCCTGCTCTGTCCGGACCTGTGTGTGCAGGCTCTCCGGGATCATCGCGCATAAGTTTTTACGGTTTCCCATGCTCCGTTTCTCCTTTTTCCGTTTTCTGTAAGCCAAGTATAAAGGCAATGTATGGGGAAAGCTATACCAATACCCAACAAGGATTTCCCGCAAAAGGATGCAGGACCACCAATGTTACACATCCCCCGGGTTCCCCTCCCCGCTCTCCAGCCTGCGCAGGAAATAGGCGATCCCCCGCAGCACGAAATCCACGCAGGGAATCGCCACACTGTTGCCCAGCGCCTTGTACCGCGCGCTGTCCGATGCGCCGGGGATGTCCGTCCAGCCGTCCGGGAAACCCTGCAGGCGCTCGCATTCCAGCGGCGTCAGGCGCCGGATCAGGTTCCGTTTCTCCACGATGCATTTGTCCTCGCTCACATACTGGCTGTTTATGCCCTTGTGGTCGCAGCGCCCCAGCGTGCCCACCGTTTCCTGGTAAGGCTGGCAGACCACGTCCGTGGCATCCTTGTACTGCCTGGCGCTCTGTGCTGCCGTCACCGCATCCTCCCTGAGTTCATCGCTGCGCTGGCGGGAGAACACCGCATGGTGGTTCGTGGCCGTCAGCGTATAGGAAATGTCCGGCTGGCATCCCAGGCCGTTCCCCCCGTTCTTTGGCTGCCGGTCGATGATATTCCCGGCGATGCACAGCGTTTCCTGAAGGATGGTGATGCCGCCCTGGTTCTTGCCGGGGTCCGGAACCGTGGTGTCTATGGTCCTTGCAAGGTCCGTTTTCCTGCACCCGGAATGCGGGTTGGCCGACTTCATGCTGTTGGATTCCCTGGAGTCTAACGAAAACACAGCCGGGGCAGGCGCCGCCCCCATATCCCTGCCAGTCCTTAAATCATCCCCGTCCATGCCCCGGTTCTCGAACAGTACCGGCTGGTTGTTCCCGCTGGTCCCTGCCGCGCTGGTGATGGTCGGGCATATCCCCTCCCCGATCCCTGCATGGCCCTGCTGGGAGGCCAGCACCAGCGGCTGGTTGTTGCCTCCCATCCCAAAGCCTGCCGAGACTGTCTGGGAGATCCCTACCGGCCCCCTGAACCTGGAGTCCTGCCCGTGGTTGTCGAACACCAGGGGCTGGTGCCCGTGCTCCTGCGCCCGGAGGGTGCCTGCCTTATCTTCTGTTAGGTGCATCTGGCTGCCGCCCTGGTCATTCAGGCACAGCACACAGGGATAACCCTGACCCGCCTGGCCTCCCCCACCCGTAAGCGGGGTATGGCTCTCCGGTGTCAGGAAACAGTCCCCGTTCCCTTTGCTCACTACCCCAAAGGCCGGCTGGCATATGTTTTCCTCCCCCGGCTGCGCCACCAGGGGCTGGTGGCTGCCCATCCCCGCCCGCAGGGTGGACGCCACATCCTCCGTGATGTCCATCCGTTCCCCGCCCTGGTCGTTCAGGCACAGCATCGGCACTTTTTCCTCTTTTGTCTGCAGATACCCGTGTCCGCCCCCATCCCCGCCGTATAATGCCGGCCATGTGCCGGACTCCCCGAAGATCCGGCGGCTCTGTACATCCCAGGGTGTCAGGCAAGATGCGCCTGCACCATCAGCGCCTCCTTTAACTGCGCCGGAAGCTCCTTGCCCCTCTCCGCTGCCCGCCGCAGTATCCCCCGGCAGGCTGTCCTGCTTAAATAATATTTCGGGTGCGGTGAGCCCTCCAAAATCTGCGACAAGGAAGATACGGCGGCGTCTCTGGGCGACTCCCCAGAATTGAGCGTCCAGCACTCTCCAAGCCAGGCTGAATTTATCTCCCAGTATGGCCGCCCCAGCAGGTCCCCAGCGCCCGGCGTCAGGTCGAGGCACATGACAGGAACTGTCCTTAATTCTGACGATTTCTTCGATGACCGCCCGGAAGTCCTCGCCGCCCGCGGAGCTGAAGGCTCCGGGAACATTTTCCCAAACGAGGTATCGAGGTCGGACAAGGTCATCTGGTATACCCCTTCTCCCATCGGCTTCTCTCATCTCCTTTACGATACGCACCTGCTCCATGAACAGCCCGGATCGCTCCCCCGCAAGCCCCTGGCGTTTCCCCGCCACGGACAGGTCCTGGCAGGGCGATCCCCCGCAGATGACCTCCACCGGGGGCAGCGCCGCCCCGTCCAGCTTTGTGATATCCCCCACATGGAGCATTTGGGGAAACCTTGCCTTTGTCACTTCCATGGGGAACGCCTCGATCTCGCTGGCCCAGGCCGGAGTGATCCCGTTATGCAGGGCGGCCAGCGGAAACCCGCCTATGCCGTCAAACAGGCTGCCCATCCTCATAGGCCTGCGCCCATGCATCCTATGGACTGCACCTGCCCTCCCAAGACCGGCTCCGGCTGCAAAAATTCCTCCACCGCCTCCCTGGGGATGCGGCGTACCGGGATTCTATGCCTCCATGCCTCTTTCAGTTCCTCCTGCATCCCGCCGGAGACGCGGCTGCCGCACAGCCACAGTTCACTGCATGCCCCAAGGAGCTTAAGCCCCATTCTGATCCCCAGCTCCCGCTGCTTAGGCACTGTGTCATCCAGCATCTGCGGATACAAAAGGTGTGCCGCCACCGGGGTGCTGCCCTGCTCCATCGCCAGGCGGCAGGCCGCTTTCGCAAACTCCACATTGCCCTCCACATCCCCCGCATAGGGGGATACGATATATACAATCTTTCCTTCTGCCATAGGCACCTCCTACTTCACTACCTGCACGATGGTCTTTGTCAGGTTCACGGCTCCCTGCGCCGCATAGACCGCGCCCATCACGTTGGCTTTTGTTCCGGTATCCAGCCCGAACTGCCCGGCGATGCGGGGCACCTCCCCTGCGGACAGCATCAGCCCAAGCCCAAGCAGGGCGTGGTCCTTTACCACCATCAGCCCCGCCACCAGGATGGTCGCCTGCAGGAACGTGGTCAGGCACAGCCCGATGACCTGCTTGCACCAGCCTGTAAAGCCGTCAATATACCCCCTGGGGACGCTGAACATGTAAAGGCTCCCCACCGCGATCTGGATCAGCAGGATGCCGCCCCTTTTCAGGTTGGCAAAGAACACCTTGATGACGGCATAGCCCATCATGATCAGGATAAAGATCATCAGGATCGAGCTGGTGATGCTCCCAAGCCCCCCGAACACCCCCGCGGAGGCGGCATCCTGCCATGTCCCTGCATCCTTTAAGGACTCGATGGTGCTTGCCGCCACTGCCCCGAAGTCCGAGCCAAAGCCCGTGATCCCCGCCGTAAAACTGCCCTGCAGGGAGACGCACAGCTTGTAGAGCTCCACCGGCACGGTGGAGAACATCCCCACCGCCAGGAACCCTTTGATGGCGTTCAGCGCCGTTTCCCGGATGCTCCCCCTCCCGCTCTGGCACTCGATCCCGCACTCGAACACCGCCACCACCAGCCCGGTGGCGTACAGCGCCCATGCCAGATAAGAGAAAAACAGCACGATTGACTGCACCCAGCCCATCTCAAACAGGTCGGCCCCCATGTTTCCCATCTGCATAAAAAAATCGCCCAAGAACCCTATGATCTGGCCGTAGATCCAGTCGATGATCTGGCCCAGCACGGTGTCGGCGATAAAATCCCATATGAACACTTCCGCACTCACTTCCTTCCCGGTATGCGGATACTCCCTGTTCCGCTTTTTTTATTCCACTTTTCCCGCTTTCCTTCCTGCCCTTTATCTTAAGCACATCCCCTGCCCCGGCTGCTGCTCCTGCGTCGGCTCCCGGAACACGTCCAGGTAATTGCTGGCCGCCCCTGAGAGCTGCCTGTAATCCGCCTCTGTAGGCTGGTATACATACCATTCCGGTTTCCCGCCATTTCTCCAGATATACGCATGGATACCGTCACGGAAGTTAGGGTTGTTTACCTTTTTTCTCCCCCACAGGTCGGAAAAATGCAGCGCCACGCTGTCAATCGGCCCCTCCCTGCGGTTGAGCAGCGTAATCCTGAGCATTGTATATTGATCCGCAACCATGCCTGTGGCAAACACCGCTTTCATGCGGATGTCCCCGGAGAGGCTGCCATAGCAGGCATTCCCCACGATCCGGATGTCCGAAAGCCCCATATCTTCCCCGAAAATCTTTTGTAACTCCTTCTCAAAAAAAGTCATGCCCTGCTCCCCCTATATCCCAAGGACGCGCCAGATATAGGCCGGCGCCGTCAGCGTGAACACCAGGCAGGCGAACAGGATCGCAGGGGCCGCCCATTCAAACTGCCCGTGCTTCCGGTAATCAAAGTAAGCCGTCCCCAGCTTGGCAAAGAAAAACACGGCCAGGATCAGGTCGATGGCGGGGAACACCACCTTGTTGACCACGGTCTTGATCTGTGCGGAGGCAGTGGTCCATGTCCCCTCGATTGCCCCTGCCACGTCCCCTTTTGCATACACAGGGACGCTGTACATGCCAATGACCAGCAGCGCCATACACAGTAAAAGAGCCATTTTCTTCATTTTCATAGTTATCTCCCTTCTTTTTGCGGAAAGGAAAAGCCGCAGACGGCGGTGTGCCGGCCTGCAGCCTCTTTCCTTTCCCTGATGATATTTTCTTTCCGCCCTGCCGGTCAGTCCGGGTTCTGCGGGGCGATATGCCAGTCGCTCCAGAGGTTCCCGCTTATGGCCACGGAGTCCGTCAGGTCCATGGAGAGCATCCCTGCGGGCGTCCAGCAGTCTATGAGCCATGTGTAGGCCGTGTAACCCCCGTCCGGGTACCAGATGGGCGTGAAGTGTGTCCTGCGGTTATAGGTGCTGTAAGGGTTTTCCCTGAATTCATGGGCCATGTCATAGCCGCCGCCCATGCGCTCCAAAAGCCGCCAGTAGCTCTGGTAGCCGAACTCCGGGAAATAAGTGACGGCATTCTGCGCCGCCGTGACTGCGGATGCCTGGCTTGTGCTCACATGGGTGTCCACCCTCTCCTGGATGCCGTACCCGGATTTCAGCGTCCTCCCGCTGGCCGTGGGTGATTTTGCATCCGGCGTGATGGACATGGTCGCGGAAAGGCTGGCGGAATATGTGTCAAAACTAAACTCCCACCAGCCGTGGTCGCACCAATACCCCTCGTCCTCCCCTTCCTCGTTATAGTCGCTGTGCCATACCCAATGGGCCTTCCACCAGGGGCGCCAGATCCCCCAGCCGGCTGACGTCACCTGCCCCTTTGCCGGGACAGGCACACTGGAAAAGCTGTCATTCCTGTCGTCCGCATTGGGGTCCGGGGGCGGGTTCGCGTCCAGGTCTACGATGTTTGCCAGGATGGTGCCCTTGCTGGCCGAGCCGCCTCCATGGACATCCACCGTGATCGTCATGGCCTGCGGCTCCCTGGGCGTCCTCCAGCGCACCCACGCCAGCTGGCTCTCCCCATCCGGATAGTAGACGCCGCCCACCGTATAGCTGTTTCCCGCAATATGGAACGTGACGGAGACCGGATGGTCCGGGTCGCTCTGGCCGCCGCTTATCCATACCGCCGTGATCACCTCCGTGTCCGTGCGGTATTCGTAGTCGCAGTCCGTCACCTCCGGGATCTGCGGCGGCATGTCATGGAAACGCACAACGCCAAGCCCAAGGCTGGACTTGATGTCCGCATTGGAGGCCGCCGTGCTCCGGCTCCCGCCCCATGCCGGGAAGCCTAAGTCCGGCGTTTCCAGGAACAGGGCCAGGGGGAGGTTCTTATGGGACAAGGACACCATCTTCCGCCGCAGCCCGCCGCTTAACAGTTCATCATACAGGGCCGCTTCCGTGGCTGTGGTGGCGATAAAGGCGCCCTGGAACGTATAATAGGCAATCGGCTCAATTAACAGCCGGTACTCCCCGCCCGTCAGCACATCAAAATCCATCCCCGTCAGGCCCGCGATGCTGCGCACCACCTGCTCGTCCGTGAAATAGCTCTTGATGGCGGCGATGTTTCCGCCCCCGCTGGAGCTGACGATCCGGGGCAGCGCCTGTGAGGGTTTCGTATAGGCATAGCCGCCCTGCATGGGGGAAAGCCCTGCGCCGCCGCTGTACTGCAGCTTGCTCACTTTCCCGAAATGGCAGACGTTGCCGGGGATGGTCTGGTTGGTTAAGTCTATGGGCGTGGTGACCACCGAATGGTCGCTGGCCCTGACCACGCTCACCCTCACCCCGTCATAGCCCGGCGTCCACTTATTCTGGCTGGTCCCCTGCCCCATGCCGCCTCCCCCGCCGTCCATGTTCCCCTCCCCCACTGCATAAACGGGGATGCCTGACAGCAGAAAGCAGAGCAGGGAAACCGCCGCCATGAGGATAAAGCCTCTCCCTGTTTTCCTGCCTTGTCTTGGTTTCATGCTTTTCAATCAATTCCTCCTTCCCACAAAAAAAGCACCGCACATTGACCTGTACGGTACTTTCCTGTTATGATCTTTTTTTCACCTTGTCCGGCTTAATCCATGCTTCCGATCTTGTTCCCGTTCTCATACATGTCGCCTGCAAAGTTCTCCGTATTTGCGCCCCCGTTGGGCACATAGTCAAATCCGGGCAGCACTCCGCCGCCACTTGCGCCCCCTTCATCCGCAGGCGGCACGTAGGTATCATGATCCACCGGCTCCGGGGTTGTCTCCACCTTGGTTCCGTCCGGCTTTTCCTCCGGGTTTGTCAGGGTTTCTTCCTCCGGCTGCTGCGGTTTCTCCACCTCCGGCTGGATGCTCTGCTCCGGCTCCCCGGTCTGGGCAGGCCGACTGTCCACGGGCTGGCCTGTCTGTGCTTCCCCTGCCCCCTGCCCCGTATCCGGCCGGATGGTCAGCTCCGTGCTTTCCCCTCCGGAGCTGCTTTCCTCCGGGGCATGGGACGGATCAATGATGACCTCCGCCACACCGCTTTCCTTTTCAGGAAGCACATCCGCCCCTGCGGGTGTTTTTGCAAACTGCAGGCTGATGGCCGCCAGCAGCCCTGCGCAGACGGCGATGCCTCCCCCGACTGCCAGGCGTCTTTTTGTCTTTTCTGTCATCTTTTTCATAAAATCCCTCCTTTGGCGTGGTTGTCATATTTCAGTTCTCTTTTGTCCGGTTTGTACGATACACCATACTACATATTCCACATAAAGTCTATCGTTATTTCAGAATATTTCAATATATCCTGCCTGCACCTTCACCGTGATGTGCATGGATGGCAGGAGGCTCCCGCCGAAACGCACCGGCACCTCCAGCCGGATCACGGCATCCGCCTCAAACCTTGCCGCGTTCTGCGGGTCGGACGGGGCAAGGGGCGCGTTCCTGACCGTGACGGAGAGGCTGTCGATGGCAAACTCCATCGCTCCCCCACCATCCCCCACGTATTTGACGTGCCTGCCGCCTTCCTCCTGGGTTCCAAGGGTGAGGTCAAGGAAGGAATAGATATCCCCCTCATTAACCGCCGCCTCCCATGCCCCGCCGCCGTCCGGCAGGTAGTTCCCGGAATAGCCCTCCCTCACCCCATGGTACACGCCATAATAATTGTCATTGACGGTGGAGATGATGCCGTCCTCCGTGGCGTCCCGGACGCCTGCGGCGATCAGGTACAGGCGGAAATACTCCGAGATACCGCAGAAAATGATGAGCAGCCCTAAAGTGGCGGCAATGGCAAGGGGGAAAGACGCCCCGCTTTTATCCTTAAGTATCCCTACTATTTTTTTGCCCATCCTGCCCACCTCACTTCCAGTACACTTCGGATTTCCCGGTGGCCTGCGCGCGCAGGGTGACGGGGAACGATCCGAAGTTTCCAAATAGTCCGATATCCTTCCGCAGCGTCAGGGTCACTGTTATCTCCTGGTTCAACTGGATCTGCCCGCTGTCAGACCATGCGATCTGCGGGTCGATTCCCGTCCTCTCCCGCAGCACGGCGGCGCGCCTGTCCGTCTCTGCGCCGATGCGCCCGGAAACTTCCGCCTCCCGCATCAGTTCCGTGGCAAAGGTGTCGAGCTGCTGCTTGGCAATGAACACCGGCAGCACCCGCAGCGAGAGCGCCAGCACCAGCATCACGCACAGCACCAGGACGGCCACGTCCACATACCCCTCCGCCCGCCGCCCTTTTATGATGCGGCAGAACTTATTTCTCAGCACATGACCACCTCCTGTCCCTGGGCGCCTTCCCCCGCCTGTGCTGCCATGGGGTACTCCCCGATGCCGATCCCCCTGTCTTTCATACTCCAGAGCATATGGTCGATTTCCTCATGGCGGTCGCAGGCTTCATTGTCCAGCCAGCTGTCCCGCAGCACCTCCAGCGGATCTTCAAACTGCAGCAGATAGTCTGCATATCCCCCGAATGCCCCTTCCACAATCAATTCTTCATAAATGAATTTTGCGGCGGCAATCTCTGATGCCATCTCAATGAGTTCACTGGCAGGCTTCTGCCCCATCCGCTGGATATATGCCTCATAATTTGCTTTCAGCCGCTCTTTCAGCTTTTTTTCCTTTCCGCTGTCCACGGCTTTGTCCGCCTCCTTCCCCATGCTTTCCCCGTCCCCCCTTACCATTTCCCATGCCGGTCCTATCACTTCGTCCAGTTCCAAGTACCGCGGGTTTACCACCATGTATCCGCACAGCAGCATGCGGACGAGCAGCTGGAACTCAGCGGCCCAATACCTTAAGTCCTGATCGGTATTGGCATACCAGGTGTCAAATTCACGGATCAGCGCCAGCGTCTGCCTGTCTGAAAGTTCAAGCGGGACGAACGCCAGGGGATACCCTGCACCGTCATGGCAGAAGGCATCTTCTGTTTCCATCCTCCCCGTCCTGTCTGAGCACAGGGTAATCTGGCAGATATTGTCCTCATCCATGGGAGATATGTCAATGACTTCATAGATTTCATGCCTGTAGATTGTTTTCATATTCCATTCCTTTCCTTAAAACATCCGTCCAAGGCTCTGGAACACTGCCTGACGGAGAATGGCAGGATGATCTTTCAGCACATGGCCATTCCCTGACCCTGGATAACTTCCCCTGCCTGCTCCGCCATAGGGTACTCCCCGATGCCGATTTCGTTTTTCTTCATTTTCCAAAGCATAAGGCCGATTTCTTTATGGCGGTCGCAGGCTTCATTGCCCAGCCAGTTTTCCCGCAGCACCTCCAGCGGGTCTTCAAACCGGAGCAGATAGTCTGCATATTCCCCGAATGCCCCCTCCGCCGTCACTTCCTCATAGGTGAATTTTGCGGCGGCAATCACTGATGCCATTTCAATGAGTTCCTCCGCAGGTTTCTGCCGCAGCTGGCGGATGTATGCCCCATAGCAGGCTTTCAGCCGCTCTTTCAGTTTCTTTTTGTTTTCCATGTTTTCTTCCAGTTCCCGCAATCCATAGGGTTCCTCCCCCTGTCCCTCCTGCTCTGGCACATAGTCAGTGATCAGGTAAAAAACGCCGTCTTCCAGACTGACGCTGTTTACCCTTTCGTTCAGCAGTTCCTCCGCATCCATCTCCATATCACACCCGGAAACGCCGGGGTGGGCTTTCACGCTTTCCCCCTTCAGCAGCTCCCTTGCCTGTTCCGGGGCCAAGTCGACAAACCCGCCCGGAGTCATCATGTGAAAGGCACTGTCCGGGTATTTCTGCAATAAATTCCTGACCAGCATCACTTATCCCCTTTCCTAAAACATCCCGCCAAGGCTCTGCAGCGCCACATAACAGATGATGGCGAGGTAGGTCAGCAGGAAACACACCAGCATGATGAAAGAGAACACCCTGATCTTTGGCGGTATCTTCTGCGCCTGGGCCTTCAGCCTCTGCAGCTCCATCTGCTTGAAGTCGTGGGAGAGCATCTGGAAATACACGGCGCTGTCATCTCCCCGCAGCACCCCGATCAGCCCCCGCACCACGTCCGAGAGCATGGGGGAATTCAGCCTGGCCTCGAACCGGGTCAGCGCCGCCTCATAGCCTGACGAGCGCATGTCCGCCAGCAGGACGTCCAGCTCCCCTTTCAGGGCCTCCCCCGCGTTCCCCCGGAAACGCTCCAGCATGCCGATCACGTTCCGGCTGGCTTTCAGCTCCTGCTCGATGGTGGCCACCATCCTGGGCAGCTCCCCCTCGATCTGCTCCCGCTTTGCCTTCAGCCGCTCATCCGCTTTCCCGGTTTCCCTGAAGTACAAAAGGAGGGCAAGAACCACCACAAAGGGGGCAAGCAGCGGCATCAGCAGGAGACAGGGGACCACGCCTGAGAGCACCGCCCCCGCTTTCACCAGGGCGTATGCCTGGTAGACCTCCGGCTCCATGCCCATGCCGCCCGCTTTCAGCACGTTTGCCATCCGGCTTCTCTTGTACTCGTCCATCCGGATGTACTTTGACAGTTTCACAGCCGCTGACATCAGGCAGGCTTCCACCGTCTTTGCCGCTTTCTTCTCCTGTCTTGCCGTCCCCAGGATGGCCCTGGATGCGCCTTTGGTCGGCAGACGCAGGAATGCGGCTGTCAGGTAAAACAGCCCAAGGGCCAGAAACACCCCGAATAAAAATAAAAGTCCCGTCATGGCGCTCACCTCCTGTATTCTATGGGACGGGTCAGCTTCACCACAAAGCCTGCGGATATAAAAATTGCCGCAGCCGTGGCGGACAGGATCACCTGTCCTAACGGCGTGTGCATCAGCACATGGTACCAGTCCTTGTTTAACAGGTACATAAGCGGGATGTTCCCCACCACGAAGATGACCATGATTAAATATTCCTTGCGGGGTTCTGCGATCAGGTACTCCAGTTCCGCGTTCACGTTCCGCATGTCCGAGAGCTTCGCCACGATGGGCGTCAGGGTGGTTTTCAGGCTCCGGTCATGCTGGCAGTCGCTGACGGCGTCGCACCATTCCCGGAACACCTCGTTGTCGATCCGCCCCCGCATGGTCTTTAACGCCGCCTCCACATCCGGGCTGACCATCTTGATCTGCATCAGGAAGTCCCGGAACACCTTCGAGACCGGCGGGTTTAAATAGCTGATGTTTTCCTCCACGGCGGTCACGATGTCCTCGGTCCGCAGGTAGGCGGTGGTGATCACCGACAGGGCTGTCTCCAGCTCCGCCGATACGTCACGTTTATAATGACCGGCCGTCAGCTTCACATACCAAAACGGCAGGAACAGAAAGCCCACCGCCATTACCGGGGCCAGGAAAAAATTCCCCAGCAGGATGGCAAGTGAGCCGCCTGCGCAGAACAGCGCCAGGGCCGCCGCGCATATCAGGGAAAAGCGTTTCCCCCTCCCCGTCATCTCCAGTACGCCCTGGGCCTCCAGGATCTCACGGCGCAGGGGTCCGGGTTTCTTCCTCCCGGAGGTTTCCCGGATATCCTCCCGGATGCTGCCTTTCGGCTTTATCAGGAAAGCAAACAGGCCGTCCGTGAATTCCGTGGGCTTTAAGCTCAGGATCAAAAACACGCCTGTTATCAGCCCGGCGCAGGCCAGCAGTTCAATCGCCGTCATAGGGCATCCCCCTCCTTCCTTTTTCCGTTATTGTCAGGCGCCGCCAGGAGCCGCGAGAGCATCTCCTGGGGCATCCCGTTCTCCATCAGGCGGCGGGCCAGCCCCTCCGATATGGGGTTTACCTGTTTATGGCTCCCCTTGATGATGAATTTCCCATTTCCCACCCGGTTCTCCGTGATCTGGTACTGGAACAGGGGGCGGAACTTCCTTGTGCCGTCCGGCAGGATCTCACACTCCATGATCTCCATCAGCCGCCGGTCCTTGTTTTCCAGCTGCTTGCAGAATGCCACGATGGGGTATGCCTCCGTGACGAACCCCATCAGGGTGTCGTCCCCTATGTCAACAGGGTGTCGTCCCCTATGTCAACAGCCCTCTTGCAGAGGGACACCATGCGCCTGTAGGTGGCGTCGCAGCTCATGGAGTGGATGGTGGTGACCACGGCCACGCCGGTGCGGGCGGCCTCCTGCGCCGCATTCGCCTCCGGCCCGCGCATCTCCCCCACCACGATGATGTCCGGGTTAAAACGCAGCGCCATGTCAAGGAGGGCGATCTGGTCCACCCTCTGGCGCTCGTTCTCGCTGTCACGGGTCAGGGTATGGATGACGGAATTGACCACTTTTCCCTCCTTCCTGCGCACCAGGGCCAGCTCCCTGGAGCCGTTCTCTATGCTGTAGATGCGCTTGCCGTCCGGGATGGTGGTGAGCAGCCACCCAAGGAGGGTGGTCTTGCCGGAGCTGGTGGCCCCCGCCACGCACACGGAGATGCCGTAACGGATACATTCTGCTAAAAAGTCCAGCATCTGCCCCGTGGCCGTGCCGCCCTTTATGAAGTCCTGCTTTTTCATGCTCTGGGGGTTGACGATGCGGATGCTGGCCGCCACGCCCACGTCCTCATCCACGATGGGCGTCTTTAATACAGCGATACGGATGTTCTTGGAAAGATGTCCTAGGACGCTGGGACTGGCGTCATCCAGCACCATGCCGGAGACATGCAGCATGCGCCGCACCACGTTGATGGCATGCTCCGGGCTGTCAAAATGCTCCGCCAGCTTCTCCGTCACGCCGCCCGCAAACTGCACCTCCACGTCATCCCATGCATTGATGTCGATTTCCTCAATGCCCTCCCCGTAGATATATTTGGTCAGGAAACCGAATTCCGCCATCTCGGAATAGATGGCATCGATCAGTGTTTCCGTGTCCATGCCGGGCACGGATATCCGGTGGTCCTGGATGTACTTGCCTGCAAAGCGCCGGATCTGCGCCCTGGCCTCCCCGCTGCCCTCCGCCGTGACCAGGCTGCTGTACTCTCTGGAAAGGTATGCCTGCACCTCCTTAAGCACCGAGGCGAAATCCCTGCCTCCCGCATCCGCCTCAAAGAACAGGCCGTGGGTGCGCAGCGTCCTGGCCTCCCGCCTGGGCGGAGCACAGGCATCCTCTGTTTCAGGGGATTCCTCCCTCCCAGCAGGTCCCTCCCTGGGGGATTCTGCCTTTTCCGCAGGGATATGCCGTATTTCCCCTGCCGCGGGTCCACAGACGGCCTTCGCCTGTATTCCGGCATCTGCCCGGATCTTCCTGCCCTCATCTGCCTGTCTCTCATCTGTCTGTGGGGGGATGGCCAGCCTGCCCAGGCACTCGTTTAACAGGCTGTCCAGATATGCCTCCCCGACAGATGCCATGCCGGGCATTCCCGCCCCCGTGCTGCCCTTTGGCATATTTCCTGTTCCAGCCTGCCCTGCCTCTTTGTACCCTGCAGGCGCGTTTCCTGATCCGCCCCGTCCTGTCCCTCTGTATCCTGCCGGCGCGTTTCCCGTTTCCGGTTTCCCCTCATATGCGCCCCTTCCGTCCTGAACACTTCCGGGAGAATCCCCCTGGAATGCCGCCCGGCTCCGCTTTTCCCCTAACATCCGAACACCTCCCTTGTGATGGCCTCCAAAGATTTCCTGAATGCCCTGCTGTCCTTCAGCCCCAGCTCTTTCAGCAGGTTCCCCTCCAGGACCTGCGACGCCACCTCATCGGAATGGGGGATCTGGAACGAAACACTTCCCAGCACCTGCTCCATATGTCCGCTGGCCTCGCCGGGGTACACGTTGGACGCCACCCTGTACTGCTTTTCCGCGTCCCATCTGCTCTCCTTTAATAAGGGCAGCTGGCTGGACAGGTAGCTGATGGATTTTAAGTCACAGTTCACCATCCGCAGCACCGCGTCGGACTTAAGCAGGGCAATGGCAGAGAGGATGTCGTTGGCGATGGAGCTGCCGCAGTCGATGACCACATAGGGGGCGATGTTCCTTAACGCCTCCAGCAGTTCCTCCGCCTGGGTCCGCTCATAGGGCGGATAGGTGTATTCGTTCTCCCCCTTCCGCATCCCGATGATGGCAAGGTGGCGGAACCTCTTATGGGTGATGCAGTTGTGCCGCACCAGGGACTCCGACACATGGCTTGCCGCAAGGATGCTCCCCAGGGAATGTTCTTCCTCCAGGTCCCCCGGAGGGCAGATGCAGGGGAGCATGGGCGTGTTCATGTCGCATAGGAGCAGCGCCACGTCCTTCTTCTGCTGTGCCAGGTAGGCCGCCAGCTTGACGGCCACCGTTGTCTTGCCGCAGCCGGGGCTTCCCCACACCGCCAGCATCTGGTTTCCCTTTTCCGGCCACATGGGGGCATCCTCCCCGCCCCCGCTGCGGCTGAATATGCTGTTTTTCATGAAATTCAATGCTCACTCCACCCCGCTTCCTGACAGCGCTTCCTCCGCCTGCTGGATCACATCCTCCATGGTCTGGCCGTTTTCAGGGCTGTCACCTCTTTCCCCTGTCTCCTGGGTGCCGTCCGCGCTTTCTTCCCCATCTTCTTCGGGTGCGTACAGTTCTTCCAGCACGGCCTCCTGCGCCGCAATGAACCTGGCGGCATTCCCTGCATCCCCCCGATATACCAGGGAGAGATGCAGCTTACCCTCCGCCTCCAGCTCCGCCAGTATCCTGGACTGCTCCGGCGCCACCAGCAGCGTCACGGTGGTGGGCAGCTCCTTTTCGGAGTCCCCGTCCTCCCGCTCCCCCGTGTTGGCGTCATAGCCGCTGTTCGCTGTCACGGCGATGACCTCCACATACTGAAGTTCGGGCGGGATCACGGTCGCCCCCTGCTTTTTATAGTCCGGGGCGATGACGGATACGATGTCGCCGCTCTGCAGCTTGCCCGACAGCCCGCTGGCAAAGGATTTCACCGTCACGGACATGGCCTGCTTTTCCCCGTTTAAGCTGTAGAGGTAGGCATTTTCCGCGGCAGGCTCATCCGCGATCTTGGAGGCGATGATATAGTCCCCCGGCACAAAATCGGCGGAGGCGTATCTGCCGATGGCTGTTTCCGGGTTCCTCACCACATCCTCCGGCAGGTTGTACCCGCCTACCTCCACCACCTTCACCTGCGCCGCCGTGATTTCCTCGCCCTTTTTGATCTCCCGCACCACCCGCACGATCTGTGTCTTTTCGCTGATGCTTTGGTTAAACAGCGGCGTGACCGCAAAGCATATGACCAGCGACAGGATGATGCAGGCCACCCCTATGACGATCCTGTTCTTAAAAATCTGCATTCTGATACCTCCCTGTGCGCTTCGGCGCACATATCAATCAATGTTTAGAGGGATGCAAGCTGTCCCCTCCAGAAAATATTTTTTCACATGCACATGCCCGCCATCTCCTGCGGGCATGCCGTCTGCTGCGCCTGCCCCATGAGGTCCCCAAGGCTGCACATCGGTTCATCCTCACGGAATTTTATCCCATCCAGGCACAGCGCCTTTCCGCCATGGAAAGGGAGCGGCTCCATGGAAATAATCGCCCCGACACAGTTTTCTGCCACCGGGGTTTGTGAAATATAATTGTTTTCAGCATCCATCTGTTTCCCTGAGCCAAAAATATCATAACAGTACAGGCCCTTGGGGACGGTGCCATGGTCAACCGGCGCGCCTGTCCCCCATACTGTCCTTCCCTCCAGTTCTGCCCGTTCATACATCCACCCTCCGGCATCTGTACGCTTTTCCATCCCGATCCCTCCAAGTCCGGGCGGGCCTTCCATGAAAGCTCGCCCTCTTTCTTTCCTTACCTGCCCACCGCGTATCTTTTCCTGTGGCTGCGCAGGAACACCGCCAGTGCCACCACCGGCACGGCGGTGCATAGTGTGATGATGATTTTCTTTTTCATACGATCCACCCTCCAATCTCCATGAAATAGGCCATGGCTGCTCCTGCCGCCAGGAACGGCCCTGCGGGGTAGGCGGTTCTTCCCGGCCTCCCCGCAAGCCTCCTTACGAAAGAACAGATAAGCCCGTAAACGGTAAATGCTGACAGCCCCATGACGGATGCCGCCAGGCTGGCCGGCAGTCCCAGCACGGTCCCCATGGATGCCGCCAGCTTGATGTCCCCGCCCCCGATCCCTCCCGTCCCTTTCCCTGCCAGCGCCACTAAGAGGTACGGCAGCGCCGTAAATGCCCCGGCAAGGTTTAAGGGGGAGAAATGCAGCAGGGACAGCAGTGCGATGGCCGCCTGCAGGCTGTCCGGGATTTCCCTGCTCTTAATGTCGCAGACGGAAACCTCGGCCAGCAGAAAAAGGAACAGCACCGCCTGCAGCGCCGTTCCCGGCGATGCCGCCAGCCCCGCGGCCATCCCCTGGCAGGATGCCGGGTTAACCGGCATAATTGAACATCTGCTGGATGCGGTTTACCAGCGTGGGCAGCACCGTATCCTTGAACAGGGCATACAGACCCGCCAGCAGGAGTGCGCCAAGCACCACGGCGATCAGGATCTTCACTGCCGTGTCCACATACCCCTCCCCGGAACGCTCCGCCAGCTTCCTCTTTGCCTCCATAACCTTTACCGCAAAAACACCGCACATCCTGTCCATCTGGTTTCTAATCTTCTTCATTGATTTTTCCTCCATTTTTTTGTTTTATGGTTTTGATAGTGTCAATCCGTTACTGTTGCATCCCTGCCATCTGCTGGCCTTCCTGGGGTGCTTCCCCTCCGGCTACCTCCTGCGGATCTTCCTGGGGTACTTCCCCTCCGGCCGCTCCCTGCCGGCCTTCCTGGGGTGCGCCGCCCTCCTGCGTTTCCTGCTGGGCAGGGGGCGCCTGCGCCATGGTGATTGCCTGCTGGTAGGCGTCCATCACGGCATTGTGGAGCTGTTCACGGAACTCTGCCGTCACAGGGAAGCACACTTCCTTGTAGCCGTCCGTTGTTTTCCGGCTGGGCATGGACACAAAGAGGCCGTCCCTGCCGCCCTCCACCACCTTGATCCCCCGCACGGCAAAGCAGCCGTCTATGGCCGCAGAGGCATAAGCCCGGATGCCGCCCTGATGTCCGGGCGGGTACATGGAAGTGATCTTGATTTCCACTGTAGGTGTAGACATATAAAGTCCTCCTTCTTTTTTCTGCCCTTTACAGGGCATTATTAATATTTATCCAGCAGACAGGCATGGGCATAAAGCGCCTTTTGCCTGTCAGAGCTGCATTGTCTGGCCCTGGGCCTGCTGCGGGGCGTCAAACCCTATTTCCCGGAAACCGATACGGTCCACATAGTAGAAGTTGCTCCCCGCACTGTCATAAAGCTCCAGCACATCGCTCATGGAGAGGGAATGCCCCTTATAGCCGGCCGGAAGGGTGCTGCCGTCATTCCCGAATTTCATGTACAGTTCCTCCAGGTCATTGGTCTGTGCCGCCCCGTCATATACCGCCTGGTAGTTCTCCCGGTCCGGCTGCCCGAACTTCCTGCACATTTCCTCGTACCCGATGAATTTCATATACACGTCCACATCGGGCTTAAGCTGCCAGACGCGGACATTTTTAAGCGCCTGTGCCGCGGCGCCCTCCTGCCCCCCGGCCATGAGGCGGTCGAACATCCCGTCCATCCACTTCACTTCCCGGATCTGCTGATGCCCTTCCAGGAACCTGCAGAGTTCATCCCCCTTGAACATGGGGTCCGCCACGGCGCATCCGTCCTCCACCCTGCCGGCCCTGTTCCCGTAAAACATGATGATCCCGTTTTCAATCCGGACCTGGTTCACATTTCTGCCCCCTTCCTGCACACAGGCATTGCCGGTGTCATTGCATGAGAAGAATGCCCGCTCTTTGGGCATTCTTCCGTGTGCAATTTAGATTTTCTTGGCGGGTGTCCTTTAACCGCTTAGAAAATCTTTGCACACTGCCCTCCTTTACTCCATCTTCATGCCTCCGCCCTGTCCCTGCCGGAATGCGGCAAGGGCCTGTTCATCGGGGTATATAAGTTCCCCGTCTATGACCTCCAGCACCGCAAAGTCATCCCTGTCGCAGACCAGCACCCGGTGCTGGTAGGGTTTCTGCATCTCCACATAGTCAAGGGCCTCCTGGGGGCTGCACAGCCATACGCCTGCGCTGTAGCGGCCGTCCGGCAGGAAACTGTAGCCGGAGTATTCCGGCTCGTTCCTGGCAGGGTTCTTTGCCCCGATGGGGCGTACCTGGGAGAGCATCAGCTTTGCCTCGTCCGATAGGAGCTCCGGTTTCAGCGTGCCTGCCACGTCCTCCCGCCAGAACCGGCAGCTTTCCCCGTTTGAGAGGGATACCAGGAACACGCTCCGCCCCATGGGGTTCGGGTTCGCCCCGTTCCCTCCCGTGCAGAGGAAAAGCTGGCCCGGATGCTCCGGCGGCAGCGCCGCCCTGTTTAACACCACCACCTTCCCTTTCAGGGAGATGCCGTACCCGGTCTGCCCACAGTCATTTTTTGTATATTCGCGCATGGCGCTATGCCTCCTTTTTCTACAGCAGCCCGCTCAGTTCCGCAAGCAGTTTAAGCCTTGTGCTGTCCGGCATGGTCTTTAACGCCGCATGCACATATGCCTCCACCGCCTCCGGCGACTGATCCCCCGGTTCTATCACATCCACCCTGCGGACAGTCACTTTCCCGTCCGCAAGCCCAAGCCCCACGATGCCGCCGTATTCCAGGTTTGCCGCCTCCCGCAGCGCCTTGGGGATCAGCACCCTTCCCTTGCCGTCCACCAGCTTATAGATCGCATTGCCCATAGTTCCCTCCTTCCTTTTTCTGGGCGGTTTCCATGATGCCATAGCCGCCCATCCTTTTAATCCACACGGGAAGAATCGCCTCCGGGCGATTCTTCGGGAAATGGTCTGGATTTTCTAAGCACTTTTGTGCTTTAGGTCGGGTATTTTCCGGCCTTAGAAAATCCCCATTTCCTTCATAGCCCGAACAGGCTCATCTGCATGGGCTGTGCCCTTTCCCGTTCCTTCGGGTCATAGTTGGTGATCAGCACCTCCGGAAACTCACAGCCGCCGTCATAACGCTGCGCCAGGTTGTTGATGCGGGTGACAGCCGTGATGGTGTACCCGGCGTACAGATCCCGTATAAAAGCGCAGTCATTGTAGCTGACCATCCATTTCCCCCTGCACCCGGTCAAAACGTCCCGCAGTCTTGCGTGATCCTCTTTCTTAAACACCACGGCATAATGCCCCTCCGTCTCATAATAGGGCGGGTCGCAGTAGAAAAAGGCGCCGTCCCGGTCATACTGCCGGATCAGCGCCTCAAAGTCCTTATTCTCCACCACCGTGTCCGCAAGCCTGCGGGATGCCTGCCAGATGGTGTCAAAGCATTTGCGCACGTCAAAGTTCTTGCAGCCGTAGGATGTGCAGCCGCTCCCATAGCTGTAGCGTATCAGCTTGAAGAACGCAGCCGCCCGCTTCACGTCCGTCACCTCCGCATTCTCCATCAGGACCGCCCGTATTTCCTCAAAGTCAGGCACCGGCAGGGATACCTGCGCCAGCTTGAGTTCTTCCGCCAGGAACGGAGCGTCAAACTCCTGCTTTTCCAGGAACCTGCGGATGACGGCAAATTCATCCCTGCTGTTCACCGGCAAAAAACCCAGCTCCCTTAAGAATGCCCATGTCCTGTCCTTCACACAGGTGAACAGGTTGGCGAGGTTAGAGTTGTAGTCATTATAGACCTCCATGCACCTGCAGTCGGGCGGCTTTCCAAAGAGCACCCACCCGCCCCCGCCGAACACCTCGATATAGCGGTCAAAATTTACGGGGAACATCGTATAAATCAGCTTCCGGAGGGCTTTCTTCCCGCCCACCCATGAGATAAAGCTGTCTATGCCGCACCACCTCCTTTCCTGCGGCGGTCCTGCTGTCATTCCATCGCCATGCCCTGCCCGGACACCTGTCCCTGTTCCGTATATTCATGCACAAACTCCTGCCCACCTCGGGAGACGGTGCCATAGGGGGTAAACACATAGCCTGCCTGTTCCATCTGCCGCTCCCCATACCCCCGGAAGTCAAAATAGGAAAAGGCAGGGTCGCCCGTGTCGATCCCGGCGCTCTGCAGGACATACTCCCCGTATGCGTCCGGCGAGAGGATATCAGGGCCGAAATCATAACAGCCTAAGTTGGCGGCGATATCCAGCGCCATATCCAGGTCAGAATACTGCTCCAGCTCCAGCACGGCCTTATACTTCATGAGCATCAGCTCCCCCGGCATCTCCCGCTGCAGTTCCTGCAGGCGCTCTGCCAGGATATTCAGCTTCCCGATGTCCTCGTTCCCTGCCAGCTGGTACTGAAATGCCGGGATGATGCTCTTTGCCTCTGCGATCCGGCAGGCATCAAAGGATTCCTCCCCAACGGACAGGAGCGCCCACTGGATGGCTTTTTCATCCGCAGGCAGCTCCAGCCATACGCCGCTGTCTGCATCAGGGGCATCCAGCTTCTCTATCCGCAGGGATAACAGGCCCTGATGATTTTCCCCACAGGCAGGCAGGTGCTCCCCGTCATAGAAATCCTGACGGACGGCAGCGCTGCCCCGGTACACATAGCCCCTGGGGGTGAATGCCCCATGGTCACTGTTCCGCAGTGCCTTCCCCACCTTGGCGGGGTCCAGCAGTGCTGCCACCTCATCCGGCAGGCTCTCCACTATGTCAAGCATGCCGCCCTCCATGCAGGCCCTCCCAAGGCTTACGTCATTTGTCACGCCGGGCTGGAATTCATAATCATCCAGGCAGGCGGAAAGATTGAGCAGTTCCTTCAGGGTGACGGTTTCCTTCCCTGTTTCCTCCATGTGCAGCGCTGCGGCCCCTTCAAAGATCCCGGCCTGCATCTCATCCATGCGGCTTACGGCATCCGCCAGCAGGTTCAGTTCCTCCAGGGCATTTTCTCCTGAAATGGTGTCGCCAAACAGGGCGCTCCAGAGGAAGTCCGGCCAGCCGCCGGCGCCTTCCAGCGTATACCCGCCTCCCTCCGGCACACGGGCGCGCTGGAGGGCATCCCTGACCTCATAGGGGGTGGCCGGCAGTTCCAGTGCCGCCCCCTGGTAGCCACGGTCATTTTCATGGCAGTCTGCATAGATGTTTGCCTGCATCCGCATCATCCGTTCCCTCCCATCTGCATCCCCTGTCCCTGGGTCTGCCACTGTTTCAGATCCTGCTCCGTCCTGATAAAGAAATCATCGCCGGAATTCCAGAAGCTGACATAGAGATCTCCTTCTTCTGTCTTGATCTCCCGCTGCTCAAAGCCTTCCCCCCAGCCATCGGATTCCTGCCCCTGCCATTCTTCCATCAGCCCGGCCAGTTCCTGGGGCGACAGGGGGCCGTGGCTTTTTACCTCCAGTACGCCCCATAATTCCCCGTTCCACATCTCCACGGTGGGGTTCATGCTGAATACTTTCCGCTTCAGCAGGCGGTTGCCAAGGTAGACGGCAAGCCCTCTTTCCCCTTCTTCCTCCAGGTGTTCCTGCCTGATCATTTCCTGTATCTGATTCCCATACTGGCACAGCTGCCCGGGGTCTATTTCCATGGGCTCGTCCCAGAGGCTACCGCCATCCTCATCGTGACAGTACAAAAAACCTTTCAGGGGGCTGAACAGCTTGAATTCCTCCAGTTCCTCCGTAGGCTGCGCCATCGGGATGTCCTCCCGCCGCACCAGCCCATGCTCCGTCTGCACCACCCCGTGTTTCCTCATCTGACATTCACCAAGCCTCTTATAATCCAGAAACGGCTGTACTTCCTCGTCAATGTAGATCTGTGCTTCCTCCAGGAAATAATCCGCATAGTCATCTGCCGTCTGGATGTCCTCCGGCAGAATTGTATACCGCTCCAGTCCTGCGGCAATCTCCATGGCCTCGGCCATGTTTCCAGGCGCCTCCGCCTCCAGCGCAGCAAACAGTTTTTCCTTTGTCCCTGCATCCCCCAGGATGTCCCTTTCCGCCAGCAGCTTTGCAAATGCGTTCATCTCCCTGATATCCCTGGAGAACGGCAGGCAGGATTCTAATTCTGAAACAGGGCAGCTGATATATGCCACCTCATGCTCATCCAGCTTTCTACAGCCCAGCTTTTCCTCTGCCAGCGCAAGCCTGTCATCTGAGGCGGGAAGGGAAACAGGGTAATTCCGGTAATGTCCTGCGGCATAATAGGGGGAATACAGCCAAGCCTGGATGACGCAGGACTTATCATATCCGGGCTGCGGCAGAAATTTGCCGTCATAGAGCGGCTCCAGGGCCTCCCCCGTGCGGGCCGCATACCCAAGATCCGTAAAGCACCCGGCATGGCTGCCCGCGTACTTTTCCCCGGCTGCCCCGTAGTCCAGGTAAAGTGCAACTTTTTCTGACATTTCCTCACTTCCCAGCACATGCCTCCCAAGTTCCTCATGGCCGGAAATGCCGTCATAGAGCACGAATTTATCCAGGTTGCAGGACAGGTTCACGATCTCCATTACACTGCGCGGCTTCTCGATCTCCAGCGCCGCCTGCAAGATGCCCTTTTCCCTTTCTGTCATGCAGTCCGTATGCTGGTCTAAAAATTCCAGTTCCCGTATCCCCTGTTCAGGCTGCAGCGTCATCCCCTCCAAATGCGTCTTTAGCCCTTCCATCCGGCTTTCTACAGCCCCTATCTCATTTGTGCCCCCTGCGCCAAATTCCATGGCAGCCTGCCTCTCCTGGCTCCCCAGGGGGAATGCCAGCCACAGCCCGTCTGATGTAGCGGTATTGCTCAGATATACCTTTAACATCCCTTGCTCCCTTCTTCCTCCAATACCTCCGCCCCGTAGCGCCGGATCAGGAATGCCGTGATGACCGTCCAGAATGTCCCGTCACTTATCAATTCCGGGTCGGTAAGCTCCGCCAGGCTCAGACGGTTGGTTCCCTTATACAGATCCTTTGCGCAGTGGAACAGCACATAGCCATCCAGCCCGATGCCCCGGATGCTGGCGGCGGCAAAGTCGATCAGTTCCGGACGCACTGCATCCTCCGCCATCCCCCACAGCATCCGGTCTGCCGTAAGCAGGTAGAGGGCGGCGCACATGGCCTCCCTGTCAGGTACGTCCGCCTGTGCTTTCCACCGGCGCCAAAACCGTTCCCTGTGTTCCTCATCCCGGAAGGCGCTCCCTGCGCTGCCCTCCAGCCGCGACACGCGGTCCGTAAACGGGCCGAACCCCACCTCTCCGGTAAAACGTCCCAGAAGACAGGAAAAACGCCCGCATCCGTCCCCAACGCTTGCACAGGGGCTGCCCCCGCCGGGCGGCCCGCAGTCCTCCTTCCCCTCTGCCTGCCCGCCGCCTCCCTGTGCCCTGGGCAGTTCCAGCCTGCTGACGGACATCCCGGCCTTCCTGGGCTTAAATCCCGGAACCTGCTGCATCTGCGCCTCCATCCCTGCAAGCGGCATGCCGTTCATAAATTTAGATGCCATTTTTCCCTTTCCTTTCTATCTTTCTGCCATATCTGCCACAGGGACAAAAAGGCCAGGCTCCCGGAATATCCGAAAACCCGGCCGCCCCCGCAGCGGCACTGCAATGCAGTGATCCCATCTCCACGGTTTTACCCCATGCCCATGGCCTGGGCAGCGCCTGTCACCCGCTGTACGCCTGCATCGCCAGCTATTTCCTGCCCCTGCGTGATGCCCTTCAGCTCCTGCTCCGTCTTGATGCTGGAGCGCTTTGTATCCATGTAGTCCACATACAGGCAGCACCCCTCGTCACAGTCCACAGCCTCCTGAGCGAAAGACTCTCCCCACCCGTCTGTCATCTGCCCATGCCATTCGTCCTTTAACGTTTCCAGTTCCCCCTCCGAAAGCACGCCCTGGCACTTTACCGTCAGCACACTCCACATGCCATACGACCATACCTCCACGCCCGGATGCATGCTGATAATGCGCTCCCTTAAAGACTGGGGGGATACATATTCCGCAAGCCCCCTTTCGCTCTGCCGTATTTCGTCTTTATCCAAAGCGCTTTGTATCTCGCGCCTATATGCGGATAATTCGACCCGGTTCAGCGCCCTGCCGTAATCCTCGGAATCAAAAAAACGCCCGCTCAATGGGCTGTACAGCCTGATTTCCGCAATGCCATTTTCCACACTTTCCATTTCCTGCCTCCCGTCTGTCCGCAAATTTTATCGTCCGCAGCCTCCTGCCCCATAGCCCTCCCTATTCATTCTCCTGCATCCAGCCGTCAAGATCCTCCAGACTCATCTGTCCCTCTATCTGCTCATCCTCCATCCACCAGGAAAACACATCCCCCGCCGTTTTCCACTTTGTGGGTATCCCCGCCGCATGGATTACGTCCAGCATCCTCCCGAATGCCTGGGTATACGCCTGCCTGTATGTGGGGAACAGGCCGAATTCCATCCACCTGCGCTTTCCCGCCATCGGGCAGCCTATGCATCCCACACGGCAGAATCCCATGTCATAGAGCGGGTTCATGGGGAGCCTCTCGCTGCGGATGTAATCCCATACATCCCGGTCCGTCCAGTCCACGATAGGGTTGCAGATCCTCTTTCCCTTCAGTTCACAGCTTTCAAACAGCCGCCTCTGCTCGTCATTGTCGTTATTCAGGATAATTTTTTTCTCCCGGTTGTAGGTGAAATTCTCATACACCCCTCGGTTTTTCCTGCGTTTGACGCTCTCCACCCAGCGGACGCCGGTGGTGATAAAGCGGTCCCCGCAGTAAGATTCCTTCAGCACCTGGCAGCAGTACCTCTGCAGCCTTGTGGGAGGGAACTTCTTTATGGGGATCAGCGTCCACATCGTCACCCGCTGTCCCTTGTAGGCCGGATAATTGATCCTGCACGTGATCCCCTGTTCCTCCAGTTTCCGGAAAGTCTCCCGCACATAGTAGATGGTAGGAGGCGCGTCCGCCGTGGTGAGGTTGTGCTGTACCTCATAGGGGATGCCCGCCCTCCTTGCGATCTCCCGGCATACGGCGCTGTCCTTGCCCCCGCTGTCCGTCACCACCAGAGGGCTTTTATACAGGCGCAGCGACATCTCCGATGCCATTTTTACCCTTTCGATTGCTTTCTGCTCTAGATCCATCCAAAAGGGAGTCAGATATCTTTTCCCTGGCCAGGACTCCGCCTCCTTCCTTCTGGTTTATCGCAGCCGGGCAGGGCCGATCACCTCCCTGCCCGCTGTACGGGGCGCATGTTGCGCAAGCAGCAGTTTCATCTGTGCGCCCCTGCGCATAAAAAAAGCGCCGGAAACATGCCAGCGCCCTTCAATGCCCGTATTCATTTTTCACTGCAGTTCCATCCCATGGTGCCCGGTACTTTTCAGGAATTCTTCCTCCGGCATAATGAACAGCCCGCTCCCTCTCTCCGTATCCCAAAAGCCCACATGCATCTCCCTCTCCCCCCGGCAGATTGGCCTGTACATAAGCTGCAGCCCCCATCCCTCCCCGGCTATCATACGCCATTCTTCCGTCAGCGCCGCCTTTTCCCTGTCCGTCAGTGCTGCCGCCGTGTCCACCTTCAGGACGCCCCATAATTCACCGCCCTTTTCTTCCGCATCGGGCCACATGCATCGGACTTTCCGGGCAAGTATGCGGTTTGACAATAATTCCGCCAGGCCGCCCTCCCCATACCCCTGCATGCTCCGGGCAATATGCCCCCTGATGGCCGCCTGCAGGGAGGCCGCCTCCTGGCCGGATAAGATCAGGGGCTGGACGGGTTCCCTGCCCCCGTAAGCGCTTACCGTCAGGGGGCTGAACAGGCGGAAACTCCCAGCGCTGTATCTGGGCGGCCGTATGGGATGCGCCCTGTTAATGACCACGCCGTAAAGGGTCTGTACCGGCCCTGTTTCCTCCATCATTTTCTGCCCAAACTCCTTTTCCCGGACATATGCCTGTAGATGCGCAGGTACCCTGACACCGTCCCTCTCCAGGACATACCGGGCATAGCCCTCCGGCGTTAAAGATTTCAGGGGCAGGAATTGATACTCCGCGCACCGCCGGATCACCCGGCAGGCATCCTCCATGGTTTCCGGCAGTTCCGCCTCCAGCGCCGCCAGCAGCAGCAGCCGGTCTGATTCCCCATGGTCCATATACTCCCTGACCTCCCACGCCGCCTGGTTTAGTTCCCTGATGGTGCATCCCGGCGGCAGGGTTTCATACAGTCCTTCATAAGCTGCCACCACCCTCATTTCCGCGCCATACCCGTATTCGGCTGTACCGATCCTCTTTTCCGCCTCCGCCAGTTCCCGCTCCGCCATGGGCATGGAAAAACTCTCATACCCATAGGGCTGCTTTTTTACCTCCACCGTAAGCACGGCCTTTGTTCCCCCGGGCTTATGGGGAGGCACGCCAGCCTCCATTCCCGCCGGCGTCCCCTCCTGCGGCTTTTTCCTCTCCACAAATCCCCCTTTTGTGAAACAGCTGTACTGCTCCCGGCGGGCGGCGGCGTAATTCCAATAATCAAAGATTTTTTCTATTGCCTGGGGGATTTCTTCCTTCTCTTTTTCTGCAAGATACCGCCCCAGCCCATCCATGTCACGGATCTGGGGCTTTAATTCGTAGGCGTCCAGATGGCCCATGGTTTCCAGTGCCTGCTCTATGGAATCCGGCCTCTCCATCTCCACGGCGGCAGTAAACAGCAGGCATTCCTCCGTCCCCATCTCATCCAACTGTTCTGCCAGACGGCCAAGCATCTCCAGATGGCCTTTTTCAAAGACCGGCTCACCGAGCAGGCATCCCTCCATCCCCCCAATCCCGCAGTCCACATCTCCGATATACGGGATCATTGGCATCGGGTGGATATCCGCCAGTTCCTTCCACAGCTTCCCCGCCTCGGCGTCCGTGGCCGGCAGCTTAAACCAGATCCCGCCGTCCCAATTTTCCCTTTTTACATAGATCCTCACCTGTGATTACTCCCTCCTTCCTGCACCGCTACATCCGCATGGCCTGGGAGGGGACAGCCTCCGGCCCTCCGCAGGACTCTGTTTGTATCTCTCTTTCCGCCCCCTGTTCCTCCTTTTCCGCTGCCTCTTTCAGCGCCGTGCTGACAAGCTGCGCAAATTTTTCCCCGTCCATGCAGACGGCCCTGAAACGGGCGCCGAAGTGTTCCAGCAGGGACAGGCTGTCCGAATAACAGAAAAAGCCGCCTGCCTCGCAGTCGTATTCTATCCTGCCGCTGTCCGGATCGCCCTCAAAGGCTTTCGCAAAGACATGTTCCCACTCGTATCCGCTCCCGTGGGAAAACACGCGGCCGTCTATCATTGCAGGCTCTCCAATCTCCGCGGCATACCGGTTAAACGCCTCCTGCCCGAAGTGTTCATATTCCTTTGGCAGAAACGACAGCGCAAGGCACAGGCTGTACCTGCCGCTGTCATGGTCCACAATGTAAAAGGGACTGTTTTCCCTGTTAAATCTGTCAATCCTCTGTCTGATGTCCATTTCCATCCCCTCCTTGCCTTATATCTGCATCCCCATCGTAAAAGTGGGGCCGTCTATATCTTCCTGGGAAACGCTGCCCTCCCCCGGCTCATTGATCCGGTGCGCAGACTGGATGCCATTGTATTTCTCCTTGTGGATGATGGATGAGCGGACATAGACAGTCCTCCCATCGCTGTATGTCCGGTAATGCCCCCGCCTGGTGTGCGGGGCCACCTCATATCCCGTTCTGCGGGCTGTCCCTGCGCTGGCATATCTTTTTCTGAAATAACTCACTTCCAGTTCGTTGTTCCCTTTTCTGGCAGTTGGGGATACATCAAATATCTTGATGCTGTTCTGATCCACATATTTGGGAACCCGGCATTGTCCGCTGCAGCCCCCGTCCCCCGCACCGGCTTCCCTGGGGTCATGTTTCTGCTGCCTTGAGATATTCTCCATCTCCATCAGATAATCGGTAAGGCACAGCGCGACCGATATCATTTCAGGCTCCAGCATGTCCCCGCCTCCCAGCCGCATCCTGCCAGTCAGGTCATATCTGCCCAAACGCCGTACATAGACGCCCCCTTCCTTTTCGATCATATATGCGTAGCCGCTCTGCGCCTCACTCTGCACGTTCAGGATGTAATGCACATCCTTATGCAGCATCGCCTCCAGGCGCCCCATATCTTCATCTGTCATATTCCTCTCCAGATACTGTGCAAACAGATCCCTGTTGATCAGCACCAGCTTTGGGACACTGAAAAAGGTGGAATAGAACTTTCCATCCTCCCTGCACTCATATCTCTTTCGCTTTTCTCTTTCCGTAAGTTTCTCCAGTATCTCCGGATGCACCTCCACGTCACGCTGTATATGGTCTCCCTGAAAAAGATGGAGGTGCAGCAGCATATTCATATACCTGTCGGCATTCCGCCTGGTTGCCTGCACCCCGCCATAAAAAATTTCGTTGTGGCAGCGCTCCTGATCCTCCTTCATGGAATAAAGGGCCGCGGGCAGGTTCCTTTTCCCTCTTTTCAGCATCTGTAGGCTCTCACGGCGCACTGCGGGGTCATTCTGTATAGCCGGGGTTGACAGTTCATAGACCCCTCCAACATAATCGCTGACAATGTCCTTGACCATGTCGTCTTTCCCGATCACGTTGTTAAAATATCTATACTGCGGCAGATTCTGTTTATCCACGAACTTTGCCATACGCCCTCCTTGCCGTCCCCGGCTCTGCATGTTCCTTATTTACCGCAGCCTGCGCCTATGTTCCTATGGGGTGTATGCCGCCGGGTGCCTGCGGTTTCCCATCTCCCATCTGCGGCTCTGCTCCCTGTGGCAGAAACGGCGGCGCAAGGCACAGACTGTACCTGCCCATCTGCCGTTCTACTGCATCCCGCCCATGGACTGTGCCTGTATGCTGCCGGATGCCCGCAGCTCGTCCACGCGCTTGCGAATCTCCACGGCATCCTCCGGCATGGAGGCGAAATCTACATGGCAGTCATACTGTGACAGCGGAGTGTACCAATAATCATAAGGCACAAAATTTTCTTTTATATATGTCTCCTGTTCCGGAGAAACGCTGCCCATGGCGTCAATGATCCCCCGGTCTGTCAGGAAAACTGTCCCCCAATGCTCGCCCTGGCTTTCCATATCCAAATGCACAAACCCCAGCGCCATTTTCCCGGTTTTCCGTCCACGCAGGACGGCAGGCATCATCACAAAATCCAGCCGGGAATCCACCGGCCCCTCCCCATAGACTTTTTCAAACTCCTGGTGGAGTTTAAGGAGTATGTTCTGGGCATACGCCTTATCCTGCCCGTTGCACGATTCATAGAGCCGCCCCAGGTCTGTCCGGGCCACTATCTCCTGTGCCTTTCCCCAATACTTCTTCACCAGCATGCCGCTTGTATTTCCTGATCCCATCTGCGCCTCCCTTTTCAGCATTTTTCACTTCCACTACATTGACAAGCCTGGCTTTGTATGCCCGTCACAGGCTCCCTCTCCCTGTGTGCATGGCTGCTGCGCCTCCTTTTCCTCCAGAAAGCATATGATTTCCAGCAGCCGGAAACGCACTATGCCTCCCGGCAGGACGTTGGCAAGTTTATGCAGCTTTGCCGGGTCATTCCTTATGCCGTTCTCGTCAAGGTAGCCGTTGACATATTCCTGGAGTTTTTTCTGTTCTTCCCGGAACTCCTGCTCCTTCTCCCTATACGTTCCTGCCATGCATTTGATCCTCGTTAGTGCTTTGGGGTCATGCCGCGGCATTCCGCATACGCCGGACTGCCCCATATCCCTGCCGCCCGCCGGTACCGCCTTCTGTTCATTTCCCTGCCCAGCCCGCTGTTCTGCCTCCTTATCATACAGGGCATACAGACACTCAACCAGGCGGGAGCGGAGCCTGCTGTCCGGCAGGATTCGCACCACGTCCCCCAGCAGTTCCTTATTGCCCCACATATGATTCTCATCAAGGTATTCTTCAACATAAGCCTGCAGTTTTTTATGCTCCGCCTCATACGCCTGCTCTTTTTCCTTGTAGGCCCGCTTTAAGACACCTATCTTCTCCAGCACTGCTTTCTCCATTATTTTCCCCTCTTACATGCCCATCCCCTGCATGGCCCGCCGGGATGCCTGCAGCGATTCCGCAATATCCCCGATCCTCTGGCATGGATATTCAATATCATTCCGGCTCATTTCCCATTCCTTCCCCAGACGCCTGATGACATCCGGGATCTCCAAGATCCTTTTTATTTCCTCCACACCCTGGGCCGAAACCATTTCCTCCGCATACCGGCTCAGACCTTTCACCGTCTTTAGCCGGATCAGGCTGGAACAGCGCCGCGGTATGTCCCCTCCCTGCCTTGCACGCTGTACTCTTGAGTCAAATTCCTCCGTCCAGTCTTTCGTTTCATCCACTCCCCAATACAGGCCCAATGCGTCAACCAGGCTCCTGACCTGCTGTATCTCATCATCTTCTCCCTGCCGTGCGATCTGCTCTGCATAAGAAATCAGCCCCCATATTGCCGTCCTTGCCAGTTCCCTGTCCTGACGGATGCTTTCCTCATCCATGCCATCCCTCCAATCTCCAGAGCTCGTCCAGCCGCCGTATCCAATTCCACGGCTTCCTCCAATAAAAAAGCCATGCACTCCATAAACGAAAGTGCATGACTGTTCCTTAGGTAAAATCTACCATATCGACCGTCCGGCATATCTTCCGGTAGCCATTTCCCTTGGGTGCAAACTCTACGTCTGTGCTGCGGCGTACCTTCCGGACCAGGTGTTTCTTGTTCAGCGATATCCCCCTCCGCAGTTCGCCGCGGAAACTGTAGGGGCCGTTTCCCCGACTCCAGCAGTTCCGTTTCTCCCTTGCCGCACCAGGCATCCTCTCTTGCTGTGGCATACTGCTTAAGCCTCCTTTCCTCTTTTTCAGGACAACACTATACCATCTCTGCCGGAAAAAGCTATCCGGAATAGTTCACAAACATCCTGGCTCACTTTGTCTGATTTCAGGCAATAAAAAACGGCTTCCAGGAGATACCCTTCCACCGTCTATTCACTGTATCTGATTATTTCAATAAAAAATTCCCTTTTTGGTAGAACACTCTTTTCTGTCTGGTTCACTGCGGCCTGTCATGCGGCACATGTTCGAATTGTTTCCGGTTAACATTTCCCTGCCTGCTTTTTCCTTGCATTTGCCCTTTTCTGTTTTTTACAAAATATTTTCAGGCAGCAAAAAACCCGCAAACGCTGAGGTTTACGGTGATAAGGTACTTTGAACAAATAGGAAAATATCAGCCGACAATGCCGTGTGACTCAATTGATTTCCCAACACCCCAAAATGTCAAATCTTTTATTTAGGGTGTTGGGGGATTTCCGAACGCTATCGCCAACAGTTCCGCAGCAACCTGCGCGGATTCAATCCTCATTAAGTTATCCCATGCATCCTCCTTGCCCAACAAGTTCATCCCCCCATGCCACACAAGCACATCATCAATAACCGCGAAATGCTCTATGACCTCATCTCTTACCACTACATTGATTCCCTCTTTCTGCATATCCCGAATCATATCATCAGTAAACAAACTGTTGCCATAACGTGAGGTTTCAGCCTCCAATGTGATGACAGTAACCTCACAACCTGCCTCCTGTCTGGCTTTCACGAGATAAAGGAATCGTTCTACCTTGTCCCTGACAAGTTCCGGGCTGGAAACGACAATATTCTTTTCCGCCTCTACCAAATCCCGTTCAAAAACATCTCCATAATTGCCTGAGTCATAGATTGCATTGGCGGTCTGCTTCGCTGCTTTTCTCTCCGAAATCAGTGAAAACCCCACCCGCTTATAGGTGCGCAGCCGTTTGGCATACATATTGTCAAAAAATCGAATATGAGAATCGATATAATCATAGACTATGACTTCTGTTTTTCCTTCATAGTCCCGATTCATTCTTCCAAGATATTGCTCCAATCTGCCCTCAAACGACACCGGCGCTGCAAGCATCAGTGTGTCAAGTCTCGGGAAATTAAATCCCTCTCCAATCTTTTGCCCTGTGGCCACCAGAATCAAACTTTTGCTTGCCGATACTTCATTCATTTTCCTGCGTATTTCAGCATTCTCTTTGTCACTGTTATCTCCATAAAGAAGGAATACATGCTCTGCTGCTTCCTGAAGACGCTCAAAAAGGTACTTTGCCTGCTCCTTGTATTTTGTCAGAATAACCGGGGTTCTTCCCTCCCTTACGCAATCTCTGACATCGCCAAGAATCATATCGTTTCGCACAGGGCTGGAGCTGATCAGCGCATAAGCCTTGTTAATGTCATCACCACTCCCACCAGTATCAACCACTCTTGTATACCTTGGATAGACAAAGTGGCCTATCCCCTGCTCCTCTGCGCGTTCTCTCGCCGTATAGCTGTGTCTGGTCGGCCCTATCAGCATATGAATGATCGGCTCAAGATTGTCTCCTCTTTTTACCGTTGCAGAAACGCCGTAAACATACCGCGCATTCACCTTCTGCATGACCTGCACGGAAAGATTTGCGCCACAGTGATGACACTCATCCATAATGACCATTCCATAAGAATTGATTCGCTCATGGTAATTACCCTTGCCGTATAAAGAACCTACCATAGCCACGTCAATGATTCCGGTCAGAGTGTCCTTCCCGCCATGCAAAATTCCAATAACGCTCTCCCTTCGCTTTTCCCGTCCTGTTTTGGTCTTGTATACAGGCGGTTCCTCGTCTATCTCCAAAAAGCGATCTAATTCCTCCACCCACTGGTCTATCAAATCCTTATTGTGAAGCAGGACGAGCGTGTTTACTTTTCTCTCGGAAATCAGATAACTGCAGACAACCGTTTTTCCAAACGCTGTGGCCGCACTGAGTAGCCCGTGATCGTAAGCGAGAAGCCTGTCAGCCGCTAAATTCTGCTGCATTCTCAAATCGCCCTTAAAGGATACACGAATCGGTCTTCCCTTCTCCCGCACATCCTCAAGCTCATATTCTATACCTGCCTGGGCACAGCGGCCAAACAGGCTCTCCCGCAATCCCCGTGGAAGACAAATGTAGCCTTCCTTGTCTCTCCCCATATAAACGGCACTGAAATTATAATAATTGGAGTACCCTAATCTCTTGTTCTTATAATATTCCGGATTGTCAAATGCCGCCATGCTCCGTATTTGTAATTTCTGTTTTCTGTTACACCCATTGTACTGGCATTTCATTGTATTTGTCAACATTTCCGTGCTATCATTTTTTAAGAAGGCATTTTAAAATATTTATTGGGGAGGTGGCACATGAGCTCCATTGGTGACATCAATACAAATGAACTTTTAAATCTTGATCTCGTGGATTTAGAATCGTGTTTTGATCCCCTATTCTATCCACCGGAAGATTTTGAGAATACATCGGATAACCAGCGGAGAGAAAACAGTCCCTTCGCCTGCATGGGAAAATATAAAATCGGTGGCACCTTGTATCTTGTGGAAACAGAATACGGTGGCACGGAACCGCTTCCGTATAAACTCAAGAGACTTATTTTTTCCAACAGGGATTTATCCCCGGACACAGTATCTTTAAGTAGGGATTTTTCAGACAAGGAGGCTGATTGGTAGTGACAGCACCGACAAGTTATGCTAAGATGATGCCATGCACAACGGTATTGTCGGCTGACCCAAACGCGAAAGGAGAAGTACATATGGATCAGCCCAAATTTACAATTTTATATTGCCGTCTCAGCAATGAGGATTCATTGGACGGCGAAAGCAACAGCATCGCGAACCAGAGGTCCATCCTCACCAGATATGCCAAGGAACACGGTTTTCAAAATATCCGCATCCTGACAGATGACGGTTACACCGGGACAAATTTTGACCGCCCCGGCATACAGGAAGCGCTCTCCCTTGTAGAACAGGGTCTGGTGGAAAATTTTATCGTCAAGGATATGAGCCGGTTCGGCAGGGATTACCTGCAGGTAGGACATTATACGGAACTTATCTTTCCAAGCCGTGATGTGCGCTTTATAGCCGTGAATGATGGTGTAGACAGCGCCAGAGGTGACAACGATTTCACCCCATTCCGCAACCTGTTCAATGATTTCTACGCCAAGGATACCAGCAAAAAAGTCCGTGCGGTCTTACACGCCAGAGGCACCAGCGGGAAACATATGGGGAAGCCGCCCTACGGCTACTGTTTCGACCCGGAAGACAGGAACCATTGGATCATCGACCCGGAAGCCGCGCCTATTGTCCGGCGCATCTTCGACCTGACGATTGCCGGAAAAGGCCCCAGCCAGATTGCCCGGATTTTGGAGCAGGACAAAGTTCTGACCACCAAGGCATTATACAGCTGGCAGCGTGGAAAACCGATGCCGGAACGTCCCCATCACTGGGCAGAGCAGTCAGTGGCAGCGATTCTAGAGCGCATGGAGTATACCGGATGTGTCTGTAATTTTAAGACACACTCTAAATCCTACAAACTCAAAAAACGCATCCCCAATGCCGCTGAGGATATGTTTATCCTGCCAGACACACAGGAAGCCATCATTTCAAAAGAACAATGGGACAGAACACAGGAACTCCGGCAATGCAGACGGAGACCGTCAAAAGCTGAACGGCAGGGAATATTTTCAGGACTTGTGTACTGCGCTGACTGTGGTGGCAGGCTCCATTTTGCCACCAGCAAAAACACTGACAGCCGCCAGGACCGCTACATCTGTTCCAGGTATAAAAGCGGCAGGGGAACCTGTACTGCCCATTATATCCGGGAAGATGTCCTGCGGAAAGTCATTCTGGAACATATCCGTGCCGTGACTGCCTATGTCCGTTCTGACGTGGAAGGCTTTCAGGAAGAATGGCTCCAATGCCGGAGAATCGACCATGAATGCTCTATCCGCAGCGACAAGCAGAAACTCGCCCAGACAAAGAAACGGCTGGCAGATATCGATGTATTAATCTCACGGCTATACGAAGATATGGTACTTGGTACGCTCAGCAGGGAGCGGTATCAGAAAATGTCAGAGGATTATGAGGCGGAACAGGCAGAGCTGAACAATACGATCATTGGTCTGGAAGATTGGATTGAGACACGGGAGGATAGGAACGATAGCCTGGACCAATTTCTATCTCTTGTAAAGAAATATGTGGAGATTCCGGAGCTGACCACGACGATTGTAAACGAACTTATCAAGAAGATCATTGTCTATGCCCCAGATAAACTGAACGGCAAACGGATCCAGCGGATTAAGATCATTTTTAATTTTTTAGGGGAAGTTGATCTGCCCACTTTGACAGACCAGGCCATTATCAGCTAAAAGTTTGCCTTAGAAAAACTAAAGCACTGCTTCCGACAAACTACAGGATGAAATAATACTACAAGATATCTCAATAATCAAAAAGACGGTACAACCGTCAAGTCATATCGTCCACTGCAGTGATTAGTTCCCTATCACTATTAAGCCTGATGTTTACGGGCTTTTGTAGCTATTGCTACCGCTCCCCGAGTAGGGCTCGAACCTACAACAACTCGGTTAACAGCCGAGCGCTCTGCCATTGATGGATATGCAGCCGTAAATGATAAAGCAGAGGTTACTTTTTCTTACTCACGATCCCTTTCTCCGTTTAGGAGTTTGCCGTAGTGCTATTACGGTAATACGGAGCTGTACATCTCCCTCCCTGGGGAACGGAATCTGAAGCAGCCACGGCATCTCTTTCTGGTACTCAAGCTCCGCTCCGCAATGACAGGTATCCGTCCTGAATCGGCTCAGATTCATCAGGAGCCTCGCCGCCTGTCATTCCCATCATAACTCTGAACATAAGTCAATCAATTCCCTCCGCTAAATTTCGGTTATGGTTCAATCCAAATATAGTGTTTGTCTGCTGTGACTTTTTCTATTTTCCCTCCATTTGCCAATGCAACGTGGATAGACGGTATATTTTGATTTCGAATGGTTAGCAGTAATTTCGCCACACCAATTTCTTTGCTTTCAGCAATCAAAAAGGATAAGAGCTTCTTTCCCAGGCCCCTTCCCCTTGCGGAAGGACGAATAGTGTATCCCACATTTCCGCCGTTTTCCAGTAAGGCATCTGTCAAGAAATGCCGTACTTTGCCAAAACCTATGGGGCTGTTATTTTCCAAAAGCCAAAAGATAGTTTCTGGGACTTTCCATCCGTCAATGACACCAACCTGATCAGAGTTTTTAGCTGACCTTCTTAACCATCCCTTGTACTCATCATAAGTTTTGTTGTTCACTGAATTGATGAATCCATTTTCTTCCGCGGGTAATTCCTGAAGCATTTCGTAGATATCACATCCATCATCTATGCTAAGTTTTCTGATCTCCAAACACATAACAGCACCTCCAAACAGACTCACACGCCAAAACGGTATTCCTTTTCTTCCTTTTCATTTGCAACAAGCCCGAATTTTTCTATGATCATATCTGCCACTTCATCCGGACGAAGACTTGTATTATCTATCTTAATATGATTCTGAAACCATATTTCTCCATCATTTGAATTCAGTCTATGCCTTTCAATATCTCTTAATAGATTGGATTTGCTCCATGCGATGTCCCTTTTTGATGCTTTACGCTCCATTCTGTGAGGAGTTTCATTTCTCTCAAGTCTTGCTTCGAGACTCGCACTTAATTCGACAAAATAAAAATTGCCGCCATTCGCTGTAAATAGATCCGCCACCCCCGACAGATACGACCGCTCCTGCGGCATCTCAAAAGCACATACATAGGTGAATATCAAATCGACATCATGCTTTACCGCGAGTTCAAAAGCCTTTTCTCTAAAAGCGGCGTTAAACTCTTTTTGTGCCGGAGTTCCAAAACCAAATATCTTATCAGACACTTCTATGCTGTCATGGTTCATCATCATGTTGTACTTCAATTTATCCCTCAGATTTTCCGCAACCGTCATTTTCCCTACTGCTTGAGGGCCGCATATTATAATTAAATTTGCCATGTTAAGATTCTCCATAAACTCTTGTTTTGCCGCCATCGGCAACACAAAAATCATATCACTCAATATCAGGCGTTACTTTTTCTTGCTCATATCCATGCCACCCACACAAATGCCTTGTTTCCTGAGGATTTCTTTCCTATGCCACCCAATTTCACAGTAACCTATATCTCTGGGTGGCATTTTCCTTTCCCGCCAAGCCTTGCCATACGCCCAGCTTTGCTGGGCGTTGCGGCGCTTTTCCGGGCGCGGGGGCTTGCAAAAGCCACCCGCCCTTTAACCTGCACACATTTCGACCCTGCCATTCACCCCCGGTTTCCCCTCCATTTGGGGCTGCCCTGTACTCCCTGCCAGCATGGTTGAAAGCTGTTTTGCCAAATCGCCCCAAACAGGGCAGAAAAGGTGTCAGGCGGTCTGTTATCCACTTTTCTCAAACAAGGGCACAAATCGCCACATGGACGGCCACAGGAGGTAACCGGGCTTTCCGGCTTCCCCGTCCGAACTCATCAATCCCATAGCAGCAAAGGATTTGAGAGGCACTGCCGTATTTACAGAGATAGAAAAAGCACTTATATTTCGATAAAGCGCCTTGTTCCTGTTTCAGTTACTGTCGGTCCTGCGTCATGACACCCTAACCTCAGTATGCAACGCAATCCCTGTCTGTTTTCGGTTAACATCTCACTGCCTGTTTTTTATCGGTTTCGCCTTTTTCTGATTTTTATATTGCTTCTTCTGAAAGTACAAAATCCCGCAAGCACTGATGTTTGCAGGACTTTTCTAGCTCCCCGAGTAGGGCTCGAACCTACAACAACTCGGTTAACAGCCGAGTGCTCTACCATTGAGCTATCGAGGATTAGTGAATTTCTTATCGAAATTCTGTTAAGTTTTTCTTTCCCCTGATTCGCTCCTTTCCGGTTGCATATCATACAATGCTCTACCATTGAGCTATCGAGGATTAGTGAACTTCTTATCGAAATTCTGTTAAGTTTTTCTTTCCCCTGATTCGCTCCTTTCCGGTTGCATATCATACAATGCTCTACCATTGAGCTATCGAGGATTATATTGAAGGGACCATACCCTCAAAACCGAACACTGAACTACCTTACTTATCTCATCCGCTTACTTCTTTTT
>CAJTMX010000016.1 GCA_910577235.1 uncultured Acetatifactor sp. | reverse complement strand
ATTACTGGATTTGTAGCCGTTTTTTACTTTCACAAGTGTCAAACTCGGGATTATATATGCTTTCCACATAACATACAAGACAATCATCAAAAGCTTTTTGAACGGATTCTCTTACACCAATCGTTTACCTCTTGAATCAGGAAATCTATTTTACTTTTATTAGATTTCGCATTAATATAAACTATATTTGTTATCGCCCCGTTTTTGTTCTCTCCATCCCTGTAGCATACAATATTGCCATTTTCATAGAAATTCATCTGCTTTAACAAATTGTTTACTGTATTGTCCACAAGCAACCTAATCTCTTCTTTGCTCCGATATGGTACACCGTCTGCATCTAAAGACATTTTTTCATAATATTCTAGATAATATTTTGTAGAATCCCCCTTCCATTTTTCTATTTCCTTATAGACTTTCCTGTTATGTTCTATAGATGTTTTTAGCAATTTTTCTGAATATTGACTGTTATCCCTTATCAAAAGCTCAACTAAACTACTCATAAAAGGAAACATAAATCGATTTTTCCGACCAAACCTGTCCACTATTTCAAATTCTTCAGAGAAGTAATCCAGTATTTCTTCCTCTGCCGTTGCAATATGCTTTACCATATCCTCATTGTAATAACTATCACAATCCGCAGATATATATTCCAAATTACATGCCCGATATAAAGAGGGAATTTCTCTTGCCCGAAGTTGACGCAGCATATCAACTTCCCTGTATTCTATCGCCAGAGATATAATCTGCATTCTCAAGTCATCATTTCCTGCAAGGACAGTCTGTAAGACATCAGCTCCGCAGGGATACCTATATCCAAAGTTGGAATCATTTTGGGGACAGGAAATACGCCAGCGGATTGCATCCCTACCCTGCTGTGAACTAGGCGCTATACTCGTACCAGCCCCAAAATTCATAGCTGCATATATCCTAAAATAGTCCTTGGGGTCTGTAGCCGCATCTACAAACCAAATATAATTGTTTACCATTAAAAATTTAAGGAATCCGAAGTTTTTAAATTCCAACGCATAGTCAATAACCGTTTTCCCATATTCGTCAAATTTCAAAATCAGCTTATCTTCCCGATGAACATACTCTTCCCACAGCTTTTCATCTCTTGAAAAAGCTACCAGATAATTTGTCAAGTGGTTCCTTGTAGGGGCTGAGCACTCTCCCGCACTTAAAATTTCTTCACAGGAAACTCCCAAGAGTTCCGTGAATACAGGAAAATCAGCTAGTTGAACCGCTTTCTTTCCCTGTGTGATCTGAGAGATACGATTGGCCATTCGTTGTATTCTCTCCTCATCTTGTGTATCATTTTCCGTCGCCATTACATATGCTACACAAAACTGCCGCTGAGAGCCAAACTTATCATTAATCATCTCCAGCAGATATTTTCCTATTTCTTGATTTGATTTTGTTCTATACATTTTGTCCACCTCCACAATTATCTTACCACTTTAATCAGTCAGAAACTATATCTCAGTTGCATACTAAAAAAAGCTCTTATAATCTATTTTACATGAAATATATGCATTTTGCATATATTCAATCCGCTCGTCATACAGTCCATTTCATTATAGCAAACATGACCATATATATAGTTTATATCCGATAGTACAATGTGATAGGTCTCACCTATACCATAGTACAAAGTTCCATAAAGTTTTGTAATATATTTTTACATAATTTTACCACTGAACTGCACTATAAAAACAAAAAGTATAAATTGAAATAGGGATAATACCAGTTCAACATCCGTTAGTTCCACTGATATTACCCCTATTTTGATATTACCATGCCTTTTCTACCGTCTACCCCTGCTCAAACTTCTCCCGCAGTTTCCCCAGCGCTTTCTTCTCTATCCGGCTCACATACTCTCCTGTCAAGTTAGGGCTAAAAAATTTTCAAAAAATCTTTAAATTTCCACTCGATCCGCAGAGACCCATCCTGGCAGATAAACACCTGTCTCACAAATGTATCCACCATCTCCCGTGTCAGTGTCTCAAATGGGGCAAAATGCTCCAACAGGGAAAAAACATTTGGCCCGCCAGAATCATCACAGCTTACTTCAGCTAACACTCGCCTTGCTTTCTCCATACTGTCAGTAAGCTCGTTCATCTGTCCGTCCAGCAACGTCTTTTCTTTTATAAACTCTTCCCGCGTCAATAGACCGTCCTTATACGCCTCGTATTTTTCCATCCGTTCTCTTGTCAGACGCTTAATCTCCGATGTACACATTGCTATAAGCCGCTCCGATTCCTCCGCCCTGTGAGCAGGCAGGTTCTCCGCCTTTTCAATCATTTCTGGATCGGCAATCAATTCCACCGCCTTTCGGAGCATGGTCAGCAGGACTCCCTCGATGCGGCTTTTCTCCACTGTCAGCGGACAGCACCCAAACTCCCTTGTCATGTTTTGCATGCCACAGCGATAAGTCGCCCCCTCTCCCCCCTTGCGGCGGGATCTCTTTACTCGTGATATAATGTGGTTACATCCGGCACATCGGACTTTTCCCGCCAAGGGCACCGTACCATCCCGGTCATAAAAGCGGCGTTTTTGCATCATCTGATTGACTTTCTCAAACATATTGCGGGAGACGATCGGTTCATGGACATCTGACACAATGATCCACTCTTCTCTGGGCACCGCACGGTCTTTTCCACTGCCCACTGCCATCGGTCTTACCTTGCCATATACGATATCGCCCACATAACGCTGATCCTTTAAAATGGAGAAGATTGCCGCCGCTCTCCAAGCGCTGTTTCCGTTCACTGTCTTACACGGGAAATGCTCACCCCTCCGCCGGCGCAGCGCCAGCGGAGAAGGGACATTCTCTCGGTTGAGAGCGTTCGCAATATGGGCTTTGGGAACGCCCTCCGTGGCCATCTGGAAGATCCTGCGAACTACAGGCGCAGCCTCCGGATCGGGAACCAATTTTTGCCCCGAACCCTTAAGATAGCCATAGGGCGCATAAGGGGTAATAAATTTTCCCTGTCTGGCTTTCATATGCCTCACGCTGGTAACCTTCTCTGACAGATCCTTGCTATACAGGTCATAAATCAGATTCTTAAAGGCAACATCAAAAAATTCGCCTGAAAAATCCACAACGCCGCTGTCAAATCCATCGTTCACCGAGATAAACCGAACACCGAAAAAGGGAAATACCTGTTCCAGATAATTTCCCACTTCAATATAATTGCGTCCAAACCGGGAGAAATCCTTGACAATAACAACAGTAATCATTCCTGCCTTTATATCTTCCAACATCTTTTGTACTCCCGGTCTGCAAAAATGGGTTCCACTGTACCCGTCATCACAAAACTCCGCCACCGTATAATCCGTAAATTCACCGTGGCTCTCCACATATGCATTCAGGATTTCCCGCTGAGAAATAATGCTGTTACTCTCATCCTGACATTCATTGTCATCCTCGTCGGAAAGTCTCAAATACAGCCCGATTTTTTGCTGTTTCATAGTACACCGCCATTCTTCTCTGTGTTAGCGTTCAAAAAGCCCAGCGCCTTTTCGTACTCGTCCGCAAAAGTAAAATGGATACTTACGGAATTTTTATTTAAGATCACTTTCTCCACCAAGGCCTGGCACATCTCCCGTGTCAACTCTCCCGTATCTTTAAAACGGATGAGTGACTTAATCCAGCCTATGGTTATTTCCGGCATCCGTCTACTGTCCGAAAGTTCCTGTCTTGCGGACTGTAGTTCGCTGTGCAATCGTTCAATATCCGTCTGGTACTGATCCCTTGCAAACGCATAATCCTTTTCCGTGAGAATACCCTCCTTATAATCAGCATACAGACCGTTTCTCCTCTGCCGCAATTTCCGCTGTCTTTCCTCTAAAGTGGCAATCCGGACTTTCAAATCACAGAGGTGGGGGCCGTTTCTGACGACTTCCAGCATGTTTTCCATAGGCTCTTTCATATCAACCAACAGTTCCAGTTGCCTCTTGCAGGCTTGCAGTATAATGTTCTTTAGTTCTGCCTCGTCCATGGCTCTGGAGGAACAGCCCTGAGACTTGATATATTTGTTGGAACAATAAAAACGATAGCGAACCAGCGTCCCATCCTGCCGAAAATAACCGCCATCACGGTGAACGCCACCACCGCATATCCCACATTGAATCATGCCGCTCAGAATGTTCTCCGTTCTCTGTCGATGCTTTTTCCCGGCAAGCTGTCTATCCCTTTTTTCCCGGCTCTCCACAAGCAATTTTGCCACTTTCTCAAAAGTCTCTCTGTCTATGATCGGCTCATGGGTATTTTCAATCAGATGCCATTCGGATGCGGGGATCACCTGGCTTTCTCTCCCTTTGTAGAGAAGATTACTTCCCTTTCTCTCCACAATACACCCCATATAACAGGGATTTTTCAGAATACTGTCCACAGCAGACCCTCGCCAGAGAGCGTTTTCCCTGCCATCACTATGTCCTTCCATATAGCGGAGCTGCATCTGTGTGGGAACTCCCATATCATTCAGGCGATGGGCGATGGAGACAGGCCCCATACCCTCCATGCGCCATCTAAAAATCATGCGGACAGTCTCAGCCCTCCCCGGATGTACGCACAGTCTGTAACGATCCTGTTCATCACGCACATACCCGTAAGGTGGGATCTTGCCCATAAATTTTCCGGACTTTTTTTTCACGTCTATGGCGGAACTAACTTTTCTGGAGATATCCTTTGCATATGTGTCATGGAGAATGGATTTGAGGGGAACCAGCAGAGTATCTCCCTTTCCGCTGTGCAAATTGTCAAAGCGGTCGTTTACAGAGATAAAGCGTATCCCCAGACAAGGAAATATTTTTTCCAGATAACTCCCTGTCTCCAGATAGTTTCTGCCAAAACGGGACAAATCCTTTACTACAATACAGTTTATTATTCCTCTTTTGATGTCCTCCATCATTTCCGTAAAGGCCGGGCGTTCAAAATCGGTGCCTGTCTCCCCGTTGTCCACATATGTGTGAATCACTTTCAGATCTTGGCATTGGCTGACATATTTCTCAATCATGTAAATCTGATTTTCTATGGAGTCTCCCTGCAAGCCATTGTCCTCGATGGAAAGCCGGGCATAGATAGCCGTTTGATATATAATCTCCGACTTTTCCTGCATGTTTTCCGTCTGCGAAAGTTTTCTGCTTTTTCTGGCCATACGCTTACCCCTCCTTTGCTGCCAACAGAAAGCGCTCCATCCGCAGGCTCTCTCTGTCGGATAATTTTTCCCCGGTATTGCCCGCCGCCATAGCCGCCTCCAGCATCTGCAAAGCGATCTCAAACTCATCATGATATTTAAAGTGAATCTTTATACGCTCCGAGTCTGTCACGTTAATCTCTTCAACCGTCACTGCCACAATCCCTCTGTCCAACTCAGGGATATTTCCGCTTTCTTTAAGCCGCTCGATCCAGGGACTATGTAGACCATTCATCTGGGCAAAAGAAGAAATCTCTTTCTCCAGAAGATCAATTGCCTCCTCTAACTGCCTACAGGATGTCTCGTAATCTTCTTTCATCTCAAGGTATTCCTTTTTGGTCAACAATGCCTCTTTGTAATCCTCATAGACGGAGATTTTCAGTTTTTGCCGTCTCACAAGTTCGGCCCGCCGCTCCTCCAACTGCCTGCATCTTCTTTGAACCTCCTGTTCCTGCAAAGGTAGTTTTGCAATAATGTCCTGCAATCCATCCATTGCGCAGACCAGCGCCAGATGCGCATTGAGCATTTTCAGCACCGCTCCGTTCAAAAAGTCCTCCCGTATCCTGTGACTACTGCAAACAGATTTATCATTTTTATTTGCGGAGCAGATATAGTAACAGTACTCACTTCCCGCAGACCGTATCTTTTTCCGCACCATATTACTGCCGCAGCTACCGCAACGGAGTAATCCTGAAAAAAGATACAATTGTTTTCCACTGGGCGGTGTCCGGGTATCACGGAGCATTAAATTTTGAACCAGTGCATAATCCTCCTTCGATATGATGGCCTCATGGGTATTTTCCACCCGAATCCAATTCTCTTTATCAACCTTGATCCGCTTTTTTACCTTATAATTCAGAGTTTTTTCTTTTCCCTGCACCATTGTGCCCGTGTAAATTTCATTTTTCAGAATGCGTTCCACAGCCACATGAGACCATTGGGCCTGCGGGTTCAGCTTAAAGGATGTGGAATATTTCCAGTGCAGCAACATCTTATATTCCATAGGGGACGGTATTCCATGTTCGTTCAGATAATCCGCAATCCTTTGATTGTTGTAGCCCTTGATCCTCATGTCAAAGATTTCTCTTACCACTTCCGCCGCCACCGGGTCTATTGCCAGTTTTCCCTTGCATCCCTGATCTCTGAGATAACCGTATATAGGAAAACTCCCGATATAATCCCCTCTTTTTTGCCTTACTTCAATCTGACTTCTCACTTTAATGGAAATATCCCGGCTGTAGGAATCATTCATGAGGTTTTTAAACGGCAGAATGATATTGTCTGCCTGGCTGTCCATACGCTCACTGTCATAGCGATCGTTGATCGCTATAAACCGCACTCCCAGAAAGGGAAAAAGTTGCTGTATATATCTGCCTGTCTCGATATAATTGCGCCCGAAACGTGACAAGTCCTTTACAATAATACAGTTGATCTTTCCCTGTTTCACATCCTCCAGCATGGAGAGCAGCCCAGGCCGGTCAAATCCCACGCCGCTATATCCATCGTCTACTTTCTCCTCGCAAACCTGAATATCCTCCTGATCTTTGAGAAAGGCGTAAATCAAGTCTCTCTGATTGGATATACTGTTGCTCTCCGCCTTATCGCCATCTTCTTTTGACAGGCGGATATACAAGGCCGCCTGATATTTTTTTACCATATTGTTTTTATCTGACAAAACAAAAGACCTCCCAACATGTTTTTTAGTCAGAAAACTCTTCTACCCCATTTTGAGGTATTGTGCCAGAAGTTCCGTAAGCGTTATATCCGTATGCTCAAAAACGGATTGTACCACAATATTTCCGCACTTGCACAGATAGGGATTTTCAATTTTACGGATAAAATCCGCAATCCTTTCTTCCTTTGGCAGTGTAGTATCCACCACAATATCCTGAATATCCACTAGTTCGTCTCTGGAGACTTTGTCAGGATTGACTGCCTTTAACTGTTCCAGATCCATCATTGCGCCGATGTCAATCCCTCCCACCTAATATGTTGTATATCCTATGAAAAAAACGGATTGTCCTATGACAACCCCTGTATTTCTTCCGGGATCTACTCAGTGTCGGTAAATTATCCCTATGCCGTTGCATCAGACGGTATGTCCACAGTCCTTTCTGCTCTGTTCAGCCCGAATGACTGCCTAACCCTCATCCTCAAAATATCCATCCGGCTTATTGCTCCTGATAAACCGCCCCAAATCCTCGATCCTGTCCGTAACGGGCATATCCGGCAGCGCCGCCAGAACATCATTCCTGTACCGCCCACCGGCACGGTAGTCCAGTATGGAGAACACACAGGTATCCGACTCCCTGCGAATGCCCCGCCCGATCCACTGACGCAGTTTCATCAGTATCCCCGGCGGGGAATGTGGTGGTAAAACACAAAATAAAAAGCCGCAAAAATGCTGCCATTCTTTTTATATATTTCATTATTGCTCCTTTTCTGCCGCCGTGGGCGGTTCTTAACATAAAAAGAGTATGAATCTTTTTTAGATCCACACCCTTTTTCATTTACTTCTTCTCCATCTTATAGTCCGTTCTGTTCTGGTTGTTTCGCCGATACTGAACATCTGAATTATACTATTACGATGAGGCTGCTAATATCTTTATCGCCCTTAATCCTTTTCTTATCGGAATGTTTACCTACTGACCCCTTTCATTCAAATACAATTGCACACGGTTCTGAATCAGTTCAGCAGCAGTCTGGGCATCTCTGTCCCCAGCAAAAAAACCGCCAGCCTCCTCATAAATGATATTTTCGATCTCAGCCGTACCTCTTCTTACAGGTACACAGGAATCCATAAACTCTATGTACTCCTCCAGCCACATTCCTCCCTCTGGGTTTTCATATATATGCATCCATCCAAAACCGTCATAATAGAGAAGACAGTCCCCCCAAATCGGATGATTTGTCTCATGTTTTGTAACGCCCACCAGATCCCTGCGCACACAACCGGACCCCTGACTCTGCATGTCATAGTCGTAGAGAGAAATCAGAAACTGCTTAACCTGCTCCCAATGTTGTGTGTTCTTATTCACAACCACACAGCCGTCGCAATCCCAATAACTCCCCGTTCCATTCTCTGTGGGATAGCCCAATGGATAATACGGATACGCTGTCCACATAGCCTCCGTAGAAATAGGGGTTTCTTCGCTTTTCACCTTATTATAGTAGGCACCCACACTGAGATTATAAGACACAAACCCATCTATGTTATATGAAAAAGCTATACTGTGTTCTTCTTCTTTACGTCCACGGCTTTTTTCATCCTTTATCAATTCCAACACCTGTATAAACAGAGGATTCGTAAAGTCACAAGTTCCCTCATCCAGATCCAGAAAAGGAGAATCGGCCAGATTGTACATATATAATTGCAGATTATCGCCATATCCGGCCCTGCGGAAATAACTGTCTAAAAGGTAGTATTCCTCTTCCTGATTTCTGTCTTGTAACGCCAATGCCTCCCTTATTGTCCAGTGATCTTCCGGCCACAGGGTGCGGTCTGCCACAATGGTTTTGACACTGGCGTCGGGGGCGCAACCTATAAGTTTCCCATCAATGATTGCCAGCTCCAATGCGCCGGGAAAAATGACTTCCTGGTATTCCTCAGGCAACATTTCTGACAAGTCTGCCAGCGCTCCTTTCTCGTACAGCATTTCCAGATCGTCAATAGGAATGTAATAAATATCCGCACCCTTACCTGCCACCAGATCTGCCAGTGCCCTTGTCCACTGTTCTTTCCGTTCGCTGCCATAACTTTCCAGAGTTTCTGTCTGGATGACGCAATCCGCATGTTCCAGAGTAAAGTTTGTGACACAGCGGTTGAGATATTGATTGGAACTGCAACAAAACAAGCGGATGGATTCCTGCGCTATGCCTGGCTCTGTTCCCAACAGACATATCAAAGGCATGGATGAAGAATCCTGGAAGAGAAACGGTTCCCCGTCCGTGCCAATCCCGATGCGGACTCTCGACGGCTCTATTCCCATAGAGTTGTAATCCATGCATAACTCGCGGACTCCGGAATAAAGATCCCAACGGTACAGACAGCCGTCCTGTGTTCCATAGAACACATATCCCTCAGATGACATGGCCATGGACATTCCTTCTTCCATTTGCTCCTGCGCATATATTTTCTTTCCGTCTGTTCCACGGTAGCCCCACAGTTCAAGCTGCTGCTCCATGGAATCATATACCTCAAATACAGCGTTTCCATCAGGGTCATTCATCACATAGCGGGCGCTGGTTTCGGGGGCGTCAGAACCCATTCTGTCAATCATCTCCCCATCTGGACTGATCACCAGAATCTCTCCATCCTCTAACCCGATCAGACCGTAATCGTTAAGCAGATAAAAATATCCCTGCTGATCGGTATATACCCTGGCATATCCATAGTTATCCTGGATTCTGATGCCATTCTCCTGCATTACAGGATACAGATCTGTAGCAGACAGACGTTTGCCGTCCGCATCTGTCCGCAGGGCTACATAAGCGAGTACCTCGCCTTCCTGATTCAAAACATTCAGATACAGAACATATTCCTCTTCCCCCAGAATATCTATCCGCTGTAGGAGCTGTTGTTTTCCCGGATACTCTTTCAACTTCGGCGTCCTGATTTTCCGATGCCAGATTTCCCCCGTCTCACCGTTGTAACAGCTCAAATAATGCACAGGCTGGGACGCCTCGCCCGCTCCCAGATAAGTGGCAAAAGTATCCAGCTCATAAACTCTGTCCCCGACAAAATATACATCGCTCTTTTCCGGCCCATCGGGGTAAAAAGTCTCGTCCACATACCGCAAGCCTTGGACATACTTTGTCAAATACAGTATATATGTAGTGCCCGTGGAGAGAGTATTATATTTCCACTCCCCTATACGCCAGTCCCCATTAGGGCGCTCCCTAATGCCCTCAGTAGACAGATTGGCCTGTGGCAACTCTTCCTCTCGCCCACAACATGTCAGTATGCATAATATGATTGCAAGAATAAATAGAATGCGATGTTTCATGAATGGATACCTCATTTTAGCATTGAGCAACGCAAGGGTATTCTTGTATGTTAAGAATACCCTTGATAAACACATTTTAACTATATGATATTACGGTTTGGGGCCATTGTGGGATGTGATTTCGTGAGATTCCCAAGTCACGCCAGTTGGCGAGAGGATCACAGAATTACAGTCAATGCAAAACTTTCTGTCATATTTTTCCATTATGGTTACCCCACATCCCATTGTACCTGTAGAAGTTGAATAGGGTTGATTATATCCCCGCCCAGTTGACCGCCACTCCTCACCCTTATCTTCCGTATTTTGGTGTGAGCAATCTAATGCTACTATGCCGTTATACTACCAATTCCAGTACACAACAATGTGACAATTAAAGCCATTACTACAAGTTTTTTCATGATACCTTCCCCTTTCTAACTTAGGCTTTGATAACGATTGCGCATATCCATATCATTTTCACTGTTGTGCACAACTATATACGGTTTTATTGTATCAATGCATTCTCTTTTTGTCAATCGCATTTATCGTCACAATCTGTTTCTCCCTACAATTTATCGTCACAATCTGTTTCTCCCTGTCCCCATATACCAGACCAGGCAGGCGGCAAGGCACAGAGCCAGCGCTGACAGAACACTGATGGTAACACGTTTCTTTTTATTGTAATCCTGGTTGTGGTTTTTATTGCTGTTCTTATTCATATACGGACCTCACTCTATTTGCTGTATAAAATCATGATTTTAATTCCTTATAATCCGTGCAAGACAGTATGCCCTCTCAGAATGACTCATGTCCCCAAAGGAACGCTGCCTAAGATTGGTCTCCGTCACCATCAGCACCGCCTCGTCATAAGTCAGATGTTCCCTGACAATAACCGGACCCTTGGAAAGCCCCGCAAGCTGGGAGGCATTACGGCGGTTATGACCGCTTAAAATAAGGGTAGTTTGGATCAAGATGTGATTGGGTAGTTTGGGTTTGGTAAATAGGGTATAAAAAATAGGGATAAAGCCGTAGACCATTTAATGGTTTTCCTAACTTTATCCCTATAATAACAGATGGGTAGCTCCGTGAGATCCCCAATCTCTCCCCAATCTCGCTCTGGGTCAGTTCCCGGTTTCCCCACAGTCCATAACGCAGCAGCAATATCTCCCGCTCCCGGTCAGTCAACTCCCGCTGCATCAGCGTCATCAGCCTGCGGACATTACCCCGAAGTTCCAGAGTCTCCACCACGTCCTGCTGCTCCTGCTCGATCACGTCCATCAGGTGAATCTCGTTGCCCTCTTTGTCCTGCCCGATGGGTTCAAAGAGAGATACTTCCCTGGATGTCTTTTTCTTGCTGCGCAGCAGCATCAACAGTTCATTGTCAATACATCTGCAGGCGTAAGTGGCCAGCCGCCCCTTGCCCGCGTCAAAGGTGTCTATAGCCTTGATCAGGCCGATACAGCCGATGGAAATCATATCTTCCATATCTTCGTCCACATTCTGATATTTCTTGGCCACATGAGCCACCAGACGCAGATTTCGTTCTATGAGAATGTCCTTTGCGGCCTTGGCCTGGTCGGCATCTCCCTCCCGGAGCAGGCGGACATAGTAGGTTTCTTCTCCTGAGGTCAAAGGTTTCTGAAAGGTCTTCAATCGCAGCCTCCACAGGATACTCTTACCTCTAGTCTATGTGCCTGGGACATTACAGGTGCATTTCCCAATTTTTTCAAGGCATCGAAGGTTCCAGAAAATCCGCCATCACATAATTAGCCAGATCCAGCCCTCTCTCCGTCAAGTGCAGGTAACGTCCATCCCCGCAGTCCTGCCAGGCCAGCAGGCCCTGCCCGATATGCCGACGGATGGCCTCCCCATATACCTGCTCCAACCCGCAGTGAAAAGTATCCAGAAAATCCTGTTCCGGGATACCGGCTGTCAGGCGCAGCCCCAGAAACATAAACTCCTCCATCTGCTCCGCCGCGGACAGCAGACAAAGGGGCTCTCTCTGTCCCAACGGCTCCTCCAGATAAGCTTCCAGTTCCCTGCCGTTTTGAAATCTGACGTTGTCGATCAGAGAGGCCGCCCCAATGCCAAATCCCAGATAATTTTCCCGAGTCCAATACCCTGTATTATGACGGCATGCACAGCCCTTTTTTGCATAATTGGAGATCTCATAGCGCTGGTATCCATATTCCCGCAAAACCTGCCCTGTCAGCTGATACAGCGCTCTCTCCGCGTCCTCATCTGGCAGAATAAGCTCCCCCGCTCCATAGCGCTCCCAAAAATCTGTTCCTTCCTCCAGAATCAGACTGTAGGCGGAAATGTGCTCCGGAACAGGCGCAAGCTCTGCCACCCGCCGCAGAGTAGTCTCGTACGAGTCGGGCGTCTGTCCGGGCAAGCCGCTCATAACGTCAACATTGATATGCGTAAAACCTGCTGTCACCGCCGCGGAATACGCGTCCAGAAACTGCTGCCATGTATGGATACGCCCTAACGCTGTCAATTCCTCATCCCAAGAAGACTGCAAACCTAAACTCAGACGGTTCACACCCACCCGGCGATATCCCGCCAAAGACTCCCGATCCACCGTACCGGGATTGGCCTCCATCGTGATCTCCGCCTGGGAAGAAACCTTATAAAGGCAGCGGAGCGCATCCAGAATCCGCCCGATCAGCTCCGGTTTCAGCACGCTGGGCGTACCGCCGCCTATAAACACCGTAGACACAATGTAATCCCGATGCTGCGCCGCCCTGCCTCTTATCTCCCTCTCCAGAGCCTGTACGTATTTTTCCTGTGTATCCCGGCCCGCAGGAGCGGACAAAAAATCACAGTATCCGCATTTGTGCCGGCAGAACGGAATATGCACATATATCTCCAAATTTTTAGTATTTTCCATAACTACTTCCGGTCATCCAGTTTCAGTACGCTCATAAAAGCTTTCTGGGGTATCTCCACACTGCCTATCTGGCGCATACGTTTCTTTCCCTCCTTCTGCTTTTCCAGAAGTTTCTTTTTGCGGGTAATGTCGCCTCCGTAACACTTGGCCAACACATCCTTACGCATGGCCTTGACAGTCTCTCTGGCGATGATCTTGCCCCCCACCGCCGCCTGTATGGGAATCTCAAACAGATGCCTGGGAATCTCATCCTTGAGCTTTTCGCACATCTTCCGCCCCCGCTCGTACGCGGAATCCGCATGGACGATAAAAGACAGCGCATCCACTTCCTCCCGGTTGATCAGGATATCCAGTTTCACCAGACTTGACTGCTCATAGCCTTTCAAGTCATAGTCAAAGGAGGCATACCCCCGGGACCGGGATTTGAGAGCGTCAAAAAAGTCGTAAATGATCTCGTTCAATGGCAGCTCATATTTCAGCAACGCCCTGGTACCCTCGATATACTCCATGCCCAGATAACGGCCCCGCCGCTCCTGGCACAACTCCATGATAGAGCCGATAAACTCGCTGGTGACCATGATCTCCGCATTGACGATAGGCTCCTCCATATACTCGATCTCCGAGGGGTCCGGCAGATTGGAGGGATTGGTCAGCTCGAGGATCTCCCCGTTGGTCCTGTATACCTTGTAGATAACACCCGGCGCAGTAGTCACCAGGTCCAGATTGTACTCCCTCTCCAACCTCTCCTGTATGATCTCCAGATGCAGCAGCCCCAGAAAACCGCAGCGGAATCCGAATCCCAGAGCCACGGAAGTTTCCGGCTCATAATGCAGAGAGGCATCATTTAACTGCAATTTTTCCAGTGCGTCCCGCAGATCCGGATACTTGGCGCCGTCCGCGGGATACATGCCGCAGTACACCATGGGCTGCACTTTTTTATAGCCCGGCAACGGCTCCCCGCAGGGATTGCGGTCGTCCGTCACCGTATCGCCCACCGCCGTCTCCTTCAGATTTTTGATAGAAGCGGTGATATAACCCACCATACCGGCGGAGAGCTCTTCACAGGGGATGAATTGGCCCGCTCCGAAATACCCCACCTCCACCACCTCCTGTTTTGCCCCGGTGGCCATCATGCGTATCACGGAACCCTTTTTCACTCTGCCCTCCATGATCCGGCAGAAAATGATGACACCCTTATAGGAATCATACACAGAGTCAAAGATCAGCGCCTGCAGCGGATTGTCCGGACTACCGCCGGGAGCCGGAATCCTGTGTACGATCTGCTCCAGCACCTGATCGATGCCGATGCCGTTTTTGGCGGAGATCAGGGGGGCATCCTGAGCCTCTATGCCGATCACATCCTCTATCTCCTCGATCACCCTCTGGGGCTCCGCACTGGGCAGATCGATCTTATTGATCACCGGGAACACATCCAGATCATGATCCAACGCCAGATATACATTGGCCAGGGTCTGGGCCTCGATACCCTGGGCCGCATCCACCACCAGGATCGCTCCGTCACATGCCGCCAGAGAACGGCTGACCTCATAGTTAAAATCCACATGTCCCGGCGTATCGATGAGATTGAAAATATATTCCTGCCCGTCCTGGGCCTTATAGATCGTGCGCACGGTCTGGGCCTTGATGGTGATGCCCCGCTCCCGTTCCAGCTCCATATTATCCAGCACCTGAGCCTGCATCTCCCGACTGGTCAAAAGCCCGGTACTCTCAATGATCCGATCCGCCAAAGTAGACTTGCCGTGATCAATATGCGCTACTATACAAAAATTGCGTATTCTGCTCTGCTCTATAGAACTCATCCGTATTTCCTCTCTGTCTCCTGCTTTACGCACCACTGCCGGATTGTTCCGGCCCTGCTGCGCATGTTCCCATTCTACCAGAAATCCCCTGACTCCGCAAGTCTAACAGTAGGGCACGATCAGGGTATAATCCCGGCAGCGCCCTCCTGGGCCTGATCGCCGGACAGCACCAAATCCAGCAGATGCGCAATGGGGTCGCAGGCATTCATCGCTTCCTCCAACGTATTGTTCTGTGCTCCCAACTCTATCAACAGCGTGCGGGGACGCAGATGCATATTATAGCGATAACCGTTTATGTAATTTCTTCGGGTCAGGCCAGGATAATATTCCTCCGCCTTCAATTTCATCTGAAAAGAAAACGCCAGATTGTCCGACAGGTTGTCATTTTGCAGATAGCTGATACTTCCCGTTCTGCGGGTCCAGCTGATCCCGTTAAAAAACATGAAACGCGCGGTAGGCCTTCCGTCCAGATCCATCACCAGACGGTTACTCTCGTCCGCCACGGCATCCCGGTGCAGATCAATAACCACCTGGATCTGGGGATTTTCCTCCAGCAAACGGGTAATCTCCGGCAGAGAACGGGAATAGGCGTTATCTCTCGTCTCCTTGTCATAGGTGCCCTGATGATGCATTACCTGATACCCATATTGCCGTTCCAGAATATCCGCCAGATGCTGGCCTACCCCCATTATAGTGGTGGAATCGTCCCCTGGCACCGAATCGACAAAACCTTCCTGTGAATGGGTATGATAGATCAGTATTTGCGGCCCCTCCTGCCCCTTGTCGATGGTCAGATCCCTCTGTGTCAATTTCTCCACATCCAGCAAGTCTCTGCCGATATTGGTGACACTGTCCACCGCATAGTATCTGTCCCGCAAAGTCTCATAGTCTTGCAGGGCCGTAAGGTCCACCGTCTGTTGCCTTATATGAGGTACAAATCCCCCGTTCTCTGGGTTAAGGGCCAAACTCCCAAGGGTATCGACTTCCGGAGAATCGTCCTCAGAATTCCCACTTCCGGATTCCGATATCTCTTCCTCCGCATCCCACCCGTTTTCCGCAAGCAGGCTATCCATGTCCAGCATAACCACAGTGTCCGGTTCCTGTAGATTCCGCTCCTGATTTTCCATTCTCATCAATTCTTCCAGAGTCAGCTGCGTCTCTTCCGAGAATTCTCCTTCCGGCTGCCTGACGGCCACCTGACCGGTCTGGGTCTGGTAGAGATATCCGGGCATCCATTCCTCCAACGCCTCCCGGGTTATCGCAGCACCCTCCGGCTGCTCCTGTCCCCATGTCAAAACCGGCAGCAGTTCTTCCGCGCTCTCTTCATATCCGGCCCGAAACAGGCGCGCAGACAAACTCTCCTGCCGGGAATGTTCATCTCCGCCTGTCAGCGCCTGCCATATGGTTAACAGGATACCGCACGCCACAATGACGGGAACTATTCTATTTCTGATCCTGCGTTTGACAGGCCTCACCCGCTTTCACCCGGTTCATCCCTATTACTATATGCATACCCGGCCTGCGACATTCCATAGCAGACGCCCGTTTCACTCAGGCCTGGCACTCCAGCGCCATATTGATCCCCTCCGACAACGTGTAACTGACCCTTTTCACCACCGCATCAATATCCTTACCCGTCATATACATATTGTTTAGCTCTGCGAATGCGGTACGATGATTTCCCATATATTTTACCCGGTCAAATTCTTTCTCCGTCTCCATGATGCGCTCCAGCGCGTCTCCCACGATGGTAGCGGCATCCACCACTGTGGGAACCCCGATTGCGATCACCGGTACGCCCAGACTCTCCTCTGTCAGGGCATTGCGATGATTCCCCACACCCGACCCCGGCTGAATCCCGGTATTGGTAATCTGAATGGTTCTGTTTAAACGTCGGGTGCTGCGGGCTGCCAGCGCGTCTATAACGATCAGCATATCCGGACTGGTCTCCGTCACCACGCCTTTAATGATCTCCGCAGTCTCCATACCCGTCTTGGCCATTACCCCCGGCTCAATACTGCTGATCAGATTCATACGTTTCTTATTGTAGGCGGCGGACCCATATTCCTTTACAATATGCCGGGTTATAAACAGATTATCCACCACCTGAGGCCCCAGCGCATCCGCCGTAACTTCTCTGTTGCCCAGTCCTACCACCAGCACCGAGAGTTCTTCCTTCTCCTGTCCCATCATCTGCATCAGTTCCCCTGACAGACATTCCGAAATCTCTCTGTGGTAGTCCTCATCCGGTTCCAGCAGAGAGGGGGCCTCTATGGTGACATAAGTGCCTATGGGTTTTCCCATGGCTTTCGCCGCGTTTTTGGTGTCGATCATAACCTTTGTGACCCGTATGTCCTCCTGCTCCTGATAGTACTCATCCACCCGGACGCCCCGAAGTTCGCTCTCAGCCTCCGTGATGCTCTCCCTGGCCTCCAGAGCCAGATCCGTCCTTACCTGAAACCCGCTCATATGAATTCTCCTTTTTACAAATTTCTATATCAGTTTTTGCGTTTTTTTCAGTTTTATGTATTGACAAATTTCCATTCTTTTACTAAAATACAAGAGTATGTTTACCTTAGTCCTCCGTGTCTGGCTAAGATAAACCAAGCGACAACAACACAAATGTACTGTAATTGGAGGTGTAATCTTGGCAAATATTAAATCCGCAAAAAAGAGAATTCTGGTAAACCGTACGAAGGCCGATAGGAATAAATCCATTAAGTCCGGCACTAAGACCGCTATCAAAAAGGTGCTGACCGCTATTGAGTCCGGGGACAAGGCTGCCGCCGAGACCGAGTTGAAGGCTGCTACCAAGACCATTGAGATGGCTGCATCCAAGGGCATTTATCACAAGAATAATGCCGCCAGAAAGGTGTCCCGCTTAAGCAAAGCCGTTAACCAGATGGCATAAATGATTTTGTAATAATATTTATAATAAAAAAGAAACATCCATACCGTCATGTGGATGTTTCTTTTTTATGTTTTACTTTCCCGCCTTTTCCTGTGTGATTTTATCTTCGATGGCTACCGCCGCCGTGAGTATGGCCTCCACTGCTGACATGAGCGCCGCCCCGTCCGCCTCCTGAGGAGGAGCTGGTCTGTATCCGCCTTTGACTCACGTGCTTGCGGACAAAATCATCCCTCTGTTGATTCATCACCGGTTTTCCGCCTACGATATAGGTGGTGGCTGTGGTAGTTTTTTTACCCTGCTTGCTGCGCAGATGGGTACCCACAAATACTCCGGCCACGATAAGAGGAACGATGGCAGCCAGCATCAAAATCGATGTGCCGATATCGCCGCTATGACCGCTCATTCTATCGGCAATATAATTAATACAGGCGCTGTATGCCTTCTGCGGATCACTCTCAATATACCGATCCACCCAGGACAATGCTGCGTCTATATCATAGTTTCCGAATCTCTCAAATACCCTGCCGCTGGTAGACAGATGAGTTCCCTCCTGATCCTCATACCAATTGTCCAGGATCAGCGCGCCATCTCCGTGCGGCGCATTGTATCCATAGGCGTTGTTATCATAAAAATCATCGGCAATATCCTGCATGTTCAGTTCCCAGCTCGTATAGCGGTAATTGTATGTCTCCTTGGCCTCACTGCCCTCCACCGGCTGCCGCATAGTCACCAGCACAAGATCACAGCCAATCTGAGCCTCTTTTTCCGCAATCAACTCCCGCAGTTCATTTTCTTGCTGATCAGTCAATACTTCCGCGTAATCAAATACCCGTTCTGTAGGCGATTGGCTGTTGTGCCTTTCTCTCTCGGTACGCATCATACTCTTTCCGATCACCGCAAAAACAGTCACCACAAGCAGTATACCTACAATGATAAACCAAAAGCGAAAGAAATGCAGATATTGTTTCCTAGCTTCCTTCTTAAAATCAATTTCCATTTTATATTTCTCCTTGAATTTATGAATCATCAGATCCAATGTCTGGCATACTCTCCCAGCTAAATCCTGGGAAAAAATATACGGTATATTTACATCACCATACAGCCTATCATCGCTATAATGGCGGTCAGGCAAGCCCACAATGTAGCTCCGTAAGCCCATACCTTAGCTGCGGAGATGGGAGTAGTCCCAATAATCTTCCCAGTCTGCCCGTTCACATAGAAAGGATACTCCTTGTCTTTATAGGTATAACGGTATATCCACACAGGCAGCAAGTCGAACTCCGTGCCCGGATTTGGAGCCGTGATGCTCCGGTTGGCGGGTGTCAGAGAAGAATACCCGCTGATGCTCTGCTGCAGCATGGAGGCGGCGCTGCTCTCCATCTTGGCATGGGCCCTGTTCTCGATCATCTCGGCGGCCATATTGTACTTCTCTCCCAGGAACCCGGACATATACTCCGGCTGAAAGGGAACCAGCTCCGCATAATTGTACGGCTCCAACAGGTCCATGATGCCATCGGGCATCTTCACCGAGGCATCCGCCGGGATTCCCTCAAAATCAATGCTCATATCCCTCACCACCTGATAGTAGGAGGATTCAGTATACTCCACATTGCCTGCCACCCAGACACGGCGCTTTACGCCCTCTCCCTGAAACTGACAGCGGGTATGATAATTATACATCCAAAAGGGTATGTATTCTCCGGTCATGGTGTTCAGACGAACCTCAGACAGAAAATCCGTGGGAGCGAAAGTACACTTTTTAAATTTTTCCCGTATCAGTGCCTTAACACTCTCCTTGCCCATCTTAAATGGAATGATCCTGCCCGGTGCATACGCCCCTTCTACCCGCTCATCCAAAATAATATAGTGATCGCAATAAGGGCATTGCAGGGCCGATGTATGCTCCGTATATGTAACTTCTCCGCCGCAGTTGGGGCAAAGCTGCATCTGGGCATGTTCGTGCTGTCTCTCTTCGCTCTTCTCGCTGTCGCAAAAAGGGCAGTACATCATTTTTTTCTCGGGGCTGTAGACTGAATTGCCGCCACAGTTCTTGCACTTAAATACCATACTTTTTCTCCTTCTATATTGAGATACCTCCGAACTCTGCTCCGCGGATTCTTACCCATACCCAATTCCCGGCAAGGCAAGTCTTACCACAAACGCCTATAAAATATCTGAGAACTGAACAAAAAACCTGCGGAAAGGATCATTTCTAACACTCTCTATCTCATTTATTGTAGCAAAAATATCGCGTTTTCGCAATGCACAAATCAGGCGCGTCAAATGACGTCATGAGTTGGCATAAAACGACTATTCTGCCCGATAAATCTTTATGGAAATATGCCGATATCTATAGCAGGAAAACGATTGTAAGCCACGGATGGCATGGACAGGGAGTCTATGCCGTCCGTGGCTTTATCAATGTGGACATAAGGAGGAAGACATAATGAAGATCGGTACGGAAACGACAGCGGCAGCTTTTGAGAGAGGACGCAACCTCAGAACCGACAAAACGGAATCGAACGGCAATCCGTTTCAGAAACAGTTGATCAATACCATTCGCAGCGCAGCGCCCAAAGTCCCCTATGGCTATCTTGCCAAAGACGGAGTGATCACATACAACGGCGTACAATTCAGCTGTGACGAAAAGACTAACAGCATATGTCTGGGAGACATGACAGACCCCAAAAAGGTTATCAATATCCCTCTCTCCGGCGGCGGACATCTCAAGGTAAATCGAGACAACCTCGGACAGCTCTCCAAAGCGATCGGCTTGTTCTCCCCCGAGGATGTGAACCTGATCCTGCGCGCTATCCATCTGGATACCAAACTGCAGTCCGTACAGAAAGAAGTGGAAGACCTGGAGGCCGGAGTGGGGGAACAGATCACGGAGGGAAAAGGTGCCGCTGAGACCGAAAAAGTAGCGGAAGAAAACTGAAAGCCGGGAAACCGACTGAATTTTACAGAGCCAAAAGCACCGGATATCGGGCATATTGTATATCGCCCGCCGTCCGGTGCTTTTTATCTGGCTTTTACGTTTACTTATTGTAGTTGACGATAGCTCCAAAATCCGGTTTCAAAGATGCGCCGCCTACCAAACCGCCGTCAATATCGGGCTGTGCAAACAGCTCGGGAGCGCTGGAGGCAGATACGGAACCGCCGTACTGGATACGAATAGCCGCCGCGGTTGCCTCGTCATAGATCTCGGCGATGCAGTCGCGGATAGCCTTACATACTTCCTGTGCCTGCTGAGTGGTAGCCACCTTGCCCGTGCCGATGGCCCAGATAGGCTCATAGGCGATAACAGCTGTAGCCGCCTGTACGGCAGTCACATTCAGGAAAGCGATCTTGATCTGCTGGCGAATCCAGTCGATAGTGATGCCCTGCTCTCTCTGAGTCAGAGACTCACCGCAGCAGATGATGGGGGTAATGCCATGCTCGAAAGCCTTCAGAACCTTCTTGTTCACAGTTTCGTCTGTCTCGGCAAAGTACTCTCTTCTCTCGGAATGTCCGATGATCACATATTTTACACCCACGTCCGTCAACATATTAGGAGCGATCTCTCCTGTATAAGCGCCCTTGTCCTCATAATACATGTTCTCAGCGCCGATCTGGATATTGGTGCCCTTTGCCGCCTCCATGGCGGGGATGATATCAATGGCGGGCACGCAGAACACCACATCCACCTCGTCGTTGACCACCAGGGGCTTTAAGGTATTTACAAGTTCTACTGCCTGGCTGGGAGTCATGTTCATCTTCCAGTTTCCGGCAATAATCTTCTTTCTGGCCATATTTTTTCCCTCGATTTCTTCATAATTTTACTTGTCGTCAGCTGCCGCCACACCGGGAAGGGTCTTGCCCTCCAGGAATTCCAGAGACGCGCCGCCGCCGGTGGAAATGTGGCTCATCTTGTCGCCAAATCCCAGCTGGTTCACTGCCGCCGCGGAATCTCCGCCGCCGATGATCGTTGTAGCGTCCGTTTCGGCCAGAGCCTTGGCTACCGCGATGGTACCGGCTGCCAGAGTGGGATTCTCAAATACGCCCATGGGGCCGTTCCAAACTACGGTCTTGGCGCTCTTAACCGCCTCCGCGTACATAGCGGCGGTCTTGGGGCCGATATCACAGCCCTCTCTGTCGGCGGGCATATTCTCCACATCATATACCTCTGTCTCCACGGGAGCGTCGATAGGGTTGGGGAACTCGGCGATGGTTACGGAATCCACGGGGAGCAGCAGCTTTTTGCCCAGTTTCTCAGCCTTGGCCATCATCTCCTTGCAGTAATCCAGTTTCTCATTGTCCACCAGAGACTTGCCGATCTCATAGCCCTGTGCCTTGAGGAAAGTATAGGCCATGCCGCCGCCGATGATCAGCGTATCGCACTTCTCCAGCAGGTTGGAGATAACATTCAGCTTGTCGGCAACCTTGGCGCCGCCTAAGATAGCCACGAAAGGACGAACAGGATTCTCCACGGCATTGCCCAGGAAGTTGATCTCCTTCTGCATCAGATAACCTACCACATTGGAGCCACCCTTGGCAGTGATGCACTTGGTCACACCTTCAACGGAGGCATGTGCTCTGTGGGAGGAGCCGAAAGCGTCACATACATAGTCGTCCGCCAGATCAGACAGCTCTTGAGAGAACTTCTCGCCGTTCTTGGTCTCCTCTGTACCGCGGAAACGGGTGTTCTGCAGCAGCACCACATCTCCCTCCTTCATAGCCGCTACCGCTGCAGTGGCAGCCTCGCCGGTCACATTGTAGTCCGCCACAAACACTACTTCCTTGCCCAGTTTCTCGGACAGTCTCTTGGCAACAGGTGCCAGAGACTCCTTCTCGTTGGGACCTTCCTTTACCTTGCCCAGATGGGAGCAAAGGATCACCTTGCCGCCGTCGCTAATCAATTTCTGAATCGTGGGCAGCGCTGCCACGATACGGGTCTCATCGGTGATCTCGCCGCCCTTTAAAGGCACGTTAAAGTCACATCTGACCAGAACTCTTCTTCCCTTTACGTTGATATCATCAACGGATTTCTTGTTTAAGCCCATATCTTTAATCTCCTTTTCTATTAAAAGTTCCGTCCGCCCTCCCGGTTTCCTATCTGGCAGAACAATCTAATTTTGTATGCGGGGCGGGGCGACGCTAAACTTAAAAGTTAAGGGCCCGGTCCAAGGACCGGACCCTTATTAGGTCTTCATTCAAACTGCTTATGCCAGCTCGCTGAAATACTTAATGGTACGAACCATCTGAGAGGTGTAGCTGTTCTCATTGTCATACCAAGAAACAACCTGTACCAGAGAGTTGCCGTCTTCCATCTTGGAAACCATGGTCTGGGTAGCATCGAAGATGGAACCGTAGGTGCTGCCGATCACATCGGAAGATACGATCTCGTCCTCATTGTAGCCAAAGGACTCTGTAGCGGCTGCCTTCATAGCGGCATTGATGCCTTCCTTGGTAACCTCACCCTTGACAACGGCTACCAGGATCGTGGTGGAACCGGTGGGGGTGGGTACACGCTGCGCGGAACCGATCAGCTTGCCGTTCAGCTCAGGAATAACCAGACCGATGGCCTTAGCTGCTCCGGTGGAGTTGGGAACGATATTGCAAGCGCCTGCGCGGCTTCTTCTCAGATCGCCCTTTCTCTGAGGACCGTCCAGGATCATCTGGTCGCCGGTATAAGCGTGAACAGTGGTCATGATGCCGCTCTGGATCGCTGCGAAATCATTCAGTGCCTTAGCCATGGGAGCCAGGCAGTTGGTGGTGCAGGAAGCTGCGGAAATAACGGTATCCTCAGGCTTTAAGGTGTCGTGGTTTACATTGTATACGATGGTAGGAAGGTCATTGCCTGCGGGAGCAGAGATAACAACCTTGCGGGCGCCGGCAGTGATGTGCGCGGAAGCCTTATCCTTGGAGGTGTAGAAACCGGTACACTCCAGAACCACGTCTACCTTCAGCTCACCCCAGGGAAGCTTGGAAGCGTCTGCCTCTTTGTAGATGGTGATGGTCTTGCCGTTCACAGTGATGTTGTCCTCGCCGGCCACTACACTGTCAGCGTACTTATACTTGCCCTGAGAAGAATCATACTTCAGCAGATGCGCCAGCATCTTGGGGCTGGTCAGATCGTTGATAGCCACTACCTCATAGCCCTCTGCATCGAACATCTGTCTGAAAGCCAGACGACCAATACGGCCAAAACCATTAATTGCTACTCTTACTGCCATTTTAGTTTCCTCCTAAAATATATTTTGTTTTGACTTATAATCCCGCAGCCTGCCGTTACCGGGTAACCGCGGATTGTCAAAATTTTGTCAACACAGTTATTTTACCTAATTCCTGTCCAAAATTCAAGATGTAAATCAAAAATAATTGGCAAAACTGGGAATTTTTACAGTTTGTTAATAATTGCGGCACGGCTTACTGCAACTATTTTCATTTGACAAATCCAGAACAAACCGTTACTATACGATATATGATAACATTGGATGGATGATCGCGAACCGGCTGGACATACCATAATTTTTCGCACATTCCAGTGTTCACGATTAACCGTTTTACAATAAGCTAAATCATGGCAAAAAAAACCGAAAGGAGACAAAACCATGCACATCACTGCCGACTGCCATCTGCATTCATTCCACTCGGGAGATTCGGACACCCCCATGGAGGATATGATCCGGGAGGGTATCCGCCGGGGACTGACTCACATGTGTTTTACCGAACACAACGATTTCGACTTTCCGGTATCGGAGGACACCCCCCAGGGCATGTTTGAGCTGAACGCCGATGCCTACCTGTACGACCTGATCCGTCTGCGGGAAAAGTATGCCGGACAGATACAGCTCCTGTTCGGAGTGGAACTTGGCCTGCAGCCCCATCTTATGCGGCAGAACGCCGTCTTTGCCAAGGCTCACGACTATGACTTTATCATCGGGTCCTCCCATATATGCGCAGGCAAAGACCCCTACTATCCGGCTTTTTACCAGGGACGCAGCCAGGAGGAGGCATACCGGGAATATTTTCAATCCGTGATCGACAATATCAAAAAGTTTGATAATTTTGACGTATATGGACATCTTGACTATGTAATACGCTACGGCCCGGAAAAAGACCGGGACTACTGTTATGAAAGATATCGCGATCTGCTGGATCAGATCATAGATCTGCTGCTGGAAAAGGAAAAGGGTCTGGAGATCAACACCGGCGGGATTGAAGACGGACTGCGGGACGTACATCCCTGCACCGGGGTCCTGCGCCGTTACAGGCAAAAAGGGGGCGAGATCATCACCATCGGTTCCGATGCCCATGATCCCGCCCATATTGCCGCCGATTTCCACAGGGCGGAGGAGGCGCTGCGGGAATGCGGTTTCCGATATTATGCTGTTTTTGAAAAGCGTCATCCGGAGTTTATACGCTTATAGGGCATAGCACCACGATCTTTGAAGGCGTAGTCTGGGCCGGTATGCTCCTGGTGGAGCTGCTGTACACCACCACCAGATCATTGTTTGCGGGGTTTCCCATAAAGCGCTGATTATTGGTGGTGGTGATATCTACGCTGCCGTTTAAGTTCAGCTGCAGCGTCATGTCCCTGTTTAGCAGAGACTTGTTGTAATAATCCACGTCCACCATTTGGCCCATCATCTTTGGAACTACTACCGCCGCCCTGTACTGAGGCGGATAGATAAGCGGTACCGGCTCATCTGTGCGGTAATACATGGTCACTTCCATTCCCTCCCGCAACATCACAAAATCAAGCACAAAGGTGGTGGGAGAAACCATAAAATTCACCAGATCCCCGTCTTGATTTTCCAGTCCCACAAACATCAAACAGCGGTCCGCCCGGCGATTGCCGATCCTGGTAGGCTCTATACTCACGATAGTGCCCTGTACGCCCCGATAACTCTTTTCTCTTCTGCGGTTTCCACCCAGTTGCATATCCATTCTTTTACCCTCTTTTCCAGTATCTTACACATGGCACGCAGCTCCTGCCCGTGACCGGCCCCGGTATGTTTCTTCCCGGCGACAGGCCACTTGGGGGCGTCGCTGTCTCTTTTATTCTATGCAGCCGTGCCTGTTCGGTTTCATGACTTACAGGATCGTTCCGCCTCCCAGCACATACTCTCCGTCATAAAATACTACCGCCTGGCCCGGAGCCGGGGCCCGGACCGGCTGTTCAAAGCTGCACAGTACTTTTCCATCCCGCCGTTTCTCGATCACGCAGGGAGCGCCCCCGTGATTATACCGTATCTTAGCCATAACTCTCTCAGGCCCGGTCAAATCCTCCACCGCCATGAAATTCACTCTGTCGCAGAGTACCCTCCGGGTAAATGTATCCTCGTTCTCCCCGATGACCACCTCGTTTGTCTCGGGCCTGATCTGCGTCACAAAGACCCTGTGCCCCATGGCCAGCTCCAGTCCCCGACGCTGCCCCACGGTATAGTGTGTGATCCCTCTGTGCCGCCCCAATACCTGTCCGTCCTGCGTGACAAAATTGCCGGGGGGCGGCACTTCTCCCGGAGCCTCCCGGTCGATGAACGCCCCGTAATCGTCGTCCGGAATAAAGCAAATCTCCTGACTGTCCGGCTTGTGAGCCACCGGCAGACTCTGTTTCAGAGCGATCTGCCGTATCTCCTCCTTGGTATATTCTCCCACCGGCATCAGCGTATGTGCAAGCTGTTCCTGGGTCAGGCTGTACAGAGCGTAAGTCTGATCCTTTTTAGCCGTCACGGAGTTTCTGATCGCATAGCGCCCGTTCTCCAGCCTGTCCACCCGGGCATAATGGCCGGTGGCGATATAGTCCGCCCCCAGCTCCAGACTGCGCCGCAGCAGGGATTCCCATTTCACATAGCGGTTACAGGCGATACAGGGGTTGGGAGTCCGTCCCCGAAGATATTCCGCAACAAAATAATCCATCACCTTTTCCCGGAATTCCCGCCTGAAATTCATTACATAATAAGGAATACCCAGTATTTCAGCCACCTGCCGGGCATCCTCCACCGCCGACAGCCCGCAGCACCCTCCCTGAACGGCCTGCTGCCCCATATCCTCACCCTGCCAGACCTGCATGGTGACACCGATCACCTCATATCCCTGCTGCTGCAATAAATATGCCGCCACCGAGGAGTCCACTCCCCCCGACATGCCCACTACTACTCTCTGTTTCATGTTCTCTGTCTTCCCTCGTCCTTGCTTGCCAGTGTACGATACCGCTCCCATTTCTCCGAATGACTTGCCTGCATTTCAATCCACTGCACAAGCTCACTGTAAAACTTCGCCGGACACCTGCATATATAGTATCTAATTATTTTGTGTGTCTTGTTGTCCTGTGCTGTAGCCACTGGAATAGTATTGCAGATATCCGCTCCATTCAGGACTTCCAGAGCGAAAGCCCTCTTGCGCTACCTTTTCACTTCTATCAGAAACATCAATATGACGCCCTATTTCCGCATCCCGGATTGCCTGTTCATAACCGGCCAAATAACCTCTTTCCGCACCAGTATGCATCCGCATCATGTCGACAAAATGCATTTCCATAATTAAATATGCCAAAACAACAAGCAGAAAGCAGAAATATTCAATCTTTCCGAATCTTCTGTTTTTTCTCCAATCCAGAATAAATCCAATTATCAGGCAAATAATTATTCCAAAAGGAATAGCCATATCTGAGTCATCAAATTTTAAAACAGACTGGCGCACAGTGAAAAATCCAAATATTTGCGCCATAAAAACGGATGCTATACATCCTACCGCCATCCAGCGAATCAGTCTTTTTCTGCCAGATATCGCAAAAACACAGCATATGATCCAATTGAACAGCCAAAAACGATAGTTTGCCAATGTCAATGCGGAATAAAAGACATAGCCACATTTCAAATACACAACGTAAAATATGGTATTGCAAATACCCAGCAACAGGCTATACCAAATTAAGCATAACAACACTTCTTTCATGTTCTGGGATAATATCTTTTTTTTCATAAGCTGCATTAAATCCATGTATGATCTTCTTTCTTTAAATGCTTTTACTCAATTTTTCCCTATGCCGCATTACTACCGCCATATTAACAATATCATAATTCATATCAGAATTCCATGTTTTCTTTCCTGATGCGGGTATGCTTTATAATAATAAGCCCTGTCTGTGTTCTGCCGAGACAGGACCGGGACCACAGAATAGGCTGCTCACACATCATATAATATCAGTTAAAGTGGAGTTCCGGAGGACTCCACTTTACATCTACAAGCAATATATTCGGGCGGATGGGGGAGTCCGAAATTATTTGTTCTCGTTAAAATACAGCTCCGCCCGGCTCTCTATGACTTCGATCACCTCGTCCAGACTCTTGGTGCCAGAGAAGTAAAAAGAAGTTTCCTCGCGTATGATATGCATTATACTTTGCAGTACCGGATCATCGGCAACTGCCGTATTGATAGCATTCCAGATCATATCCGTGTGCCGCCTGGACAGATAAGAATTACCCCTGTTCCCGTTTTCATCAAAACCAGCACTATAATTTCCGTTGCCATTGCCCGGTTTTTGCTCCTGTGCTATCAGCTTTTCCAATCCCTCCTGCCGCGCCGGAAATCCTTCTTCTATTTCCGCCGATGATTTCAAAAAAGATTCTTCCAAATAGCACCAAGCCGCGTCCTTATGCCGGGATTTGCTCACAATCCCCAGTGGCTGGGATACCATGAGACGCCCGCCCCCGCTTTCTCTCTCTGCCGTAGGATATCCGATCAACGTGACCGGTTCTCCATATATCCTCTCCCACTGGCATATTGCATCCAGACAGGATAGGCTTTTCTCACTCAACAGTACTTGCCCTTCTTCAATCCGGCGCTCAGCATCTCCGGAAACGGCTCCCTCGCTTTCATCAATCCGCAATCCGTTGATCCTGGTTAATAAACCGCGAAAACGCTCATTATTCAGATCTACTTTTCCATGCTCGCTGTCCACAAATCCTTCCAGTCCCCTGTGGAGCGCTGCTGTCAATACCCCAACCTTCCGGGCAGACACATCCTCTTTTCTTGTATTAGATGAAAAGAGCGCATTGGGATATTCCTCCATAAAGTCCAGAAATTCCTCTATCGTCCAGTTAGATCTATCGCCCACTGCGCTAACGGGTGCCACCAGCGTAGATACGTTAAATGTGCTGGGCAAACAATAGAGCTCTCCCTCCACAGTCATAGTATCCCGCACATGCGGGATGAAGTCGTCCATATCTATATTCTCACTTTTCTCCACATAAGGAGTCAGACTCTCCAGCCAGCCTTTCCGCCCGTAGTTCAAAAAAGTCTCCCTGTTCCAGATCTGTACCAGATCCGGAGCGTCCTTATTTACCAGTGACAGTTGCAGCTGTGTCAATCCAAGATCCTTGGGGTCATCATTGCTAAAGTCGCGAATACGCACCAAATACTCCGGATGCCGCTGGTTAAAAAGAATCGCCTCTTCATTATACGCAGTTGTATTGATAGCGCCTATATACAACGATTCTGTCTCCCCCAAAACTCCCCACTCCAACGTTGCAAGTCTCGTACCCAAACCACTGTAATTATCCGCACATAATACTTTCCAGCCATTCTCAGTCCGCATCACATTTCTTACTTTGTGTGCGCTGATCATATTCTCTGTCAAGGAAAAAAGCGGCGTCATCTCCCCGGATGACGGATCAAATTGGTACACCCTGTCACTGTCTCTGAAAAACAGACCTTTTCCGCCCATTGTCTGAACAGGACATTTCCTGTCCACCACGCCCTGTTCCTCCAGAGTTCCCTTCTCCATATCCCAGCTATACAATTTATACTGGCTGTCTTCAGCAACCGCTCCACCTTTACTGGCCCGGATCAGATACGTTTCCCCCGTATCGTCACAGGCGAACACATCATTTGTTCCAAGGGAATACCCCTCCCCATCAGGATATTCCAACTGTTCAAGCAATTGTCCCTCTGATGAAAACACATAAAGATAATTTCTCATCTCAACATAAACTCTGCCGTTCTGCGCCACAAACAGATTGTAAGCTCCCTCCGGCCCTGATTCTTCCTCTATCTCATGCTCCCAACATAACTGCCCCTCTAACGTATAGCATTGCAACAAGCTACTGCGCTCCGAATAAATCTCATTCCCATTCTCATCTTTATCATATACCATGAACAGCGCGGTTAATCGCCGTTTCTCCCCGCCGCCTGTTCCCAATCCCACTGCCTGTCCCTGAATAGAGCAATTAAATATCTTTTGTTTTTCCCCAGTCTCAAAGCTATACAAGCTGACTGCGGCATTTCTTGCAGTATCCGCAATCGTATAGATTCCCTCCTCCGCTATCACGTACCGTGGCATTGTTTGAAAAATCGTATCCGGTACGGATACGAAGGAAGGCAAATACCCATACTCCGGCTCCTCCTTACCACAGGCAGCCAAGAAAAAAATATACAATAATAATACTCCCAACAGTGATTTCCAATATTTCCCCTTTGAGCACATAAATTAATCCTTCCCGTAAATTATCTAAAATGCTTTTTATGTTTCATTTTGTATCTGTTTCTTTACAATATCTGCCCTGCTGCCCTCCTCTATCTCTCCCACATTCCGGGGATTCTGAAAATGATCCATCACTTTTTCACTGTACATGTTCTTCTCCTGTCCGAGACTTTATAAAGTCCTCATATAACGGCGACATGGCCCGCAGTTTCCCGATAATCTCCACCAGGGCATCCACCACCGTGTCCATCTCCTCCTCCGTATTCTCCTCTGACAAGGTCATACGCAGTGAACCGTGGGCAAGCTCATGGGACAGTCCCATAGCCAGCAGCACATGAGAGGGGTCCAGCGCCCCGGAGGTGCAGGCCGAACCGCTGGAGGCGCAGATACCCTTCATATCCAGCATAATAAGTACGGATTCCCCCTCCACAAAACGGAAACTAAAATTCACATTGCCGGGCAACCGCCCGTCACGATCCCCGTTTAGATGACAATAGGGAATCTTTTCACAGATCCGCTCAATGAGATAATCCCGCAGCTGCGTCTCCCTTTTGATCTTCTCAGGCATAATGCGCACGGCCCGCTCTATCGCTTTTCCAAAGCCCACGATGCCGGGAACATTTTCCGTTCCCGCCCGGCGGGAACGCTCCTGGGCACCACCGTGGATAAAACTGCCCAGCTTTATACCGGAGCGGACATACAGGCATCCCACCCCCTTGGGACCGTTTACCTTGTGGGCGCTGGCGCTGAGCATGTCAATATGCAGTTCGTCCACCCGGATGGGCAGCTGTCCGAACGCCTGTACCGCATCCGTGTGAAACAGTATTCCTCTGTCATGAGCTATCTGCCCGATCTCACGGATGGGCTGCAGTGTGCCCACTTCATTGTTGGCATACATCACCGAGATCAGTATCGTATCCGGCCGGATAGCGGCCTCAAGCTCCTCCAGACCCACGACACCGTTTTCGTCCACGCCCACATAAGTCACCTCATAGCCCTGCTTTTCCAGATATTCACAGGTATGCAGCACCGCGTGATGCTCAATCCGGGTGGTGACAATATGCTTTCCCCTATCTCCATATGCCTCCGCCGCCGCTTTCAAGGCCCAGTTGTCCGCCTCGGAACCTCCCGCAGTAAAATAAATCTCCTCCTGCCTGGCTCCCAGAGCCTCCGCCAGTGTCCTCCGGGCATGGTTTAGCGCCTTTTTGCTTGTTGAACCCAGACCGTATATACTGCTGGCGTTGCCATAATTTTCGCTGAAAAAAGGAAACATAGCCTCCACGACTTCCGGCGCCGTCCGGGTGGTGGCCGCATTGTCTAAATATATCACCGTAATTCCTCCTGTACTTAATCCGTGTTCCGTATATTCTTACAACATACACTGCACATGAATGATATCCCACCGCAAGTGCACGGATATCGTTCAGCGCCCCCCTTCGGGAACTTGCTGTACAATTCCATGATTCCTTCAAACACCCTGAACCTATGTGTTGCATATCCGATCATCTTAGTGCACATGCATAAAAAAGGGCTTTCTGGAATCAACGTTTAATTCCTAGCATTTTACTAAGATTTAATATAACACGACTGCCAAGTTCTGTCAACTTCTCAGATTTCTTGCAGAATTCTCCGCACTGCATTACTCCCCTTTACAATGTGATGCTCCATATAAATAATCATTTAGGACAGGCCGTCTGAAAATACAGGTGCCTGGCAACTATTACATAAGGAGCTATTAAATCGGAGTTCTGAAAGAACGCCCTATTCCGCATTTGACAAGATACATAGATGTCAGAGCTCCGGTGCCGGCAGCGTTTCCGATCTGGCTATAATGGACGCGGAAGAAAATGTATCCCTCCGGAGCGTCCCGCACCGGCTCCCCTGTGAAAAATAACTACTACGCATAGCAAAGACAATCCCGCAATATAAATTAAGAAAACAAACGGATAAGAGGAATTCCATGCCAAGCTCCGCCAAAACCCGTTTTCGGCCCCATACCAGGCATCCGCTTATCATGGGTACCGCCATACTGACCGTTACCGGGCTGATCACCCGGATCATCGGATTTTTTTACCGTATCTATCTGTCCCGCCTGTTCGGCGAGGAGGGAATGGGGATCTATCAGCTGCTGTCTCCCGTGCTGGCCCTGTCCTTCTCTCTCACTGCCGCAGGGTTTCAGACTGCCATCTCCAAATTTGTAGCTGCCCAGGCAGGGCTTGAAAACACCCAGTTCCCCTCCCGCCGCCCAATGGTGATGGGGCTGATCCTGACGGTTCCCCTGTCTCTCGCCTGCACGGCGGCGCTCTATATGGGCAGCGATTTCATCGCGGTGAGTCTGCTCCGGGAACCCAGGACAGCCTCCATGATCCGCATCCTGGCCCCCTCCGTTCCTTTGAGCGCCATCCACGCCTGTATCAACGGATATTTTTACGGTATTAAAAAGGCGGGGGTGCCTGCGGGCACACAGCTTTTGGAACAATGCTGCCGGGTGGCCTGTGTCTATCTTGTCTCCGCCTCCATAATGGCCCAGGGGCATACCCCCTCCATCAATGTGGCGGTTCTTGGTCTGACAATAGGGGAAGGCTGTTCCATGCTGGCTGCTCTGGCGGCGGCGTGGTATCACCGTTTCCGGCAGGCGGCCGCTCCCGGGCGGCATCCCTCTAACGCTTTCGGCTACGCGCAGCTGTTGGGAATGGTAATCCCTCTCACCGCAAACCGGATTGTGCTCAATCTCCTGCAAAGCGTGGAGTCGGTTTCCATTCCCGCCGGACTGCGCAGCTACGGCTATGACAACGCCACGGCCCTCAGCGTATACGGTGTACTCACCGGCATGGCCTTTCCGATGATCTTTTTCCCCAACGCGCTGACCGGTTCCGTGTCCGTCATGTTGCTGCCCATGATCTCCGAGAGTTATGCCCGGGGAGACGATGAGGGCATCCGCCGGGCCATCCTGCGCACAGTAAAATACTGTTTTCTGTTGGGCTTTTCCTGCATGGGCCTTTTCCTGCTCACCGGACGGCTCTTGGGGGAAGGTCTATATCGAAGTCCCCTGGCCGGGCATTTTATACGCTCCTTAAGCCTGATCTGCCCTTTCCTCTATCTGGACACCACCCTGTCCAGCATCCTGCAGGGGCTTGGAATGGCCGGACGCCTGTTTCTGATCAATGTTACCTCCCTGCTGGTGCGACTGGCATTCATCCTGATGACAGTGCCCCATCTGGGCATTCAGGGATACCTGTACGGAATACTGGTCAGCCAGATCCTGCAATGCGTACTCTATCTGGGATGTCTGTGGCGGCGCAGCTGGCGCGGAAAATAGTACAAAACGCTTGCCATATTTTTGCCGTTGTACTATAATGGGTACTGCTTAAGAGAAATCATAAAAATTACAGAAAGGTCTGAAAATACAATGGGTTTCATTTTTAATGAAAAATTACCTACCCCGGATGAGATCCGGTCCGGGTATCCTCTCCCCCAAGCGCTGGCACGGCGCAAGGAGGAACGTGACCGGGAGATACGGGAGGTGCTTACCGGAAAGAGCAATAAGCTGCTGGTGATCATCGGCCCCTGTTCCGCCGACAACGAAGATTCCGTATGTGATTATGTAAACCGTCTTGCGGCGCTGAACGATAAAGTATCCGATAAGCTGATCTTGATTCCCAGGATTTACACCAACAAGCCCCGTACCACCGGAGAGGGCTACAAGGGAATCATACACCAGCCTGATCCTCAGAAACAGGAGGATTTTCTTGCCGGGCTGATCGCCATGCGAAAAATGCATATAAGAGCCATAAAAGAAACCGGCCTGACTGCCGCGGACGAAATGCTGTACCCAGATAACTGGGGCTATGTATCCGATATCCTATCCTATGTAGCCATCGGCGCACGCTCCGTGGAAGACCAGCAGCACCGTCTCACAGTCAGCGGCTTTGACGTTCCCGCAGGGATGAAAAACCCCACCAGCGGTGATTTTTCCGTGATGCTGAACTCCGTGTACGCTGCCCAGCACCCCCACTCCTTTATCTACCGGGGCTGGTCGGTGCAGACAAGCGGCAACGACCTGGCCCACACTGTACTGCGGGGAGCCACCAGCAAACACGGCAACAGTACCCCCAACTACCACTATGAAGACCTAAACCGCCTGATGGAGATGTACGGCAAGATGGATCTCAAGAATCCGGCCTGCATCATAGACTCCAATCACTCCAACTCCAACAAGCAGTTTGCCCAGCAGATCCGCATTGTCAAGGAAGTTATGCACAGCCGCAAACTTAACGCCGACATTCACAGATTGGTCAAGGGAGTCATGGTGGAAAGCTATATTGAAGAAGGCTGTCAGAAAGTGGGCGGCGGAATCTATGGCAAATCCATCACCGACCCCTGCCTGGGATGGCTGGACACGGAAAGACTGATATTTGATCTGGCAGAATATGAATAAGCCTGACAGAAATACGATGGACCGTGATAAACAAAAGAAGTTCCATGCGAACCGACCTTTGCGGCAAGCATGGAACTTCTTATTTTATTATGTGTATCATTCTCTTGGATGTGCCAGGACATATTCCTCTCTGGCATTGTGACGGTAGGCGGCCGCCAGTTTCTGTATAGCCCCCATATCAGAATACCCCATCATCTCCTGCACGCTCCGCAGATCCGCACCGTTCTCTATCAGGTGCACGGCAAAGGCATACCGCAGGCTGTGGGGAGTCACCTCTTTTTGTATCTCTGCCTTTTTCCCGTATCCGCGGACCATCTTCCACACTCCCTGACGACTCATTGCACGCCCGCTGTAATTTACAAACAGGATATCGCTACGAATATCTGCCAGCAGCGTTTCCCGTCCCTTGTCCATATATTCCAGCAGGGCCGATCTGGCATGGTTGCCAAAGGGAATAACCCGCTTTCCGCCACTCACTTTGCAATGTAAAAAACCCAGCCGAAGATTCACATCAGAGATCTTCAGCGCGATCAACTCCGACACATTGATGCCCGTGGCATACAGCAGTTCCAGTATCGCCCGGTCCCGCTGCTGCCTGGGCCTGTCCCCCAAAGGCTGCTCCATAAGCAGCCTGACCTCCTCCACGGTAAGAGCCTCCGGCATATCCTGTTCCTGTCTGGGAATCTGTAACCGTTCTGAGATATCCTCTTTTATCAGGTACATCTTTACCATATAGCGATAAAAAGCCCGAACTGAGGACATACGCCGGGATACGGTAGACGCCTTTTTTTCCCTGCCCAGCATTTGAAAATACTCCTCCAGATGGCAGGGAGTTGTCTCGCGTAAATCCGTTATCCCCTGCACTTTTTTTAGATACTGTTCCAGATGGCACAGATCCCGCCTGTAGGAATCCACCGTATTGCCGGACAAGCCTTTGACCTGCTGTAAGTAGATCACAAATTGTTCTATCTGTTCTTCCATATATGTATTTCCTTTATGTTTCGGATCTCCATAATGCACGTTTTTCATAAAGCCGCCACAGGAGACATAGCGGGGTACAAATGTGTCTTACTGATTATAACATCCGCGAAATTCCATGTCAATTTCGACTGACGCGACCTTGTGCCACTGCAAATTGCTTTTGAATATTATTCCACTTTAGTTATAGTCATTTACACGCAGATTTGCCAGTACATGAGCAAAGTATTACGGAATGTCTCAAAACAGTTTCAGAACCAGACGTAACAGCCAGGGATTTACATATGCCTCCAGCCAGCAGCCCACAGCCAGTACAAACAGAAGAAGTCCCGCCTGGGCCGAAAGGCGCATTCCTATACGTTTTAGGCCCCCCAGGCCTTCGTTGCCGTTCATATAATAGAGCCGCCTACAGGTCCTCTCCCCCAGCGCGAACAAAAATACCCATGTCGGCACATAGATAAGCGCTTGCGGGAGCAAACCTACAGCCAACAAAAATATACCCTTGATCCCATGTTCGGAAAACAGCGCAACCAGCAAAAGGCCCATAGAAAATCCGTAGCGGCACGTATAGAACCATACTGCTGCCAAACCCAAAAACGTGGTGGACAGCAGGATGAATAAAGTGGCCTCCCCCAGTCTCTGCCACAGCAGAGACAGAAAAAGTGAACTACTGTCGATCACGGCATAACGTGCCTGCAACAAGGCATTGTCACCCAAAAATTCCGTTCCCGACAGCAATTCACTTTTAACCAAATTGGCGAGTAAGATCCCGCTGCATACTCCGATTATAAACACGATCAGCTGCTTATTGATTGCCTTCAAACCCATACCCCACCTGTCCGCCTATATAGAATTATGGACACTCTATATATATGCTATGGGGTAATGTCTCATACCTTACGTATGTCTAGCCGCCATTTTATCATTCTATTGTTACATCATTTTTTTGCACTCTCCTATACCCGGTATGAGTCAGGCCGCCAACAATTTCTCCACGCTGACCAGTTTCACACAGAGTACAAACAGATCCGTAGCCATGGCCATCTCCTCAGGTGTGGGGAAAGATGGGGCTATGCGGATATTACTGTCCCTGGGGTCCTTGCCGTAGGGATAGGTAGCTCCGGCCCCGGTCAGCGTAACGCCCGCCTCCTTACACTTTGCCACAATTGCCTTCGCGCAGCCTTCCATGGCGTCAAAGGAGATGAAATAGCCGCCGACGGGTTTCGTCCAACTGCCGATCTCCAACCCAAGCAGTTCCTTCTCCAACACTTCCTGCACCGCCTCAAACTTGGGCCGCATGATTGCCGCGTGTTTTCTCATATGCGCCTTGATACCCTCAAAGTCCTTGAAATAGCGCACATGCCGCAACTGATTGATCTTGTCATATCCGATAGTCTGGATCGTCATGGACTTTCTGATGAATTCCAGATTTCCCTTGGAGGCAGCAATAGCCGCCACACCGGCTCCCGAAAAACTGATCTTGGAGGTGGAGGCAAACTCATATACCATATCCGGATTACCGGCTTTCTCACACTCGCTCAATATCTCCAATATCTCATCCTGTCTGTCCTCATACAGATGATGTACCGCGTAGGCATTGTCCCAGAAGATCCGAAAATCCCTGGCCGCAGGCTTTAATGCCGCAAAACGCCGGACAGTCTCATCACTGTAACTATAGCCCTGGGGATTGGAGTACTTGGGCACACACCAGATTCCCTTGATGCTCTCATCTTCACTCACAAGTTTCTCCACCAAATCCATATCAGGTCCCTGGGGAGTCATGGGCACATTGATCATCTCAATACCGAAATGCTCGGTGATCGCAAAGTGCCTGTCATATCCGGGCACGGGGCAGAGAAACTTTACCTTATCCAGCTTACACCAAGGCATCTCCCCCATAACGCCGTGCGTCATGGATCTGGATACCGTATCATACATTATGGTAAGGCTTGCATTGCCGCAGACGATCACATGGTCTGCAGATACGCCCATGATATCCGCCATCATATGCTTAGCCTCCGTCAGGCCATCCAGCACGCCGTAGTTGCGCACATCCACATTCTCCATACTTTTCATGTCGCTCTGGGAATTCAGTACGTCAAAAATATCCATACCCATATCCAACTGTGACACACCGGGCTTCCCTCTGGACATATCCAGCTGCAATCCCTTGGACTTTGCGTCTTCATATTCCTTTGTCAGCTGTACATGCAGCTGCTGCAACTCTTCTCTGCTTAACTCCCTATAAGCCTTCCTCTCCATGTCTTTAAACCCAGCCTTTCTACACTTAACATCTTAATGGAATTTCAACAATCCCGGAAGAAATATGATTGGATAATTGTATACAATCATACATCCCGTATATATTACTACAATTTTTCTCAATAGACAAGAGTTTTTTTCAAAAGAATCCCAGAAAAAAGAGCCCCGCAAGCGGAACTCTTTTAGATTAATAAATTTTTGTCACTGGTTTTCATTATTTCGCGTAATCAATCACACGAGATTCACGGATCACATTGACTTTGATCTGTCCGGGATATTCCAGCTCCGCCTCTATCTGCTTAGAGATATCGCGAGCCAGCAGCACCATATCCGCATCGGTAATCTGCTCAGGTACCACCATCACTCGAACTTCACGACCTGCCTGAATAGCAAAAGACTTGTCTACTCCCTTGAAATTGTTGGTTATTTCTTCTAACTGTTTTAATCTGCTGGTATAGGTTTCCAGAGTTTCCCTTCTGGCCCCCGGTCTTGCGGCAGAGATTGTATCAGCAGCCTGTACAATACACGCAATCAGGGAAGTGGCCTCCACATCGCCATGATGGGATTCCACGGCATTGATAACGGTAGCATTCTCCTTGTATTTCCTACAAAGCTCGGAACCTAGCTGAATATGGGAACCTTCCATCTCATGATCCACTGCCTTACCAATATCATGCAGCAGACCGGCCCGCTTAGCCAATCTCACATCCAATCCCATCTCGGCTGCAAGTAAACCTGACAGCTGAGCCACCTCAATAGAATGTTTTAATGCGTTCTGTCCATAGCTGGTCCTAAACTTCATTCTTCCCAGAAGTTTGATCAGTTCGGGATGAATACCGTGAACTCCCACTTCCAGAGTAGCGGCCTCACCTTCCTCCTTGATCATCACTTCAACTTCCTTCTGAGCTTTCTCCACCATCTCTTCGATTCTGGCAGGATGTATACGGCCGTCAACGATCAGTTTCTCCAGAGCGATCCGGGCCACCTCACGGCGGATCGGGTCAAAGCCCGACAGAATAACTGCCTCCGGTGTATCATCAATGATCAAATCCACACCGGTCATGGTCTCCAAGGTACGGATATTACGTCCCTCGCGACCAATAATACGTCCTTTCATCTCATCATTAGGAAGCTGTACAACAGAAATAGTGGTTTCAGAGACATGGTCTGCCGCACATCTCTGGATCGCAGATACCACATATTCCTTTGCTTTCTTGTCTGCTTCTTCCTTGGCCCGACTCTCCATATCCTTGATCATCACGGCCGTTTCATGCTTCACTTCATCTTCAACAATTTTCAATAAGTAGTCTTTCGCCTGTTCAGAGGTTAATCCGGAAATTCTTTCCAGTTCCTGTACTCTCTGCTCGTTAAGCTTGGAAACTTCTTCCTTAAGCTTGTTTAAGGATTCCTCACGGGCAGTCAAGTTTGCTTCTCGCTTTTCGATGGCATCAGCTTTTTTATCGATGTTTTCCTCTTTCTGCTGAACCCTGCGCTCATAACGCTGCGCCTCCGCTCTGCGCTCCTTAATCTCCTTGTCCAGCTCATTCTTGGTACGAATGGACTCTTCCTTGACTTCAAGCAGCGATTCGCGTTTCTTGGTCTCCGCAGTCTTGAGGGCCTCATCGATAATCTCTCTGGCCTTGTCCTCCGCGTTGCCGATGGTGGATGCCGTTACCTTCTTCTGATAAGCAGAAGTAACAACCGCCGTGACAATCGCAGTCACAAGGATACAGATTACCGCTGTAATAGCACAACCGATAATAACACTTGCATCCATTACAGGAGCACCTCCTTATTAAATTTTCATTGTACAAATATCTAATATAGAATGTATGTACTGCTCACATTCTAACAGGCAATCTACAACATATAAAATTTTAAACCGAAATGAACGTTATGTCAAGCAATATTTTATTTAAATCTCCCAATCCATACACAGAGCCTTTCGGATAACCTCTCCGGAAAACCCTCTGTAAGCCAGGAAATTATATAACCGGTGCTGTTCTCTGCGGTCGGTGGAATTCCTGTCATAATGTTTCTTGCTCAGAAGTTCGCAGGCCATCTGCAATTCATCCTGACCGCCGTCCTGTTCCTGCCAGGTCTGGACAGCCTGATTCAAAACATCTTTTGCTATGCCTTTTTGCTGCAGCTCCCGCTCCATCCTCCCCAGGGACTTTCTGCCCGCAAATGCGGATAGATACCCCTGCGCATAACGCATATCGTCAATGTAACGATAGGATTTTACATACTCAACCGCCTGGTCCGCAGTCCTCTCAGGATAACCGCCCTCAAGCAGCTTATCCTTAAGCTGCCTCTCCGTATAATCCCTGCGCTGCAACAGATTCATGGCCCGCAGTTTGGCCCTGCGGGGCAAGAGCTCCTCCAGAACCTTGTGTCTGGTCTCTTCAGGCAGCTCTTCCCCCTCCGCAATACCATACTGACGCAGTTCTCCCTTGTACAGAACAAAGCAAAGCTCATAATCCAAGCATATCTTACACTGTTTTTTTGATACATCCGTTATTGCTGTCACTGTCATGAGACTTTATTTTTCCTTTTCCTTGGCAGCGTCAGCTTCCACTCCGCCATTCAGTCCGTAATGCTCTCTCACCCTGTTCTCTATCTCCTGGCACACCGCCGGATTGTCTTTCAGATACTGTTTGGCGTTTTCCCGTCCCTGGCCGATCTTATCTCCGCCGTAAGCGTACCATGCGCCGGACTTATTCACAATGTCCACGCTGGCTGCCAGGTCCAGAATATCCCCGACCACGGAGATTCCCTCTCCGAACATAATATCAAATTCCGCCTCCTTAAAGGGAGGAGCGATCTTGTTCTTAACCACCTTAACACGGGTATGGTTTCCGATGATCTCACCGCCCTGCTTTAAGGATTCTATACGGCGAACATCCATTCGCACCGAGGAATAAAACTTCAATGCGCGGCCGCCGGTGGTAGTCTCCGGATTTCCGAACATCACTCCCACCTTCTCACGCAGCTGGTTGATAAAGATGACGGTACAGTTGGACTTGCTGATCACAGCCGTCAGCTTTCGCAGCGCCTGAGACATCAGTCTGGCCTGCAGGCCCACATGGGAATCTCCCATCTCTCCGTCTATCTCCGCCTTGGGCACCAATGCGGCCACGGAGTCAACCACCACGATATCTATGGCACCTGAACGCACCATAGTCTCCGTGATCTCCAGCGCCTGCTCTCCGTTGTCCGGCTGGGAGATGTACAGATTGTCTATATCTACACCGATATTCTTGGCATATACGGGGTCCAGGGCATGCTCCGCGTCAATAAATCCCGCGATGCCGCCTCTCTTCTGCACCTCGGCGATCATATGTAGTGTGACGGTGGTCTTACCGCTGGACTCAGGTCCGTAGATCTCCACGATTCTTCCCTTGGGAATCCCCCCCAGTCCCAGGGCGATGTCCAGACTCAGAGAACCGGTGGGAATGGTCTCCACATTCATCTGGTTGGCCGGGTCTCCCAGTTTCATCACGGCTCCCTTGCCATACTGCTTTTCAATCTGGCTGATAGCCGCATCCAATGCTTTCAGTTTTTCATTCTTTTCCATATTTACCTCATTTCTTCTTGTCTATAGCCGGCACAGCCGGCTACCGCTTAGTTTTACCCGTGATATTGTAGTAAGACCTACTGGGAGTTTATCCATAACACAATCTTAGCTTGCGAGAACAAACGTTCTTGTTTTGTATAGAATAAAACATCCGTTCGATTTTGTCAACAGGTTTTTGTGTTACATTAATAATAATGTATCTCAAGTCCTATAAACAGTACTCATATTCATCCTCCTCTCAAATATGCAATACAGCAGCATCAAATATGCTCCTTTATATAACATTTGCGAAATTATACCCAAAAAAATCTCCCCCAAAAATTCCTTCCAAAAAAAATTCCTTCCAAAAAAATTCCTTCCAAAAAAATATCTTCCCAAAGATTGTCATTTCTGCGACGACATCTCCCGATATTACTTTATAGCCCATTGCCTGCCAATAAATATAACAACATACGCCGTTTGAAACTGTCAAAAGGCGGATACAAAATTACCGTCACATGCCTGTGGATTCGCTGGCGAAACGCCGGATCGTAAAAAGAATAATACCGTGTCGGATATCCCTGCATACAGAAAATGTATCACACTTCCCTAAAAAGCACAAGAGGTATGATACATTTTATATTCTTTTCATAAACCCGCCCATCTACGGGCTATTATTTCTTGCCGAAAGTGATCTCGCTGAAATATTCCAGAATGCAGCTGCGCATCAATGTCAAAGCCGCCGAAACCGTCGCCTCCCGTATTGTCTGGCGATTCCCCGAAAAGTGGTATTCTTTCACCGTCACATCGCCCTTCACGCTGCAGGCGATATATACCAGCCCCACGGGTTTTTCCTCTGTGCCTCCGTCCGGTCCGGCTATACCGGTGATGCTCACCGCCACATCTCCCTTGGACACAAAATTCAGGCCCCGGGCCATCTCCTCGGCAGTCTGGGCGCTGACCGCCCCGTACTTGCTGAGCGTACTCTTCTTTACTCCCAGCAGCTTTCTCTTTGCCTTGTTGGAATAGGTAACATACCCGGATTTATAGACATCCGATACGCCGGGGACATTGATCAGCCTGGCCGACAACAGTCCTCCGGTGCAGGATTCGGCGCATGTCACTGTGAGTTTATTGGCCACCAGCAGTTCCACCACGGCCCTCTCCAGAGTGACATCCTCCTCCGTGGTATAAATATTGTTGCCCATCCTGCTCTTGATCTCTTTAACCACAGGCTTGATCAGCCTGCGGGTTTCCTTCTCGCTCCCGCCCCTGGCAGTCACACGGATATGTACTTCCCCCGGTTTGGCGTAAGTCGCCAGAGTCGGATTGTCCTGCCCGTCGATCAGATCCTTAAGCAGAGTCTCCACCTTACTCTCCCCGATACCACATACCTTCACGGTCTGGGAGGAGATGATCCCCGGCTCCAGTTTCGCCAGATATGGCGCCACATGGTTCTCAAACATAGGTTTCAGTTCATGGGGCGGTCCCGGCAACAGCACGACGTGGGTACTCTTTTCCCCGATGATGACTCCCGGCGCCGTGCCGTTGGGATTAGGCAGTACGATGCCGCCCTTGGGTATCAGCGCCTGTTTCCAGTTATTCTCCGTGGGAACCGAATTTCTGGAGGCAAAAAAAGTTTCGATGCATTTTCTGGAACCGGCATCCTCCACCAGCTCTCTGCCCATGACCCGGGATGCCACCTCTTTTGTCAGGTCGTCCTCCGTAGGCCCCAATCCGCCGGACAGGATAACGATATCCGATCGTTTTACGGCCGCGCGCAGCACTTCTTCCAGACGTTTCTCATTGTCCCCCACCACGGTCTGATAGTAGCAGGACAGTCCCAGCCCGGCACATTTCTCAGCCAGATAAGCGGCGTTGGTATTCACAATATTCCCCAGCAAAAGCTCCGTGCCCACACAAATCAATTCCACTGTCATTGTTGTCGCCCTCTTTTTTCTTACATCTGTCCCTTCATGACCGCTTTGTTTTTAATAAGATAATCCACCAGAGACACCACTGTCAGCACCAGCGCGATCCACATGACCACATCCGTTGCGATGCCGAACCATGGCCAGAATCCGGACAGATCCACGATCATCATACATACCATGACCATCTGGAAAGTGGTCTTGAACTTGCCCCAGTAACTTGCGGCGATCACCACCCGGTTATCCGCCGCAACCAGCCGAAAGCCGCTGATGATGAATTCCCGGCTGATAATGATGATCACCACCCAGGCCGGAATGCGCTCCATCGCCACCAGTGCGATCAGGGCGGCGCTGACCAGCAGCTTATCCGCCAGCGGGTCCATAAATTTACCGAAATTCGTGATCAGATTATATTTTCTCGCGATCTTTCCGTCGATCATATCCGTCAGGCTGGCGATGATAAAAACAGCCAGCGCCACCAGCTCCGGGATCAGCAGATTGCTGCCGAACCACCCTGCATCGCCTCCCAGCAGCACTACCACGAAAGGCACTATCAATATCACCCGGAATATCGTCAATTTATTGGGTAGATTCATCGTTTTCCTCCTCCTGCCAGATCTCTCCGATCAGATCATACTCGTTGCTGCCTGTCACCTGTACCTGCACCAGATCGCCGGTCATCAGCGTAGCGCCGGTATGCACGAACAGATATCCGTCCACCCCCGGAGCATCCCTGTAAGTGCGGGCCACATAGACCTCTTCATCCGCAATCTTGCCCTCGATCATCACCGTCAGCACCTGCCCAACCATATCCTCCGCCTTGGTGAAAGCGATCTCCTGCTGCAGTTCCATGATCTCCTGCCGCCATGCCTCTTTCTGCTCCTCCGGGATCTGATCCGGCATCTCCGCGGCGGCCGTCCCCTCCTCCTGAGAGTATGGGAATACACCCAGACGGTCAAATTCCATCTCGTTGACAAAATCCACCATTTTTTCGTGATCCTCCTGGGTTTCCCCGGGAAAACCGGTGATCAGGGTGGTGCGTAGACAGATATCCGGTATCTCTTCCCGCAGTCTGTCGATCAGTTCCCGCAGCTGGCTCTGGGTGGTACGGCGTCCCATGCGCCGCAGTATCCTGTCGCTGGCATGTTGTATGGGAATGTCCAGATAGTGGCATACCTTGGGTTCTTTTTTGACGGCTTGGATCAGTTCCTCCGTGATCTCCTCCGGATAGCAGTACAATATCCTGATCCAGCATATCCCCGGGATCTGAGCCAGCTCATGCAGCAACAGCGGCAGGCTTTTCTCGCCGTAGCGCTCCAAGCCGTACAATGTGGTCTCCTGGGCTACCAATATCAGCTCTTTGACTCCCTGCTCAGCCAGAACATTGGCCTGTTCCAGCAATATCTCCATAGGTATGCTGCGATAGTTTCCCCGAATCTGGGGAATGACGCAGTAGCTACATCGCTTGCCGCATCCTTCCGCTATCTTCAGATAGGCATAATGTCCCCCTGTGGTCAACACTCTGCCGATACGGTAATCGCAGAGCGCGTCCGGGTCCTGCACGAAGACTGCCTTTCTTCCCGAAAGCGCCCGCTCCACCGCATCCGCGATCCGGTCGGTGGACGAGGTGCCCACCAGGGCGTCCACCTCCGGTATCTCCGTGAGAATTTCCCGGTGATAGCGCTGTGCCAGACATCCGGCGGCCACCAGCGCTTTGACTCTTCCGTTCTTTTTCAGCTCCGCCGCCTCCAGCAACGCGTTAATGCTCTCTTCCTTGGCGTCTCCGATAAAGCAGCAGGTATTCACCACCACAATATCACACTCGTTTTCATCATCTGTAAAGCTGTATCCCTTTTGCCGCAACAACTCCAGCATCTCTTCCGTATCCACCAGGTTCTTGTCACAGCCCAGGGAAATAAACAGTATCTTCATTTTTACCAAACTTACCTCTCAAAAAGGGGAGAAATACTCATAGCAGAACATTTCTCCCCCTGTTTTATGCTTCCTGTTCCTCATCCTCCGCCTGCAAAGTCTCCGATTCCTCCGCCTCAGGCTCTTCCTGTCCGGTTACTTCTGTGTCTTCCGGGTCAGTTTCCTGCATATCCGCCCCGACGTTATCCACCCCGTCATATATTTCCTGCTCCTCCATGACTTCGTCCTCGGCCAGAATCTTGATCTTGCCCTGATTCAACTCCTCAACCGCCAGAGACAGAGGTTTCTTGCCCGCGCCGTTCACCAAAGGCTCATCGCCGCTGATGATCTGTCTTGCTCTCTTTGAGGTAGCCATCACTATGGAATACCTGCTGTTGACCACGGGCGCTTCCCCCTGCTCTACCTCGCTGTTTACTACTTTCATTAGATCCGAATAAGATGGATGTAACATTATTCTGCTCCTTTCGAGAATTCGCTCAGTTCTTCTCTGATCTCTCTTATTAATGTCTCCAGTCTGGCCGGTGTGAACCGGGCGTTCTGTACCATGCTGTGAATCTGCCTGACACATTCCTCCAGATCATCGTTGACTACTATATAATCATAGGCTTCTATGCCTTCTGATTCCTCTGCCGCGCGGGCCAGTCTTCTGGCTATGACCTCCGGGGTCTCCGTGCCTCTGCCCTCCAGCCTTCTTCTGAGTTCCCCTGCGCCGGGCGGTGTCACAAAGAGCAGCAGACAATCCGGCATCAGCTTTTTGATCTGCAACGCCCCCTGGATCTCAATCTCCAGGATCACATCTTTTCCCGCCTCCAGCTGCCGCTGTACATAGTCTTTGGGGGTGCCGTAATAGTTCCCGCAATAACATGCGTATTCCAGCATTTCACCCTGACGGATGCGCTCCTGAAAGGTTTCCGTATCCACAAAAAAGTACTCTATACCGTCCCGCTCTCCCTCTCTCGGCGTCCTGGTGGTCATGGACACGGACAGGGCATAATTGTCATAGTTCCGGGTCAGCCTTTTCATCAATGTTCCCTTGCCGGCACCGGAAAAACCGGATATCACCGTCAGAACTCCCTTACTCATCTTCGTTTCCTCCGCTCTCCGCCCTGGCTCTGCCCGCTATGGTCTCCGGCAGCAGCGCCGACAGGACGATCCGATTGTTCTCCATGACCAGCACCGCCTTGGTCTTGCGGCCCTGGGTGGCGTCAATGACGGTGCCCTCCTCCTTGGCCCGCTGCACCAGCCGTTTGATCGGTGCCGACTCAGGACTGACAACGGCGATGATCTTGCCGGTGTTTACGATATTGCCGAAACCGATATGAATTAATTTGTTCATGAGCTATCCTCACCGCTATTCGATATTCTGAATCTGTTCACGAATCTTTTCGATTTCCGTCTTGAGCTCTATGGCGCAGTTTGATATCTCCAGATCGGTGGACTTTGACAGCGTGGTATTGGCCTCCCGGTTCATCTCCTGGGCGATAAAATCCAATTTGCGGCCGATACTGCCGCCCTCCAGCAGCGTGGCCTTCGTAGTCTCGATATGGCTACGCAGCCGCACCAATTCCTCGTCCACACAGACCTTATCCGCAAAGATCGTAACCTCTATAAGCAGCCGGTTCTCGTCCACCTGGACGTCTCCCAGCAGCTCCTTCACCTTATCCTCCAGTTTCCTGCGGTATTCCTGAATGATCCCCGGAGATCTCTCGGTTATAAAATCCACCATTTTCAACATGCCGTCCAGTTTTTCCAGAAGATCGTCTCTGAGATGCTCTCCCTCCACAATGCGGGTCTGTACAAATCCCTCCGCCGCGCCGCGGATCGCGCTCTGCAGCTCCTTCCACAACTCTTCCTCGTCGAGGTTCTGCTCCTCCATGGTAAACACCTCGGGATACCGTGACAGGGTGGAAACTCTGATATCGTCATCCAGTCCGAAATCCTCCTGCATCTGGCGCAGATACTTCATATACTCGGCAGCCAGCTCCTTATTATAGCGAATATTGGCATTGTTCTCCGTATAGTCCTCATAGGTGATGAACAGATCCACTTTTCCCCGTGAAATATAGTTCTTCAGTTCGCCACGGATAGCGGATTCAAAAAAGTTCAGTTTCTTGGGCATCTTGATGTTCACATCCAGATACCGGTGATTCACGGACTTCATCTCCACGGTAAATTTGCGATTATTCTCGGCCACCTCGCATCTGCCGAACCCCGTCATGCTCTTTATCATCTTTACCTCTTATCTGCATATCGCCGGCTATGCCTGCAATATAACACCAATCAAAATGTAAAACATCCGTTTCACACTGTACCCCACATACCGCAAGCCCCCGCCTGCGATACCACTCCAATAAGTAAGCCTTCTCTACACATATGGTTTCCTGCGCCCGAACAAGCGCGGTTCTATAATGATCCCCACATCTATAGCCTGTTATATTATAATGTAGATTGTACAAATAGTCAAGCCGGGCAGGAAAACTATTTTCAACGGCACTTGTGTCCAATAAAGTGCGCTGCCCGTCGCTGCCTCAAAAACACTTGTCATTTCTCCCCAATTTGCTATAATAAGGGCTACAAGCAAAGATCAGGAGGATACCCACATGGCATTTGACGGCGTGACCATTGCCGCTATAGTAAAAGAACTGAACGACACCTGTCTGGGAGGCAGACTGTACAAGATCGCCCAGCCGGAAAGCGACGAACTGCTGCTGACCATCAAAACGGCCGACGGCCAGAGACGCCTGCTTTTGTCCGCAGACGCCTCCCTGCCGCTGGCATATCTGACCGAGCAGAACAAACCCAGCCCCATGACGGCCCCCGGTTTTTGCATGCTGCTGCGCAAACACCTGCAAAACGGACGTATCACCGCCGTCACCCAGCCGGGCTTAGAGCGCATTATCCATATAGATGTGGAACATCTGGACGAGATGGGTGATCTGTGCCAAAAGACGCTGATCGTGGAGATCATGGGCAAACACAGCAATATCATCTTCTGTAACGGGGACGGCATGATCCTGGACAGCATCAAGCATGTGTCCGGCCTGGTCAGCAGCGTCAGAGAGGTCCTGCCCGGAAAGCCCTATTTTGTGGCCCGGACGCAGGACAAACTGGACCCGCTAAGCTGTGACCGGGAACAGTTCCTGGCGGCTATAGCCTCCCGCCCCGCCCCTCTCCACAAAGCCATCTACTTAAGTTACACCGGCATTTCGCCCGTTCTGGCCCAGGAAGTGTGTCACCGCAGCGGCCTGGACGGCGACAGTCCCGCCGCCGCTTTTTCCCCTCAGGAACTGGAGAAAGCCTTTCTCACTTTCCGTGAAATGATGAACCGGGTGCTCAGCGGCGAATTTGCCCCCGCCATCGCCTACACCGGCAGACAGCCCGTGGAGTACGCGGCACTGCCGCTGACACTGTATGACAACGAACAGGACAGCCTTCGGCCCTACGGTTCCGTCTCCGCTCTGCTGGAACACTATTACGCGGAGAAAAACACGTTGACCCGCATCCGTCAGAAATCCTCTGACCTGCGCCGTATCGTACAGACCGCATTGGAGCGCAATGTAAAAAAGTACGACTTGCAGACTCAGCAGATCAAGGACACGGAAAAACGGGACAAATACCGGATCTACGGGGAACTTCTCAACACCTACGGCTACAATGTGCCCGAGGGCAGCAGATCCATGGAGGCGCCAAACTACTATACGAACGAAACCGTCACTATCCCCCTGGACCCTGAGATGACCCCCGCCGAGAACGCCAAAAGGTATTTTGACAAATACAACAAACTGAAACGCACTTATGAGGCTCTCTCTGTTTTGACCGAGGAAGTCAAGTCGGAGATCCGGCATCTGGAATCCATCGGCACGGCTCTGGATATCGCGTTGCAGGAAGAAGATCTGGTGCAGATCCGGGAGGAGCTGGCGGCCAGCGGTTACATCCACAGGCGGGGAGGCAAGAGGGAAAAGATCACCAGCAAGCCTTTTCACTATGTGAGCAGCGACGATTTTCATATATATGTGGGAAAAAACAATTATCAGAACGATGAACTGACCTTTAAGTTTGCCACCGGAAACGACTGGTGGTTCCACGCCAAAGGCATGCCCGGTTCCCATGTGGTAGTCAAATGCGAAGGGGCCGACACTCTGCCCGACCGCACCTTTGAGGAGGCGGCAAAGCTGGCTGCCTACTACTCCAAAGGCAGAGGCCAGGAGAAAGTTGAGATCGACTATATACAGAAAAAACACGTGAAAAAGCCAAACGGTGCCAAGCCTGGATTTGTAGTGTACTACACCAACTACTCCATGATGATAGACAGCGACATATCGGGGCTGGAGCAAATATAAAAAAATGCCGCCTATCGCAACAGGCGGCATTTTTTTGCCACTTTGACCAGCAGACGGCCTTTGGGCATCGCCTGCAATTCCTCCTCCGTCACCGCCTTAAATAAAATTACCAGCGCAAAGTAGACTGCCACCGCCACAATGATAGCAGGAATGACAGAGACCACGATGGAACCTGTCAGCATAAGCAGCGACTCGTTGACGACCCATGCGATAGCGCCCATGAATCCGGAGGCAATAAAAGGCACGATAAAGGTATTCATGATCTCCTGCCGATACCCCAGCGCCTTGTGCATGGACAGCTGGTTCAACACACACATCAGCCCCGAATACAGTATCGTGGCGATGACCACCGCGTATATGCCCATATCTGTGAAAAGCAGCAGCGGCACCAGAACTGCCGTCTGTATCAGCAGCGCAATGGCAGCGTTGACAATGGGCGTATTCACCCTGCCGATACCCTGCAATATGGAATTGCTCAGCGTGGACAATGCGTAAAAGATCACCGACACCGCCAGCGCCATCAAAATCCTGGATGCCAGCTCGATGGTTGCCTCATCGGGAAACAACAGCCAGGTAACAGGCTTTGCCAGCGCGAAAAGCCCCACTGCCGAGGGAATGGAGATCAGCATGATGGTCTTGACCGCCTGGGCCATCTTATCCCGGGCCTCATCCAACTGCCTGCGGGCTACCAGCTGGGATACCGTGGGAATGATGGCGGCGGCCATGGCCGAGGAAAAAGCGATGGGAATGTTGGAAATCTTCATCGCCTCCCCATTGAACACTCCGTAATCTCCCATGGCAACGTCTTCCGCCACATGGCGGAATTTTATCATGATATCCGAATACAGCTTATTATTCAAGGAACTGTTGAGATTGTAGATGGCGGTACTTATGATAAAGGGCAGCACCACCTGTAGGATCATGACGCTGATCTCCCGGTAAGAATCCTCCTGCCGGGTCCGGTCCCTCTGAATCCTCCTCTGGATCATAGGGCGGTTAAGAGCATATACGCCGCCCATAAAAAGCAGCGCCGCCAACACGCCCGCGCCGGTTCCCAGAGCGCTGCCCATGGCACCGTACACCGCCCTGCCGGTCTGATCCGCCGCCGTCCGGCTCTCCTCATAACTTCCCGTGAACCATACGATAAACCCGTAGGCGGCGCCAATGCTCACCGCCGCGTTGACAATCTGCTCCAGGATCTGTGAGAATGAGGTCTGCACCATACTCTTGTGCGCCTGAAAGTATCCGCGCAGCACCCCCAGGATGCCATAGATAAAGATCGTGGGGGCCAGCACCCGCAGCACCGGCACAGCCGACTCCGTCGCCAGATACCCCGCACCAAAAAAGAGGAGTAAGCTCGCAACGAGTCCCACTCCCAGCACATAGTACATGGCACATATAAAAACCCTGTGAGCATTGCGGTATTCCCGCAATGAAAGTTTCTGGGCGATCACTTTGGAGATCGCGGAAGGAATACTGTACGAGGATATCATCAACACAATGGCGTAATAATTGTATGCGGTTTGATAGTATCCCAGGCCCACAGGACCGATGATCCTTGTCACAGGACTTATGTACAACAGCCCGATGATCCGGCTGATAAATCCTGCGGCGGCCAGTATGCCCGCCTGCAGGATAAAACTATCTCTCTTTTTGCCGTTGCTGCTCATTCTCTCAATATCCTATCAACCAGTCATACATCTCCTGATACTTATTTGCCGATACCTCCCAGGAAAAATCCGCCGCCATGGCACGGTCCACGATCTTGTTCCACTCCCGCTTTTTGTCGTAATAAATCTGCTCCGCATAGCGGACAGCGGCCAGCATTTCGTGGGCATTGTAGTTGGCAAAGCTAAAGCCTGTGCCCTTGCTCTCATATTCATTATACGGCTCCACCGTATCTTTCAGACCTCCTGTTTCCCTGACGATGGGCACAGTGCCGTAGCGCAGGGACATGAGCTGGCTCAGACCGCAGGGCTCAAACAGGGACGGCATCAGAAACGCGTCGCAGGACGCATAAATCTTGTGGGACAACTCCTCCGAATAGAAAATATTGGCCGATACCTTATCGCTGTATTTCCAGTCAAAATGGCGGAACATATTCTCATACCGCTCTTCCCCGGTGCCCAGGATCACCAGCTGGATATCGTCCTGACACAGTTCATCCATCACGTAGGCGATCAAGTCAAAGCCCTTCTGATCCGTAAGGCGGGAAACCACGCCGATCATCATCTTCTTCTCGTCAACCTTAAGTCCCAGCTCTTCCTGCAGCGCCCTCTTGTTTTTTGCCTTCTCCTTACGGAAATTCACTGCGTTGTAGGGTCTCACGATATACTTATCCGTCTCGGGGTTAAATTCCTCATAGTCGATACCGTTGACGATTCCCCGCAGATCGCCGCTGCGGGCTTTCAGCAGACCTTCCAGACCTTCCCCATAGAACTTGGTTTTGATCTCTTCCGCATAGGTATCGCTCACGGTGGTCACCGCGTCCGCGAATACAATACCTCCTTTGAGCAGATTGGCATCCTTGTAGGCCTCCAGCTTATCCGGCGTAAAATAGTACTGGGGCAGTCCGGTGATGCTCTGCACCACCTTGGGGTCCCATTTACCCTGGAACTTTAAGTTATGGATTGTGATAACGGACTTGATCCCCCGGAAAAAGTCGCTGCCCTGAAAACGCTCTTTCAGATATACCGGCACCAATCCCGTCTGCCAGTCATGGCAATGGATTATGTCCGGCCGGAAATCCAGGATCGGCAGCACCGACAGCACCGCTTTGGAGAAAAAGGCATACTTCTCGATCTCAAACAGCGCATTGTCCCCATAGGGTTTGAATCCGCCAAAATATCCCTCGTTATCAATAAAATAGTACTGAATTCCGTCTACCTCGGCCTTCAGAACACCCACATAGGCGTCCGTCCAGTTAAAGTCCATATAAAAGTGGGTCACATATTCCAGCTTATCTTTCATCTCCTGTTTCATGCAGGTATATTTGGGCAAAATCACCCGCACATCAAAATATTCCTTGTCAATACATTTGGGCAGAGAACCTACCACATCGGCCAGCCCTCCCGTCTTGATAAAAGGAACTCCCTCAGATGCCGCGAACAGTATTCTTTTCATGTGCAAACCTCCATTTGTACCTTCTCGTAGATAAGTGAATTATACTACATCCTGTTTCTTTAGGAAAGCCTTTTCTGAAATTTTTACATATATTTGGAATCTACTCCCGGTATTTCAGCCGGATGCGGTCCGCGATCAGAGCGATGAACTCGGAGTTGGTGGGCTTTCCCTTTCCGGTATTCACCGTATAGCCGAACAGGGCGTCCAATGTCTCCATCCTGCCCCGGGACCAGGCCACTTCTATGGCGTGGCGGATAGCCCTCTCCACGCGGCTGGGGGTAGTCTGAAAACGCTTGGCGATGGTTGGATAGAGAACTTTGGTGATGGAACTGATCATCGAGGGCTCCTTCACCGACATCATAATGGCCTCCCGTAAGTACTGATATCCCTTGATATGTGCCGGGACGCCGATCTCATGAATGATATCCGTCACGTCCTGTTCCAGATCGTAGGCTTTTTCCGGCGTTGCTTTCGATGCGTTTCTCTCTTCCGCGGCCTGGATCAGCGTCTCGCCGTTCTGTTGGCGGTCGCCGTCCTTTCTTCCTCCGGGTACGGTGATCATTATCTGAAATTCCTTGTCCCCGTTCATCAGATCTCCCAGTATTCTGTACACTTTTTCGTTATCATCGGCAGCGGTAATGCGCAACTGTTCCATAGTCTTAGATTCTCCTCCACATATTGACTTTATATCATTATTCATTATACGATTCTCCCATATCAGACAGCAACTGCAAGTCGCCGCAAGTTCCTGCACTATTCATGGTTTTTTGCTCTTTTCCGGCAATGTACGTCATATATGAAGACTTTTTACCTTATGTCGGCATGGGACGACTCCGGGCTTTTTTTATTCCTGGTTTCTGGCGTGGGACGCTCCAGAGACATAATCGTTCCTGGCTGGACACGCTCTCGCTCGATTGGAAACGTAGCGGACGCTAGGCCCGTGCCGAATGAATTCGGCATACCTCGCCAAGCGCCGACGTTTCCAGACGGTCCTGCCAGGAACGATTATGTCTCTGGAGCTGGTTACTGCTTATTTTTGAAATATGTTTTCGGATTAATTGCATAATTAATCAGACACTTTTAAATGTTTTAAATAGGTTTACTACTCCTTTTTCAAAATTGTGTATCTAATATAAATATACATTGTAAATGGCAGATGAAATTTTGCGCCTATATACAGAGGTTGGATGGACTGCGTATACGGAGAATATGCCGGCGTTGGAGCAGGGATATCACAACTCGCTGTTAGTCCTGGCGGCATATGAGAACGATGAATTGCTTGGAGTTATCAGAGTGGTTGGCGATGGATTCACCATTATTTTTATTCAGGATATTTTGGTATATCCGAAAAAACAAAGACATGGCGTTGGAACAGCGCTGCTCAAAGCTGTTCTTAACCGGTATTCTGCTGTTCGGCAAATCGAGTTGACAACGGACAACACACCCCGAACAGTATCTTTCTATAAGTCGCTTGGCTTCTCTGAATTTTCAGAAATAGGCTGTTGTGGATTTATGAGATGTTAATATTTTTACGAATAGGGGGATTTACTAAACTTTTTTTCTGGGTCAAAAGGAATATAGGATCATATAGGGTGCCAAAAACAGTACTTGCATTCTCCAAAAAATGTGTTATAATCTCCTTATGGGGATATAGCTCAGTTGGGAGAGCGATACGTTCGCAACGTATAGGTCACGAGTTCGAGTCTCGCTATCTCCACTTTTTTTGAGCCTGTTTGCCGTTTGGGTATACGGGCTTTTTTATTGCTTTTTTATTTGGCGAATTCGGTTGACATTTTGATTTTTTATGGATTATACTGGCAGGAGAAAATGTGCGGCAAGCCGCGCGGAAAAGAGGTACATATGGTTAAGCAGGAGATATCCGAGATTAAGAAACTTTTTACGCAGAATAACTGCTCTATTACACGCATATGCGGCTGTTATGTGGATGGGGAGAAAAATAAGAAGGCCCAGTTTGGGCGGGCTTTTCTGGCTCTGCCGGAGGAAGAGATGTTTAAGTATTTTGAGATTCTCAGGAAGACTTTGTCCGGCTCCATAGGACGCAATCTGCATACGTTGGAGTTCCCCCTTAAGGCTGAGGAGGAGGGAGGCACGCAGGAGATGCTGCTGCGTCTGCGGGACAGCAAGCTGAAGGACGATGAGCTGCTGGACGCTTTTTACACCAATATTATTGACTCCTATGAGTTTGTGGGCAACTATCTGATTCTGGTGATCCACGATGCCTATGATGTGCCTGGACGCACCCGGGACGGACTGGAGATGGAGGACGCCTCGGACGAGGTGTATGAGTATATTATGGTCAGTATCTGTCCTGTCAATCTGTCCAAGCCCGGCTTGTCTTATGACGCGCAGGAGAACGGTTTTCACAACCGTATAAGGGACTGGGTGGTTGGAGTCCCGGACGCAGGCTTTCTGTTTCCCGCTTTCAATGACCGGGGTGCAGACCTCCACAGCGTGCTGTATTACTCAAAGGATGCGGAAGAATTGAAGGAGGCTTTTGTGGATCTGGTTTTAGGCTGTCCTTTGCCGCTGTCCGCCGGAGGGCAAAAAGAGACTTTCCAACTGTTGGTGGAGGAAACGCTGGGGGAAACCTGTAGCGTGGAGGCGGTAAAGAGCATTCATGAAAAAATTGTGGAGATGGTGGAGGATCACAAGGAGGACGCGGCCCCTCTGGTCCTTGACAGGAACGAGGTCAAGACCGTGTTCGCGGACAGCGGCGTGGCCAATGAAAAGATGGAAGTCTTTGATCAGTGTTATGACGCAGCAGCAGGGGATGACGCCCGGTTATATGTAAGCAATGTTTACAACAGCCGTTCTTTTGACGTCAAGACTCCCGAAGTCGTGGTGAAAGTCGATCCGGGACGCACGGATCTGATCTCCACCCGGATCATAGACGGGCGGGAATGTCTGGTCATCGAGCTGGGAGCGAATGTGGAAGTGAACGGTATCACCGTGCGGGGCAGCATGAACGCCCAAAACAAAGCTGAAGAATGATGCTGCTTTCGCTTGTTTTATTTATGTAATTATATGCAGAAGAAACCGCGTCCGCAGCAGCACATATTGCAAATCATATTTGCCACACAGAGTTTCATACATATATTGCCGTCGCCCATGGTGGGATAGCCGTATCCCGCCTGGCGCTGGCGGTACCAGCTGCCGCCGTTTTCCAGCGTCTGCTGCAGCTGTCTGTAGTCTCCGTTTCCCGGTTCAAGGGATACCGCCTTTCTGGCATGTTCCAGCGCCGCCACATTGTTGCCCAGACTGGAGTGGGCAATGGCGCTGTAGTAATACCATCTGGCGTTCCTCTCGCCGCTGTCCATCTGATCCAATGTATTTCGGGCCTCCCGGTAATAGCCGTTGCGTATATAGTTGCCCGCCGCCCGCAGGTGAGGCTGCTCCTCATAGCCGGTGTTCTGTCTCTGTCCGTAGCCGTAAAACCCAAAGGGACCAAATCCAAAGCCCGCAAAGGGATCTTCCTCCCGACCGCCGCTGCCGCTCTGGCCGTATCCCCCGGCATAGCCCCCGGTCTTCTCCTTCATCACCTGCTGGTACGCCGCCTGAATCTCCTTGAATTTCTCCTCCGCCTGGGCCTTGTTGGGATTGTTCACATTGGCATCCGGATGATATCTCCGGCTCAGGGCACGATATGCTTTTTTGATTTCCTCTTCCGTAGCGCCGCGGGACACCCCCAGCACCTGATAAGGGTCACTCATACTGTTCTCCGTCTATTAATTCGTTGTTTCCGCTTTCTGCCTTCTGTCACGCACTGCCTTATACCGGCTCCACACACCGGAGTACAGGATATTGCGCAGTATCTCCACATTGTCCAATATGGGGAGCTGCTCGAACTCCCGGCAGCAGGCCGACATCATCATCGTCAGAATATCCTGACAGCTCTGCTCAAAATCGGGGGCCTGATACCGCTCCCGCAGAGGATTGTAGCGGTTCTTTTTGATATCCTCCTCCAAATCCTCATAGGCGTCCAGCAGATAGATAAATTTACCCAGATAAAATCCGAAACGATGCAGAATACTTGTCCACTCATCCTCGCGGCAGGTCACGACCCGGGACATCACCTGTCCAAAGTAGCCCGCCATTCGGTCTAAGTCCGTCACTCCCTGCTCCTCCGCCCGGGAGAGTTTTTCCATGGAGACGGCAATCTGCTCCAGCTTTTTGGCATACCGACGTTTGCTCTCTCCCGTCCTGCGCCCCAAAATACGGGCAGTCATCAGGCGGAGACGCTTTCCGTCATCCTTCCAGTCGTCCATACATTTATACTCCGCCAGCAGCATATTCATATCCGCCGCATACTCCGTCAGTTCGTTGTAGCGGTACTCATGCTTTTTGCCCGGATGCATGACACAGCGGCTTTTTCCGCATACCGTCTCCGGCTCATAAAGTCCCGAGAGCAGCATCAGCACAAACGTCATATCAAAACTTAAGGTGGACTGACCCACCCTTCCGTATTTTTGTTTTAATATCCGGCACAGGCCGCAGTAATAGGAATGGTACATCTCCCACTCTCTGATGCGCAGCTCCGGCTGATTCACTACAATGTATCCAAACATAGGCTCATCTCCCGGGTCAGGTCTTCCTGATGAACTCTGTGCCGCATTTCCTGCACGTGATGGCGATACGGCCTCTGTTTCTGGGAACGCGGATCTTTTGACTGCAGTTTGGACATTTGTAGACGCGGTGGGTCCTGCTCTTTGCCAGCGCCTGCTTTCTCTTTTGCAATTTTACCCGCAGTTTCCACTCCAGCTGTAGATATTTCTGATTCTCCGCCGCGCGTTTGCTGATCTGCCGCGAAAACATGCGGTAATATGTCAGGAAAAGTATCACCAGACCCAGCGTGGAAATAAAAGGAATCCTAAACAGGGACAGCACCACACAAACCAGCGCCAGCATCAGCATCACCTGTCCCAGCCTGTCGTTTCCGTATCTGCCCTGCATAAAGCGCATCATTTTCTCTCTCATACAGCCTTCACTTGCCTCTCCGTTTTGGTCCTACGGGGCCTTGCGACCGCCGTATATGCCGCCTTTTCTATAATCCTACGCCCAAATCCAGGCAAATACAATGTATTCTTTCTAAACATTTATTAAAGAAATCATAAAAAGCGCCACTACCGGATATGTGGATAGTGGCGCATGCCTTTCTTATGTGCTTAAGCCTGTGCAACGTCTTTCATGGAAAAGCTGATACGTCCCATCTTATCCTTGCCCAGACATACCACGGTGACTACATCCCCAAGAGTCAGCACATCCTCCACGCGGTTAATCCTCTCCTTGGCAATCTTGGAGATATGAACCATGCCCTCCTTGCCGGGAGCGAACTCGATGAACGCGCCGAAATCCTTGATGCTGACTACCTTGCCCTTGAAGATCTGGCCTTCCTCAAAATCTGTGGTGATCATCTTGATCATCTCCACAGCCTTGTCCATCATCACCTTGTCGGTTCCGCATACGGATACCTTGCCGTCATCGGTAATATCGATCTTAACCCCGGTGCGGGCAATGATCTCATTGATGGTCTTGCCTCTCTGTCCCACCACATCGCCGATCTTCTCCGGATCGATCTGAATGGAGATGATCTTGGGCGCATAGGGCCCAACCTGAGGACGGGGAGCGGAAATGGCAGGTCTCATGCAGTTATCCATGATAAACAGTCTGGCCTCGCGGCAGCGGGCGATGGCCCCCTCCACGATGGGTCTGGTCAGTCCGTGGATCTTGATATCCATCTGGATCGCGGTGATACCCTCGGTTGTACCGGTCACCTTGAAATCCATATCGCCGAAGAAATCTTCCAGTCCCTGGATATCCGTGAGCAGCACGAAATCGTCATCGGTCTCGCCGGTCACCAGACCGCAGGAGATACCGGCCACCATCTTCTTGATGGGCACGCCTGCCGCCATCAGAGACATACAGGATGCGCAGGTGGATGCCATGGAGGTGGAACCGTTGCTCTCAAAAGTCTCGGACACCGTACGGATGGCATAGGGGAATTCCTCCTCGCTGGGCAGCACGGGGATCAGCGCCCTCTCCGCCAAAGCGCCGTGACCGATCTCCCGGCGTCCCGGTCCTCTGGAGGGCTTGGTCTCGCCCACGGAATAGGAGGGGAAGTTATAGTGATGCATATATCTCTTGCTCACCTCGTTCTCGTCCAGTCCGTCCAGTTTCTGCTGCTCGGACAGAGGAGCCAGAGTACAGACATTGCAGATCTGGGTCTGTCCCCGGGTGAACATGGCGGAGCCGTGCACTCTGGGGATCAGATCCACCTCTGCGGCCAGAGGACGGATCTGGGTGATCTCACGGCCGTCGGGGCGCTTGTGATCCTTCAGTATCATCTTGCGCACGGTCTTTTTCTCATACTGATATACGGCCTCGCCCAAGATGGCCAGCCACTCCTCGTTCTCGGCGAAAGCCTCCTCGAGTTTGGCAGTGATCTGGCGGATATTCTCCTCACGGGTCTGCTTGTCATCGGTAAAGACAGCCACTTCCATCTCTTCGGGAGTGACAATCTTCATGATCTCGTCAAACATCTCCTGAGGAATTGCGCAGCTGGTATAGGTGTGCTTGGGCTTGCCCACCTCGGCCACGATCTTATCGATAAAGGCGATGATGGTCTGATTGATCTCATGAGCCTTGTAGATGGCCTCGATCATCTTTGCCTCGGGAATCTCATTGGCACCTGCCTCGATCATAATAACCTTCTCGCGGGTAGAGGCCACTGTCAGATTCAGATCTCCTCTCTTCCACTGCTCCTGGGAGGGGTTGATGATAAGCTCTCCGTCTATCATACCCACCTGGGTCATGGCGCAGGGACCGTCAAAAGGGATATCGGAGATGCAGGTGGCGATGGCGGCGCCCAGCATGGCTACCAGCTCGGGACGACACTCGGGGTCAACGCTCATCACCATATTGTTCAGCGTCACATCATTACGGTAATCCTTGGGGAACAGGGGACGCATGGGCCTGTCGATCACACGGCTGGTCAGCACCGCGTTCTCGCTGGCTTTTCCCTCTCTCTTGTTAAATCCGCCCGGGATCTTGCCCACCGAGTACAGTTTCTCCTCAAATTCCACACTCAGGGGGAAGAAATCGATGCCCTCTCTGGGCTTTTCAGACGCGGTGGCACAGCTTAACACCGTAGTCTCTCCATAGTGCATAAACGCACAGCCGTTAGCCTGTTTACCCACTCTGTTGACGTCCACTGTCAGAGTACGGCCGGCCAGTTCCATTGAATAAGAATTATACATTTTTACCTCTTTCCCGCATACCGCTGGCTTTGTCTGCGGTATTGCATCCGTTGATATTGGAAACTCTTCTATGGCAAAAAGGCGGAGTGCCGTATCCGGCTGCTGCTCCGCCTTCCCAAAGTCTTACTTTCTCAGACCTAACCTGTCGATCAACTGACGATATCTCTCGATATCCTTGCTCTTTAAATAAGCCAGTAAACCACGTCTCTGACCAACCAGTTTCAACAGACCTCTGTTGGAATGGTGATCCTTGGGGTTGGCCTTCATATGCTCGGTCAACTCTTTGATCCTCTCGGTCAGCACTGCGATCTGAACCTCCGGTGAACCTGTGTCGCCGGGTGTTCTTGCGTACTCGTTGATAATTGCGGTCTTTTTCTCCTTAGAAATCATGTTCTTTTCCTCCATATTCTTATACTTACCGTACACCAGGACCGGGTTGGAGTGTCCCGTATCTGAGCGTCGGCGAACTCATACCGATAAAGAATAACACATCTCACTTCATTTGTAAACACCTAAATTGCGTTTTCATCAATCCTTTAATATGCTCACGTATTTCACAGGTGTGCGGTAATTGTACTTGTTGATCCTGATACCGCTCTTGGGATTGCTGGCACTGATCACTCTTCCGCCTCCTATATATATGGCCACATGGTTGATGGTACCGCTGCTGTTCGCATAGAACACCAGGTCTCCGGGCTGTATATCGGAGTAGGAAATCTTGGTTCCCTCGTTGGCCTGAGCCCGTGAACTGTGACTTAAGGAAATGCCGAAGTTCTTATAGACGCTCATGACAAATCCGGAACAGTCGGCACCCTTGGTCAGGCTGGTGCCGCCCCACACATAGGGATTGCCCAAAAACTGTTTGGCATATTCCACCAGATCCACACGGAGATCGGAGACACCTTGTCCATACATCAGCTCCGCCATGGTAACTGCCGTGTCCAGACGCTCTTCCACATGGGAGAACTCAGCGGACACGAACAGGTTGTCCCCGTCTATATCCACCTCGTACCAGCCGTCCAGAGTGGACACATAATCCATCTCCTCATCCTCCGGCACCTGGGTGTACACCGCACCGTCCGTGCTGGCTTCATCCCGCACCCGAAGACCGTCTGTGTCCGCCACCACCACGGTCCGCACCAGATCGTTGGCGCGGAGCTTGGCCTCGGGTCCCATCAGCAAAAATTCTGTACTGACATATCCGTCCACCTCGCCGGACTTGATATGCGCCCATCCGATGTCCGAAAACACTTCCAAAACCTCACAGGCCGATCCCTTGGGCATCTTCCCTACCAGCTTTCCGCCGGTGGACGCCTCGGCCCGCACATTCAGATTACCCGTTTCCACATTGGCGATCCCGATATTGGTATAGCCCCAGGACGCTCCCTGGGCCTGCTGGGCCGCCGCTATGTATTCCTCTTCCGTAAGAGAAACATCCATCATGGACGCGATACCTGCCTGCTGTAATACATCCTTGGCACCGCCGCTCTCCGATGCCTGTACATTCATCGGCAACAGCAGACAGGCTGCCACACAGGCACTTACAATTCTTCTTATTGTCTTTTTTCTTTTTTGCATGTCTTCCTCTTTTCGCATTACAGAAATCATTTCAAACCATTTTCAAACCAGTTACATTCGTTACAAATTTATTACAAATTTATTAACTGTTAGAATTATAAACACATTCCGCACGGTTTGTCAACAGTTTATGCGAATTTCCTTTTTTTTCCTGCAAAAAGTTATCAGACATTCTACTCGTCCCGGATGGCAAACGCGATATTGGTGGCGTGGTCCGCCACTCTCTCCAGGCCGGAGACGATATCGGAGAAGATCATGCCCGCTTCGGGAGTGCATTCCCCTCTGGCCAGTCTCTCCACATGGCGCTGCTGCAGCTCCCTCTCCTTGTTGTCCACCTTTTCCTCCAGGACGATCACTTCGTTCATATGGCGGTCGTCGCTCTTGGCGAACATCTCTATGGCATACTGAATGATGGTGTTGACCATATCCAGCATCTCGCCCAGCTCCTTCTGGGCCTCCTTGCTGATATGTACGTCTCCCTCCTGCCGCTGTCTCGCGGCATCCGCCACATTCTCGGCGTGGTCGCCTATACGCTCGATATCATTGACCACATGGAACAGCGCGCCCAGACTCTTCAAGTCCTCGATGGGCAGCGTGGTCTGATTGATCTTGACAAGATAATTTGTGATGGCATGGTTTAAGAAGTTGATATTTTTCTCCACCTCATAGACTTCCTGGATGTCTTCCTCGTCCAGCGTGATCAGCGCGTTCATGGCGCGGTTTAGGTTCTCGCTGGCCAGAGACGCCATGCGGTCCAGCTCCTTGATAACCTCAACCACCGCCGTAGCCGGGTTGAAGACCACCTTCTCGCCTATGTATTTCAGCTGGTAGCTCTCCCGATAGCCCACCTTTTTGTCCTCTCCCGGCACGGTGATGCTGGCCAGTTTCACGATGGCCCCGGAGAAGGGAAACAGCACGATCACCTGGAACACCTTGATGATGGTGTGGGCATTGGCCACAAATCTGCCGTTGTCCGCGGAGATGGACTGTATCATATGTATGATGGGTTCCTTGGCGACAAACAGGATCACATAGATCAGCGCCGTCCCCACCACATTGAACCAGAAATGGATCAGTGCCGCCCTCTTGGCGTCCTTCTTGCCCGGCAGGGAGGCGATCAGCGCGGTTGCGCAGGCCCCGATGTTACAGCCCAAAATGATGTACATGCATATTCCCAGATCCAGAAATCCCTGATTGGCCAACAGCAGCACGATACTGACGGTCACGGAAGAACTCTGGATCACCGCCGTCAGCACAGTGCCCACCAGCGTAGCCAGCAAAGGGTTTTTCAGGGATTTCATCAATTCCACCACTTCCGGCACGTTCTTCATCTCCGCCATGCCGCTTGACATGGTGCTGAGTCCGGTGAACAAAATGCCGAATCCCACGATCACCTCCGCGAATTTCTTAACTTTTTCCTTTTTGCTGAACATCATGACCAGCACGCCGCACAGCAGGATCACCGGCGCCGCGGCTGAAAGATTGAGAGATACCAGCTGGGAGGTGATGGTGGTACCGATGTTGGCTCCAAAGATCACGCCCGCCGCCTGATACAGATTCATGAGTCCGGAATTGACAAAACTGACCACCATAGCCGTACAGGCCGAGGAGGACTGGATGATCCCGGTAAATACAATACCCACCAGCATACCGGTAAAACGGTTGGTGGTAAATATCTCCAATATTCGGCGCAGCCTGGCGCCCGCCACTTTCTCGATGGAGTCGCTCATCAGGTCCATACCAAACAGAAAGAGGCCCAGCCCCCCGGCCAGTGACAGCAAAATGCGTACATTCATACGTTTATTCCCTTCATTCGTAACAAAATCCTGTTTATCCCCGAAATCAAATAGTTACACATACGAGTCTATTTTAAGGGAAAATAAGAAAACTGGCAACCTGTTTTTTATATTTTTTTAAGAATTATTACCTTTTTCCCAGTATTCCCTGCCGGCCTCCCTGTCCGCCCGCAGCTGCCGCTTCAACGCCTCCACCGACTCAAACCGCCGCTCCGGCCTGTGGAAAGCCAGCAACTGCACGGCAATATCCTCATCGTAGAGATTGCCCGCGAAATCATACAGATATGTCTCCACCCCCACCCGGCCCGCGTCCGTAACCGTGGGTTTGCAGCCCACATTGCTGATGGCGGCATAGCTCTTCCCCCCGTGCGCCACCCGGGAAAAATATACTCCGAAAGGAGGTGCCAGCCTGTCCTGGGGAAATGGCAGATTTGCCGTGGGCATGTCAAAAGTTGCTCCTCTTGCCGCCCCGTGGCACACCCTGCCGCTCACGGTATAAGGGCTCCCCAGCAGACACGCGGCCTCCTCCATCCGTCCGCTCTCCACACATTTACGCACATAGGTGGAACTGACTTCACGTCCATGGACCTTGATCTTTTTGATGGTCTGCGCCTCAAAGCCGCACTCCGTCCCCATCCGCCGCAGCAGCTGCGCGTTTCCCGCTCCCCGGTCTCCGAAGGACACATCCTCCCCCGCCGCCACGTAGGCGCACTTAAGCCTCCCCGCCAGCACCTCTTTTATGAAAGTCTCAGGGGACATGGCGGCGGTTTCTCTCGTCAGCGGAAACTCTATCAGCACCTCCACACCCATCTCCTTGAAAGCCTGGTGTTTTTCCTGCCGGCTCATCAGTTCTTTTCCGTCGGAAAACCCGAAAAACACGGCCGGAGACGGATCAAAGGTGAACACACAGGGGGCAAGTCCCCGGTCTCTCTGCTTAAGTATCCTGCCAAGGAGTTCCCTGTGCCCCACATGCAGACCGTCAAACTTGCCCATTGCCACCGCCGTATCCCTATTCAGTTGAAAATCCAGTGTATTTGTTATTATTTCCATCATGTATTCATTCCAAAAACATTTTCACCGGCTGATATCTGCCTTTTTCCTCATCGTAGGCATAGATGCCCGCAAAACGGTTATCCGGACGGCATACTCTCACCCAGCGCCCCGGCGCGTACCGCTCCTTTTCCGCCGTCTGCTCCACCGTCAGCGCGTTTCCGTTTTCCAACAGTCTGGCCAGATCGTACCGCACATGCAGCACAGGACAGTTTTCAAATACGCTTTCCACCGGTAAAATCGCCCGGGAAAGCCTCCCCTGGTCCCTAAGCCCCTGTAGCTGCGTAAGAGTATACGCCTCCGCCAGAGAAAAATTCCCCACCCGGGTACGGGTCAGACTTTCCATGGCTCCGCCGCAGTCCAGTCTCTGTCCTATATCCGCGCACAGTGTGCGGATATAAGTGCCTTTGCTGCACACCACCCTAAGGCGTACCACAGGCAGACAGATATCCAGGATCTCAATCTCCCGGATCTGTACCTCCCGGGCCTGACGCTCCACTTCTTTGCCCTCTCTGGCAAGTTCGTAAAGCTTTTTGCCGTTTATTTTCAGTGCGGAGTACATGGGCGGCGTCTGCATATAGCTGCCCTGAAAGGACAGAATCGTTTCTCTCACCTGCTCCCCGCCTACCTCCACCGGGTGTGCAGACAATACGGTCCCGGTCATATCCTGGGTATCCGTTTCCACCCCCAGACGCAACTCCGCCACATATTCCTTGTCCCGCTCTGTGAGCATATCGCATAGCCGGGTGCCGCTTCCCAGACATACGGGCAGCACTCCCGTGGCCTCCGGGTCCAGCGTGCCGGTATGGCCGATCTTTTTCTGGCCGCAGATTCCCCGCATTTTCGCCACCACGTCGTGGGAGGTAAAGCCTTTTTCTTTATGAACGATCACAATTCCATGGTACATCTTCCGCCGTCACTCCTGTTTTTCCATCTCTTCCTTGATATGGAGGGAGAGATTGTTCACGCAGTCGTGGAAAGTCCCCCGCATGGTACAGCCCGCCGCCCGCATATGTCCGCCGCCGCCAAAAAATGCCGCCACTTTCGACACATCCACCCACTCGTCGGAGCGCAGGCTGACCTTGTACTCCAGCACGTCCGTCTGATACATAAACACCGCGCAGTGGATTCCCTTGATATTGCGCAGGTGATTTACGATACCGTCCAGATCTTTATGATTCACGTTATAGAAATCCATGGTCTTACGGTCCAGACAACTCACGATACAGCTGCCGTCCATGAACCGGATGCTCTCCAGCAGTACCCTGCCCAGCACCTGACTCTGCACATAAGTTCTCTGATAAAAGGTCTCCAGGATCAACCGGGGAAAATCAAAGCCATATCCTATCAGCTGCGCCCCGATCTCCATGGTCCGAGGAGACGTGTTGGAATATTGAAACACGCCCGTGTCATGGATGATACCTATGTAGATCGCCATGGCTATATCCGCGTCCATGGCGCTTTTGTCTATAAGCTCATAGATCAGTTCCGCGGTGGAACTGGCCTCAGGCACCACCCAGGACAGGTCGCCCGCTCCCTCATTGCTGATGTGATGATCTATATTGACGGTCTTTTTCGCCCTGTCATAGATCTTTTTAGCCGGCTCCATCATTCGCTCCGGTACACTGTCCAGCACAAAAAAAACATCATAGGGATCGGTGTCTTCGCACGCGCTGTCTATTTGGTCATATCCCCTGATCCCGGAAAAAATATCCGCGGGCTGTTCCAGATATACCTGAACCCGGGCCTGGGGCATCATCTTTTGCAGATATTGAAAAAGCGCCAGGCAGGAGCCCACGCAGTCGCCGTCGGGCCGGACATGTCCGGTGACGGCAATGCGGGACGCTCCCTGGCATTCCTGTAAAATATTCACGTATTTCCTCCTGCATTGCCTCCCGCGCCTGCCTCTTCGTCGGCGCTGATAACCTCGTCGATCCTCTTGGACATATTCACACCGTACTCGATGGACTGATCCATGACAACGGTTATCGTGGGAGTATTGCGCAAATTAATGCTTCTGGCCAGCTGGGAGCGGATATATCCCTCTGCGCTCCGCAGCCCCTGATAAGTGGCCTGCCTGGCCTCGTCGCCGCCCAGAACGCTGATCCACGCCTTGCAGCTCTTTAAATCCGGTGCCACTTCCACGGCCACCACGCTGGTCAGAGGGCTGATGCGGGGGTCCTTGATGCCGCTGCGGATGATCTCCGCCAGAGCACGTTGAACTTCCCCGTTGATACGGGTATTTTTAATACTGTTTTTTCTCATAACAATCTCCCTAAGTTCTGGGCACCTCTACCATGATATACGCCTCGACGATATCCAGCTCCTGCATCTGGTCAAAGCCGTCAAACACAAGACCGCACTCGAAACCGGCCTTGACTTCCTTCACATCGTCCTTAAATCTCTTTAAGGATGCCAGACTGCCCTCGTAGATCTGCTCTCCCTCCCGGGTAATGCGGATCTTGCATCCCCTCTGGAAGGTACCGTCCAGCACATAGGAACCCGCGATGTTGCCCACTGCGGAAGCCTTGAATATCTGGCGCACCTCGGCATGACCGATGACTTTCTCCTCAAAGATGGGGTCCAGCATACCTTTCATGGCCGCCTCGATATCCTCGATGGCCTGGTAGATAACTTTGTACAGCCGGATATCCACTCTCTCCCTCTCGGCCGTGGCCTTGGCGGTTGCGTCCGGACGCACGTTAAAACCGATGATAATGGCGTTGGAAGCGCTGGCAAGGGCCACATCCGATTCGTTGACGGCACCCACGCCGCCGTGGATACACTTCACCACGATCTCTTCGTTGGTCAGTTTCATCAGAGACTGCTTTACAGCCTCCACACTGCCCTGCACATCCGCCTTTACGATCAGATTCAGCTCCTTCAAATTGCCCTCCTTGATCTGGGAGAACAGATCGTCCAGAGACATGCGGGACTTGGTGTCCTCTATCATTTTTTCCCTGTTTTGCGCTAAATATGTCTCCGCGTAGGTTTTTGCGGATTTATCGTTGTCGTGAGCGATAAACACCTCGCCCGCGCTGGGCACATCGTTAAGTCCCAGGATCTCCACGGGAGTGGAGGGAAGGGCTTCCTTGACCCGGCGTCCCTTGTCGTCGATCATGGCACGGACCTTGCCGTGGCTGGAACCCGCCGAGATAAAATCTCCCACCTGCAGGCGTCCTTTCTGCACCAGAACCGTAGCCACAGGACCCCGGCCCTTATCCAGCTCCGCCTCGATGACCAGACCCCTGGCCCTTCTGTCGGGATTGGCTTTCAGCTCCAGAATATCCGCGGTAAGCAGGATCGTCTCCAGCAGATTTTCGATACCGTCCCCCGCTTTGGCGGACACGGGTACAAACTCGGTGGTTCCGCCCCAGTCCACGGGGATCAGCTCATGCTCGGTCAGCTCCTGTTTCACCCGCTCCACATTGGCACCCGGTTTGTCGATCTTGTTTACGGCCACGATGATCTCAATACCTGCCGCTTTGGCATGGTTGATGGCCTCTACGGTCTGGGGCATTACGCCGTCGTCCGCAGCCACCACCAGGATCGCTATATCCGTGGCGTTGGCACCCCGCATACGCATGGCGGTGAAAGCCTCATGGCCGGGAGTATCCAGGAACGTGATCTTACGGTCGTTTATAGACACCGTATACGCGCCGATATGCTGGGTGATGCCGCCTGCCTCCTTATCCGTGACATTGGTCTTACGGATAGCGTCCAGCAGGGAGGTCTTGCCGTGGTCTACATGTCCCATAACACAGATAACGGGGGGACGTTCCACCATGTTTTCCTCGGACTCCTCATCCTCCTTGAGCAATTCCTCGATCACATCCACCTTTACTTCCTTCTCGCAGAGGATATCGTACTCCATGGCGATGTTCTCCGCATCCTCGTAGGAAATCTCCTGATTGACAGTGACGATCTTGCCCTCCAGGAACAGTTTCTTGATGATGGCCGCGGGCTGCAGTCTCATCTTTTCCGCCAGTTCCTTGATGGTGATGGACTCGGGCAGTACGATGACCTTGATAACCTCCTCTACGGCCTCCTCCCGCTTCTTTTCGGGCTTTATGAAACGACCGGGCTTATTCTTCAGCGCCTCGTCTTCCTCATACATATAATCCTTGCGGTTGCGCTTATCCTTCTCCTGGCTGATACGTCTCTTTTCTTCTTCTCTATGCTTTTCATTGTCCTTGCCGGGCGTATCCGTGGCAAAGCTCTTGCCGCCCTGCTGCTGGCCCCGGAACTTATCGCCCTGTCCGGGTCTTCCGCCTCCAAAGGAGCGTCCGCCGTTTCCGTCCTTGTTAAACGCCGGCCTGCCTCCGGGAGCCGCGCCCCGTCCGCCGAACTGACCGCCGCCGGGACGGCTGCCCTGGAAATTGCCGCCTCTCTGGCCGTCTCTGCCGCCCTGGTAGCCGCCTCTGGTCTGACCGTCACGGTTTCCCTGACGATTGCCCTGAAAACTGCCGTCTCTCTGACCGTCTCTGCCGCCCTGGTAGCCGCCTCTCTGGCCGTCGCGGTTTCCCTGACCGTCGCGGCTGCCCTGATAGCTGCCTCTCTGGCCGTCACGGTTTCCCTGACCGTCTCTGCCGCCCTGATAGCCGCCTTTCTGGCCGTCTCTGCCGCCCTGGTAGCCGCCTCTCTGGCCGTCGCGGTTTCCCTGACCGTCACGGCCGCCCTGATAGCTGCCTCTCTGGCCATCTCTGCCGCCCTGATAACCGCTGTCTCTATGCTCTCCGCCGCGCTCGGGATTCCTCTCCCGCTCTCTGTCGGCGGCTCTGTTCTGCTCCCTGCGATCGCCGTCCTGTTGGGTGCTGCGCTCCTGCACGGGAGTCTCCGTCACAGCCGGAGAGGGCGCAGTGTTCTGCACCGCCGCCGGCGCTGCGGGGGTCTCCGCCGCAGGCTCCTGGACGGGCTGCTTGGGCTTGGGCTGAGGCTTTGACACCACCATCTGCACACTGGGAGTGGGAGACGGAGGGGTCAGAGGTTTGATCGGCATTCTGGGGGCGGGCCTGCCGCCGCCATTATTATTGTTATTTCCGCCGCGTCCGCTCTGTCCGGGTCTTGCCTGTCCGGACCTTCCCTGTCCCTGCTGACCGTTCCCCTTGGCTTTCTGCCCCGACATTTTAGAATTCTGCGGATTGCTGACAAATATAATGTTCTTTTTCTTTTTCGGAGCATTCTGCTTTTCCGCCGGTTTTTCCGTTTTCTCCCCGGACTCCGGAGCTTTTGTCTCCGCCTTGGCAGTTACCGGAGTTTCTTCCCGTATGACTTTCTCCTTATTGTCCTCCTTAGAGGCTTTCTCACGAGTCTCTCCCACCTGTGTGTCTCCCTTTCCGCCAAAAGCTTTTCTCACCAGCTCCGCGTTCGCATCCTCCACTGAACTGTTGGCCGCCTTGGCTTCTATTCCTTTTTCCTGCAAAAATGCCACAATTTCCTTACTTGACCTGTTTACTTCCTTCGCTAACTCATGTACCTTCATTTTTGCCATGCTCACTACCTCCCTTTACCTGGCATACACCTTCACTGTCCAGTGCCCTTATAACCGCCTGTGCCAAACCTGCATCGCATACTGCCAGAGAAGACCTCATTTCCTTTCCTATGGCGCTGCCCAGGCTCTCCTTAGTTCCGTAACAGTACACCGGAACGCCATAATAGGAACTTTTGTCTGTGAAAAACTTTTTGGTATTCGCTGACGCATCCTCTGCCACGATAACCAGCATAGCGTGCCCGCTCTTTACTGCGTTCTCCGTTTGAAACTCACCGCTTACCAAATTGCGTCCTCTGATTGCCAGTCCCAGCAATGATAATACTTTATTTTGCCTCAATATCTTCAAACTCCTTGCTTAAGCTCTCATATACTTCCTCGGGAATACTCACCTTAAAGGAACGCTCCAGCCCTTTATTTTTGCGGGCTTTCCGCAGGCATTCTCTCTGTGTACAAATATATGCGCCCCTGCCGTTCTTTTTTCCTGTAACATCCAGACAGATCGTCCCGTCCGTGGCCTTAAGAACCCTGATCAATTCCTTTTTATTCTTCATCTCGCCACAGCCGATACACTGCCGCAAGGGAACTTTTTTTACCATTGCGCCGCCCCCTTACTCTTGGTATTCGCCGTCCTCGGCATACTCTCCGTCTTCGCCGTCATATTCCTCGATATAATCCTCGTCCTCATCGTACTCGTCATCCATGTAATCCTCATAGCGGAAACCGGGGGCATCCTTGGCCTGTGTCTCGGACTTGATGTCTATCTTGTAGCCCGTCAGTCTCGCCGCCAGACGGGCGTTCTGCCCTTCCTTGCCGATGGCCAGAGACAACTGATAATCCGGCACCACTACCTTTGCTGTCTTCTCGTCAGGGTCCGCGAAAACCGCTACGATCTTGGCCGGGGACAGCGCGTTCTGGATCAGATTGCCGGGATTCTCGTCCCAGTTCACAATATCGATCTTCTCACCCCGCAGTTCTTCTACTATGGCGTTGACTCTCGCGCCGTTCAATCCCACGCAGGCACCCACTGCGTCCACATTGGGATTGTGGGACCATACCGCCAGTTTGGTGCGGCTGCCGGCCTCGCGGGCGATGCTCATGATCTCCACCGTGCCGTCCTTGATCTCCGTCACCTCGGACTCAAACAGTCTCTTTACCAGTTCCGGATGTGTGCGGCTCACATTGATGCGGGGCCCCTTGGGTGTATTCTTTACCTCCAGCACATATACCTTGATACGCTCCGTGGGCATGAACACCTCCCCGCGCACCTGTTCGCTCTCGCTGAGCATCGCGTCGGCCTTGCCCAGATTGATGCTGATATTGCGCCCGATGTAGCGCTGCACCACGCCGGTCACCACATCCCTCTCCTTCTCAAAATACTGATTATAGATGACGCTGCGCTCTTCTTCACGGATCTTCTGCAAGATAACGTTCTTGGCGTTTTGTGTGGCGATACGCCCGAACTCCTTGGACTTGATCTCCACATTCAGGACATCCCCCACCTGGGCCTTCTGGGAAAGTTCCCGGGCGTCCTCCAGAGCGATCTGCAGCACGGGATCTTCCACATCCTCGCCGGTCTCCACCACTTCTTTCTCCATGTAGCACAGGAAATCACAGGTCTCCCGGTCAATCTCCACCCTGACATTGTCCGCCTTGCCAAAATGGTTCTTGCAGGCAGTCAGCAGCGAGTTCTCTATAGCCTCAAAGAGAGTCTCCTTGCTGATCTCTTTCTCCTTTTCCAGAATATCCAGTGCCTCCATCAGTTCCTTATTCATTTTCTACTTTTCCTCCATTCTGCCCTCATGGGCAATTCCTGTTTAAAAGTCAAGCGCCAATCGAATCACCGCTATATCAGTTCTCGCAAAAATACGGTCTGTTGCCCCTTCCGTTATCACAACGCTGCCCTGGTCAAAGGATTTCAGCACACCGGCATACTCCTTGGTCCCATCAAGGGGCTTATACAGTTTGATCTCCACTTCCTCGCCGATGCTGCCGGCCAGATGCCTGTCTTTCTTCAGCGTACGCCCCAGGCCCGGGCTGCTCACCTCCAGAATATATGCGTCGGGGATAAAGTCCTCCTTATCCAGCGCATCGGACAGCGCCCTGCTCACATTTTCGCAGTCCTGGATATTTACCCCCTCCGCCTTGTCAATATAAGCCCGCAGATAATATTCGCTGCCCTCCTTCACATACTCCACGTCATAGATCTCCACGCCCTGGGCGGCAGCTATGGGCTGCAACAACGTTTCCGTCCTGTTCTCGTAATCCTCTCTCTTCGACATATCTCTATCCCCTTTGGCTATAACATCAAGAAAGAGTGGTCTGCAACCACTCTCACTCTAATAACAATCTTAAATTCTTTTTAAAGTATATGCCTTCGCGCAGTGCTTGTCAATATATTTTTGCAAGAATATTTACAAAGAATATTCTTAAGAAAACGCCCGCATAATCCCATATGTAGACTAACTTTATCCTGCCTCAATTTTAGAATACATGAAATCAAATTTTTCCTACATTCTATAATACTATTCCATTTTTCAAAAAATGTGTTACAATATAATATAATTTGACAGAAAACGACAAGTTCTGATCATCACGGTTTCTCAAACCAGTCTGTGAGAAACAGAAACGAGGGGATTATGGATTTCGGGGAAAAACTGTACCGTCTGCGGGTAGAAAGAGGAATATATCAGAAACAGCTGGCTGTGTACCTGCATGTTTCGGTAGGTACTATCTCCAACTATGAAAACGGTATACATTCCCCGGATCTCAAGACTCTGTGCAAGCTGGCCAACTATTTTCAAGTGTCTGCGGATTATTTGCTCGACCGCACGCAGTACGTCTCTCCCATCGACGATCTGAACCGGGAGCTGGTAGACCGGTACACCGCCAGCGATATCATGAACACTATCATTGAGCTGTCACCGGAAAGCCGGAAGGATCTGGTAAAGTATCTGAGCATGCTTTCCATATGTGACAGGGCGGAACGGCCTGCACTGCCAAGAAGGGAACCTGTATCGCCCGAATTTTAGAAATAATAAAATATGTCCAAAAAAAGAGGGGCCACGAAGACCCCTCTTTTTGTTATTCTATCTCTCTGCCCGCATGGGATTATGCAGGAAATCTTCATAGGCCAGGCGAATTCCTTCCTCCAGCTCCGTTTGATACTGCCAGCCCAGCGCCTTGGCCTTGCTCACATCCAGCAGCTTTCTGGGCGTCCCGTTGGGCTTGCTGGTGTCCCAGCGTATCTCTCCCTCATAGCCTACGATCCGAGCCACCGTCTCCGCCAATTCTTTGACGCTCAGCTCTTTGCCTGTCCCCGCGTTCACCGTCTCGTTTCCGCTGTAATGATTCATTAGGAAAACGCAGAGCCGCGCCAGATCGTCCACATAGAGAAATTCCCGCAGAGCGCTGCCGTCTCCCCAGCAGGTCACATGGGAAAGCCCCTGTTCTTTGGCCTCATGGAAACGCCGTATCAGAGCCGGCAGTACATGACTGTGCGTAGGATGGTAATTGTCGTTAGGGCCATACAGATTGGTTGGCATCACCGAGATATAATCCGTTCCGTATTGCCTGTTAAGATACTCGCAATACTTCAAACCCGAGATCTTTGCCAGCGCGTAGGCCTCATTGGTCTTTTCCAGCTCGCTGGTCAGCAGGCAGCTCTCCGGCATGGGCTGGGGTGCCAGTCTGGGATAAATGCAGGACGAACCCAGAAATTCCAGCTTTTTGCATCCATATTTCCATGCACTGTGGATCACATTCATCTCCAACATCATATTCTCATACATGAAATCCGCCTGGGCGCTGTCGTTGGCCGCTATTCCGCCCACCTTTGCCGCCGCCAGAAACACATAGTCGGGAGTCTGCTGCGCAAAAAATTCTTCCACCGCCTGCTGGCTGCACAGATTCAGCTGCCGGTGCGTGCGGGTGACAATATTCTCATAGCCCAGACGCTCCAATTCTCTCACGATGGCCGATCCCACCATCCCCCGATGTCCGGCCACGTATATCTTCGCGCTTTTGTCCATCATATTTGTAATACCGTATTCCTTCCTCAAATTTTATTTCTAATGCATTTTTTCATAAAAAGTATTGCGGTTTTTCGCCGCACCTGTTACAATGATATCATGGCACGTTGTCTTTACAGTGTCTTGCCCGCAATAGACAAAAAAATCGAGAAAGGATACATAATCATTATGGAAAGAAAGCCCATCAACCTTTGGTATAAAATCCGCACCTATTATCGCTATCACTGGATGGACCAGGATCTGCTTTTTAAGGCCCCTGTTGCCCGTCCGTTCTGGCTCATGACCCATACCGACGAGCAGATCCGGCAGTATGCCGCCACCCACCAAGAGAGCATGGCCAAGATGGACGACAGGCTTATAATAACGCTCCGTTCTGCTCTGAGAGACCTAAAGTCCGATGAGAATCAATGAAAACTTTTTCCTTTCTCACAGGACTAAATATATCGCTATCTACAGGAATTGTCAAGGGAAAACCTGGTCTATCGCCATGCGGCATCGGTAAATCGGACACTTTGCGCCATGGCGACAGCCTCCTCTTTGGTATAATACCGCTCTGACAAAAACAGGATATAACCGCAGGGCGCGTTCTCTCTTGCGAAACCGATATACCAGATATTCGCCGTGGTCTCCTCCTCCGGCACCGGTCTGCCCGCCTCCGCCAGCATATCCAATTCGGAGACCGTATACAGATCATGGTTCATGGATATGAGGACGGCCTGCTCTTGACAGCCCTCCAGGATTTCACTGTCCCCAATTTTCTCAGAGTGATTCATACGCAGTTCCAGGTCCGTCAGGCGTCCGTTTCCGTCAAACATAAAATACTCTTCGCTCTCAGACCGGCAAAAACCTCCGGCGCTCTTCCACTCCTCCGGCGCCCACATCTCCTCCAGGTTCCGGCTTTCCTCCTTCCAGCTAAACAAAACGCCCCCTCCCAGATATAGATCCGACCGGTAGTACGGGCTTATCTGTACCTGTTCCTCATGGGGAAGTTCCCATCCGCTCACCCAGTCGCCCAACTGTTTGATATCCCGGCGAAAGGCATCGATCTCCGTATTGCGCCAGAGTCCTTTGCCCTCCGCCACTCTGTCCTGGTACAACATGCATAGGCCCCGGTCGCTCTCCCGATACAGATATACGCTGTCAAGTTTCAGATCTTCCTTATAATAATATATATCCAGCCGGTAACTCTGTCCGTTTTCCGTATCCTCCAGAAGATATTCCAGACAGCCGGTGTTACCGTCACGGTCCTCCTGCCAGCTTGCCTCCGCGTAACCGGCATAATCCTCCAGCTGCGGATTCTTCTGTTCCACCAGAGTCTGCAGCAATTCCCAGGTCATCTCTTCGCCCCGTTTCATCTCCTTCAGATTTTCCGGACCGCTCAGCGGTTTCTCGTCTAGTATGCCCCCCTGTGTGGGCAGATAGACAGCGTATTCGCCGCCCTGTTGGTCCACTCCCGATGCTTCATTCTCCCATATGATACTGCCGAGCTGTTCCAGCTCCGTCAGTTCCCGTTCCTCCAGATTTCCCTCCGCACCTGCGGGGTTCTCCGTTTCCGGCGGTATCTCTTCCTTAGGCCGGACCTCGTCCATGGGCTGCGGCCCGCGATTCTCATCGGCCCCCTTCATATCCGTCATCAGAATTAGTCCCGCTGCTCCAAGCAGCACCGCCAGAACTGCCGCTGTGCCGATCTTCACTCCGCGGTAGCCAAGAATATTTTTTACCCTGCTGCGAATGTCGTTCTCTCCGAAACCGAGAGGCGTAACCGACAGCGCTCTTCTGCCAAAACCGTCTCCCACAGCGCCGGATATGGACAGCAGTGCTTTGGAATACGCCTTTTTGCTCCCCTCTCCCAACCGCCGTATCACTCTCTCGTCACAGGACATCTCCATGTCCCGGGCCATCAGGCCATAAGCCAGCCACACCAGCGGATTGAACCAATGTAGAGATGCCGCCAGCCACGCCAGCGTTTTAACCAGATAATCTCTTCTCTTCAAATGTACCAGCTCATGAGCCAGCACATAAGCTCTCTGCTCCTGGGGCAGTCCCACAGGCAGATAGATACGGGGATCAAAAATGCCCAGCAGGAACGGAGTGCCGATCCGATCGCTCTCATACACGTCCGTCTGTATCCGCACAGCCTGTCTCAGCCGTCCGCGCAGCAGCAGATAAGATATCAGACTGTAGATAAACAGCGCCGCCACTCCCGCTCCCCAGACAAGACTGCCCACGGCAACCCATCTTCGCGTTTGGAACAGTACTTCGCTGCGGCTGTACCGCCTGCTGATCTGGCTCCTCGGATCGGGGGACAGTCCCGTCTCCCAGTCTGCGCTCCGGGGCAGCGCATTGAGAACAATACTCCCGTCCGGCCCGGCCCAAAAAGCATCCGCCCCTGCCGTCATGCCCTGCCTTCCACGGCTCACTGAGGTTTCCACAGTACCGTCCTTATGCACCAGCATCTGGTAATTCACCGTCTCCTGCTCATAAGCCGCGGTCTCCAGCCTCTGTTCCATATTCCCCAAAGACAGACCGAAATAGGGGCTTTGCAGCGTAAATGGACAAATCAGCCTTAAAAAGACAACCGCCCATAACACATAGGAGAAAACTCTGGGTTTTTTACGCAGCAGCAGACGAAACGCCAGCACAAACAAAATACAGGCGGTCCCCGCCATATTCATCTCCAATATCTTCAAAAATATACTATCCATTCCGTTCATCACTCCCGATACTCTTCAATCAGTCGCCGGATCTCTTCCGCTTCCTCCGGCCGCAGTTTTCTGTTTCTGGTAAAAGCTGCCACAAACTGGGGCAGAGAATCGGAAAAGTTTCTGGTTACGATCTCCTGGCTCTCTGCCTCCTGCACCTGCTCCCTGGAGATCAGTGATGTCACCACCGCTTTTTCCGATTTGATCACCCCCCGCTCAGCCAGCCGCTTAATGACCGTATATGTAGTGGACTTCTTCCAGCCCAGCCTCTCCCCGCAGAGCTCCGCCAGTTCCCCGCTGCCTATGGGCTCCTTTTCCCACAGGATCTCGCAAAAACGATATTCACTTTCAAAAATTTTAGGTATACCCATTTGTTTTCTCCTATAAATTCTAATGCGTTAGACTTACAATAAGTCTAACGCATTAGATGCTGTCTGTCAAGAGCGCTGTGTCATTTTTCCTATTTCCTGTCCGATATATTCTATAGCCGCCCCCCTCGGAGCCAGTTCCTCCGCCTGTTTTGTCAGTGCCCGGTATATTTCTCTCAGCTCCCGCAGAATGTCGGTCCGTCTGTCTGCGTCAGTGTCGCGGATATCCCTCCTGAGAACCCCTTCCATTCTGCCGCTGATTTCCTCCAGTGCCGCCTTGTGCTCCCGGTCCAGACATGTGTCCATCTTCTGTATTTCACCCTTTAGATAAAAAAGCAATATATTGCCCTGTAAGACCATATCCTCAAGCTCTTTGGCAGCCGCCCGGTCCGGTTTCCCCGGTGCGGGAGCGCCCATCGCGTCCGTGGGCAGATCCCGGAAAAATATCACTGCCTCGTTCATCCGGGTCCGAAAATCTCCAATACTATCCAGCAGCGCTTTATGCTCCGGTGCCCGTATCCCGTCCAGAGTACCCGCAGCCCCGATGATATCCAGCCTGATACAGTAATCTTCCAGACGGTTCACATTCACCTCCCAGAGGGGAAGGGCATCCAGTTCTTCCGCAAGGTCCGCCACGGTTTCCGCGATATAACCATACGGCAGCCCCGGACTACAGGACAGCTTTTCAGCCGCTGCTCTGCCGCTTTCCACTGCCCTCTGCAGACAAAGCGCGGCATTGTCCCTCATGTCACGGAAGATCAGTTCCGCAAGGTCCCCCAAAAATGCGGAGATCTGTTCCGCCCGCGTCCCGGCGCTACGGGCCAGACTGTCATACCGCTGGCATATGGGTTCAAAGGCACCGCGGTGTTCCGGCCTGGCTCTGGCAATGGTGAGTCTGGTCTGGAAGGCGGTCAGCCGCAGCCAAAACGCCGCGTCCTCCACAGCCTTCATAATCATAAAGCGGGCGGATATCTCATCGGGCCTTTGGGCGATGGCCGTAACCCGCTCCAATATCTTCGCCAGCGCATCCGCCACAGCCTCCATCCGGTCCCCCGCCCAGCTCCAAAATTCCCCATAGGATTCCGCGCCGGGAATATCCCGATTTTTTCCGGTAAAAGCCGCTGTCTCCCGAGTCTTAACGATCAACCCGTTCAACTCCCGGATAATCTCGTCCGTGTTCTTTGAATACGTCATTGTTTTCCTCTCCTTTCGAGTCTGTGGGAGTCCTATGGAGAAATGATACTTTCGATATTCCGCGGGAGTCACTCCCATATGCGCCCGAAAGTTCCGCGTAAAGCCTTCATGAGAGTCATACCCGTATCTTAGGGCAATCTCCAGAACAGTGTCGTCTGTCTCTGCAAGCTCGCGGGCCGCCAGAGCCACCCTGCGCCCGGCCACATACCGCATCACGCTCTCTCCCACCGCCTCGCGAAACAGTCTCTGATAATGATATCTGGAAAAATGGACGCTGTCCGCCAGTTTTTCCACCGTGAGTTTTTCCCGGATCTTCTCCTCGATCACATCCAGAGAGTGAAAAACCGCCTCGAAACGATCCAACTCCTCCACCTCCCTTCCTAATGGTTAATCAGGCGTTTCGCAAACGCCTATAACGGTTAATAAACCGTACGGTTACAACTACAGAATACCGCCCCCCGCATTTTCTGTCTTGACTAAAAATGCTTACAACACAAAAATGCCCGAAACAAATTGTTTCCGGCACTTTCGGGGTTGGGCTATTCTTTTAAAAGAATAACAGCTGATAGGGGAATCGAACCCCTGTTTCCGCCGTGAGAGGGCGGCGTCTTAACCGCTTGACCAATCAGCCATAACTGTTATCCCAATATCTATGAAAGAAAGCAGCTGATAGGGGAATCGAACCCCTGTTTCCGCCGTGAGAGGGCGGCGTCTTAACCGCTTGACCAATCAGCCACAGCTGCCATTTTCGTGGCACTTGTTTACTATAATATATTTCCACGAAAATTGCAACCTTTTTTTTGAGTTTTAAAAAAATTCCACAATTCCGTTCCGACAACGGGAATTTTCAATCATTTTGTCAAAAAATACGCTCTATCTGGCACTGCCGCCCACCAGATGATAGTAGGCTCTGGAGGTGATGCGGTACACGATCACATACCCTGCGCCAAACAGCAGGAACGCCAGCACCGCCACCCACATCAGCAGCTCCTGATTGCTGAAATTCAGCAGCAGCAATCCCTTGTAGAGAAACGGGAACGCGAAACACAGATGGACACCCGCCACTGCCAGAGGCAGGAAAAACACGGTCATCACCTGGCTGTTAATGCTCTTTCTGACCTCCTTCTTGGTCATGCCAACCTTCTGCAGTATTTCAAAACGCCCCTGATCCTCATATCCCTCCGATATCTGTTTATAGTACATGATCAGAGCGGTAGCCGCTACAAACACAATACTCAGCATGATTCCCAGGAAAAACAGACCGCCGTACATCTCGCTGTATCCGCTGCGGTTTATAGCCACGGACTCTGCCTGGCAAAGCAGCGGATATCCTGTTGCCCGTAACTCCGCAAGCCGGCCCTGAATCTCATAGAAAATTTGGCCCTGCTCTTCTCCCGGGCAATCCAGGTCAAAACCATAGATCCATCCATACCTAAGTAGCGTATTGCCAGAGCTATCCATCCGGTCCGCAAGGGAGTCGATAAAGCTTCCCATATCTTCCACAAACAGGAACATGGAGGGGATGACCTGCATGGAATCCACGCCGTTATTCACAAAACTCTTTGCCCTGCTGACCTGCCATACCTGGTCTGTGCCGCTGATCCGCAGACTGTCCTGGTGAAACCACATTTTCGTGGTATACATCAGTATTTCATTCGGCTCCAGCGTCTCCTGAGTCCCCATGAGGCGATTGTAATCCTCCAGAGGAATTACAAATATTTCCCACAGATTCATAAAAGGCACTTCATCCCATGTCTCTACCGTCTCCACCGTATCTATAACACCGTCGCGGAGGAATCCCTCAAACGTAACGCAGGCATACTCCATCACATTTTCCGTAGACAGCCCATGGCTGTCAATCACCTGCCCCACAGACGCCCGCAGAGGGGCATAATTCTCTTCCCGCAGCTGGTCCCAGTTCTCGGCCCGGTTATCCGTCACAATATTCCGGGGATATCGGGAACGCAGACTGCTTTCCATGCCCCCGTACAGACATACCGTTGACGAGAGCATGACCAGCACCATAGTGCTCAGAATGCAGATGGAAGCCAGTCCGGCGCCGTTTCGTTTCATGCGGTAGGTCATGGAAGACACAGATACAAAATGGTTGGTCTTATAATAGTATCTCTTATTTTTCTGCATCACCTTGCACAGAGCCACGCTGCCTGCCACAAACAGCAGATAGGTACCTGCGATGACCAACAATACCGCCAGGAAAAACCACATTATGGCCTCCACGGGATTTTGGATCGTAACGGCCAGGTAATAGGCCAGCCCCAGCAACACGGCCCCTGTCAACGCCATGGGCCAGTTGGCCTTGGGGGGACGTTCGCCCGTGTTTTCACTGCGCAGCAGCTGTATGGGGTCCGCCGTCCGCACCTGCCACAGCGTCACTGCCAGGATCAATACAAAGATGATCAGATAGAGAAACACCGTCTGCCTTATATTGTCCGGGTTTATCCGCATGGCATAGTCCACATCCGCCCGCAGGATCAAATGCATTAAGAGCTCTGCCAGTTTGGAGAACACAATTCCCAGAACCAGACCGGACGCCAGACTGATAAAGGCCACCGTCGCACTCTCCCATATCATGATCCGTGCCAGATTGCTTTTGTTCATACCCAGGATACTGTACAGACCAAACTCCTTTTTGCGCCTGCGAAGCAGAAAGGAATGGGTATAGAACAGGAAGACAACAGAGAAGGCACCGATCACAAAACGCCCAGCCCCATCAGCATCGCCACTATCGATCCTCCTCTGGCCGTTGCCAGCAGGTTGCTGGTGTATAGGTAACTCACAATATAGTGCATCATGACCATTCCCATACCGGTGAGCAAATAGGGAATATACAGCTCCTTGTTTTTGCTGATACCCGACCACGCCAGTCGAGGGTAAAAACCTATCTTCATTGCTCTCCCTCCCCTCCTGCATACGTCTGCGCCGTCCGGGCTGACACAGCCGCCTGGCCGGGCATATCCGCTTGACCAGACATTCCTGTTTGACCGGGCATTCCCGTTTGACCGGGCATTCCCGTTTGACCGGGGCGGGTGGCCAGCAATGTCAAGGTGTCCGAAATCTTCTGATATAACTGCTCGTTGGTGCTGCTGCCACGGTATATTTGATGGAACACCTCCCCGTCGCGGATAAAGAGCACCCTGCCGGCGTTGCTGGCCGCCTTCACGGAATGTGTCACCATCAGGATCGTCTGCCCGCTCCGGTTGATACTCCCAAACAGGCGCAGAAGCTCATCCGTGGCTTTGGAGTCCAGCGCCCCGGTGGGCTCGTCCGTAAAATGTACCCTGCCCCCGCAATCCCTTGTAAACACTGGCTCTAACGGCATACAAAAGTGTGTATGGCGTTTTGTTTTTCCTGTCGTTTGCTGTAAAAAAAGCATGACCGCAGCCATACTTTCGACAATTTTTTTCTTCATTATATATGTGTGTGTTTATCCTGCCCCGAAACTCTGTGATCCCAGGCGTATTTCCATGCAGGATATGTACTCAAAAGTTCTTTGCCAATACCAACGACCAACAGGCATACTTTTGTGTATGTCGGCTGTCGGTTCTTACCTTTAAGGGCTATGTATTTTTACAGATTCCGGAGCAGCTCCCTGTTCTTCCGATCCAACGCCTTTTTCAGCTTTTCATTCTCCTGGCGCAGGGCATCCATTTCCTGCTGCATTGCCCGGATCTGTTTCTGCAGGGACAGGATCTCGTTGTTCATTGCCATGTCAAGTATGTTCTTCCTCGGATGGCTCACGCCGCCCTGCTGTTCCAGCACCTTGTCGAGTGTCTGGCGTACCGATGGGTTCTTGTAGAAAAAGCCTCTTGAAAGCCCTGTTTTTTCCATCAGCTTCGGGACTGTGACCTTTTCCCCCTCATCCATCAGTTCAAAGATGGCTTTCCTCGCCCTCTCAATCTTCTCATCGCTGGCTTTCCTGTTACATTCCAGCATCTTCTCGTATTTGTTCATATTCTTCCTCCCATCCGTCCAAATTCTGCAGGATGATCTCTGACAGCATATTCCTGACTTCCCGTGTCTCATCGGCCAGCGTCTGGTTGCTCATCTTCCTGTAATATTTCACGTTCTGGACGCTGCTGTGCCCCAGCAGCTTGGCTATGGTGAAATCGTCCAGATGCATCTCCGTCAGCTTCACCCCGTAATAGTGCCGGAACATATGGCTCCCGAAACCGAACAGCCTGCCATTGTCATCCCGCAGGTTTTCTTTATGGATCATTTCCACCACCTTGTTCTGCAGCCTGTTATACGGCAGGGGATTCTTCGGATTCTTATCGTCCACAAAGATGAATTTGGTCGGTCCATGCCGTTCCTCCGTATAAGCGATTGCCTTGCGGATCAGTTCTGCAAGATCGTGGCTCACCGGCTTTTCAAAAGTTTTTGTTTTCATCTGCCGTATCCTTATGATCGTTTCCCCGCCGCTGTCGTACAGGCAGTCCGTCTGGAGCGTCAGCGTGTCGGAGATCCGTGTGCCCAGCATCTGGTGTATGATCATTGCCCTGGCAATCTGTTCATCCAGCTTCACGGTCCCGGCATTCAGCCTCTGCAGTTCGCTGTCAGAGTATACTTTGAATTCCGGCTGGCGGGCCGGCGGGATGTCCCGGTTTAAGAACAGCAGCTCCAGGTTGGCATAGCCGCACACCTTGCCGATGCTCTCCAGGATGGCCCTGAGCCTGTTTAAGTCCGCATGGAAACTCTTGGTTTCTATATCCTCCGTTTTCAGGTATGTCAGGTATTCCTCCAGGACTTCCCTGCTGATATCCCGGCAGGACTGCACCTCTTTCTGCCTGGCGGCCAGGTATTCTGACAGCCGGCGCATTGCCGTCATCTCTTTCTGTACGCAGGCGATTGCTTCTTTCTGGAGGTTCAGGTATATGCCCTTTTTCAGTTCCTCCCGTATCCCAGGCTGTGATATTTTGGTGAAATTGACTGTCCTGTAATTCTTTATGGGGTTCGCCCTGACCGGGATATCCAGCCTTTCGATTTCCCATATATCCTTATCTGTCTCATCCCCCTGCATCCTTTTTTGCCCTGTGAATTCCAGTAACTGGATAAAATAACAGAGAAGCCTGCTCCTGCCTGTGCTCACGCTCCCGTATACCCCGTGCTTCTCGAAAGTCTGCGGGATGCCCTCTGACATCATCCATCCCTTAAACTGCCGCAGCCATGTTTCTGTGTCACGGTCGCCGAAGCTTTCCACACGCTTTGCTCGTTTCTGCAGGAAAATGCATACTTTTTTGAAAAACTGTCTCTCCCCATAAACGGTCATCAGGGACACGCTCCCTGCCCTGTGCAGGATGAATGCCGCAAATTCTTCCCGCATCTTATCTGCCGGGACGCCGCCCAGGTCATAGTGAGGGTCTTTCCCCATCCGTTTCCTCTGGATGTCCGTTGCCGCTTTATAGCTTTCCAGTCCTTTCAGGCTGATCCTGTTTTCCATCACTGCCGCTCCCTCCTTTCCTTATCTTCAGGCCGGCCGCAAGGCTGCCGTGCTCCTTAAAATATTTTTCGTTTGCTTTTTCTATCTTCCTTGGCATGTAGTCTATATACTGCTGGGTCATTTCCTCATAGACATGGCCCAGATAATCCCTCACGCCCTGCAGGGATACCCCGCTGTCGTAAAACAGAGTGGCTATGCCGTGGCGGTAGTCGTGGGACCTGAAAATGTATTCCCCTCCTTTTATGCCGTTTTTTTCACAGCATTCCTGCATCTTCAGCCGGAATGTGGCGCTCCTGTAGGCTTCGCCCTGGCTGTTCTGGAACGCATAATCATCCGGCCCTATCTGATGTTTTTTCAGGTATACCATCATCAGGCGGTACAGGGCGTATGGTATGGGTATCCGCTTATAACTCCGCATCTTCGTCTGGTAGACCTGTACCCATGCATCCTTTCCCTGTATGTAATAGGCATCCCCCTTCAGTATGCAGACCTCGCTGATGCGCAGGCCGATGCCCCACAGATGCAGGTACATCAGCCGGATGTCCTCCGGGAAACCGGGGAGCTTTTGCAGTATCTCAGCCCGGATTTCTGCATCCACGCTCCTGTCATTATGTTTCGGCACCACTTTTTTCAGGTAATAATCCACACAGAATGGCGCCCTCTCAATGTACCCCCTTGCGATCAGGAAGTTGAAAAAATGCTGTATGCTCATGACCTGCGCATTATAGGATTTCGGCTGGAGTCCCTTGTCCGCCAGTTTCAGGAAGTATTCCTCCATCTGCTTCCCTGTGGCCTGGCAGATATCTTCCCGCCCTGCCTCTGACAGGAAGTTCCTTACCCATATCATCTCTGTCCGCAGGACGCTGATTGACAGGTTCGTGACCCCTATCCCATAACGCATGTATTTCTTCAGAAGTTCCCGGTTTCCCTTGTGCGTAACCTCCAAAAACGACATAGCCTTTACCGGTTTTGCTGGGTTCAGGCGTTCCGGCTGTATGTGCAGGCGTTCCATGTACCACACATTTGCATCCCAGCAAATTTCGGCAGCCTGCATAAAAAGCGCCTTCCTGCATAGGTCGATGATGCCGTATGCCGCTCCTTTTTCCCCGGATGCCTGCATGGTTTCCTCAAATTCTTCCGCCTGCACAAGTTCAATCCCGTCAATGCTGGCAATCTTCCTGTCAATGCAGAAACCGTACAGTTCTTTAAGCCTGCGGAGATGAACCTGTAGCTGGTCCCCATTATAATTCCCGATGACATAATGCAGGCTGGCAAAAATCTGTCGTTTCATCTTCTCCGGCGCTTTCTGCCCGAAATCCCATGCCAGCCTGCCCTTGTTGGCGGCATCGATGAACCGCTCCGCAATCTCCGGGTCCGGATGGTATGGCAGGAACAGGATTCCGTTTCCGTATTCTGCCGTGGGCCTTCCCCTTTCCCGTACCGCCCTCACCTGCTCTTTGATGGAGTGCAGCTTGACCAGGTCCATGGCCTTCAGGTATGCCATGTATGCCGTGGATCGGAACTGCCCTTTCAGGAACTGCTCATATGCTGCCCTTGCCGGGTAGTCCAAATCACAGATATGCCAGATTCCCCTGCCCTCCATGAATGCCCTGAGTTTATTGCGGTGTGTGGGGAGTATCTCTGTGCATTCCGCAAGCTCCCTCTCCAGCTGTTCCTGTAATTGTCCTGTGTCCTCCTGCGGCGCCGCCTGCAGGTATTGGTATGCCTGCATACCCACCACCCTTTCCTATGGCATCTTCCCGATGCCGTAATTTACGGAATGCTTCTCATAGAACTCCCGGCTCGCCTCCAGCAGCTTGTCGTCCAGGATGCCCAGGTATTTGATCGTGGTATCCAGGTGCTTATGCCCAAGGGCCTGGCTGATCAGTTCCAGCGGCCAGCCTGCATTCCATCTTGTGACTGCGAAATACCTCCGCAGCATGTGCGGCGTCAGTTCCGTCCCTGTCTTTTCCGCCACCCGATCCAGCATGGCGTAGACGCTGTCCACTTTCAGCGGCTGCCCCGCGGTATCGCCGGAGACGTTGATGAACAGGTAATCCTGGTGCTGGAGGAGTTCCCTGTACTCGGCGAGGTATCCCATCAGGAATTCAAAGGCATCATCGCTGATCTTGGCTTTCCGGTACTCCGCATTCTTTGCGCGGGCATCGTTCTCGTTGTCGTCGCGGAAGTACACACCGATGGTATGTCTCCCATAGTCGATGTCCCTTGCATAGTACACTCCCAGGATCTCCCCGATGCGGAACCCGGTCTCTGCGATCAGCAGGAGGAGCAGCTGGTCCCGGCTGTTGGTGCATGCCTGCAGGGCGGCGATGATTTCTTCTTCGCCTGCCGCCCTCACATTCCGTTCCTCCGCTTTCATGTAGCCGCCGAAAGACCTGCACCGCAGCGTCCTCTTGACGCCTGCCGCATTCGGCACCGTGATCTGGCTGTAGGAAAGCACCCGCAGGCTCGGCGCATATCCGCATTCCGACATAAAAAGATAGAACCCGAACACATCCTTTAAGTATGCGTTGCAGGTCCCATTGTCGGCATCCCCTGTTTTCTTTTTTTCTGTATGGCATCCCTCTTTCAGCCAGTACAGGAACTGCGTGAAATGGCTGCTCTGTTCCTCATACCCCATGCCGCAGACCGTCTGGAAGTCCAGGCCCTTTTCCGCCAGGTATTCCAGGTAACAGCAGATGGAAAAAGCGTACCTCTTTACCGTGTTCGGGGAAAGGTTTGCCTTTATCTTGTGTTTCAGATACTTGCTCGGAAGCAGGGCGATGTCCAGCGTCTCCCCGTCCATGATATAGAAATACTTTGTCGTGCCCTCGACCGCTGTCTCCACCGTATACCGTTTCATCCGCTTCCGCCTCCTTCCCTGACGCCATACACAGTATACTGTGTAGGCGTGATGTTATCCATATCCATACCCAACAAACATTTCTGCCCCAAATATGGCAGGACCGACAAAAGGGTGTCAGTCAGTCTGATAGCTCCCTGCCACGCTGACCGCTATGCCAGCCACCACATAGATGGCGGCCAGAAAAAGTATGATAAACACTGCCGTTCCAATGATCCACGCCATGTCCTTCCCTCCCTTCGGTTCCAATATGTTTCTTTCTGTCTGTGATCCTGTTTTCCATGTCCTGTGGGGTTCCACCCTCAGATCTGCATGGACTGTGCCATGCCTCCCGTTTCCGCCATCTGGGGGACCTGGCTGCCGGAGAACATGTCAGCCAGGAATTTCCTGCCGCCCAATTCGCAGGCCAGCTGGAACGCCTCGTTGAAGCCGCCGCATTTCCTCTCCGCCCCCGGCCTGAACAGCGCCTCCCCGATATGGGGGATGGCTCCCTCATAATTCCCGACCTGCAGCGTCCCGTCCTGGGTGATGCGCATATAGATCCCGGATTCCCCGCCGCTGTAATAGAGGCAGCCGCGCCCGTTCATCCGTGTCACCGCATCCTCCACCCACATGTGCCGGCTGCTGGATGTCACCGCCTGCCAGTGTTCAAATTCCCTCTGCTCCATGCCTGCCTCCTTTTTTCTGCCTATATCAGTTCCATCGGCCCGGTCAGCGGGGAATACACCTGTAGGCCGCAGCCCTCCGCCAACGCCTTAAGCTGCGCCATCTGCATGGACGAATGCGTCAGGCAGCGGCGGCTGGTTACCAGCAGGATATCAACCTCCCCCCTAGTGGCGGCATCCACAAAACGCCGAAAGCCGCTGCGCTCCCACAGCGGCTTCCTCCCGATGTCGCTGGAGCTGCCTGCAATTTCAAATTCCATCTGCTCCGCATATCCACAGAGCAGCTGTCGCTGTTTCTTTAATGCGTCATTTTCATCCTCCGGTGCATCGATTGAGCAATATGCCCATGCCCGTTTCCTGCTTTCCATAAGCCGTTCCCCCTTTCTGTCCGGCATCCGTTTGCCGGAGGGCCTCTAATCTCCCTCTTTCCTTGCCTGCGGTTCCGGTTCCTCCTGGGGGAAAAGTATCCCCTCCAGCCCGAGGCTGACCGCTATGGCATGGTCCACATCCTGCATGGTCGCCCTGCCCGCCCGGCCTATGTATTCCTTCAGCCTGGCACGGTCAATGGTGCGCACCTGCTCCAGCAGGACGGTGGATTCCTGTTCCAGCCCGCAGGGGCTGTCCTCCAGCCTGATGTGGGTGGGGAGCGGTTTCTTCCCCTGCCTGCTGGTAATGGCCGCCGCGATCACCGTGGGGCTGTGCCGGTTCCCCATGTCATTCTGTATGATCAGCACAGGCCGCGTGCCGCCCTGCTCGCTCCCGACCACCGGTGCCAGGTCGGCATAATAAATGTCGCCCCTCCTGATGCCCATGTCCGTTTCCTCCTTTCTGGCAGGATACCTCCCTGCCCTTATCCAAGTTCCATGCCGTATTCCGCCATGGTCACTGCCCTGTCCTCCGCCGCAAAATATGCATCTGCCTGCTTCCTGTCAAGCTGGAGGATTTCCCCGGCTGCTATCTCCCCGGTCTGGATTTTTGCCAGCCGGTTAAAGATCTTCGTGCGCATCCCCGGCTCCGGTCTGCCGTTGATAAAGCCCCCGCTGATGTCAAGGAAGGGCCTGTCCGCGATGTCTGTGACAGTTATCCTGTATGCGTCACGGTGGCTGCTGATAAAATCCGCCAGGTTCTCAGGCGTTGTGGCAATCAGGTATTCCCCCGTGGGAGTCCCTTCACCCATTGTACCAACGTCTGACGGATACACATAGGCATAGCCCATCCGCTCCGTATCCATAATCTTTCCCATCATGTCTATGGTTTTCTGATCCATGCATTCCCTCCTGTGAAAACATCTGCTTTCAAACATCATTTTTATATTTTCATGACACAAGGACGGCGGCAGCTCCCGGTGCTGCCGTTTGGATACATCCTCCCGGCTCCCCGGCTGTCTGCCGCCGTAGTTTCTATCATGAAGGCATTTCCCCTCCGGGGAATTCCCCGGCCCGGAAAATGCCTGTCCTTCGTCTTTTATTTCTATATGCCCCTGTTCGACACTACTCCCCGGAGCGGGCGCAGGATGCGCCCATAGGCAGCAGGCAAAGACCGGCCGTGGCTTAAGGCCGTCATGGGTTTCTCACCCCTCCGAGGATCTCTCCGGGCCGCCCTCATTGCGTGATCCCGCTCCTGCGGGGCTGTGACTGGACGGAAGTATCATTATAGGCTGTCCATTTCATGGCAAACGGCCCGCCACAGGCCGCCTTGGGACGGGCATTTGCCGCTCTGCACCTTTGATGTCATCTTTTTGACAGGTTTTGCCCTGCAGGTGGTCCTGGCGTGCCCTCCGCTCCGCTTTGCTCTTTCAAGCTGGACAGCTAACGTATCTATGCTGCTGGATATGACCGCCTGGCGGCGGTATTTTTCAATGGGCAGAGGGGAGGAAAAATTCCCCTCTACTTACTTCCACGTTGGCAGGGCGTTTTGCACACCCTGAAATCAAAAATTTTCCAAAAAATTTTTCAGTTTCCCCAGGATGCGGTTCTTCCGCTTGTGTATGGCATTGCGGTATATCCCCATGTCCGCTGCCGCTTCCCGCTCGGTCTGGCCTTGGAAAAACAGGCGGTCTATCAGCTCCCGCTCATCATCAGAGAGCAGGGAGAGCGCTTTATGTAACTGCGCGTACTGGATCTTCCGCAGCACAGTTTCCTCCACGCTCTCGGTTTCCCCGGCAAACTGCACCTCTTGGTCTGCCAGCCGTTCCAGGGAATCCTCCCTGCTGGGTATGGTGGTTATGGTCTGGTCCTCCTGGCTTACGATGGTCTGCTCCATCTTCAGGTCATATTCCTGGTACTGCATTTTTCTTTCTGTGGTTTTAAGCAGGCTGATCACTTCCCCGCCCGCATCCGGATACATCTTCCTGTAATCCGGGATTCTGTATGCCTTTGCCATAGGCTTGTCCTCCTTCATTTCCGAATTTCTTAAAAACGAAGGACAGGCGGCGGGCCGCGGCAGTTTTTCCTGACATAAAAAGAGCGCAGACCCTTTTTGCAGGGTGCGCTCTTTTGTAAAATTATAGGGCTTTCTATATAATCAGGTGGGGGAATGGGGCATTTTGTCGGGCATAAAAATACCGCAGTTCCTTGGTGAACTGCGGTGTGTATGGAGAGTGTATAATATTCTACTTTATACGGCATCGACTCCATATTATCCCCTTTCCGGGGATATTCGGTTTCCTAGCACCTCTTTTCCCCTTGGTAATCTGCCAATAGGGATATTATAGAATACACAAATGTAAGTTAAGTGTATATAAAGTGTAGAACTGATGTAAAATATCGCAAATTATGACACGGAAGAACGCATTTTGACAAATAAGTTGTATTTTTATAGTCTTTGCGCGATAAAAGCATATAATACTGACACTATATATTATAATTTTTAATAGATATCTCTTATAAAGTTTAAAACAAGTCTTTTCCTTTTGATTTATAAAACATTCTAAATTAGGGTAAATCTTGCATTTGTGTATGAAAATTGATATAATGTAATTGTAAGAACTCTTAGACAATTTTATTGTCAAAATTGATGTACATAAAATCGAATGTTATTAAAGAAAGGATACAATGAAATACCTAATAGATATCATAGCACTAGTTTTATTATACACCTTTGTTTTTTTCAGAAAATGGAAATTAAAAGGCAAAGATGTACTGCTCGTCAATACGCTGATGTATGTATATTTGTCCTTTGTACTTTACTTCACCCTCATGCCTGTCATAACATCTCTACCGTTCATTCTGAACCATCCGTACAAACTTATGAATATGGTTCCGTTTGTAGATGTTTTAACAGGACGCGGGGATTTCGTGCGGCAGATTTTGTTGAATGTTATTATGATGCTACCGTTTGGTTTTTTGTTCCCTATGACGCATGATCCCGCCGTCGGATTTTGCAGGACGGTTTTCTTTTGCTTTTTTATTAGTTTAGGTATTGAATTACTACAACCGCTTATTAACGGTTTTCGTTCTGCAGACATCACGGATTTAATTACAAATGTAATCGGCGGAATGGTCGGTTATGTTCTTTATATTGTTTTTAGGCCGATTACATCATGGGTTTTAGCTCATTTTAGGAAGTAAAAAATCCTGTGCGCCTAACAAAAATTATATATGCCTTATCAGGACAAGATTGAGATATGTCTTGCATTTTTCTGTAAAAAATGTATATAACAATCAATTATTCACATAAATACTTATCTTGGACAGCGATTTTTTATAAAGATTTGCAAATTGGATCTGACAATGGGCAAAAAAGAAACCTAGACTGCATGTTTCAAAATCCTGCTGTTTGTAATTTGTTATTCCTCTGATGCCACTTCAAAACAGTACCCGACTTCTCTGACACAGCGGATAGTAAATGAGGCATCCGGCATCGCTCGATACAGTTTCCCTCGCAGGTTCTTGATCTGGCATTTCACTGCATTGTTCTCACTACCGAATGCCTCATCTCCCCATACCTTATGATATATCTGCTCATAAGTGAGAACCTGCCCCTTATTCATTACCAGAAAGCAGAAGAGATCATACTCTTTTGCAATAAGGCTGATCTCCTGCCGACCACGGTATATCTTTCTGCGACTTGGATAAATCTCCAACCCTGATACTGACAGTATCGATTCGTCATTCATTTGTATATATTCAAAATTTGGGTGATGTTTTAAGATTGCCAGCATCTCATCAAAAACCGAAGTATCCTTTCCATTAAACTCAATTATCATTATTCGTCCGATACTATCGCCCTCTTTTCCCTATGCATTTTAGGATGTCTATTAGCGTTCAACAATAAGCACCCCCTTTTAATTATTTGTAATTCATAATTTTCTTCCTCTGCACATCGTACTATGCAACATGATACATCACTTTCGTAAAAACTTTCATGTGCTAAAAAGAAAGCGGCATTATCATATATGAATGTAAATGCGTACCAGGAAACCATTTCTTTGATGTCATTAATATACACACAGTCACTATGTCATCCAAACCAAGACCATACTGGCTGTCATAATATTTGCTATCAGCCTCTCAGTAAATGCATTAACATCTTCAAGCATCCTGTAGACTCACGGGAATAATCTTTCCTGCAGTAAATTCAAAAATATAATCTGACAATTCCTCAATATCACCAGCAATATGGCTTGTAAGCAAAATAAGTCTGTCCGGAGACTTTAATTCTAAAAGTAATTGTTTTATTTGCGCCACACCCTGTTTATCTAATCCATTAAATGGTTCATCTAAAATAAGGATCTTTTGTTTTTCCATAATTGCCTGAGCTATAGCAAGTCTCTGACGCATACCTAAAGAAAAATTTTTAACTTTTTCATTATTGTCAAGCTCCAGTCCCACCATTTCCAATGCAGTTCTTATTTCCTCATCGTTTATGATGTTCTTTATTTGGGCTAAATATTTCAAATTATCATATTGTGTATAGTTTTCTATGAATCCTGGCTTTTCAATGAGGACACCCAAATCAGGCAAAAAATCAATATCCTTACCAATAACTTGATCATTTAAGACAACAGTTCCACTATCAGCTTTCAAGAAGCCGCAAATAGTTTTAAAAAATACCGATTTCCCTGATCCGTTTGGTCCTATAAAACCATATATATTTCCGAATTCCAATTCCAGATCAACATTATCAATTATTACCTTTTTCTTGAATTTTTTTGACAATCCGCTTATTTTCAACATATGTTTACTCTCCTTTTTCTAATTAAAGCACCATAAAAAATTGCAATACACAAATCCATACCTGCAATCAATAACAATATCTTTACGAAACCAATACGACTTCTGAGAACTAAGAATCTAACAGTTGACATTGCAGGTAAAATTGGTATGGGCAAAAATGTGTTTAATATATATACTGCAATTATATATAAAAAACTGTTTTCTATCGAATAGCAATCGTTTGCAATAATATATAAAATCATAATTCCTAAAAAGCCCAAATCGTCTACTGCTAAATAGAAAAGACTTGATGCGGTCTGCTCTAAATAAAATCCCGAAAAACAATAGTATACAATGTGAGAGATAGTAAGCAGGATTTCCCCCAAAATAATAACCACCGCCGAATAAGCATATATAAATTTCTTATAATTAGTTGTCCTCGAAAGAATATAGATCATTATATCACAAGATAATTTATCAACAATTTTCCCTACGGCAATAAATACAATCGATACATTTAAAAGCTTTAATAAGACAGTACTGAAACCCCAAAAATAAATATCGTTTCCTCCTTGCCAGAAAATACTGCCGCTTTCTTCGTTAAGTTGAACACCTGTAAAATTTGCATAAATAAAATCTACCAAAGCAAAAAGTATAATGGAAAATAAAATATCTTTTTTAAACTCTTTAACGATTATTTTAAAGAGCGTCAACACTTTCATTCTCTAAAAACTCCCATCTCTTAGAAAAATAATTAATTGTAATCCAGATATACAGCACTAAGTATCCAATCAAGTGAATATTAAAAAAGACAACGGAGTCCCATAAATTAACACCATCAATTGAAAAAACATAACTTTCACCAGCCGAAAAATCTAATATTGGTATGTATTGTCCTTTTATTCTTAAAACCTCCATTGGAGATGTAAATATAAGATAAAGGAGAAATGGTAATACGCAAACACTTCCTCCCCTTTTTTGGAGATTCGGATATGCAAACCTAATGGTATAAATTATATACTGAATTAGCAATCCAAGCAATATATATCGAATCAATAGAAAGAAAAATGTTATAATCAATTCTGGACTAACAAGTGATACACCTTTTATCAGCAAAAAAAATATTGGCGTGGATAATACTATACAAGTAGATATGCAAGTAGATATTGCCAATATAACGCAATCTTCAAAGATCATTCTGCGTTTACTGCACGTTCTCGAAATACAACTGTAGTATGTAGAGAAAACACTTGACTTATGCTGAATCACCATAATAGGAATACAAATAAACCACAAAAAAAGATCCTTTTTCAAAAGGCTAAAATAACCAGAAATAGTAGTGAATTTATTGATATACATGTAAATAATCAAAAAAAAGACTTGAAGAAATATCATCAAATATATTAATGGCGATGTGTAAATCAGTCTTAACTTATTTTTTATAAAACGAAACCGTTTCATATACATCAATTTCCTCTTTTTTGGTAGATCTTCTCCGAAACCATCAATAATATCAAACCAACAATAACATATATACCTATCAAAACACAATATCCGCTAATACGAAATGCCCCTTGATATGGCCGCATAACCACATTGGGTTGCAATGCTGTTGGTAAAACCATATCCAATACCCCTACTATTATAAAAGGTGTTACGATTACAGCGATCTTGTTTTTAAAAAAAGACGTTACTCCTATAGCAAAAATCAAAAAACCAAAATAGTATATAATATGTGAAATAAAAACTAAAGCAAAATACAACATAGGATTTTCTATAAAATAGTCTTCTTTAAAAGATACTATTCCCTGCACAAATTCAAGAGCTGTATCATGTTGTGTTAATAAACCAGTAACAACCGCAAAAAGCATCTCAGAAAAAGCCAATAATGCTGTGCCAGATAACGCAATAGCAAATGTTTTGTGTATAATATACTTCAAATTTCCTTTTCTGCCAACACAAAAATATCTAAAACGATTTGTTTTCTCTAATAAATATGTACTTAGATATGGCGCAACAAGTATCACTGGTGCCAATGCCTGTATCATATAATATGAACTTTCCCACACTCTGTACATGTTTCCATAATATTTTTTATAAAATATAATATCATCTATGTTTTGTATATCTTGGGCAGAATCTATTTTCAATGCCGTTCTCCAGCCGCCATAATATGCATTTATAATCATCAATCCAACAACTGCAACGATAAGAATAATATTAGATTTTTTAAGCAAAGCTCTTTTTAATTCACTTCTCATAATAATGCCACCTACTTAATTTAAAAGAATGTTGGGATTAAATAAACATTGTTACTAAA
>CAJTMX010000015.1 GCA_910577235.1 uncultured Acetatifactor sp. | reverse complement strand
CCCAACCGGCATTTATCAAGGCTTTATTCCCGAAATCGGTGTGGGAAGTTTGAGTCATTTACCTGCTGTCCATACTGGGGTTTGTCTACCTGCTGTTTTTTTATATGCGAAGTTATCTGGAGGCAAGTGTAGATTTTTCCGGAATACAGCGGATCTGTCACCATATACCTTTCGCGTTGTCAACTCTGGGGATTTTGGTCCTGCCCATTACATATGTGCACGGGCGGGTCACGGATTATTCTCTGGGACCCAAGGCGTATGCGCTTTATTTCAGCCTGGTGATCTATCTGTTGCTGATCCTGTACTACTGCCTGCGCTATTGGAACTGCCTGAATGGGGAGAAGAGACTGGCTTTTATCCTTGCGGTTCCTATTTACGCGGCAGTGTCTGTCATCCAGATGTTTCAGCCCGAGAGCTTGATCGTGGTGGTGGCTTCCACGCTGATCCTGCTGGGCCTGATCCTGAGCCATGAAAACACGGAAAAATATATGGACGAACAGACCACTTTGTTCAACCAGTACTCTCTGGAGGCCGTGCTGGAACAGATAGAGCTGGATGGGCAAAATGTGTCTGTGGCGGCGCTCTGTTTCTGCAAGACAGAGAATAATTTTGACTGGAAACAGGATGTGCGGATACTCCAGGACATTCGCAGAGAACTGAAACTGTACCGCCTGCGGGGATACCGGGTGGGCGAATACGGCGTGGCTTTTATCACCGGTTCCGGGGAGAGGGCCATGACGGCGCTGGAAGGGGTCAGGGATTCGGTTCTGGCAAAATACGGGGACGAGAACCTGATTATGGAGACCAGGATTCTGCCGGAGGACATGGAATCAAAACATGACCGTATGCGCAGCCTTTTGGCGTTCTGCACGGAGACGGGTTACCGCTTTGCCTTTATAGACTATCTGACTCATATCTACAACCGCAATGCCTTTGAACGTGACTTGGCGGTTGCGGGGAGAGGCGGCAGCGGTCACTATATCATCGCGGATTTAAATGACTTGAAGATGGTGAACGACACCATCGGACATTCGGCCGGGGACGAATTGCTGCAGTGTTTCGCGCGGCTGCTGACGGATGTGGCCGGGGATATGGGAAAGGTGTACCGTCAGGGCGGAGATGAATTTGCGGTGTTGTATGAAGGAGATCCGGTCCGGTTTGTCCGGGAGCTTAAGGAGCAGTGTGAGATCCGCAACCGGACCCGCAATGTACCGGTCAGCTACGCCATCGGGTACTGTGAGTACTGTAACCCTGATTTTCTCGACGTGGCGGATAAGATGATGTACGAAGACAAAAAGAGGATCAAAGAGCAAAGGCATATGAGACAGCCATAGATCGGATATATTGGGATCACACCAGGAGGAGGCGTACTATGTATGATTACCGTCAGGCGATAGACAGCATTATGCGACAGGAAGTGGAGACGGGACAGGTGGCCGGGGCGGGCTATCTGTTGATTCAGGGCGGCAAAGAGCGCTATTTCAGCGCCTGCGGCTATGCGGACCGGGAGAGAAGGACGCCCATTGAGCGAAATACCATCTTTCGCCTGTTTTCCATGACCAAACCCATCACGGCGGCAGCTGTGATGCTGTTGGTGGAGCGGGGGCAGTTGGATCTGCGGGACCCGGTGAGCCGGTATCTCCCCTGTTTCCGTAACTTGACCGTGTGGAACCCGGAGGGGGAACCTCTTCCGGCAGAGAGGGATATCACTGTCTATGATCTGCTCAATATGACCTCCGGCATTCCCTACCCTGAGAATTGGGAAGGATGCAGCCCCTCCGGGCTGCTGATGGACGAGCTGTTCCGGGAACTGAAAAAAGCCCAGGCCCAGGGACAGCGGCTGACCACCAGAGAGTGGATGGAACGGGTGGCGCAGGTGCCTCTGGCATTTCAGCCGGGGGAGCGGTGGATGTACGGATTGTCTGCCGATGTCCTGGGGGCAGTGGCGGAGGTAGTGACGGGAAAGCGATATGGGACTTTCCTGCGGGAGGAGATATTCACGCCTCTGGGTATGACGGACACGGGGTTCTTTGTGCCGGAGGAAAAGCGACAGCGTTTTGCCCAGAATTATATATGGAATGAGGAAAAAAACAGGTTGGAAATCTATGAAGACTGCAATCTGGGGGAGTACTACGGCCCGGATGTGTCCTTTGAGTCCGGCGGCGCGGGGCTGGTATCCACCATGGAGGATTACGGCCGTTTCGCGCGGATGCTGCTCGGGGGCGGCGTCTATGAGGGCGTTCGGATATTGGGTGAGAAGACGGTGGAGTTCATGCGGCAGGACAGACTTTCTCCCCGGCAGAAAGGCGCGCTGAACTGGGACAGCAATCTGGGCTGCGGTTACGGCTGCCTGATGCGGGTGCTGACGGACCAGGGGGAGGCGGGAACCATCGCCAGTCCGGGGGAATACGGCTGGGACGGATGGACAGGCAACTATATGACCATAGATCCGGCAGACGATATGGTGATGCTGTATTTTATCCAGAGAGGCGGGTACAGCAGTACTTCCGCACTGCGAAGGCTGCGCAATGTCACCTATGGCGCTCTGGAGCGGCTGGAGCAATAGCGGACTAAACAATCCTCACAGACAACCGTAAGCCGTAGCCCGCATCCGCAGATGATGGTATTCTTCCAGGTTGGGCTGTAGATTGTGCATGTATACCACGGACAGGCCCTCCTCCGGGGAGGCCTCCGCCCAGGTTCCCGAACCGCCGGTCCATCCGAACTGACCGGGAATACCGTTGTGCTGTCCCGCATACCGATCCAGCAGCATGCGTACTCCGTAGCCGTATCCGTAGCCCGCCAGATAATTGTTGGTGAAATCCTCTTTTAACACCTGGGGGCTGAGTGCGTTACAGCGCATCAGGTCGATGGTCTTGCGGCCCAGCAGTTTTACTCCGTTGTAGGAGCCGCCACAGGCCAGCATCTGCATCAGCTTTGTGTAGTCCCGGCAGTTGGTGATGACCCGGGAGAAACCGGGAACGGTTCCCAGAGGCCCCACGAACCTGGCCTCCTGCTCAGGGGTCGGCAGGAAGAAAGCGTCCTCGTCCCCCAGGCTCTTTCCGGGCTTTAGGTAGTAATCCTTCACCAGTCTCTCCTCCAGATCACCGCACAGGAAATTGGCGGAGCTGTCCATTCCCAGAGGGTCAAAGAGCATTTCCTTGATCACCAGTTCCGCGCTCTTGCCGCAGATCTCCTCCAGAAGTCCGGCCGTAAGTTCGCTGGCGAATCCGTACAGGAACCGGGTGCCAGGCTCAAAGGCCAGGGGAACCCGGGCGGCGGCTCTGATCTGCTCCCGCAGTGTGAAGTATCCTTTTTCCCGCAGCTTTGTCATCTCCCTGGCCATGGCTGCAGCCGTGGGGTGCTGCACCGGAACGCCGCCCATGATCATTTCGTAGGGGAGTCCGCATGTCATTTGGAAGATATGCCTCACCAGGATGGGATTGTCCACCGGCACCACCTCCAACAGCCCGTTTGGCTTAGTCACCAGCTTGGTGGCATTTTTAAATTCGGGAAAATATTCGTATAGGGGGTCTGTCATGAGAAAACGCCCCTGCTCAAAGAGCATCATCGCCGCGGTGTACATGGCGATCTTGGTCAGGGAAGCCTGCCGGAACACATGGCTTGCGTCCAGCCGGACCTTCGCCTCCATGTCGGCCCAGCCAAAATAGTTTTCATAGAGGATTTCTCCTTTTCTGGCGATGACGCAGCCGCAGCTTGGCAGTCCGTCGTCCACATATTTTTGTAACAGTCTGTCCAGTTCCTTAAAATCAGCCATTTTGTCCTCTCTTTCCCGCCCCGGGTGCGGCCGCGTTACAACAGTCCGTAGCAGACGGTACGTACCCGGGGGTGGTAGTATTGTTCACCGCTGGGGATCAGGTTGTGCATATAGACGATGGACAGCCCTTCCTGGGGATCTGCCTCGCACCATGTTCCGAAACCTCCGGTCCAGCCGAAGGAGCCTACGGAGCCGTTTAAGTCACCCTTGGCTCTGGCGATCAGCGTGCGAAAACCGTATCCGTAGCCGTATCCGGCGTCGGGGAAATCCGCCAGCTGTGTCTCGTCCAACCCGTTGGAACGCATCAGGTCGATGGTTCCCGGGGACAGGATGCGCCTGCCTTCCCATACGCCGCCGCAGGCCAACATCTGCATCAAGTGAGAGTAGTCTTCCACATTGGAAAAAAGCCGGGCCCATCCCGCCTCGTTTTCCGGCCCGGGCAGATGTTTTTTGTCAAAGAAATCCGGCCCCGGGACATATTGTCCCTCTCCGTCCAGAGCATAGAGCGCCACCATGCGCTCCGCGTCTCCCTGCAAGAAAATGGCTCCTGCAGGGTATAGTGGCCTTTGGCCCAGAGCGGCCTCATGCACTCCTGCATGCCCCGCAGTGTGATGTCCTCCGTGGGAGCGTCGGAATTACAGTAGGGGAGCCCGCATTTCATGGAGAGCGTGTCCCGGATGGTGATGGGGGCCCGGGTGGGCACGATCTCCACATAGCCGTTGGGATGGCGCACATATTTTTTGCTCTCCTTCCATTCCGGAAGGTAGTTGCCCACCGGGTCCGTCAACAGGAATTTTCCCCGCTGGTAGAGCAGCATCATGGCTGTGTAAAGGGGGATCTTGGACATGGAAGCCTGGCGGAAGAGAGTGTCTTTTGTGACGGGAGTGTCGCCAGATAGGTCCGTGTAGCCGAAGTAGCCCTCGTACAGGGTGTTTCCCCGCTGCATGACCTTGAGCGAACAGCCCGGCAGCCCTCTCTTCACGAAACCTTCCAGGAGCATATCTATATCTTTCACAGTTGCCATAATGTACCTCCTATTTGCGCTTTGCGTGTTCCCGGGGCAGTCCACGGAACCGATGTTCCCTGTGTGATTGCCGGAGCGTCCGGACAGGGAGCAGTGGGACATCCCCATATTTTAGGAAACTATGTATATCCCGGAATCTATTTTCATATTAACATTAGCATGGCTGACATATCCGTGTCAACAAATAACTATAACGAATTAGCAGTTATCAAATCTAATTTTTTCAAAGGTGTTTTGGGGCAGATTATGAAATATTGCTAAAAATACTTGTGCTATTTCTAAAATGCATCCAATTGACAAAGGTTTGTAAATCCATTAATCTTAAATTGCAGAAACGATTTAGCAAATTAATCATTATAGCAGTCATACAACGGCATACCTGAGACATTGACGGGTTGGATGCAAAGAACACACATGGCATTCAAGGGCGGGATATGCCGGAAAAGGATGGGCCGTAGGTATGGAGGAAAAGAGGACTGCGGGAGCGCAGATCAAGGAGATTGCGGAGAGGCTGGGAGTATCCAGGAGCACTGTCTCGGTGGTTCTTGGGGGGAGAGGAGACAGCGTGCGTATCTCCAAGGAGACGCAGAAGAGGGTGCAGGATATGGCGCGGGAAATGAATTACCGCCCCAATATCTACGCCCGGCGGCTGCGGCATGCAGAGGAGGAGATTCCCTATGTGATCGCCGTTTTTTGGCGCATGGACAGTCTGAATTCCCGCCTGGGCAGATTTATCAGGGGATTGTATGAGGCTGCGGAGCGAAAAAAGTGTAAAGTGGAGATGGTGATACAGCCCTATAAGCCGGGGGAGCTGATGACCCATGTGGATATGCTCTCAGGCAACCGGATCAGCGGAGCCATCATCAGCGGTCTGTCCACGGCGGATCAGCGGGAGCTGGAACAGGGAGAGTACTCCGTGCCCATCATACTCATTGAACGGGAGAGCGCCAGGTTCCATTGCATCATGATGGATACCTACCGCACCGGGGAGCAGTGCATTGCGTACATGGCAGCCCCGGATGTGAAAACGGCGGCGTTTATCGGTTTTAACAACAACAATCGTTCCGAGAGGAAGATGGAGGCGGGATATGCCTACGGCTGCCGGGATCTGGGGATCAAAGTGAAGGAGGACTGGAACGCGTACCTGGAGTACAGCAGCTATGAAAACGGCTATGGAGCCGCGGAAAAAGTATTGACCCATGTGGAGCTGCCCTCGGCGTGGCTGGTGGCGGACTGTCGGCTGGCAGGAGGGATCGTGGACTGCTGTCATGACAGGGGGCTGCGGATACCGGAGGACATACGGCTGATCTTCTTCGAGGACTCCGAGATACTTAAGTACAACAAGCCGCCTCTGTCGTCGGTGGACGTGCCGGTGTACGAGATGGCCCAGGCGGCGCTGGATATCGTGACGCTAAACCCACAGATGGATATTCCCATCAGAAGAGAGCTGGCACCGCTCTATTTTATCCGGGAGAGCAGCGGAAAACCGTAACAGGGAGAAATATAAGAAAATACAAGGAAAAATTGCAGGAGGGAAGATATGCAGACAAAGAGAAATCAAGCGCTGACAATGCATCCGCTTTTTTTTGACCCTATATACAGCAGGGTCTATGTGGAGGAGAAAAACGGAAAGCCCCGTTTGAAATACAGGGACGACATTTGGGGGGCGCGATTGGAGGAAAACGGGGACGTGACCTTTTCCATGTACGCTCCTACGGCTCAGACCGTGGAGGTAGCCGGAGTGGGGGGCAGTATGGGCAGGGAGCGCATCGCTCTCCACAAAGGGGAGGACGGCTGCTTTTCCAGAACCGTGTCGGGTATCGCCCCGGGTTTCCATTACCATTTCTGGTATGTGGACGGCGTACAGGTGACGAACCCGGTCGCCCCTGTGGCCTACGGCTGTTTTGGCGCCACCAATTTTTTTGAGGTGCCCAGGGAGGGGGAGGACTTTTGGTTTTTGAAGGATGTGCCCCACGGGGAAGTACAGATCCGAACCTATATATCCTGTGTCAACGGCCATGCCAAGAAGTGCTATGTGTACACACCCCCTTCCTACGGTGCGGAGCCGGAAAAAAAATATCCGGTACTCTATGTGCAGCACGGCGTGGGGGAGGATGAGACGGGGTGGATCTGGAACGGTAAGCTGAATTTTATCATGGACAATCTGATCGCGGAGGGAAAATGCCGGGAGATGTTGGTGGTGATGTGCTGCGGATACGCGTTTTTGCAGGACGAGGACCCCGTGTTTTTCCCCGGAGACTTTGGCTGGGAGATAAAGGAGAGCGTTATCCCGTTTATCGAGAGTAATTTCCGGGTAAAGAAGGGCAGAAGCAACAGAGCCATGGCGGGGCTTTCCCTGGGATCGGCCCAAGCCACCCGCATCGTAGCCAGGTTCCAGGAACTGTTTGCCCATCTGGGTGTGTTCTCAGGTCTGAGAGATCAGGAGATGGAGCAGATCATAAGCCGCCATGGGGAATATCCCATGGAGACGGTTCTTATGACCGCAGGCGAGGGTGAGAGCGGACTGGACGAGAGTCAGAGAGTATATACGGATCAGCTTGCAAAGCTGGGAGTGGCCGGGGGGCAGAGGAACTATCCGGGACATCATGAGTGGCATGTGTGGAGGGCCAGCTTAAAGGATTTTGCGGAGCTGATCTTCCGGGGAGACAGCCCGGAGGGACAGGAGGGGCCTTTTACATACCGGGAGCCGGAGCTGTCTAAAGAGCAGTTGGACCGTCAGACCTTTGCCGAACATATTTTGATGTTTGATCCTATCTATAAGGGATTGATCCATGCCGTGGACGAGATGGGCAGACCCGCCGGGAGGTACCGGGACGAGCACAGCGGAGCGCAGGTGCTGGACGCGGCGGAGGGCAGGGCCAGGTTCTGGCTGCGGGCCGGGGGCGCGAACACCGTGGAGGTAGATATCTGGGGCATGGGCAGCTTTGCCATGGAGCAGGACGCAGACGGCTGGTGGACCTGCGAGGTGAAGGGCATTGAGAAGGGATTTCACTATTACGGCGTCAAAGTGAACGGCGTGGATGTGCTGGACGGCAACGCTCCGGTGGGCTATGGCGGTTTTCGGGCCATCAATTATCTGGAGATGCCGGAGGAGGATTTTGAGGAGTACAGGCTCAGGCAGGTTCCCCACGGAGCCGTGCGGCTAAACTACTATAGATCGTCGGAGACGGGGCGCGTCAAGCTGTGCTATGTCTATACCCCGGCCTCCTATGACAGGGAGCCGGAGCGCAGATACCCGGTGCTCTATCTGCAGCATGGAGGCGGGGAGAACGAGTCGGGATGGATCTGGCAGGGCAAGCTTGCCAATCTGGCGGACAATCTGATAGCGGCAGGCCAGATGCAGGAGATGCTCATAGTCATGAACACGGGCTACAGTTTTCCGGAGAGCGGGAACTATCATCCCGCCATGGGCGCGTTTGCGGAAGAGCTGGCGGACAGCGGAGTGGCGTTTATCGACAGAACTTACAGAACCGTTCCCGACCGGCTGCACAGGGCCATGGCCGGACTGTCCATGGGAGGGATGCAGACCCAGAGATGTGTGTTCGCCAATCCCCAACTGTTTGCCTGGGCCGGTATTTTCTCCGGCGGACTGACCATACGCAATGAGGAGGTGGACTACAGCTCCGTCCTGCTGGACCCCAGGGAATTTGCCGAGAAGTTCCGCCTGTTGTTTGTGGCCTGCGGCACCCAGGAGGGCGGATACCAGGACACAAAGGAGAGCGAGGAGACCGTGCTGGCGGCGGGGGTGCCCATCGTCACTTTCGAGGGTTACGGCTATCATGACTGGACATTCTGGAGACACTGCGCCAACGCATTCCTGAGGAAAATATTTGTGGATTGATAAATTTTTTGCGGAACACTAAACAGCAGATTCCCGTAGCGCGGGCTGATCCATGTGCGGCCGTTGTATCGGCCGCATATGGATCAAGGGGGGCGCGCGCGGAGGGAAAATGCAGAACTCTAATAAGGAGGACAAAGATGGCGGAACAGGCAAAGATCACGGTACATCCATCCTACGAAGTGGGGGAGATATCCCCCAGACTATTCAGCACTTTTCTGGAGCCCATCGGCACCATGGTGAACGGCACCATGTTTAATCCCAAGCATCCCACAGCGGACGGACAGGGATTTAGACAGGATTTTATCGAAGCGCTGCGGGCCACGGATATGCCGGCGGTGCGGCTGCCGGGAGGAAACTTTGTGTCGGCTTGGGACTGGAAAGACTCCATAGGGCCTAAAGAACAGCGCAAGGTCAGGCTTGACCCCGCATGGCATCAGTATATCACCAACGAAGTGGGGCATGACGAATATTTACAATGGGCAGAAAAAGTACAGGCGGAGCCGCTGTACACCGTCAACCTGGGCACAGGAGACATGCGGGACGCCATGGACCTGGTGGAGTACACCAACCACGAGGGCGGAACCTGGTGGTCCGACCTGCGCCGGAAGAACGGTCATGAGAAACCTTACGATGTCAGGACATGGTATTTGGGAAACGAGATGGACGGTCCCTGGCAGATCGGTTCCTGGGACAAGGACCCCAGAGGTTACGGGGTGCGGGCTAACGAAGTGTCCAAGGCCATCAAATGGATTGACGGCAGGATCGAGACGGCGGTCTGCGCCTCCTCTGCTCCGTTCATGGATCACTACCCCCAATGGGAGGAGACGGTGCTGCAGGAGTGCTTTGAGTCCGTGGATTATCTCTCCATGCATCACTACCACAGCGCGCCTCCCGGAGATATCAAGGCGCTGCTGGGCGGTGCGGCATACTATGAGGACTTCATCAATACGGAGGTAGCGCTGTGCGATCTGGTCGCGGCCAAGTGCCGGTCTCCCAAGCGGCTCATGCTCTCCATCGACGAGTACGGCGCCATGATCCGGCCCAACAGCCCGCTGCATCCCGGTTACGGCTATCACAATATGATCAGGGCCCACTACAGATTTGATCCCGAAAAGAAATATGTGCTCCATGACCCGGACAATATGACGGAGCGTTTCATACAGGGAGGAGACATGTTGCAGATGTTGTCCATGGTGTCAATCCAACTGGCGTTTCTGCGCCATGCGGACAGGGTGAAGATTGGATGTATGACGGGAGGGCTGGGCGCGCTGTGCTCCGCCAACCGGGAACATGTGTGGAAATCGGCGTCCCACTATGCCTTTACGCAGATGATGGAGTATGCCCGGGGCACTTCCATGCGCACAGCGGTGGAGAGCGAGACGTTTGACCTGCCCGGATATGCCATCGACGACACTTCCCAGTATACCGGCAAGGAGGGGCTGGACTACATAGACGCGGCCTCGGCCTGGGACAGGGAGAAGGGGCGGCTGGCGGTGTTTGTCGTCAACCGCAGCCAGGAGAACGAATATCCCCTGACCGTGGATGTGAGCGGCTTTGAAGGATATGTTTTTGAGGAGCATCAGGAGATCTTCAGTGCCGATCTGGAGCTGAGAAATACCTATGAACAGCCGGATTGTATCAAACCCGGGATACACCGGGGCGGAATCTTTGAAAAGGGGAGATTAAAAACCCATGTTAAGCCTCTGTCCTGGAATGTCATTCTTATGAAGAAACTGCCCGGACCGGATGGGCGGATGAGCTGAAAACCCAATGGCCGGAGCGGAAATATGCGGCGGCATAACGCGAGAGGGATGGATAATTGATCAAGATCTTGAAGAAACTCTTTTCGGGAGACAGGGAATTTTATCTCAGAGTGCTGGCGCTGGCGCTGCCCATCGCGCTGCAAAGCCTGATCACCATAGGCGTAAATATGCTGGACACCATCATGGTGGGCAGACTTTCGGAGGAGGCGCTGTCCGCCACCTCCCTGGCCAATCAGTTTATAAATATTTACCATATATTATGCATGGGGCTGGGCATGGGGGCCTCGGTGCTGGTATCCAGGTACTGGGGGATGCGGGAGAGCGAACCCCAAAAGGCGGCGGAGGCGCTCAAAAAGACCGTCTGTATCATGGTGCGCCTGACGCTGGCGCTGGCTTTTCTGTTTGCCGCCGCCACCCTGGTCATACCCGGCTCCATTATGAAGATGTACACCCCGGAACAATCCATTATCTCTTTGGGAATCACCTATTTCAGGTATTCCGTTGTCACCTATTTCTTTTTGGGACTGTCCCTGGTCTGCACCATCGTACTGCGCAGCGTAGGGCAGGTGAGGCTGCCGCTGTATGTTTCCATCGGTGCTTTCTGCGTGAACCTGGCAGCCAATTACGGCCTGATCTTCGGCAAGTTGGGAATGCCCCGGATGGGCATAGCCGGGGCGGCTCTGGGGACGCTGATCGCCAGAGTGTTTGAGGCGGGTGTGATCTGCGGTTATCTGTTCTTTTTTGACAGGGCTATCGGCTTTCGGATCAGGCACCTTTTTATGAAAACAGCGGATCTGCTGGGGGAATACATACGGATCAGCATTCCGGTGCTGGTCAGCGACGGCATACTGGCCATCGGCAACAACACCGTGGCAATGGTGGTGGGACATCTGAGCATGGCGTTTGTGGCGGCCAACGCCGTCACCAGCGTCACCCAGCAGATGAGCAATGTATTGGCGCAGGGAGTGGCGCAGGCAGGGGCTATTGTCACCGGACAGACCCTGGGGGAAGGGGACCGGGAAAAGGCCCTGGATCAGGGCTATGCCTTTCTGGGTCTGGGACTTGGCCTGGGACTTTTTGCCGCACTGGTGATCCGGCTGATCAGCGGCCCTGTGATCCACGCTTACAATATGTCCCCGGAGACTATGGAGGTGGCGCGGCAGCTCATGGACGCCATAGGCTTTATCATGATCTTCCAGTCCACCAACAGCATCATGACCAAAGGCGTGCTGCGGGGCGGGGGAGACACCAGGATGCTGATGCTGACGGACAATATCTTCCTGTGGATGCTGTCCATTCCTCTCGGGCTGCTGGCCGGATTCAAACTGGGATTTCCGGCATTCTGGATATACACCTGTCTGAAGTCTGACCAGATTGTCAAGACAGTGTGGTGTGTGTTCCGTCTCCGGGGGGGAAAGTGGATCAAGAAGATCACTACCGGAAAAAACGCGGAAGAAAAAAGGCTGCCTGCCGGCTGATATGTTCAGCCGACGGGGCAGCGCCTGTCAATCGGGAAAACTCTTGACCTTTCGCCTATTCCGTGGTGTCCGACTCAGCGGCCACTGCGGAGGCAACGGAAGATACCACGGCCACGATAACGGCCACAATGATCACCAACAACCCGCCTGCCAACAGTATAAACATGTCCATATCCCTCCTGTTCACTGCAATATATTTTTACCCGCATGATCTGTCACACATAAATCCAGTATAGCGTGTTGTGGAAAAAAATACAACTACAAAATTTACTGATCGAAAATATGAGAAAATAATAAAAAAAATCATAGATTTTCTGAAAAATTCGGGTTATAATGTGAATTAGAAACAACGTATGGCTAATAATTGTTTTGATACGGGCAATAACACAACACATTTTTAAGAGATAGGTAAGAGAAGGTAGCTATGGAAAACAGAGACCAGCAGATGGATGTAATAGACCGTTCCAAGCAGAATACGGAGGAGGGAAAACAGGAATTATACCTGTACTCTCTGCGCAAGATGGCAGAGGATAATGTGGAGAAAAACAAAAGTCCGTTGACACGGCTTCAGAATCTGCGCTCTTTTTTCTTTTCCGGCGGAGAGATCATCCGGCAGCACCCCACGGAAAAATATGCGCTGATAGCTATGGATATCGCCCAGTTTAAAGCGGTAAATGAGTTCTGCGGCAGGGACGCGGGAGACGCTCTGCTGGCCACTATTGCCGGAGTGTTTAGGGAGATTGACGCAGAGCGGCCGCTGACCATATCTTCCCATGCCAGAGCGGACGTGTTTGCCTTGCTGACCACATATGAGGAGGAGCAGGAGCTGGTTGATATAGTGCATCGGATCAAGAAGGTGATAGACGACTTTCCCATCGACTGCAAAGTACTGCCGGCATTCGGCATTGCCACATCCCAGGGAGAGATGCCGGCCATCAGCTATCTCAAGGATTGTGCCACCACGGCTCTCAATACCATAAAGGGCAAATTTTATGCCTGCTATGCTTTTTTTGACGAGAAGATGCGCAAACAGCAGATGCTGGAGAAACAGATTGAGAACAATATTGTCACGGCTCTGCAAAACAGAGAATTCGCATTGTACATACAGCCCAAGGTGGATATGGCAACGGGCCGGATCGTGGGTGGGGAGGCCCTGGTCAGATGGGTGGACCCGGACCATGGCGTGATATCGCCGGGAGAATTTCTGCCGGTGCTGGAGAAAAACGGCTTTGTGATCGATCTGGACATTCATATGTGGGAACAGGTATTTAAGATGCAGAGCGCGTTGCTGGCCCAGGGGCGTCAGCCGGTGCCCGTGTCGGTCAATGTATCCCGCGTACATGCTTTTGACAGGAATTTTTGCGATACTCTGTGCAGGCTCAGCGAGCAGTACCAGGTGGACCCGGCCTATGTCCCTCTGGAATTGACAGAGAGCGCCTTCCTGGGGGATGAGCAGGGGATGTACCGGCAGTTGGAAATATTACAGAGCAAGGGATTTATAGCCTCTATGGACGATTTCGGCACGGGATATTCTTCTATGAATATGCTGAAAAACCAGGCCATGGATGAGGTGAAAGTGGATCAGACTTTCATAAGGGATCTGGAGACTAACGAGAAGAGCCGGATCGTGATACGCCATACGATCCGTATGCTTCAGGAGCTGGAGACGGATATCATTGTGGAGGGTGTGGAGACGGAGGAACAGAAAAAATTCCTGCTGGAATGCGGCTGCAAGGAGGCCCAGGGATATCTGTTTTATCGGCCTATGCCATGGCAGGATTTTGTGGCGTTGTTATGAGTATAATAATATTCAGGACCGCAGTCCATAGGTGGGCTGCGGTTTTATTATAAAGTTTCTGTAAATTTCGGCGGTATTTTTTTTATTAGCTATTGACAAATCAAACAAAAGAGAGTAACTTATGAAATACCCTATATAGGACGGGGATGAAAATCTGTTTCTCCCCAGGTATCTCTTTTTTTCAGGTGAATCTCCGATCTCGGAAGTTACCCATGATGTAGAGAATATATTGTCAGTGATTAGTACATTGATGCGTTGACGAATGCATGGATGTAGATGTCCGGTTCCCTTTTAAGCGCGCTAAAGGGTATGGCGGATTTTGAGAAAGGACAGGTGAGAATATTTTTACATGACTGAAACTATTCAGGCGGAAGACCTTTGGCCCATGCCGGCGGATGATCTTTCGGGGCTGCTGGGCAGACTGATTGACGACTATTCCACCAAAAAACAGCCCTCTTTGATTCAGATGAAAAAGGGACTGCTCGGCAGGGAGAGTTTTTTGGGAGAGGCTGCGGAGTACGCACGGCTCACTTATGGCATTTCTTCGCGGCAGGCAGACGAGCTGACCGGTCTGTTTGAGCAGTATATCTTTGGCTATTCCAGAATATCGCCTCTGATCGACGACATGGAGATATCGGATATCCGCATTGTCAGCCACGACAACATCCGTGTCAAAAAGAGCGGGCGGCGTATGGATGCAGGGATCAGCTTTCTGTCGGAAAAGGAATACAGACAGTTTGTGGATTATGTCGCCACAAAAAATCAGGTCAATATATCTAATCTTAACGCCATTCAACGATTCACGGATTCCGACAGTCACCCCGATTTCATCTTGCGTTTTACTGTCTCCATGCCCCTTGTAAACACATACAGTCAGCCCTATCTGTGTATCCGCAAGGTGCCGCGGAATTTTCCGGAGATGGAAGAACTGATAGACAGGGGAATGCTGAGCCGGGAACTGGCCCAGCTGCTGATATGCCGCTTTCGCAGAGGTTCCACGCTGATCTGCGGCGGCAATTCCTCCGGCAAGACCACGCTGCTGAACGCTTTGAAGGAAACCCTGCCGGATGATATGGCGATCCTGGTGACGCAGCAGGCGGATGAGCTGACCACCAAGCGCCACCCGGATATGATGTTTCTGCACTCGCTGCCGGGCAGCGGGGAGAGCCAGATCAGCTATGACCTGAAAAATATCAGTATTGCGGGGCTTACCATGGATGTGGACTTTTTTATCATCGGTGAGGTGAAAGGGGACGAGGCGCTGTATCTGCTCAACGCGGCGTATACGGGACAGCTCTGTGCCGCCACTATTCATGCTCCTTCCGCGGACCGGGCGGTGGACAAGCTGGTGGATTATGCCATGTACGGCAGCCGCTATTCCCGGGATGAGCTGATGAAGATGATGGAGTGCTTTACCACATTGGTGTTTATGGAAAAATATCGGGTAAAGCAGATATATGCAAACCGGGGATGGAGCCGGGAAACCAGGGAGATGAGATATGAACGGATATATGAAGATACTGCTGCTTGCGGAGTTGACGGTGGGGTTTACGGCCCTGTTTTGGTGGATCAGGCGGGGGAGTATCCTGCGTCTGTTATGGCACAGGGCTTATGATTCCCTGGAGACAGCCGCCGCCCGAAGGGTGCGGGACAACAGGCGAAGTCTGCAAATGCTCTGCGGAAAAAAGGGGTTTTGGCAGCGTATGGAACAAAGGCTGTTGTTCAGCGGCATCAGCAGCCGCTTTCCCTTTTTGACCCCGGAGATATGGATATCGCTCAATCTGGCGGCAGGCGCCGTAATATATTTTCTGGCGCTGCTCCTGGGGGCGTCCTGGCCCGGCGCTCTGGCGGCGGCAGGCGGACTGTGGCTGGTGATCTGGGCGGCTGTGAACTGCTGCATGGGGCGCAATTTCAGTGCAACGGACGAGAACATGATGAAATTTTTGGATTTTCTGGGAAACTACAGCATTACCTCCGGTGAGATCACCATGGTGCTGGGACAGGTCAGCCCCTATATGGGAGAACCGCTGAGAGGAGTGTTGGACGCCTGTTATTATGAGGCGCAGACCTCCGGTGACACAAGTATTGCGCTGCTGGCCATGGCGGAAAAGATCCAGCATCCCAAGTTCCGGGAACTGGTCCGCAATCTGGAGATCAGCCTGCGGTATTCGGCGGATCTGACAGTGCTGGTATCCCAGAGCAGACGGTCCCTTAGGGAGTATACCCGGATGCGGCAGGAGCGGAGGGCCTTGGCCAGAGAGGCCTGGGTGAATATGGTGATCCTGGGGGGCATGACGGCGGTGATCTTAAAGGCGATGGAAGCCCTGGTGGGCATACCGCTTGCCGAGATAATGCTGCGCACTCTGCCGGGAATCGGCGCATTGACCGTGATCGCCGTCATATTGCTGCTGTTCTACAGGCAGGTGAGGATGTTGGATTCATAAAGGAGAAGGAGTACAAAATAACATGGAATATATTACGATACATAGAATACTTCAGGGTATACAACTGACGGCGGCCCTTCTGACAGGGCTGGCCTGGGTTTGTATGTCTCCCCGAGGACAGACGGGAGAGGTGGTTCTGAAAGCTTATGACACTATCTGTATGCGGGCCCGTCAGAGAAAAGGCAGGTTGTGGGATTATGGGAAGTGGGAGAACTTTCTGCGGGTGAACGGTGCCACCTACCACTATGGGAAGTGGATAAACCCCGTGAGTTATCTGACCCTGTGCCTGCTGTTGGCGGGAGCCGGGTTTCTGATAGGACTGTCAGCGGCGGGTCTGCTGCCAGGGATAGCCGGAGCGGTGCTGGCGGCTTGCCTGCCGGGTATTCTGCTGGAGCGGATGAACCGCAGGGACAATGAAAATATGTTGACGGAACTGAATCTGATCTACAATGCGCTGGCCATACAGATCCGGGCGGGGGTTCATGTGACGGATGCCCTGGCCGAGCTGTACGGCAGTGTGAGACAGGAACGGCTCAGGGACGGGTTGCAGACATTGTCGGGAGATATTGTTATGAAAGCGGATATGGAGGAAGCCCTGGAGCGGTTCCAGGGGCAGTTTAACAACCGTTATATCGACTCCCTGTGTATCACCGTCATGCAGGCCATGGAGTCGGGGCAGGCGGTGGAACTGCTAACGGATATCGCCGACCAGATCAGGGATATGGAACTGACATTACAGGGGCGGCGCAGGGAAAAGCTGGACCGCAGCATCACCTTCTATCAGCTGGGGATATTTTCGGCGGTGATCGCGGTTGTGCTGTATGCCTGTGTGGAATATATGTTCGGAAACAATATGTTTTTAAAATGATAAAAAGGAGAGACAAAAAGATGGACAAATTTTATAAATTAAAAAACAGAATACATAGGGCGGCGGCAGGAAAGAGCAGCGGCATCGACGGCCTGCTGGTAACGGTGGGACTTTGTATCATTGCTCTGCTGCTCTGCGTTGTGATGAAAGACAAGCTGGAGTTGTTTATCGGTACGATCGTGGACGCGCTGACTGCCAAGGCCACATCGATCTTAGGTTAGGAGGCGGCCTGTGAGAGGAAAAAGGGAAGGGTCTGTCCTCGACTTTATGTCTGTCTGTATCTGTATACTTGCGCTGGCGGTGGTGGTGACGGCATATTTTTACTGTAGCGATCTGCTGCTGCGCAAGGGGCAGATCAGTCAGATATCCAGATGCTATATCCTCAAGATGGAGACTGTGGGATGCCTGACAGAGGCGGACAAGAACCGGATGCTGGAGGAATTGCAGGCTATCGGGCTGCAGGGCATCGACCTGACAGGAAGTACCGCGGCTCCCGTGGGATATGGAGACAATGTGATCCTGCGCATTCGGGGAAAACTGAGGGGAAGAATATGGGGGGAGGAGCATGATCTGTTTCGGTCGGTTTTTACGGCCCGTGAGGTGCCGGTTGAAGAAATGCGTATGTCCACCGCCAAACACTGACGGGGCCGGCAGGAGACGCCCGGCCCCCAAGGTCAGGCCGGGCCAGGTAGACGTGGTGGTATCCATGTTTTTCTTTCTGACGGTGCTGATCGTGGCCATGTTTCAGTATAAGATATACACCCTTATGACCGCCGGAGCGTATGTGGAGGACGCTCTGGCGGCCTCCAATCTGGCGTCGGCGCTGATCGATGTAAAAGAGTACGGCATAAGTCATACAGTGCGGATCGGGGATACCCGGGAGGCATTCAGTGTGTATAGCGACGCATTGTATTGTAATCTGGCGCTGGATGAGGAGGGATACAGCGCCAGAGAGGAGCTGTTGACAGGAAAAGTACAGATCCGCGAGTATATCGTATACAATGTGACGGATGGGGAGGTAGAGATCACCGTATATGACGGGGAGGGCAACTGTCTGCGCCAGGAGAGCGCCCGTCCGGGCAGTGTTCGGACGCCGGACGGCATCCCGGTAGAACATACCACGGTGTACAGCCGTGTGGGATTTCAGGTTATGGGACTTATGGGGCGGGGTATAGAGGCGGAAAAAGAAAAAAGTGTGGATATAGTGAGGTATGGAGAAGATGAATAGAAGAAAAGCAAGAGAGGAAAACGGCGGTACGGAAAAGCAAAGAAAAGGACTGCCGGGTATTATTCTGGCGGCTTTTGCGGCAGCCGCGGTCACATATATCGTGCTGCTCAATGTGGAGAAAAATGTTCTCAGCGCGTATGAAAAGGCCGGCTGCTGGACGCTGGCAGAGACATTGGATAAAGGCACCGAGATCTCGGAGGACAATGTGGACGCTCTGTTCTGCCAAATACAGGCGGATGTAAGGCATATCCCCCAGGAGGCAGTGGCAGATCCCCGGGCGCTGCTGGGAACTCAGGCGGCCATAACGATCCCCCGGGGCAGCATGGCCACATCGCCCATGTTCACTCTGTCCGGCCATTACCGGGCAGCCCTGGACCGTCCCGTGATCGCCGGGTGCAGGGCGGAAGATCTGTATCAGCTGGTCAGCGGTACGCTGCGGGGCGGCGACAGGATACATATCTACACTGTGGACGAAGAATTGGGGGAGACCTATCTGGTATGGGAGGATGTGATGGTGTATCAGGCGTTTGACAACGCCGGCAATCTGATTCCGCCCCAGGATACCGTATCTGCCGCAGCCAGGATCAATGTACTGCTGGAGGAAGGAACAGCGGAGCTTTTCTACAGTGAACTGTACAGAGGGTCCCTGCGGGTGGTCAAAGTATGGGAGTAAGAAAATTGCTGCTTTTGCTGCTGTGTTCGGCTTTCCTGGGGGTGTCGGTGAGGGTATATGCCGACGGCGGCAGACAGATCGAGTACAGTCCCGACGGCCTGGCTTTTACAACGGACAGAGGAGAAAGCTCCACCGTGTGGTATAGGAAAGGGACTGTGGTGCGCATACGGGACGAAAACGGGGAGCCGGAGCTTGAACCGGCGCAGGGACAACACCTGTATGAATGGAAACGTACGGATGAGATACCGATCTCCTACTGGCAGGTGGAACATCCGTATGGAAAGTGCATCCACACCGATTCGGAATATGCCACAGGTTTTCACGGAGTAAAGTACGGCCGAAAAAGATGCGGACGACAGTATTATTCCGGCTGGGTGCCCTATTGCCGGGACTGCGGGGAGAGCGCGGCGGATTTCCTGTTTTATATGAGCGCCGGCACCGCAGCCGGGATACGCTCTTTACAGCCGGGGACGGGATACTATTATTTGTGCCCATGGTGCGATAATCTGGAACAGGCCAGAGAGATCAGGCCCCATATTTGTAAAGCCATATCCGCCAACCGGTATGCGGTCGTCTATGACGGCAATGGCGGAAGCGGATACATGGTTCCCAGCACACATATGTATAATGATGCCACACTCTATGAAGGACGGGAGGTTACGCCCCAGACTACGCTGTCACTGTGCGGATTTTGGCGTATGGGCTACCGCTTTGACGGTTGGAATACGCAGGCGGATGGCACGGGGCAAAGCTTTGGAGACGGGGAGAGGATAGCGAATCTGTCGGCTGAGGAGGGAGGACAGGTGGTGCTGTACGCCCAGTGGACCAGAGCAAGATCCGTGCTGTATATAGATCCCGCAGGGGGCAGCTATGCCGGCAATACAGGGATCACGGTCCTGCCGGGGGATTATGGGAGTACCTGTCTGCTAAAAGAGGAGAGACTGACTCCTCCCGCGGGATACAAGGTGTCTTTCGACACCGGAGGCGGGGAGCCGGTGGAGAGTATCGTGGGTACAAAGCGGTTTCGCGAGTGGAGCTTATCATCGCCGACTCATGGGCGTATGGAGGGAAACATATATCACTATCTGGGAGATGACGGCGCGGAGGACCGGATCGCAGCCCTCTATACCCACCGGGATATTGTCCTGCCGGATGCGCGCAAAACAGGGCAGTCCTTCGGCGGCTGGTATTATGACCCGGAATGCACCAGACCGGCGGGAGGGGCGGGGGATGCCTTTACCCCGTCCAAAGACATAACTCTGTATGCCGGATGGGTGCAGCTACAGTTACAGGCTCGGAACAATTACAGCGCGGCCGGAGGCCGGGGAGCGGTAAATCTCAGCTGGAGCCAGCCGGATAACACCGATAAGAGCTATAAGCTGTATCAGCGCACGGAGGGAGAGCCATGGAGGCTGATCGGTTCCGCAGAGGACAGCGGTATGGGAACAGGGCTGTCCGTCCGTATGAGTTATACCGGGCGTCAGGGAATTTACAGGGTGCCTTACACCGGCTTTTATCAGCTGACCCTGACGGGTGCCCAGGGGGGCGGATACGGAGAATTTTGCGGGGGCAAGGGCGGCATGGTTCAGGGCATATTCTATCTGTCCCGGGATGAACGGCTTATCTATGAACTGGGAGGCTGTAGCGGATATTTGGGAGGAGGCGGAGCCACGGTCTACGGCGTAGGCGGAGGCCGCAGTCAGATATCCTCGGACCGACAGGGCATATTGATGATCGCGGGCGGAGGGGGAGGAGCCACGGGAATGGCGGACGGTATGCCGGGTGGCTCCGCTCAAAAAAATGTGGAGGGAAACGTGGGCGAGAGCGGACAGGCCGGAGGAGGCGGCGGATATAGGGGCGGCAGCGCGGGTATGTTGAGAGTTCACCGGCATGGGGAAGATTGCCGCCATCAGCATCAGGGAGACGCGGTACACGGAGGCGGATGTTATACCGTGGAAAAAGTTTGTGGCGGCAGCTCTTTCAGGCGGGAGAAAAGCGGTACAATATTTTATTACGGCAATAAAACGGATGACGGCAAGCTCTGTTTTTGCCCGCGTTGCGGCAGCTATAGCTGCCCCGGACATACGGATGACATTTTCCGGTATATATGTGCCGGATGCAACACGGACTATGGGCAGAGGGCACCATCCCGGTGTACCGCTCACGCGGGATATGAAGCGGGCTGCGGTCAGACCACGGCATATCATTGCAATATGGACCAGGGACAGGTATTGGTCTGTCTGCCGGCCTATGGAGGTTCAAGCTATATTAACGGAGAGGCAGGCAGCAGCTATTCACAGCGGGAGGGATGGCAGAGCGGCGACGGAACCCTACAGATTAAAGCCGTCGCTTTGGGATATCTGGATGAAAACCTGTTAAACGGCGCAGCGGCCCCGGACATGGGAAAGCCGGAGAAGATCGATGTAAATACGCTGCGGCTGGCGGCAGTGGATGAGAACAGAGTGCAAGTCTCTTTTGCGAGACCGGAGGATACGGGCACTGTCTATTATCACCGGGTAGAGTCCTATAAACGGGGAAGCGACCGGCGGCTGTGTGATTCCAATGTTACGGTAAACACATTGGTCACTCAGGTGCAGGGGTATCGCTATGTGGTGGATGACAGAGCGGGAACTGTGGTGGGGGAGTCACACCGATGGCACGGTGATATCAGCGAACGGCCCTCCTTGACCATTCCCATGGGGGAACAGCTGCAATATCTCCATATAGCGGCGCAGGACAGAGCCGGGAACCTGGGGGAGACTCTGCATATTCCACTGTCGGATCAGACAGTGATCGCCTGGCCGGTGAGGACGGACCAGATCAGGCTGGAGCAGGGAAACAATGTGTGGCCCGCCGGGGAAGAGAATCTCTATTATGTCAGAGGCGGTATGGGAGCACCTTTCCGTATCTCCTTTTCAGGCAGTCTGTGCGGACCTGCCAGAAAGGACTATCAGGTCACGCATCTGTATGTGGAATCCCAGGATATGAGCGTGGGGGCCGGGGAGGGGAGGCTGGGCACGGCGGTTCCTGCCAGAGAGGATATGGCATCCGGAAAATATACGTATTCCGGCGAACAGACGCAAAAGACTTCGATGGGAAATTCCTGCGTGAGAGATGGCGGTTATACCAGGATCTGGCGCAGTAACAGATGCAGGAATCTGGAGATAGTATGGGATCTGTATGTGCCGGAGGAATTGGACGGGCACCGAATCCGGCTGACACCCGTGGCGGCGGCTCAGAGCGGATACGAAAAGATTTTCTCCGATCACATCCAGGATATGCTGGGCAGTATCCGGGTCATAGCAGACGCCAGCAAACCTTCGATCTATGGCATGGAGAGCTTGGAGGCACTGGATATATTGGAGGAATGGGAAAACGGACCGATAGAGGTGGAGCTGACCGCTGCGGACCAGGGCAGCGGTCTGGCGGAATTCTATGTAGAAGTATACAATCAGGATAACGGCAGCAGCCGGAGATTCACCGACCAGGGAACGGGCAGCATCCATTTGACGCTGGCAGAGGAGGACGCGCTGTTTTGCGGTTCTTTTACGGTGATTGCCCATGCCTCGGACAACGTGGGGAATGAAACGGCAGTGAGCAGTGAAATGCAGGGGATTTCTCTGTATGTGGAACTGCGGCGGCGGCTGGAACCTCACGCCCCTGTGTTTAAAGCAGGGGAGAGCGGAGTTTTGACAATACATGCCACGGGGTATGTGGATCGTATAGAAGTGATCTTCCCGGAGAAGATGGCGGAGTCGGATACCTCTTTAAACAGGATCTATACCTATGAGGTGCCTGATTATATCGAGAAGGAGGAGCTTGAATTTATGATCCCGCTGGGAGTGCCGGAGACAGTTGGGGAGATCACGGTCAGAGCCTATAAACAGGACTCCCAGTTGGAACAGCATCCGCGGCTGGCGGTGCTGACAGTGGAAGGAAGCGTGTTGGATGAGTTGCGTACCAGGCTGAGAACAGGAGGGACGGATTAATACGAACATAGTATTTCTTGTGGGAATAGGAGGAGTGCAGTTGACCATGGCGCTGGCGGCGCTGCGATTGATCACGGTGCTGGACCCCAGGCACGGACTGAGGGCGGACAGATGGGCAGTGGCGATACTGCTGGTGGGATGCGGTACGGGAACGGGGTATATCGGGTATATATATGACGGGGAACCACCGGGAGTCCGGTTGGCCTATATGGTGTTGGCAGCCTATCTTACAGTGTGCAGTGTCACCGATGTTCAGACCTGCACGGTATATGATATCTTGCAGATACCTGCGGCCGCAGCGGGAGCGGCGCTGTGCTTCTGCCGCCCGGTGACGGAGCAGAGCGGGATGGGGCTTATCCTGTTCGGGCTGCTGCAATATCTGGTATTTATGCGACTGTACGGCCCGGGGGATGTGATGGCATTTCAGATATGCGCTCTTTATCTGGCGGCGGCAGGCGGAGACATTCTGACCATGCTGCTGCATATGGCGGCGGCCTTTACCACACTGGGGGCGGTTCAGGCCGTAAGGGGCAATATCAATAAGAAAGGGAACCTGAAAATACCGGTTCCCTTTCTTCCCTATATCGCCTGGGGCTTACTATGGTTTTTGTGAGTGTCCCCCAAGTCTGTGTACTCTTATGTAATATGCGGTGATGAGGATCAAGTCGGCACCCACCCAGGCCAGTACCTCGGCATAAAAGATGCCTTCCCGGCCCAGCAGCCGGGGCAGGGTCAGGGCACCGCCGGTCCGCATGACAAATTCCGCAATGCCTGAAACCATGGGAAGTACGGTATCCCCCATCCCCTGCAGGGAGGAGCGGTACAGGTGCAGCAGATAGAGAATCGGCAAAAAGACGCTCATGACAGCCAGGTAGTGGTAGGCGATATCCGTTGCCGCGGCAGTCTCCTGGGGGGTGCCCTTGATAAAAGAGCCCACAAGTACGCGCCCCGTCAGCAGCATCGTCACGGCGATGACCACCGATGTGGCCAGGGCGATTCCCACGGCGTGCCGCACCCCCATACGAATGCGTTCTTTCAGACCCGCTCCAAGATTCTGCCCCACGTAAGTGACCATGGCATAACCGTAGGAGGTGGCCGCGATCTCCAGGATACCATAGAGTTTGTTGGCCGCGGTATAGCCTGCTATAAAGACAACGCCATAACCGTTGACAATGGATTGTATCACCAGCCCTCCTACGGCAATGACGGTATTTTGAGCCGCCATGGGAGTGCCCAGGGAAAAGAGCTGCCATACGAGTTTGCGGCAGGGACGCAGATGCTTGGGCCGGATATGCAGCATTTCCATGCGCAGGATGACATGCAGACAGTACAGGGCAGCTACCGCCTGGGCAATCAGCGTAGCCACGGCAGCACCGCCTACTCCCAGGTCCAGACCGGCCACAAAGAGTATATCCAGCAGGATATTCAGCACAGAGGCGGCCACCATGGCATAGAGCGGAGTGCGGCCGTCTCCCAGCGCGCGCAGCAGGGAGGCCAGCAGATTATAGGCCATGACAACGGGGATACCGGCAAACAGTATCCGCAGATAGAACAACGCCATGGGCAATATGTCCTCTGGGGTGTCCAGCAGATGTAAGAGCGGTATTATCAGAGCCTGGCTCGCCACCTCGATAATGACGGCTGAGATGACAGAGAGCGTGACGGAAGCTCCCACAGTCTCTTTCAGTTCTTCTGTCTTTCCCGCGCCGAATTTTTGGGCGGCCAGAATGCAGAACCCCTGGGTGATACCGGTGACCAATCCCAGGATCATCCAGTTCAGCCAGTCGGAGGCGCCAAGCGCCGCCAGCGCGTGAACTCCCAGCACCCGCCCCACGATCAGCGTGTCCACCACCGTGTAGAGCTGCTGAAATATATTTCCGAACATCAGGGGAAGCGCCAGACCCAATATCAGTTTCCAGGGCTTGCCCGATGTCATGACCTGTGTGTTTTCAGACATGTTCCTCTTCCTTTCAGCAATATCCGCATATCGCATTTAGGCGATAGCGAAACTGTGATCATGCAAATACCAACTCGTCTCAGTTTAGAGTCCGCCTCGCTGCAAGTCAATGTATTTTCTTGTATAAATCTTGTATTTTCGGCTGTTTTTTGGTATGATGGTTAAAATATGCGGGTTCTGTGACGCCCATGGGAATGGGGAGACGGAGGAGAAATGATATCCATAAGTTTGTGTATGATCGTGAAAAATGAGGAGGCTGTTCTGGCCCGCTGTCTGGACAGTGTGGCCGATCTGGTGGACGAGATCATTGTGGTGGACACAGGCTCCACGGACCGTACCAAAGAGATTGCCGCAAAGTATACGGACAGGGTGTACGATTTTGGGTGGATTCATGATTTCAGCGCAGCCCGCAACTATGCTTTTTCCCTGGCGACCTGTGAGTATATATACAGCGCGGACGCCGATGAAGTGCTGGACGGGGAGAACAGGGAACGGTTTCGCGTATTAAAGGAGCATTTACTGCCCGAGGTGGAGATCGTGCAGATGAAATACGGTAACCAGCTACAATTCAATACGGTCTACAACTATGACGAGGAATACCGTCCCAAGCTTTTTAAAAGGCTGCGGCAGTTTTCCTGGATAGAGCCGATCCATGAGACTGTGCGGCTGCAGCCTGTGATCTATGACAGTGACGTGGTGATCACCCATATGCCCATACAGGGACATGGAGGCCGGGACCTGGCCAATTTTGAACGGCAGGTACAGGAGGGCCGCAGACTCTCAAGACATTTACATAATATGTATGCAAGAGAACTGTTGACCGTGGGCGAACCGCAGCATCTTATGCGGGCCTGCGCCTGTTTTGAGGACTCGGTGGAGGACCCGGAGCGAAGCGGTGAGGAATTGCTGGAGGCATTCTGCGTACTGAGCCGGGCCTATCGGGTACAGGGAGATGCTCTGGGATTTTTTAAATATGCAATGAAAGCCATGGCCACAGGGGGGTGTTCGGAGCTTTGCCTGGAGCTGGGACTTTTTTATGAGCAGGACTGTCAGGACCCGGCGGAGGCTGCCATGTGGTATTACAACGCGGCCTACGAGGCGGAACCGGTGCTGATCCTGGAGAGCGGCAGGACACAGGCTCTGGAGGGATTGATACGCTGCTGCCGGCAGACGGGACAGGAGCGGCAGGCAGAGGAGTATGAGCGGCAGCTAAAGGAGAGTACTGCCCTGATGGCACAGGCGAAACCGTAGCCCGCGCCGCATGAGGAGTATTACGGGCAGAACCGGAAAAAGAGTAGACGAACGGCGGCCGCGGTGGTATGATGTTACTTGTTCGGCAGGAGCGCCTGCGCGGACAGATAGACCGACAATAGGCAGACAAGGAGACGACATGAGATGAAATGGGAGGAAAATGCCCGTAAGATAGTGCCCTATGTACCGGGGGAGCAGCCCGATGTTCCGGGGATGATAAAGTTAAACACCAACGAATGCCCCTATCCCCCGGCTCCCGGAGTGCAGGAGGCCATTTGGGCCATGCAGAGCCGGGATCTGCGGCTGTATCCCGATCCTGACGCCCGGGTGCTGGTGGAGGGACTGGCGGATTATTATGGTCTGAAAAAGGAGCAGGTGTTTGTGGGGGTAGGCTCGGATGATGTGCTGTCCATGGCATTTCTGACGTTCTTTAACGGGGATAAGCCCATCCTGTTTCCGGATGTCACCTACTCTTTTTATGATGTCTGGGCAGATCTGTACCGGATTCCATATGAGACCTGCGGGCTGGACGAGGAGTTTCATATTCGCCCGCAGGATTATAAACGCCCGAACGCAGGAGTGATATTTCCCAATCCCAATGCGCCAACCGGGGTGTATGAACCGCTGGAATTGGTGGAGGAGATCCTGGAGGCCAATCGGGATGTGGTGGTGATCCTGGACGAGGCCTATATTGACTTCGGAGGAAAAAGCGCGCTCCCCCTGATCCATAAGTATGGCAATCTGCTGGTGGTGCAGACTTTCAGTAAGTCCCGGGCTATGGCGGGTATGCGTATCGGTTTTGCCATGGGTGATGAAAAACTTATTAAATACTTAAGCGATGCCAAGTTTTCCTTTAATTCTTACACTATGAATCGCCCCACGCTGGCGTTGGGAGTGGAGGCTCTTAAGGACAAAGCCTATTTTGAGGAGATCACCGGCAGGATCGTGATTACCAGGGAGCGGGTAAAGGGTGAACTTAAAAAACTGGGTTTTACATTCCCGGATTCTCTGACCAATTTTATCTTTGCCACTCATGAGCGTATTCCCGGGGCGCAGATCTTTCGGGCGCTGAGAGAACGCAATATCTATGTGCGTCACTGGGACAAGCCTCGGATATCCGATTATCTGCGGATAACGGTTGGAACAGACGAAGAGATGGATACTTTGCTGTCTTTTCTGAAAGAATATATCCAATAACAATATATCCAAGTAAGTATATATCGGATAAATTTGTACAGATAAAATGTATCAAAAGAGGAGAAGAAAATGCTGAAACACTATTTAATGATCTTTTTTATTTCCATGGTCCCTCTGATCGAATTGAGAGGTGCAATTCCTTACGCTGTGGGTTTTGAACTTCCACTGCTGCCCAGCTATATAATCTGTATTCTGGGCAATATGCTGCCGGTGCCCGTTATTTTTCTGTTTGCCAGAAAAGTGTTGGAGTGGGGCGCGGACAAGCCGTTGATCGGCAAGTTTTTCACGTTCTGTCTGGAAAAGGGGCACAAAGGGGGCGTAAAGCTACAGCAGAAAGCCGGAAAAGGCCTGTTCCTGGCTCTGCTATTGTTCGTTGGTATCCCCGTGCCCGGAACCGGGGCCTGGACCGGCACTCTGGCGGCCAGTCTGCTGGATATGGATTTTAAGTCCAGCGTCATCGCGGTGCTGCTGGGAGTGGTGTTGGCAGGCGTGATCATGGGACTGCTCAGCGCGGGAGTGTTCGGTGCCATAGGATTGGCGGCCTAAGCGGCGCGGAGGTGATGACGGTGCGGGCATATTCGGATTTTGCCAGAGTGTATGACGAACTCATGGATAATGTGCCCTATGGGGCATGGTGTGATACTGTCTCGGCTCTGATCCAAGAGTACGGTATCAGCAGGCCGGTTGACAGTGACGGAGCCGGTCAGGAGGAATCCTCCGGGGAGGAGACGCGGCTTCAATCCGAGAGGAACCTGGTGCTGGACCTGGGCTGCGGCACAGGCACATTGACGCGGCTCCTCCGCCGAAAGGGCTATGATATGATAGGAGTGGACAATTCTCCGGAAATGCTGGGAATTGCCATGGAAAAAAGCGAGGAGAGCGGCGGGATATTGTATCTGCTGCAGGATATGCGGGAGTTGGAGCTGTACAGTACGGTGGGCACGGTACTCTCTGTCTGCGACTGCCTGAACTATCTGCTGGAAGAGGAGGACCTGCTGCGGGTATTTCGGTTAGTGAACAATTATCTGTATCCCGGCGGACTGTTTCTGTTTGACTTCAACACGGTATATAAGTATAGCCAGGTCATAGGGGACACGGTCATAGCGGAAAACCGGGAGGACTGTAGTTTTATATGGGAGAATTACTACCACCGCCGGGAGGAGATCAACGAGTATGATCTGACAGTGTTTGTACAGGAGGATGGAGAACGGTTCCGGCGTTTTACTGAGAACCATCTCCAGAGAGGGTATACGCCGGACAATATGCGCAGTCTGGTGGAGCAGGCGGGAATGCGGGTGATTCGGCTGTTGGACGCGGACACGCTGGGCGAGGTAACAGAGCGCAGCGAGCGGGTGTATATGCTGGCCAGAGAGCAGGGGAAACAGTTACGGCGGGGTGATTCGCTGCCATAGGCCGGCGGTTGGCTATACCCGGTTTTGGCTGGCGGAGGAAAGAGAAAAGGGGCGTAAAGGTGAACGACAATAAAGCATATAAAGACTATATAGTACGCGCCACGGCCGCGGGGACACAGATCCGGGCATTTGCGGCTACCACCAGGAATCTGGCGGAGGAGGCCAGGCTGGCGCATAATACCAGCCCTGTGATGACGGCAGCTCTGGGACGTCTGCTCACGGCGGGAGCCATGATGGGGATTATGCTGAAGGGCGAGAAAGATATGCTGACGCTGCAGATCCGGGGAGAGGGACCGGGAAGAGGCCTTACAGTGACGGCGGACAGCGGAGGTCGGGTCAAGGGGTATCCTCTGGTGCCGGATGTGATCCTGCCTGCCAATTCCATGGGGAAACTGGATGTGTCCGGAGCCATGGGAGAGGGAATATTGAGTGTGATCCGGGATATGGGTCTGAGAGAGCCCTATGTGGGTCAGACCCCTCTTCAGACAGGCGAGATCGCGGAGGATCTTACCTATTATTTTGCCACTTCGGAGCAGATTCCGTCCAGCGTGGGGCTGGGGGTATTGATGGAACGCGACAACACGGTAAAACAGGCGGGAGGTTTTATCCTGCAGCTGATGCCGGATACCGAGGAGGAGGTCATTGCCAGACTGGAGAAGAATCTGTCCGGCATTTCCTCTGTGACTACGATGTTGGAGACTGGAAATATGCCGGAGCAGATCCTGGAGATTTTGCTGGAAGGTCTGGATGTGGAATTCACGGACACGGTGGAACCCGCGTTCTTCTGCGGCTGCGACAAGTCCAAAGTGGAAAAGGCGCTGATCAGTATCGGTGAGGGTGAGCTGCGGGAGATGATCCGCGAGGGCAGGGAGATAGAGGTGAACTGTCAGTTCTGCAACCGGCATTATCTCTTTTCCGTGGAGGAGCTGAAAGGTCTATACGCAAAAGCGCAAAAAGCGCGCCTTAAAAGCTAAGGCTGCGCTTTTTCCAGAGAATTGCGGATGGCTTCCAGCAGTACCAGGGAAGTATATTTGCTGTCGGTATCGTATTTAAGGTTCTCCAGCGACTGTTGCTCACAGATCTGAGCCGTCAGGGAGTCGAAGGCAGGTTGGAGCAGGGGATACATAGTGGTCACTGCATCGCTGAGATTCACCAGCTGTATGGAGGTGATGGTATCCCGGTCAACCATGACTTCCACATTCATGGTCTGATCGCCCAGAACCAGTTCCGTGTTGTACACGCCGGGTATGTAGAGTGAGGCTGCGTCGGAAACGGGCGATGTTCCGTCCGGGACGTCGCTGCCGCCGGGGCTTTCCGTTCCTGTGGGAGCATCGGGCTGGGTGGAATCTTCTTTATCCGGAAGTAACATCATGACCAGCAGCACCACAAACAGGATGCCCAGCACGGCAAATATTCCGGTATAGATCAGTTCTTTCATATGGAGGACCACAATTTTCGTCTTTGCGCTCATGTTATGCCTCGCTTTGCTCGTTGTTAATATAGGTTATGCTTTAAAAAAAGTGTTTATGACGGAAAAGGGGTTTGCATTTTTTAAAAAAAGAGATTATTATGAGTAGAGAAAAGGGGGGGCGTGGATATGAAGTTTACCAAGATGCATGGATGCGGCAACGACTATATATATATTGACGGAGCGGCGTGGCAGATCCCTGGAAACGACAAGCCGAAGGTGGTGCGCTTTTTGAGCGACAGGCATTTTGGCGTGGGAGGAGACGGCGTTATCTTCATCAATCCCAGCGATGAGGCCGACTTTGAGATGGAGATGTACAATGCCGACGGCACCAGAGCGGAGATGTGCGGTAACGGAATACGCTGTGTGGCCAAATATGTATATGACAAGGGGCTGACGGATAAAAGGCAGCTGTCCGTTGTCAGCGCGGGACAGGTCAAATATCTGGAGCTGGAGACGGATTCAGAGAATAAGGTGTCCCGGATAAAGGTGAATATGGGACGCCCTGTTCTGGAGCCGGAGCAGATTCCGGTGGCGGTTTCAGGCGGTCAGGCTGTGAATGTTCCCATCTGTGTGGAGGGACTGGAGTACCATATGACCTGCGTGTCCATGGGGAATCCCCATGCTGTGATATTTGTGGACGGGACGGAGGATATGGAGCTGGAACGGATAGGGCCGCAGTTTGAGCACCACGAACTGTTTCCCAGACGTACCAATACGGAGTTTGTGCAGATCGTAGACAGGCGGCATGTGAAGATGCGCGTATGGGAGAGAGGTACAGGGGAAACTCTGGCCTGCGGAACGGGATGCTGTGCCACGGTGGTGGCCTGCGTGCTGAACGGACTGACGGACGATCAGGTGACTGTCAGCGTACTGGGAGGCGATATAGAAGTTGCCTGGGACAGGGAGCGGGATCTGGTATATATGAGCGGGCCTGCAGTCACTGTATTTGAAGGCGAGGTAAATATAGATGTTTAAGGTAAATGACAACTTTTTAAAGCTGCCGGGGAGCTATCTGTTTTCCACCATCGGTAAAAAGGTAAACGCTTACGCTGCCGCCCATCCCCACAGGAAGATCATCCGTCTGGGGATCGGGGATGTGACACAGCCTCTGGCACCGGCCATTGTCAAAGCGCTGCACGGCGCGGTGGAGGAGATGGGAGACGCGGCAACATTTCGGGGATATGCGCCGGATCTCGGCTATGAGTTCCTGAGAAATGCCATTGCCCAAAACGATTACAAGGCCAGGGGCTGTGATATCAGTGCGGAGGAGATTTTTATCTCCGACGGAGCGAAATGTGATTCCGGCAATATCCAGGAGATTTTCAGTCTGGATAACCGGATCGCGGTATGCGACCCGGTCTATCCCGTGTATGTGGATACCAATGTGATGGCGGGGCGCACCGGCACTTATGACCCGCAAAAGGAGATATGGAGCAATGTGATCTATATGCCCTGTACCCAGGAGAACGGCTTTGTCCCCGAACTGCCAAAGGAGACGCCGGATATCATTTACCTGTGCTTTCCCAATAATCCCACGGGTTCCGCGATCACCGGAAGTCAGTTGCAGGAATGGGTGGACTATGCCAACAGAGTGGGGGCCGTCATCATCTATGACGCGGCCTATGAGGCGTATATATCTCAGGAGGATATACCTCACAGCATCTATGAGTGCCGTGGCGCAAGAACCTGTGCCATTGAGCTGCGCTCGTTTTCCAAGAACGCGGGTTTCACCGGCCTGCGTCTGGGTTTCACCGTAATCCCTAAAGAGCTGAAGGCAGGAGAAGTGAGCCTGCACGGCCTGTGGGCAAGACGCCACGGCACCAAGTACAACGGCGCTCCTTATATTGTGCAGCGCGCCGGGGAAGCAGTGTACTCTGACGAGGGAAAGGCACAGCTGCGGCAGCAGGTGGCATATTATATGAAAAACGCCGCGTATATTTATCAGGGGCTTAAAGATGCGGGATACACGGTGTCCGGCGGAGTGAACGCTCCCTATATCTGGCTGAAAGCGCCCCGGGGTATGAGCAGTTGGGAGTTTTTTGACTTTTTGCTGGAGAACGCCAATGTGGTTGGCACGCCGGGCTCGGGTTTCGGCCCCAGCGGAGAGACGTATTTTCGCTTGACAGCCTTTGGCAGCTATGAGAATACGGTGGAGGCAGTGGAGCGGATCAAGGCGCTGTAGAGGGCGGCATTATGGATATACTTGACAGTAGAGCCAGAATTTGAGGAAAGGAGGAAACCGGAATGAAGTATGAGAAGGATTATCTGACAGGATTGTGGACCCGCCAGGCAATGTATACTTACTATCAGGAGCTTGATCTGGGCAGCCTGATTCATTTTATGTTTTTGGACGTGGATAATTTCAAGATAGTCAATGATATTTACGGACATAATCAAGGAGACGCGCTGTTAGTAAATATAGCCGGTATCCTTCAAAAGAGTGCTCCCATGGCCCGTGCGGTGAGGATGGGCGGAGACGAATTTGTACTGGTCTTTCCAAGGGAGGTCAGCCGGGAGGAACTGTGCGCGATCGCCGGAAAGATCATTGAGAGGGTGCGAAACAAAGAAGGCGCGGAGCAGATCCTGACCAATGTGTCCATGAGCATTGGTATCCTCTATGACGAAGAGGTGGGGGAAACGCTGGAGGAAACGCTGCTTAAGAGCGATATGGCCATGTACCATGCCAAAGACAACGGCAAGGGCCGGTATGTGGTGTTTAACGATATAGCGGAGCTGGTGTTGGGCGAGCTGGAGATGGAGAAGAGACAGCAGCAGGCGTTGGAGAACAGGGAATTTGAGGTGCGCTATGTGCCCATTGTCATGGCTCAGACCCCCAGACTTCATATGGCGCAGGCATATCTGGTATGGAACATGCCGGACGGCCGGTGCAGGGGACAGGAGGAATTCCTGCCGCTGTTCATCAAAAACGGTTTCGCTGCAGAGCTTAACGCCTGGGTCATAGAAAGGGTGTTGCAGGATATCTGCGTTTTTAGGGAAAAAAAGGAAAAGCCGGACCGGGTAGCGGTGCGAATCTCGCGTCTGCAGCTGATGAACGGCAATCTTTTGTCCTGGCTGGAAGAGTTGACGCGTACTTATGGGGTGAAGGCCGAAGAGCTGGAACTGGAGATAGAAGAATCCGCTTTTTCCATGCGGGGCAAAGAGGAGATGTTTGCCAATATAGAGGCGTTGCACAGGTGCGGTTTCTATATTTCGTTCACGGGAGTGGGACTGGATTTCGGCAGCCTGCGCTACTGGGATATGCTGCCCATCGACACGCTGAAATTCCAAAGAGAGTATATGCGGCATGCATTTTCCAGCCACAAGGGCCGCAGGATCATGAAGACACTGATGGCTGTGGGACGGGAACTTAAGATGGATATTGTGGCTGACGGCGTTGGTTCCCGGGAAGACATCATGTATCTCATCGAGTGCGGCTGTAATGCCGTGGGTGGAGACTATTTTTCAAAACCCATGAATGTGAAGGAATTTCTGGAGTATGTGAAATTGAATCTGCGTACGGAAATGCGTGTGACGGAATTTCCTTTCTGGACGGATTATGCCGCTGTGGACGGCATTATTCGCGCCGTTCCGTTCGGCGAGGGGATACATCTGACGGAGGGGATCAGCGCCAACTGGGGAGGCGTGTTGTTTGACGGCGGGGACGTACGGCAAAATGTGCTGGAGTTGCCCCCGGAACTGCTGGCCAGCGATTCCTATACCATATGTATGTGGATCAAACCTCTGGAGTTAAACGGTTGGAGCAGCGTATTGTATGCCCGGTACAATAACGGTTTTATGTCCATGGTGCCCTATTCGCCGGATCATTCCACGGTATATCGGGTGCACCAGGACAATTTTGTTGCTCAATTCCATGATATTTTAGTTCGGATGATTCAGAAAAATAAATGGAGTTTTCTGTGCGTGACTTTCGATGCTTTTACATGTGTGGGCCGCCTGTATCTAAACGGCCGGCTGGCCGGAGAGACGGAAGATGTACCACAGTTGCCCGCCTGTAAACAGATTCTGCTGGGGGGCGATCCATTTCAGAAATCTTTCCGCGGATATGTGTCCGGCCTGGTGTTTTGCGACAGCGTGATGACGGAAACAGAGATTGGAGATATATATAACGACTTTTGCAAGGACCCCGGTTTTGTGGGAGATAAAGAAGAATTCTGGATAGAGGGAAATATGCAGGACAATAAATAGGGGGGAGTCCCCCTATTTATCGTGTCTGATCACATCCGCGTATTCGGCTCCGGAAGCGGCGAGCAGGTCTTTTGGAGCAAGCTCGATCTGGCAGCCCAGGCGGCCGCCGCTGACGGTCACAGCGGGTAAATGCTCGGCGGAGACATCGATTCGGGTCACATACTGCTTTTTCATGCCGATGGCGGTACAGCCGCCGCGGATATAGCCTGTGACAGTATTAATATCTTTTACGTGGATCATTTCCACGCTCTTTTCCCCTACGCTGCGGGCTGCGGCTTTTAAGTCCAGTTCCCGGTGGATGGGAATCACAAAAACAAAATAATCCCGCGCGCCTTTGGTCACCAGAGTTTTGTATACCTTTTCATAGGGCAGTCCCAGTTGGTCCGCGATCTTCAGCGCGTCAACAAATTCATCGCACTCGTAAGTAAACTGCGTAAAGGGGATCTTCATAGATTCCAATATCCGCATGGCATTGGTCTTGCTCTCTTTTGTCTTGGACATGTTTCTCCTCTTTCTGACTGTGTCTGTCAATATATAATACGGTATCAAGTATAGTCTGGAAGAAGGAGGGTGTCAAGTCCGGTCAGGGTGTATTCAGCAGTATAAATTGTGTAATATATATAGTAAATATGGCCTTATTGCTGATATAAAGCGGCGGGATAGCCATAGAAACTTTAAACAGCATATTTCCGAAAGGCGCACTAAGTGATATCCGGGCGCCGGATACCATTCGCCAGAATCGTGTACATGCAGGGAATATGCGTATCTCTAATAAGGAGGCAAATAAATATGGCACTGATTCAAATGACGTATCTCTCCATGGCGCTGCTGCGCACTGTGGAGGTACAGGTGATCCTTCCCGTGGACAAGATGAATCTTGTTCCGGGCATGCAGAAGGAGAAAAAGTATAAGACGCTGTATCTGCTCCACGGACTGTTGGGCAGCAATGTGGACTGGATTTCCGGGACATGTATCCAGAGGTGGGCGGAGGCTAAGAATCTGGCGGTGGTCATGCCCAGCGGGGAAAACTCGTTTTATTTTGATCACGCCCAGCCCAACAGCGCCTACGGCGCTTTTGTTGGACAAGAGCTGCCCGCCATGATGAAAAAGACTTTTCCGCTCTCTGCCCGGCGGGAGGACACGTTTATCGGAGGACTGTCCATGGGAGGCTATGGAGCCCTGCGCAACGGGCTGAAATATTGCGATACTTTCAGCCATATCATCTCTCTGTCTGGCGCGTGTCACATCTTTGAGGAAAAAGGGCATGGTCTCTTTGGAGCGCTGGCCTGCTTTGGAGATAGAAAGAAGGCAGAGAAAACGGACCTCAATCCGAAGATTGCCTTTGATAATGCCAGAGAGAAGGGATGCGTGCCCAAAATCTATATGTCCTGTGGCCTTGAGGACGGTCTGCTTGTCCCAAACAGGAAATTGAAAGAATACTTTGAAAAGCAAGGCGCGGAACTGACATATGTGGAGACTGCGGGAGGACATGATTGGGATTTTTGGAACAGCCAGATTCATGAAGCTATTGATTGGCTGCCGCTGGAGTCGGAGTCCCGGGGAATCAGTAGCGGTCATGTGACAGATCAGACAGAATAATACCGAAAAGAGTAAAAAACACTTGACATTGACGTAACGTAAACCCCTATACTGTATGTACGGGAGGGGATGGTCTGCGAAATGCAAAAAAGGTATACAGCCGGGGAGCTGGCCCGGTGGGCGGGGGTATCCGCCCGGACGATCCGGTTTTATGAGGAAAAAGGTATCCTGCGGCCCAGGGAGCGGTCGGCGGAGGGGTATCGGTTATATGACGACAGCGCCGTCCTGCGGCTCCAGGAGATATTGATGCTGAAGTATGTGGGACTGTCTCTGGAGGAGATTCAGCAGATTCTGGGGCAGGGAGAACAGATGTCCGCTACCCGGCTGCTGGAGCGTCAGAAGGAGATGGTTTTGGAAGAGCGCCGCCGTCTGGATCATATTTTGGAGACCATTGACCGGGCCCAGCAGCACTGCAGGGCGGGGCAGCTGCCCGTTTCCCAATTTGCAGAGATCATGCAGCTGGTGACAAAGAACCAGCAGGCAAACTTTCGCTATGGTCTGTATGAGCGCTATGGGACCAGCGGACAGAGATGGCATGAGTGGCTGTTCGATCAGCTGCGTTTAGAGCCGGGGATGAGGGTGCTGGATGTGGGTTGCGGCCACGGGAACATTTGGCGTGGCGGATGGCATGGGATTCCCCGGGGATGCGGTATTACCCTGCTTGATAAAGAGCCCCAGGGACTACAGTATCTGCGCGAAATATACCAGGAACGCTGCGGGGAGCTGGCAGCAGGGGTAAAGCTTACTTTTTTGCATGATGACGCGGAGAGCTGGCAGTGCCCGGCGGAGGCGTATGATCTGATATTGGCGGTACACCTGTGGAATTATATTCGGGATAAGAAACGTCTGCTTTACAGATTGCATCGGGGGTTGGTTGAGGGGGGCAGATTGATGTCCACATTTACTTCTCAGGTCTCTGTTCAGGATGTAAACAGGATATTGGAGCCTGTGTTGGGCAGAAGGGTGCTGGGAGCGTACGAGGAACGTAAACAGGCCTTGACGGCGCAGATGGAGGAGTTGTTTGACGCGGAATTTTCAGGAGTGTCCCGGATGACTTTCCACAACTGTCTGCGGATCGCACAGCCAGAGGAATTGCTGCAATATCTGTGCGGCCTGGACGGTGAACTGGAGACCCGGATCAGAGCGAAGGAGCAGGAAGTAAGAAAATATCTGTGGGAATTGACCCTGCGGGGACAGACGCCGGAGATTGGTACAGAAGGGCATTGTTACAGCTGCGAGTAATGTATAACACAGTGCTTGAATGTGGGAAAGGATTGGTGAGAGGATGATACCTACAAGGGAGAAAGCGGAGGAATTGTTGCGGGACGGGGAGGCATGCAACCCCGGTATGTGGGCGGATCACAGCAGGGCGGTTGCCATGTGCGCGGAGAAGATCGCGGCAGCCTGTGGGGACATAGATACGGAAAAGGCTTATGTGCTGGGACTGCTTCACGATATCGGACGCAAGTTTGGAGTTAAGCATATGGGGCATATTTATGACGGATACCACTATATGACGAAACTGGGGTATGACGAGGCGGCGCGGGTCTGCCTAAGCCACTCTTTCAGCATTCAAAAACTGGAGGACTACATAGGCAAATGGGATATTACCCCCGAGCAGCAGCAGGAGCTACGCGGGCTGCTGGAGGAGATGGTATACGACGACTATGACAGGCTGATCCAGGTCTGCGATTCTCTGGCGGGAATCACAGTGGTGAAAATGGAAGAGCGCATGGAGGATGTGAAACGGCGCTATGGCGGTTATCCCCAGGACAAATGGGACATGAACCTGGAGCTAAAAGGATATTTTGAGGAGAAAATGCGGCAGGACATCTATACAGTTGTAGGGTTAGGAGAGTGAGCGGACTGAACAATATCGGTACGGCTTGACGGACAGATATTGTTCATGAGTCCTGTGTACTGGCGGTGGATTATGACCTGGACTTTCTGTATATGAAGAAACACCCGGATTTTAAAGCCTTTCAGATATATGAGAATGCAGAAGGTTTTGTGAACCGCTATATGGATGTTTTTGCAAAAGACGCCTTTGACAGTCGCGGCAGTATATCGTTGGGTTTTACCGTGGTGGCCGGGAGGATATCGAGAGGGAGTATACCTATCTGAACGAGGCTCAGGCGGAGCGGTTTGTTGAGGACTGTGTGGAGGCAGTGTTGGATAAATTAAAGGGGATATTGGAGGAGAGATGAGACAGGATCATATGGAATTAAACGGAGAAGAATCCAGCCGGGAATGCTATACAATCCTGGTGGCCGGGATTCCGGCGGCCGGTAAGAGCGTACTGGCGGAGAGACTTTCCGCTCATCTGGGACTGCCCTGGTTTTCCAAAGACAGTATCAAAGAAGGACTATATGATACTATAGGATTCAGATCCCGGCAAGAGAAAGTAAAATTGGGTATAGCCAGTACGGAAGTGCTGTACTATTTGGCGGAGCAGATGATGCGGTGCCACAAGCCCTTTATTTTGGAGAACAATTTTGAGGCAAGTTCCCGGCAGGGGCTTGCGGAGCTGCTTGCACGCTACGGATACAGGGCGTTGACTCTGCGTCTGACAGGAGACTATGCCTGTATCTACCGGCGCTTTGTCCAGAGGGAAAAAAGCAGCGGACGGCATCCCGGCCATGTGACAAACAGCAGTTATTCCAAAGACAGCGGTGCCGCTCCAAGCCCAACCGTCACCTTGGAGCAGTATGTTGCCGCGATTCAGAGCAGAGAGATGGACAGTTTTTGCATGGAGGGTTCTGTTATTACGGTGGATACAACAGATTTTTCCAAAGTGGACTATGAAGCCGTCTATAGGGAAGTAAGAGAATGGCAGAATAGAGCTGTCCTATCCAGAGCATGCAACTTCGACCAAATTCTTCATTCAGAGTAAATATGCTTCCAAGGGGATTCCCTGTATTCCTATATAAGCAGGGATTAATCCCAATCCTCATGTCCATGCAAGGCTGATCAGAAAGAACACAGTCAACGGATGGAATCTAACTCAATTACCAATTGATTTTGTAAATAGGGATGCAAAGAAATGTTTATTGAACCCCCTATATCGGGATGATATACTTTAGTCATAGCCAAAATAAACAATATTCCCTATTGGCGGAGGGCATGGCCGCAAGAAAGTCTGCTGCCAGGAGTCTCAGAAAGGCTGGATGCTGTATGTTAGACAAGGAAGAGATTGGTAAGAGAATTGCTTTTTATAGAAAGGAGAAGGGGATCACGCAGAAGGAACTTGCCGATTCCCTGCATATCACATATCAGGCCGTCTCCCGATGGGAGCTTGGAAAGAGTCTGCCCACTGTGGAGATGTTCTATGAGATCTCCAACCTGTTGAATGTAACGGTGGATGCGCTGCTAAATGAGAATGATTGGAAAAACAGATCTATCTCCTACCGGGAATCGGGGCTTGATTCAAACAGGCTGCATGCCCTGAAAGAGGAGATCATGCAGTTTAATTCAACGGACGAAAATATTTTATCCGCTTATTATGCAGACGCATGTCTGTTTCAAATGGATACATCACGGATGCGGGAACCGGTATATTCCTGCATTACCTGCGTTCCGGGTTCCAAGGAGAGACTGGCTAAGGAGTACGGCTATAATCAGGAGGTATGCGCGGACGCGGCTGCCAGCGCTATGAACTACACACTACAGCATGGCGTAAGCCCCATGATCTTAAAAGCGATAGTGATCTGCGGAAATTACGACCGGGAGCAGCTCTGTCTGATGGCGCAGGCTTTCCGCAGAGTGTGCGAGAAAAACGGAGTTTCTTTTACTGGAATGGAGATAGCTGCCCAGCCCATAAACTACGGCTCGCAGGAGTATGAGCTGAGCGCCACTGTGGTGGGAGTGCAGGATAGAGATAAACTGCTGACCGGAGAACAGGTGAGAGAGGGGGATGTACTGATCGGCATTAAGACAGAGGGCATAGACGGAACCAATTTTCCCTTCGTTAAGATATTGCTGGATAAAAATCCCGAGTTGTATCACGCCAAAATAGACACCGACAGATTTTTTCTGGATGAACTGATGAAGGCCAACACGGCGTTCGTAAGGGAGATCGCCGCATTGCAGGAGGAGGGATATCTGCACAAAGCCTTTCGGATCGGCAACGCCCTGCTAAATCACAGATGCTGGCAGGAGGTCCCGGAGGGCCTGGGAGTGTGTATCGATCTGTCGACCATTCCTGTCCTGCCCCTGTACCGCATTCTGTTTGAGCAGGAAAGAATCGGAGAAAATGTGTTTTACCACCATTTCAACATGGGTATAGGCATGGTGGTGGCCGTGCCGGAGAAACATTGGGAGGAGGCCGTGAGTGTGATCCGGCGGTTCTCCCAATGCTGGCGCATCGGACAGGTGGAAAGGGGTGGCCACAAGGGTATAAAGGTCTGGAGCAGGGGGAGGATACGATGGTAGAGGCAGAACACACCGATAAAGCGGTTTTGACACAGATCATAAAGTATGTGCGCAGGCATCGGTGTCTGATATTTATGGCTCTGTTGGCAGGCGCGCTGTGTGCCGGATGCGGAGTGGCCGGTTCCGAACTGTTGCGGCGTGTGGTTGACGGGATGGAGGCGGGAACTTTGCCTGCCATTGGGCGGCTTCTGCTGCTATGCGGAGGATTGCTGGCAGTCGGGGCCGGGTCGGCCTGGGTCACACGCTATACTTCCGGAAGTGTGGCCACCAGGATTCTCCGGGAAGTAAAGGATGACGCCGCGGCGCATATTATCAGGATGACTTCGGAGGCTATGGCGAAGAACCATTCCGGGGATATACTGGCAAGACTCACCGAGGATGCAAACCGGGTCAGCAGTTTCGTGCAAAACGATCTGTTGACGGTGATCACAAATCCCTTTCTGCTTGTCTTTTATATGCTGTATCTGCTGTACTTAAACCCGGTGCTGTTTCTGATCTCCGTCATTCCCACGACTCTCTGCCTCCCGTTTGGAGCCATACTGACAACCAGGTTCAAGGCTGGTTCCAGAGCATACATGCAATACTCTGCGGAGATTATCAGCTCATCGGCGGATATGATCGGAGGCATGGAGGTGGTAAAAAGCTGTTCCCTGGAGAACGCCTTTTTGGAGGAATATAGTAAAAGCGTGCAGAAGATGACAGATATGGCAGTGGACAATGACCGGAATCAGTCTATGGGTTCCGGATTCTGGATTCTGTCGGGTACGCTCTCCTCCATACTCTGTCTTGTGGGGGGAGGATGGTTTTGCCTGGAGGGTAAGATGACCATGGGCAGTCTGGTGGCATTTTTTTCTCTTCTGCCTAAGATGGTGGAAATCATCAATGATTTGGCGGGCAGGATTTTCAACAGCAAGGTGGCGCTGGTGGCGGCAGAGAGGGTGTTTGAGGTACTAAACACGCCGACGGAACCCATGGGCAGCGTCCGGTCCGGTATGGAGGAGGCTCCTGCGATAGAGTTTAGAGACGTATATTTCTCCTATGAGGAGGGAGCGCCCGTGCTGCGAGGTGCCAGCTTTACGGTTCCCCGGGGTAAGACCGTGGCCGTGGTGGGAGCCAGCGGAGGTGGGAAAAGCACGCTGCTCCGCCTGCTGTGTGGATTTTACAGACCGCAGCAGGGCAGTATTCTGGTGGACGGGGTGGAGCTTGGCGATTGGGACCTGGAGGCGTTGCGCTCCCGTTTTTCCTATGTTTCACAGCATGCATATCTGTTTCCTGTATCAGTAGGGGCAAACATAGCCTTGGGCAGACCGGGAGCAGCAGCGGAAGAGATTCATATGGCGGCCAAGGCAGCCAATGCGGCGGACTTTATCGGTGAACTTCCCCAGGGATATGACACTCTGGCGGGCGAGCGGGGTTCGCGACTGTCGGGAGGGCAGATTCAGCGGGTCTCTATTGCCCGCGCCATTCTGAAAGATGCCCCCATGCTGCTGCTGGACGAGGCCACCTCGGCGCTGGACGTACAGGCGGAGGCTGAGGTACAGAAAGCTTTGGAGAGGCTGGCCCAGGGGCGCACGACCCTGGTGGTGGCGCACAGATTGTCCACAATAAAGGATGCGGACTATATCGTTGTCATGGACCGGGGAAAGGTAGCCGAGACCGGGACACATGAGGAATTGATGGAACAGGGGCGGATTTATCCAAAACTTTATTCCATGTACGCGGGGGCATAAACAGATGAAAAAATACCTGTCATTATTTGAAAAATCAGGGATATACTGGCTGTGCATGTTTTTAATGCCCGGTCTGGAAGTGATTGCCGGCACGGTAAACGCTCTGTTTTACAGGAATATCATCAATGCGGTGACGGCATCGGACAGGAAACTGTTCAGCGCCGCCATCTGGCTGGCCGCCATCGTTCTGGCTCTGAACATAGGCAGGCGTCTGACCGCTTTCACCTGTATGTATCAGATACGCCAGATCATGAAAAGGCTGCGCCTGCGGGTGATGATCCATCTGTTTTCTTTGCCCATGTCCTATTTTGAGGAGCATCACACGGCGGATTCCATACAGAAATTGTGTTTCAATGTGGAGGATATCAAGAACTCCCTTGCCAACACCCATCACAGGATCATCGATCCTGTGATCATGGGCGGAGCCGCTATCATAATCATCTTATCGCTGGATATGCGAATCGGACTAATGGTGCTGGCGCTCAGCGCGGTGTCGGTTCGGATCAACATGATTCTGGTGAAACCCCTTCGAGGCATGGCAGTCAAAATACAGAAATTACTGGCATCCTGTACGGAAAGCCTAACCGACATACTGGCAGGAATCGATATCATCAAGATGTTTCCCGGCGCTCGGGGCATGGTGGGGAAGTATTCGGAGGAGAATGCCCAGATGGCCGCCCACACTATGAAAAGGTTCCGAAGGCTGGCCGATGTACAGGCGGTGGAATGGGTATTTGGATTCCTGTGCAATGTGGCCATTCTGATCATCGGTATCTTTATGGCCTCCGCGGGATTGACGGACTTTGGCACGGTGGTGGCGATCCTGAGCCTGCAGGGTATGGTGGCGTTTTTTCTCGGCAATGTTGGCAGCGCCTGGGGATGCCTTATGGACTCTTTTGCTCTTGCGGACAGAGTGTTCGAGATATTGGATCAGCCGATCCTGCCCCGGCTCCCTGAAAGCGGCGGCAAGAAGGAGGATAAACTTTCTCTCCCGAAGGACTGCGGAATCGGGATCAAGGACGTGGCGTTTTCCTATGACGGCCGGGAAAAGGTGTTAGACGGCGTGGACATCACCGTGGAGAGAGGAAAAACAGCCGCGCTGGTGGGAGAAAGCGGCGGCGGCAAAAGTACGGTAGTCAAGCTGCTGCTGGGTCTATATCAGCCAAGCGGCGGTACGATCCAAGTCCTGGGAAAACCGCTGCATGCCTATACCCCGGATGAACTGCGGGGCAATATTGCCTATGTCCCTCAGGATGCCTATCTGTTTGCCACCAGCATAAGGGAAAATATACGGTACGGCAGACTGGGCGCAAGCGATGACGAAGTGGTGGAGGCCGCCAGGCGCGCCTACGCTCATGAGTTTATCATGTCTTTCCCGGACGGATACGATACGCTGGTGGGAGAACGGGGAGAAAGCCTGTCCGGCGGACAACGCCAGCGTATCGCCATAGCCCGCGCCTTTATCAGAAACGCACCGATCCTTCTCCTGGACGAGGCCACTTCAGCTCTGGATTCGGAGAGTGAACAGCTGGTGCAAAGAGGGATCGAGGCGCTTATGGGAGGCCGCACTACACTGGTGGTGGCCCACAGGCTGTCCACAATTGAAAAAGCGGATATCATCTATGTCATAGAGGGCGGGAAAGTGCGTGAACAGGGTGAACATACCGGACTGATGGGGCAGCATGGAATATATAGAAAGCTGGTGGAACTGAGCAACAGGGGCGTATGAGAAATGAAGGGGCTGTCGCATATATTGTGTATGAGCTACACTTTGCGACAGCCTCCAACATCACATATTATCTTTATAAAACATATTTCTCAGCGTGCAGATATCTCTGGGAACGCTGTCTAAGTCCGGCGTGTCATGCAGCTTTCTCACCCAGCCATAGAACTCGTTGGCGGTGGGAGTGGTCAATGTGGAAGTTCTGGAGATATGCCCTTTTTGGATGGCCTCATGGGCCACTCCCCGCATAAATTTCCAGAAATTATAGTAGGCCAGTTTCAGCTTGGTCATATACCCCGCGCTGTCCTCGATAACGAAACCTTCAATCTTGCGTCCCCGGAACTCATATTCTTCCTCCAGCACCTCATAGTACCAGTCATAGAATTCCTGCCAGGAAGCGATCTCGCAAGCCTTTTCCTTGGGTGTGAGACCGAACCGCTCCGCCACATGGCACATATCGTCGTACTCATATTTGGCAAAATCCATACGGTTATAGACGATATCCAGCAGATACAGGCCACTTTGGGGATACTCGATGATATGGGGGTCATGCTGCATATCCACGCACTCAAAGACAAAGGACACCTGGTTTTCACGGATATATTCTTTCAACATCTCCAGATTTTCGGCGGATACCTTTTCATATACCATATCCTTAAGCCACCCGGCGTACTGGCTGTCGATGGTGGACTTGCTGGCGATCAGCAGTTGGTCCTCATATTCGTTGTAACTGACGATCCCCAGAAAGCCGTTTTCCTTCACATAGGCAGTGACCGGAAATTGCAGCTTGTATTGCAGCATGTCAAATTTGGTCTCCGGGCGCTCGTTGACATTGAAAAACTTGTCGTATGCCCGGGCCGCCACTTTTCCCTTCAGGGTGTCCAGATACAGCCCTCTCGCCTTGGTGGTCTGTTCGTCCCACACCTTGTCATAGAACGCTTTACTGGTAAAATTAAATGAGGATATATTACCGAAATTCTTTTCCCGGACAAAGCGGCTTGCACGCAGCGCAATTATGGTATCGGCCACGGAGCTGTCGGCCACGGTCTGCTCCTGACGCATCTCAGGGGTCTTGAATACCGGGTTTTTGACCTCTATGGTCCGTATGCCCTCCGGGTCAACCTGTATGCACCGCAGACAGCCGCCGTATTCCACCTGGCCCTCCAGATTGTATACCTTGTCGTTGACCATGACTGGGAGCTGCTTGGTGTTTCTGTGTCCGTGGATCTGGATGTAGTTGTCAGGCGTGGTCTCGTAAAAGGTCTCAGCAATCTTTTCAAAATCGTTGTAGTTTCCCACTCCCTTGATCATCTGCTCCGTGGCCACCAGAGAAAGGTTTTCGGGAACTGTGGAAAGACCTGCGTGGGTGACCAGAAATATCCTGTCCCCGTAGGTATAGTAGGCGCACTGACCAAATTTCCTGTACAGCTGCCGCAGCTGCTTTTTGTCCATATGGGCCTGGTCCAGAACGGGCCTGGTCACCAGCTCAAACTCCTTGGAGCGTCCCACGCTGTCGTTGGCATACAGCCACAGCCATCTCTCGTGGTTGCCCTCCAGCATCAGCACGTTTTTCCTGTCCTTTATGGACAGGAGGAAGTCCAGCACCTCAACGTTTTCCAGGCCACGGTCAACATAGTCCCCCACAAATATGTAAAATTCGTCGTCTTTGATGCCGCCGTTATCCGAGAGGTATTTCTGCAGGACCGTATTGCAACCGTGAATGTCGCCGATATGATGAACACGCTTGTAGGCTGACAGGTCGATGCGCTTAAGCCAGATTGTATCCAGCTCCTGGGGGCTGATCACTTTCACGCCGGAGGGAATCTTCTGGGTGGCAAAGCGGGAATACATTCTCTCGATCACTTCGTCGGAAACCCGTTTCAAAGGTTCACGGCCTGCGTTTCTGCGTTTAACCTCCTCCATGGGAATGCCGGTAAAGTCCACGCAGTACATTCGGTAGCGGTAGGCCTCACACATTTCCTTGTATCGGTTTATCTCCGAGGTCTTGGAGTTGGTGGCATCGATCACGGTAAATTCGCCGTTCTGCATCCGGATCTCCAACAGGTTAAACAGCATTTTCCACACCGTCTTATCGTTGCTCTGGCTGATGCCCACCGAGCCGTCCACAAGCATGGATGGTCCCTGGCACAGCAGGCGGATATCGTCTGCCGACAGCGCGTATCTCTTTAGGCCGTGCTCCTCAATCCAGGTGGATTTGCCGCATCCGGCCGAACCTCTGAGTAAAAGTAAGATTCTCATGTTGCTCCTCCATATATTTAGATGTTTTTATCATAATATGTGCGGAACCTGGGAGCAATAGACCTGTGGTATAATCGTAAAATGCTCCGCATACAACCCGCTCCCTCCCCGCCAAATAATTTTTCTTTGTGCTATGTCCACCGTATGCCAGTGACGGGTATTCACTCATCAATTTCAATCATTCGTTTATATATTCCGGAGGAATTTTCTTCTATCATAACTGCATCTACACATTTTATATAAAAATCCACAGCAGACTTTGCGGGCCATCCTATAATGGCATACGCGTACCCAAGTTCCCGCATGGACTCCAGAGATTTTAGCAGCAGCGCTCTTCCTATTCCCTTTTTCCGCTCCGTCTCCAGCACCGCCATGGGGCCGAAAAAGTCTCTGGCCGTTGCCTCATAACACGCGAAACCAATGACCTTTTTGCCCTTGGTCGCTATATAACAGGTAATGGGATTATTGGAAAAGGTGGCGGTCACTTCATCGGAATAGTCCTCTTTTGCGCATGTTTTAGAGAATTGGATGATCTTACTCCGGTCGGGTGCCAATGCCTTTTTTATTCTGATTCCTTCCTCCGCTAATTTTTTTTCTGTATCGTGTGAATCAGGAATATTGTAAAGCTTAACCAACATGTCTGCCATTGTGTCACCTCCGCAAATCCATACTGATATATTTATATGGAGCCGGTCTCCGGGGAACGGAAACCGTGTACCCATAGCGCCCACTACTTTGCGCAAGCATATGCATAAGTACAGTATATTGGGTTTGCGGGATAATAGCAAGCAACATCTGACAGAAATATCTGTTTGATAAACTTGCGAAGTAAGGGTACAAACTTACCGAGGCAGAGATAAAGGGGCGAGATGATCGCCCCTGGTATCTAGTCTTCCTGCTTTAATAATTGTGTCATTTTATCGACCATTTCATTGATTACACTGGCCTGTGTCGCAACTTCTGTTGTGTCATTTGCATTACTTCCTGCCATCGCATTGATTGAATTGAACTGTTCATTTTCTTTTCTGATGCTCTCGGCAATCTCCTGATTGATAGAAATTGTTTTCTTAATTACTTCTGCTTGTTTTCCGTGTGCTTCGCCCATAGTATTTATTGTTTCGACGGATGTGTTTAATAATTTTGTCATATCCTGTATACTTTGGAATACATTTTCAAAGTATTCATTTTGCGTACCAAGCTTTACTGAATTTTCATCTACCTGCGCAGTGATATCCCTTACATTCTGTTGTACTCTTTCTATAACAGATTGGACAACCTGTAAGGATTGTTGCGTATTGTTGGCCAGATTGCCTACCTCTGTGGCAACAACAGCAAATCCCTTGCCAGCTTCACCGGCTCTTGCCGCTTCAATAGATGCGTTCAATGCCAATAAATTTGTGGAACTGGAGATATCGCTTATGAGATTTAATGTCACGCCGATTTCCTGCACTGCCTCAGATAACCGTTGGGTTATTTCGGTAGTAGCCTTCATTGACTCAGATACTTCCCCGTTGATCGTATGTAAGTCACTGAGAAGTTTTTCGTTTTCGGCAGACTTGTCTAACAAATCTCTTGAAACCTTTTCTACTTTTTCAACATTATCGGCAACAACACCTTCCCATTGACTTAATTCTCCAAGATTTGTCATACTTTCATCTGTCTTGGAACTGAGCATATTACTGCTTTCGACTAACTGCTCACTCGTAGCCGCTAATTCTTCGGCAGAAGCGCTTTCGTTCTCTGATACCTGTGAAAGTGATAGACCTGCTGTCTGCAAATTCTCGGATAATGATTGCACTGCCAGCAGAATACTTGTAACATGTTCGCTGTTCTTCTCTAATTCGTCTTTCTTTGCATTTACTAAAAAATGAGAGACAAAGAAAACGAAACTCAGTAATCCTGCCAGAGACAGTACAAGAGCAACTAAACACATAATAATATCTGTGAGGAATAACGCGTCTTTAACCGGAAGAAGGTCTGTTCCGCGAATACCCCAGCCAATAAACAGTGATACCATACAGGCCAAGCCGCTAAAAAGCAACAGTTTAATATCCAGGAAAAACGCCACTAATATAAGGAAAAAGAATAAAAAACCCCAAAAAGTTCTGGTTGGAAGCATATACAGCAAATAGTTCCATTGAATGACTAATATAGCCACTGAAAAAATCTTCCCAATTCGTAATCTGCCCTCTTTTAGATATCCATCCTTGTCAAATGAAGACCTTACTATCAGTATAGCGGAAACAAAAAAGGTCAAATCCATTATACCTAAACCGATAGTTGCAAGCCATGGAACTGTAGGATATAAACCTAGCAGTTTTTCAGTATTAAACATAACAGTAGCACACATGCAGGCACTTACCAATATAATAAGTCCCCACTTAAACACCGTAGATAAATACACCTCAACCGCCGTTCTCTTTTTGTTCATAAATGATAGACCTCCTAAGACTCATAAAATTGTACAATAATAATACAGATCCAGCAGTACTGAAAGCTGTTCGATTTTCCTGCTCACCGTATTTGTCCCACATCTTATGGGTACTTTTTGCATTAATACTTTGTTTTTCAAAATGCTTGTCTAGCTGCTCATTATAAACGCTACCAGTGGAAATATATACATCTGCCCTCCTTTGAACATAATTTTTAATAAGCACTTATAATGTATCCCAGCTTCGCTCCGTACCTCAAAAAGCCGCTTACCATAATAAACAGTAAACGGTAGATTTTCTTTATAAAATAACGTACGGACTTTGCATTTCTACATAACAAAAACAGCTTGTGCTGTGCTCAAGCATATTCTCTCTAAAAACAAAACTATTAGTTCTTTCTGTCACGGATTTATTAATTTTACTCTACCATTTTTATGTACTTTTGTCAATTTTATCTCCATGTTAGAGGGATAAAATCTTACCAAACACACTCTGCATTAGATAAAACAGTTCCTTCACCCGGTTAATTTGGCTATTGCCCAAATATGAAGGTGACTGCTATAATATAGAAATATACGGTAGCTGTTAAAACCAGCCGGAATATGTTCAGGAATACGCAGGATTCAGCCGGGAACATGTGCCGGGTAGATACACATATGGCAGGGAAGATCTATGAAAAGAATGTTTGCGTTTATAAAAAAAGAAACCGTACTGTGCATTGCGCTGATGCTGGCGGTCCTGTCCGCTTTTGTAATTCCCCCTGACCGGGAATATGCCGGATACATAGATTACCGGACATTGGCGATTTTGTTTTGTCTGATGAGCGTCATGGCGGGATTTCAAAAGATGGGGCTGTTTCGCCGGGTGGCCCAGGGGCTGCTCGCCAGGATAAAGAGCGCCCGGGGGCTGGTGCTGATCTTGATGCTGCTGTGCTTTTTCTTCAGTATGCTTATCACCAACGATGTGGCGCTGATCACCTTTGTGCCATTTACATTTACGGTTCTGGAAATGTTGGAGCAAGAACAGAGGCGCAGGATTGTTCTGCCTCTGATAGCCATGCAGACCATTGCCGCCAATCTGGGAAGTATGCTGACCCCCATAGGGAACCCGCAGAATCTGTATCTCTATGGAAAGGCGGGGATATCTCTGGGAGAATTCGTAGGGCTGATGTTTCCGTACGCTCTGTTGTCCCTGCTGTTTTTAACCGGGTGGGCGTTTATTCAGGGGGGGCACAGGGGGCAGAGGCCCGGACAGAACTTTGGCGTAACCTCAAAGAGTGGGACAGATGGGGACATAGCTCTTTCCACGCTGGCTGTATATCTGGCGCTGTTTGGTCTGTGCCTCCTGGCGGTGGCCCATGTTCTGCCCTGGCAGGCCGCTTTGGCCGCAGTGCTTGTGACGGTGCTTGCGATGGACAGAAAGATACTGATAAAAGTGGACTATTCTCTGTTGCTGACCTTTGTGGGATTTTTTATCTTTATCGGAAACATGGGAAGAATTCCGGCTTTTCGGGACTTTTTGCACAGTGCCGTGACGGGGCGGGAGACGTATGCCGCTATCGCTGCCAGCCAGATCATCAGTAATGTGCCTGCAGCTCTGCTGCTGTCCGGCTTTACAGACAATTATGGGCAGTTGATCATAGGAACCAACCTGGGAGGGCTGGGGACGCTGATCGCCTCCATGGCAAGCCTGATCTCTTATAAACATGTGGCTAAGGAGGAGAGTAGCCGCAAGGGAGCCTATATCGGCATTTTTACTGTGAGTAACCTTGCCTTTCTGGCAGCGCTGGTGATTTTTTATATGATAATGACGCGATAGATGGATTTTTTACGAATAGGTATGTTTGATCTTCCGGGCCACCCGGCGCTTGGAGACGCAGATATCCATGGTCTGCCTGAGCAGACTCTTGATATCGCGCTGAAAGGGGCTGCCGCCAGGGTGGGAGACCCCGCGGGCATGCAGCCCCTTTCCACGGAAAATAGCTGTGATCTGCACCGCAGGATTCTATTAGTTCTCGGCCCCGGCTATCAGCAGTTGTTCCACGATCTCCGTATATCCTGCCTCTGTGGCGTAATACAGCGCGCTGTGCTGCTCGTTGTCCACCGCGTTCACATCGGCGCCAGCCTCTATGAGCATAGCCGTAAAGTCGTTCTTGCCGCATCTGGCCGCCAGGATCAGGGGAGTCTGCCCCTCGGTAGTTTTTGTATCCACCTCTGCGCCCGCTCCCATCAGGGCCTTTGCCACAAATAAATCGCCGTTGTCAGCGGCAATATGCAGAGGCATGACGCCGTTCAGATCGGCGATCTGTGCCTGAGCGCCCGCGGTAAGGAGCAGCTGGGTTATGACCAGGTTGGATCTTCTCACAGCCAGGAACAGAGGCGTTTCGCCGTCATCGTTGACTTTGTTTACGCTGTCTTTATCTTTTTCCAGAAGGACTTTCACCACTTCGCCCTGCTCGTTCCAGCAAGCATGGTGGAGCGTGGTATTGCCGGAGGCATCGGTGTGCTCTTCCTCTGTCTGGGAGAGTGCTTTTACCAGCTCCCGCAGTCCGGAGGAGGTGGCGTAATCTATGGCCATAAGGTTGTCATTGTCCTTGATGTTGATGTCAATGTCGGGATTCTGGATAAATTTCAGAGCCGCGTCCGTCTTGCCCCGCTGTGCCATGACCATCAGCGGCGTCTGACCGTTTTTGTCCGTGCAGTTTACGTCTGCGCCTGCACCGGTCAGTAGCGCGATGATCTCTGAATTGCCTGTCTCTGCCGCGAAGTGGAGAGGCATCCGGTCCTGCTGGTTGCCAAGACTGGCATCGGCGTTATTTTCCAGCAACAGCTTTACCAGATCTCTGGCGTTTTTCATGCAGGCGTAAATGAGCGGTGTGTTGCCGGATTCATCCCGCTTGTTGACGTCGATACCTCCCCGCTTTAAGAATGTTATTGCCACGCTTTTTTGATTGTTTTTACATGCCTGTAAGAACATATTGTCCAGCTGCATAATTTTCTCCCACCTTTTATCTTTATTTTCGCCGGCTATGAGCCGAATGCCGCGTCTGCGCAAGCATTGACGAATGCCGTGAGGGTTAAATACCTCGTCAGCTTGCTGCGGGGTATTTGATTTGTTGGTCTGTAAGAAACAGGTCGATGTTTACTGAATCTCAATATGATATTGCCGCATAAACCGGATGCCGGATGCCGCCTCCTGCTGTCTTCCAAGATGTAAGAGGCAGAGAGTCGCAAGCCATTTGACCCGTAAGAGTCCATAGCGGGCAAGCCCCTTCCCGCTGTCCGGGTTAAGAGGTAACAGCGCCGTCTGCGGGCCCGCGGCGGACAGGGCCTGCATAAACAGCTTTTTCTCTGCCATTTCAAATTCGGGAGGATTGCCAAGAGACTGCTCCGCCTGAGTCAGCTCCGCCAGACTTTTTTCGTATTCCTCCAGCAGATACAGACAGAGCCCGCAGTTAAACGCTGTTGTATAGGCAAGTTTTTCGGTTTTCGCTCTCTCTATAAAGGTTCTGGCCGACAGCCATGCCGCGGGCAGATCGCCCACCGCCAGCGCGCGGTATAAGTCTCCCTCTGTCCCGGTATGCCCGGCTTTCTCCCGGTTTTTACCCATTAACTCCATAGAATAGCCTCCTCAAATTCCGTGCGTTTCGGCGCACATTTTGTTCAGAAGGGATGAATGCGTAACATTTCATTTATTGTATCTCCTCAGAGCAATGTAAGTCAAGGGATATGTGTGATGAAACACAACAGGTGTAGATGCATCTCTGTGGTTTTCCACTTGACAGTAAGCTTACTCTATCGAAAGCAAAAAATTCATTGATTAATGGATGAAAAAAAGATATATTATAACTATAGAGAGAGGCATGTGCCGAAGGGCAATAGGAAGAGAGGTGTATTTTGGCTAGGACGATAAGCATAGGGCGTCAGGATTTTGAGAAAATCAGGAGCGATAACTGTTTCTATATAGATAAAACGGACTTTATCAGACAGTGGTGGGAGGAAAAAGACGATGTGACGCTGATCACCCGTCCCAGGCGCTTTGGCAAGACGCTGAATATGAGTATGCTGGAGCAGTTTTTTTCGGTGGATTATGCTGGGCGTGGCGATCTGTTTGAGGGGCTTTCCATCTGGCAGGAGGAGAAATATCGCAAGCTGCAGGGGACATACCCGGTGATTGCGCTCAGTTTTGCTAATGTAAAGGAAACCACTTTCCATGACGCTAGGAAGAGGATCAGCCAGATTATTACGGAATTGTACAACCGGTATGATTTTCTGCTGGGCAGCGACAGCCTGAATGAGAACGAAAAAGTGCTGTTCCGGAAGATATCTGCGGGAGAGGCCCAGGATGAGGAGACCAATTCCCTGAAAACCCTGTCTAATTATCTGATGCAGTATTATGGGAAAAAAGTGATCATCCTGCTGGACGAGTACGACACGCCCATGCAGGAGGCATATGTGGGCGGATATTGGGAGGAGTTAGTGGCATTTACCAGAAGCCTGTTTGGTGCCACCTTCAAGACAAACCCCTATATGGAACGAGCGCTGATGACTGGCATCACTCGTGTAAGTAAAGAATCCATGTTTTCTGACTTGAACAATCTGAAGGTGGTGACAATTACAACAGAGAAATATGCAGACTGTTTCGGCTTTACGGAAGAGGAGGTATTTACCGCGCTTGATGAGTTTGGATTGTCCGATCAGAAACAACAGGTTAAGGACTGGTATGACGGGTTCACTTTTGGCAACAAAAGGGATATTTATAATCCCTGGTCCATTATTAATTTTTTGGATGAAAGAAAAGTGGGAGCATACTGGGTCAATACCAGTTCCAACAGGCTGGCCAGCGAGCTGCTCCGGGAGAGCACTCCTGAGATTAAGCAGACTTTTGAAGAGTTGTTATGTGGGAAAACGCTTAAGATGGAACTGGACGAGCAGATCGTTTTTCATCAGTTATCCACAAAAAAGAACGCCATATGGAGTCTGCTGTTGGCCAGTGGGTATTTGAAAGTGAAGAGTTATAAGGCATATATGGCGGAGTATGGGGAGTGGCGGCAGGACTATGAACTGGAACTGACCAATTTTGAGGTAAGGATCATGTTTCAGGATATGGTGCATGACTGGTTTGACGGCTCATCTTCCAATTATAGTGACTTTATCAAGGCGCTGCTGCTGGGAGACATAGAGGCGATGAATGTTTACATGAACCGTGTGACGCAGGAGATGTTCAGCTACTTTGACACGGGCCGGAACCCATACAGCGAGCCAGAGCGGTTCTACCACGGTTTCGTGCTGGGTCTGATGGTGGAGCTGTCTGAACGGTATACGGTGACGTCCAACCGAGAAAGTGGATTTGGCCGGTATGATGTGATGCTGGAGCCTAGGAATGCGGCCAGGGATGATGCCATGATCCTGGAGTTCAAGGTACAGGGGCCGAAAGAAAAGGAAATGTCTGACACCGTGGCGGAGGCTCTGCGGCAGATCGGAGAAAAGGATTACCAGGCATCCCTGGTGGCAAAGGGGATATCAGAAGAACGAATCAGGAAGTATGGGTTTGCGTTCTGTGGGAAAGAGGTGCTGATCGGCACAGAGGAGGCATAGATCCCATACACATTAAATTTCAGGGCTGCTATTTGAAAAATATAGCAGTCCTGGTTTTGTTAGTGTAAAATTTTAGTTGGCTAAATAAAAGGAAGAGGCCGAAAACTCTTCCCAATCACACAGTTTCGCTTTATGATGTTATCGACCAAGAAAACATGTAAAGGAGACTGTGTGATGAATCCTATTGTATAGGAAGGGAAATCACTCTACACAGACAGCGTGGAAAGTCCAGATGAGAAAGCCACTTGCAGTAAAAAGGCAAGGGAACTGCTGCAATACCTGGAAAACAACAAGCATGGGCTGCTGCCATATGACAGACACGGAGTAAAGATCCCGGAGCCGGCGGAGGGACAGATGTACAAACACATGGGAGTACAGGAGAGCCAGAACTGCACGGTGATCACTATGCGAATAAAACACCGTCGTATGAGATGGTCGGTTTCAGGAGCGAACAATCTGGCGAAAGCGCTATATCGGCGAAAAAACAAAGAACTGATAAATACAATAGAACGATATACGGACGGACTGATCTTCACAATGCAGATGAGACAGGTGATAGAGGTTTTAAGCGCCGCCAAGGCCCCAAAAAGAGACGGGAAAGGAAACAGCTACGTGGAAGTAATAAGCAGCCATATGCCTATACTGGAGGCGGTGCAGACGACATCCAGAAAAGCGTTCATGAGGGCGTTTGTGGGATAAAGACAGGGCGTGCCATGTCTCTGGAAGCGCCAAAAATGCCAACGAGTACTTGACACAAACTGTCTTTCCCCTACCATTTTTTCTGTTTCGGTGGTATGATATCTTTATTAGAAATATATACCGGGCAATTGTGAAACGATCTTATGCCAGTGCCAAATTGGGTATATTGACAATGAATGCGGGGATACTTGCACAGGAGCCGGGTTACGCAAAGCCCATAGAAATATGCACCGAGAAAAGGAGACATTAACATGGATGTAAAAGAACTGTCAAAGCTGTTGACCGAATCTGCTACCCGGGCCAACCAAAGTAAATACATCCCCTGGTGGGAGGATGATTTTGAGAATTGTATCTACCGATACAGTATTTTTTCGAGAGACAAGGTAGAGGAAATCCAGAGCTGCCTTGCGCAGTGCCCTAAAGAGACGATCCTGGCTCCGACGGGTATCGATGGCGGTTATGGACTCACTCTGTTCCACCTTCTGGTATGGCACAATTTTTATGACGCGATAAAGGCCATGTTCGACGACGGAAGATTATCAAGCGAGGATGTGAATGTGGTTGACGATAAAGGGTTTGGCCTTACGCCCTTTTTGCTGGCCTGCTGTCGGGGTAATCTGGCAATGACCCAATTGCTTTTGGAGCATGGGGCCGATGCCTCCCTCTCCGACAAGCGGGGGATGAACGCTTTCCATTATCTGGCATATGCCAGGTTTGAAGAATTGGCAAATTGTCGCACGGAAAAAACCGCGCTCCAGAGAGAGTCCATTGCCCGGCTCCTTACCTGTGACATCAATCAGAAAGACCGGGACGGGTTCACACCTCTGGTGCGCCTTCTGACCTCTTCCTACTGCTCAGATCATAGCTGGCCGTTGACGGAGGTCTTTCTGGACAAAGGAGCCGAGACCGATTATGTGGATGAAAACGGCGACTCGCTGCTGATGCTGGCACTGAAAAACGGCCATATGACCGGCGCACTCCAGCTGATGCAGCGGCATAAGGAACTGGTCCGGCTGGCGAACAAGGAGGGTGTGACCCCCATCCAGCATGCCCACAAATGGCAAAATGAGGGACTCTGTCTTGCTCTTGTGGACTGCGGTGCAGAGCCGGTGGATACGACACCCATAGATATACGTAATCTGAGCCGGATTACCAGCAACGCGTTTTGCAGCCGCTCATCCGATGACTTTGACGGCCTTAGCTTTGCTCTCTATCTTACGGAAAAACTCATCGCCAAGGTGGATGTGGATGACGATGACGAATTGGGGTATGTCACGAATATTTTCCACAATGCCCTCCAGTCCGATCCGAAATACCGGGTGTTGGACGCGTGTCAAAAGGCAGGACTGGACTTTACCATGCCTATTCATTTTGGCGGCAGAGTCTCCTGCCTGCGGGACCAATGCCTGAACGTGACCTATGGGACGGGCGTTATCCGGAAACTGATGGATATGGGCGTAGATATGAACACCGGGGTAATAAAAGGCAGTACTCCGGTAAATATCCTGATGCAAAAAAGGGTCGCATCCGGATTGGCCAAAAAGTATGTTGATTTCTATCGGGAAGCGGCGGAGCTTTTTTCAAAAGAATCCATGGAAGAGCTGAATGGGAACGGCGAGGCCGCCATACATATAGCTGCCATGAACGGACATACAGGCGCGCTGGAAGTGATGATCAAAAAGGGCGTGGACGTGAATCTGTCGGAGGACGCTCCTGCCCTGCCGGGGACAACGCCGCTGCATGAGGCATGTATCTACGGATATGTGGAAGTGGTAAAAATGCTGATGGACGCCGGGGCGGACGATACGCTGAAAAATTCCAAGGGCTATACGCCGGCTCATTGCGCGGTGCGAAACGATAAAGGCGGTGAGGCATTATCCAACGAGGTGCGAGCCAAGATATTAAGGGAGCTTAAACACTTGGATATTCCGGGAGAGAATGGGAGAACTCCTCTGATGCAGGTGCAGCTTTTGGACCTCACTGCCCCCAGGGATTTGTTACCCATTTTTCTGGAAAAAGGCGCGGATATAAATCGCAGGGATGATCTGGGTATGTCCGCCCTGCTGTACAACGCGGAGCATTTCTGCTATAAGGATGTTATCAAACCGATGATCCAAGCCGGAGCCGATATTCATATCGTGGATAACGACGGCAACACGGCTCTGCACTATGCGCTGGAATCCGGCGATATGAGTGTGGCGCGGTATCTGATCAAGAAAGGAGCGGATTACAATCTGCCCAACAATGACGGAGTAACGCCTGTGCAGATAGCAGTGGAAAAAGGGATGGATACGGTACTGGATCTTATGACAGATATTCAGTAAGGAGAACAGTGCCGAGGCGGGGCTTTTTATTAAGATGTGATAATGTGGACCGGATATCTTAAAGGCGATTTAGAGGAAATCTTGCTATGGTAGAAGAAAAATACTAAGGAGAATCCGTCCATGGAATATGCAGATTTTTACGCGAACGAAGGGAAGAAAGTCGCCATATACGCAGACGGCGTGGTCTACGCCCGCCACGCCGTCAAAACCCATTTTGTGCAGATAGGTGAAAGTTATATCGATCTGATCGAAAAATATGTGATACCCATATATGAGCCGGGAGACATCCTGTTTTCCAGTGAAAAAGTCATTGCTCTGTGTCAGGGAAGAATCGTTACGGAGGAGGAGGTCAGGCCCGGCATATGGGCCAGGATATTGTGCCGCTTTGTGCGCCGGACTCCCGCAGGACCGGGGATGGGGCTGCCTGTGAAGATGCAGTTTGCTATCAATCACTGCGGTCTGGCAAAAGTCCTGTGGGCGGCGGTCTGCGCAGGCTTTGACGGTTTGCGCGGAGTGCACGGGACTTTTTATGACATGCTGGGCGGCGAGATACGGGGACTGGACGGATTCTACGGGGAGGATATCCCGGAATATGCCCATATTGGTATCCGTATTCCCAGCCAGCCGGACAGGGTCTGTGATGAAGTCTGGCGGAAAACGGGCGTTGTCATGGCAATCGTAGATGCCAATGACATGGGAACCGAGCTCCTGGGGAAGAGTCTGCCTCTCATAAACCGTCCGGACCGCGCTCTCCTTCGGTTGATCGCCGACAACCCCGCAGGCCAGAGCCGCCAGTGTACCCCTTTTATTCTGGTCAGACATTGTTCTGTGCCGACACAAAGCTGCCCCGCCCCACAGTCGTCTCGATGAAACCGTCTCTCTGTAGATGCTCGCAGGCTTTCTGGACCGTGATGACGCTCACATGGATGTACTTTGCCAGCGTCCGCATAGAGGGAATAGGTTCACCTGTAAAACCGGGGATCGATATAATTTTTCCAACTACAGGTTGGAGGAAAAGAGACGCTGTCCAAGTATCCCTCCATTGTGCCGGTTCAGGCCCTGTGTTATGATAAGGACGTGGCCACAGAGGAAGTAAATTGAAAAACCCTTTCTGCGAGTGACGGTATTGACTTCGCGGAAAACATAATAGGAGGATGGTGTCTAATGGAAGACAGGAATATCAGCGAACTGCGCTGCGGAGAGCAACTGGCATTTTTACGCCGGGAAAAACAGGTCACACAGGAGCAGCTGGCCCAGGCCGTAGGCGTGACCAATCAGGCTGTGTCCAAATGGGAGAGCGGACAGAGTTACCCGGATATCACGCTGCTGCCCAGGCTGGCAGAGTATTTTCAGGTGACAGTGGACGAACTGTTGGGAGTGGCCGGATCGCAGGAGATGAGAAATTTATATTTGGGCGTCAAGGATCTGTTTCGGGAGACAGCGAAGGAGGAATGCTTTTCTTTGGCTTTCAAATTGGCTACACTTCTGCATGAAGGGGCGGTATCGGGAGGTTACAAAGGATATCTGCCTTGGGATGAAAAGACGCAGTATGGTCTGGATAAGGAGCCTTATAAATAGGGGGTGTCCATCTGCTGCGAGCCCCAGGGAGCCACAGCCCATATCAGAAACGGCATCTTTTTCTCGGATCAGAAATATTACAGTCCCATGAGCCGCGGGGATATAGCCGCCATAAGCGAGACTCTTCAGACTTTGGCAGACCTGAATGTGCTAAAGACGCTCTACGCTCTGTATGAGTTGACAGTGGGGGACTTTGACAACTGCTACGTGTCTGTGGCTCAGATCGCCCGGCAGGCTCATTTGCCGGAGGAGACGGTGCGGGGCTGTTTACAGCTGTTGGAGACGGAGGAGGACCCGGAGGGGTCGGGGCGACTTCGCCTGCTGGGGTCCTATATGCATCTGCCCGCCCTGCTGCAGATGTTTTTGAGGGATTAATTTGGTTTAAATGATAAATAAAAAAAGCTGATGTGGGCGTTTTAGGGACACTGATATAACGTCCACATCAATTTTTGCTGTGAGATTATCTATGAAATATCCTGTTATATGATGCGAAAATTGTTGAAACATGTCCGTCCATCCTGTATTATTTATCCCAAGATGATACAGGGAAGGAATGTTCATATGTCAGAGGATATTATTGAAAGTTATAGGGTTATATCAGCAAATCAGCTAGTGAGGGCAATTGAGGAAGGAAAGAAAAACGAAGAGAGATTTTGCTTTATTTTAGGCTCGGGTGCATCCGTGTCATCCGGAATTCCGGCAGGCGTTTCACTGGAGTATGATTGGATGAAAGAAATGGAAACCGCTCCTGGGATGGAAGAAATCCGTGAGATTGCTAAAAAGTTACAGAAAGACAATCATCTTGAATATGATTTCTCGGATATAGAAAAGGCCTGGAACGAAACCAAAAATACAGGGGCGCCGCTGCCCAGCGAATTCTATTTTGATATATACAAACTTCGTTTTTTCCCGAATCATAGAAACGGTTATCATTATTTGGAAAATATTATGGCAAACAAACATCCGGGATTTGGATATCACCCTCTGGCACTGATGCTGGCAAGGGGGAGTGGCGATAATCTTGTGATAACTACCAATTTTGACAGTCTGGTGGAAGACGCTTTGTTTTTATATACGGACAGCAAGCCGCTTGTGATTAATCACGAGCTGCTGGCAGACTATGCGGGAGATTCCAACATTAAGCGTCCAATTATTGCGAAAGTACATAGGGGAATTTTCTTTGATCCGCTGAATCAGCCGGAGGAAACCAATGAGCTTAAGGGTATGTGGCATGATGTGCTGGCATCTGTTTTCCAAATTTATACTCCCATTGTCATAGGGTACGGTGGTGGAGATAATAGCCTGATGAAGCTTTTGAAAGAAGATAATGTCAAAATGAAAAACGGCATATATTGGTGCTATATGGAGAAGTATGGTCTGCCAAACCAAAAGACGCAGGAGTTGGTGCAGAATAAAAAGGGGTATTTAGTCCGTACGGCAGGTTTCGACGCAATAATGCTTGCCATTGGAAACGCCCTGTTTCCCCATCAGATCGGCGTTCATGAGGCAGAGGAGTATCTTAATAACAGGACCAGCATGCAAATTGCTAACTATGAGGAAGAGTACAAGAAACTTACCGAGTATGAGGATGAGAGTTGTGAGGGAAAAGGGGACGAACTATCGACTCAAAGCGAGAGTGAATTCAAGGCAGAAATAGAGAAAATGGCCGAGCGGGGCGCAATCTCAGAAAAAGAACGTGAGGAGCAGAATCAATTAACAGCCTGGGATTATTGGCGCCAGGGCAAACAACATGCAAAGATAAGGCAATACAAAAACGCGATAGAGAGTTACACGAAAGCGATTGATATGCAAAACAACGTTGTGCAATTTTACTATGAGCGAGCTAGGACATGGTCTAAATTGCAAAATTATGACAAAGCGATTGATGACTACACTAAAGCCATAGAGCAGGAACCAACAAATTATGGGCTTTATAATAACCGTGGATATATCTATACGAAAATGGGGAAACATGATAAAGCGATTTGCGATTTGAGGGACGCTATAAATTTACGACCAGATAATGCCAAGTTATATTGTAATCGTGGGAGGGTCTATACAATAATGGGGAACATGGACGAGGCACTTGACAATTATAATATGGCTCTCAGGTTAGATCCAAAATGTGCTTTTGCATATATTGGGCGCGGGATTATATATGAAAAGATGAACAATCATGAGAAAGCAGTATGTGAATATGAGAAAGCAGTGTCTCTAGATCCAAGAAACGAGGCCGAATACAATAACCGAGGATACGCATTTTTAGCATTGGAAGATTATGACAGGGCCATTGATGATTTGAGTAAAGCCATAGTTTTGAAACCAGATTATGCAAATCCATATAAGCATTATGGAACTGTTTTTAAGAAAAGAGGAGATTACCAAACAGCAGTTGATTATTTGACAAAGGCTATTACTTTAGACACAAAATATAAAGACGCATATCTGGAGCGCGCAGAAATATACCGTATACTGGGGGAGGAAGAAAAAGCGAAAGCTGACGAATCGGCGGCGGCATCGCTTTGATCAATGTAAAGAACCTATAGAATTGCAAGACGTATCATATTATCCCTCGTTTCTGACCAATATCCGAAGCGATACCGTACAAAAGATCATCGGGCTGCTGCTGTTGACCGTATATTCTCTGCTCACGTTATGCCTCTGGCCGGTTATCTACCGGGTATATCGAAAAAAACAGATCGCCTGAAAGAGTGTATAAGTAGAAAAATCTGAAAATAAGGCTTGACATAAATCTCGTATGTGATAACATATCTCATATACGAGATTTAATATTTATCTGTCTGAAAAATGGAGGAACAGCAATGAGAGAAGCAATGGATTACATTTTGGACCCCGACGGAAACAAGATCATGATCGAGGCAGAGCAAAAGAGCATGAAACAGAATCTGGCGGAGCAGTATGTGCGTATGCGCAAGGATATGAAACTGACGCAGGAGCAGGTGTCCCGCCGTTCCGGTATTCCCAGATCCAATATCGCCCGGTTTGAGAGCGGTCGTTACAATCCCTCTCTGGAACTGATGGTGAAGATGGCGGCGGCCATGGGACTGAAGGTACAGATCCAGCTGGTGCCGGACAAGGAGGCCAAGGGCTGATACAGGCGTGTCCTTATGCGCCGGCCGGATGTTGTTCATCGGTACTGCGTGACTGTTGGGATATGCAGAACCGGAGATCAGATGATCTCCGGTAGGAGGTAATGCAGGATGTTGAAAGAGATGAAGTGGAATATGCTGTTGTCGGCAGGTTTGTATATGGTGCTGGGATTGGTCCTGCTGATCTTCCCCGCTACCACTGCCCGCACAATCTGTTATCTGATAGCCGGGATCGCCATTGTGATCGGCCTGGTGAATCTGGTGGTTTATTTTACCCGGAATATTACCCGAAACTACTATCGCAATGATTTTGTGACGGGACTGATGCTGATAGTTTTGGGTATGTTTGTGATCTACAAGGTGGACATGGTCATCGCTTTGGTGCCCTTTATCATAGGCCTTTGTATCATAGTCAGCGGCCTGTTCAAACTCCAGGGGGCGCTGGATGTGCAGCGCATGGGCGGCAACGCCGTACTGATCCTGGGACTGGCGGTGGTCAATGTGGTAGTGGGCGTTTTGATGGTGATCAATCCCTTTGACTCCGCGCTGTTGCTGTATCGTCTGCTGGGAGTAGGCCTGCTGTTTAGCGGCCTGACCGATCTGGCTTCTACCCTGTATCTCTCGCAAAAGATGCACAGCTATGTGAGTAAGATGAACGATGCGGACGAGGCCATCAAAGTGACGGAGATCCACTGCGAGGAGACGTTTCAGGGGAGCGACGCGTCTTGGGAGGGCAGTCCGGAGAGCGGGGCGGCACAGGAACAGGAATCCCATGCCGATTAAGGCAGGCTTAGCGACTATGTTTCTGGTAGAAAGCGGCCGGAGGACAGTTTGTTCGAGCCGGAGCCGCCAGACAAATATAAGGTCTGTAAACGCAGATGTTTACAGGCCTTTATATGATAAACAGTGCGCGGCACTGTAGTATTTAGTCGAAGCTGGTCAACACCGAAAACAGCACTGGCAGCTTCTTTGTTAAGTATCAGTTTTTCGTTTTGCTGATAAATACAGCATAGCAGGAAAATGTGTCCAAAGTGTAGATGAAACCGAAAGAAAAAATGAAGAAAAAATGAAAAAAGTGGAAAATCATTTATTTGAAAAATTGGGTCTTGCAATTTAGCCATATCGTGTTATAATAGGACACATGGAAGCATAGCTCAGCCGGGATGAGCGTTCGCCTCACACGCGAAAGGTCAGGAGTTCGAGCCTCCTTGCTTCCATTTTTTTATCCCAAGGAATTTTAATGGTTTAAAGTGTGAAACTTTAAAGCGTTAAATACATCTGAAAGACGCAGATACGTTTTTTGCATGGGTACAACTTGGCACAGAAAGGAATGGTTAAAGTATGAGCAGAGAGAGACAGGGCAGTCTGGTATCCTTCCGCCCGGATATCAAAGTGATCGACTGCACACTACGAGACGGCGGCCTGGTGAATAATTTCCGGTTTTCGGATGAGTTTGTGAAAGACCTGTATCTGGCCAATATCAAGGCCGGCGTGGACTATATGGAGTTTGGCTACAAGGCGTCCAAGGAGATCTTCAAGCCGGCGGATTTCGGAAAATGGAAATTCTGTGATGAAAAGGATATCCGGGAGATCGTAGGGGATAACAAGACGGATTTAAAGATTTCCGTCATGGCTGATGTAGGCCGGACGGATTTTAAAAAGGATATCTTAAACCGCAAGGACAGCGTGATCGATCTGGTGAGGGTGGCCACCTATATCAACACCATACCCGCAGCCATAGAGATGTTGGAGGATGCCAAGAAAAAGGGCTATGAGACCACCGTGAATATCATGGCGGTGTCCAAGGTGAGTGACGTGGACCTGGACGGCGGCCTGGAGCTGCTGGCCCAGAGCAGCGTGGATGTGATCTATCTGGTGGACAGCTTTGGAGCTTTTTACCCGGAGCAGGTGGAACGGCTGACGGACAAGTATCTGAACGTGGCTGCCAAATATAACAAGAAAGTTGGTATGCACGCCCACAACAACCAGCAGCTGGCCTTTGCCAACACGATTGAAAGCCTGTCCCGGGGAGCCAGCTATCTGGACGCAACCGTGAGCGGTATGGGGAGAGGGGCGGGCAACTGCTATATGGAACTGCTGCTGAGTTTCCTGCGCAATCCCAAATATAACAAGATCGCGATCATGAATTTTATCGAAAAACACATCGGCAAACTGAAGGAAGAGGGCATCGTGTGGGGCTATGATATCCCCTATCTGCTCACCGGCATGTTAAACTGCCATCCCTCCTCCGCCATACAGTTTATCAAGGAAAACAGAACGGACTATGCGGTGTTTTATCAGGACCTGATTGACAGCGCGCTGTAAAGGTATGACATGTGTAAGCCCCATCCGGTTGCGGATGGGGCTTTTGCTGTGGGGATAATAATTCAGCTTAAGCTGTTGTTCTTAGATAATCATACATTGACATCCCAAGAGACATGCGGTAATCTGAAAAGGGATTAATTATAGGGTGGCGTCTATCCCACACCGCTCTATCCGGTGAATTGCGAGATCCCGTTTCAAGATACAGGGATGGGCGTGAGAGTTTGGCAATTGCCTGGTATAAAGAAATCTTTGAGGTGAAAATAAATGCATATAAGGTGGGGGGCGAGCATTGCAAATACAAAAGAAAAGATTTGGCGGACTTTCATACTGATGGTGTTTGGAGCGTTTGCCGTATCCGCCTGCGGGAAACAGAGCGACGAGGTAATTCAACAAAAAGCGTTTGGCATAGACCTCATCCAAGAGCTGACCGTCCAGTCTCCGGAGCAGATCATCTGCGGGCGGGACGGCGTATGGGTTATTACCGCTCAGAAAAATGCTCCGATCTACTATTTTGCCTATGAAACCCAAATCGTAGGAGTGGAGACGGCCAAATGGCAGCAGGAGGAGGGAGAAGACCTTCTTAACATAGCCGAGCGGGACGGAACCCTATATGCGGAGATTTTGAGCCCGGACAGGAGCAGTATCACAATACGAAAATGTGTTGCCGGCGGCTGGTGGAACAGCGTCATGGAAATAGCGGCAGTTGATGATAGCTGGCGTTCTGTGGGGAGCGGACTGTCTGTAGACGACAGCGAAAATATATATATTGTCTCAGGAGACACGGTGACGCGTTTTGGCGAAGAGGGAGAAAAGATCCGCGAGTATGAGCTGAAAGGCGGTTCCTGCTTTTTTCAGGGACAAAATGGGCAATACATGGAGTGTGTAACGGTAAACGACCGGAACATCATTCTGTATGAGCTCCGGGAAAAGGAGGCGGTGGAAAAGTGGAGGCTGGATATACCCGCCAGATGCGCGTATGGCATTGTGTGCAGCGAGGAGGGAACTCTGTGTCTGGCCACCGGCCAGGAACTCCTCTTCCTTGACAGAGAGGAGGGAAAGCTACTGGCTCAGTCAAGCTATGCCGTGATGGGAGTGCCACCTGTCATGGCGGGCAGGTATGATGCGAAAGAGCGGACATTGCTCCTGTACGGAACCGGCGAAAGCGCCACGAAAAATCTGTTCTGCGGCCTGCTGAGCGAACGGGACGCGGCGGCCAAGCAGAGAACGGAGCTGGTATACGGAACCATGGGTTCCATGAACAGAGAGGCTGCGGCCAGCATACAAGCTGCCATTCGGGATTTTAACCGGGAAAATGAGAACTATTATGTTACGATCAGAAATTATCACAGCGATACTTATGATGGCGCTTACGGGCAGCGTCTGCATATGGATATGGCCAGCGGGAACGCCCCGGACATTATCGAGATGGAATCTACTTTGATGTATTATGAATCCTATGTGCGAAACGGTTATCTGGAAGACTTGTCCCCTTATCTGAAACAGTCGGAATACAGCGAAGATATTCTGTGGAATGTATTAAATGTATATGAAATGAATGGGGGAGTGTATCTCCTTGCCCCCCATTTTAATCTGGAGACATTGCAGGTGAACCCGGAATACGAAACATACACGGAACGATGGAACATGGAGGCTTTTCTTGAACTGATCGGGGAGAACGGGTGGGAAAAAGATATCCTGCCGGCGGGAACGCCCCAAGACCTGCTGTATTATCTGGTGTCTGGCCAGCAGAACCGCTTTATAGACTGGGAAAGTAAGTCGGCGGCCTTTGAGACGGAAGAATTCTATCAGTTACTGGCGCTGTGCGGAGAGTACGCGGCGCAGGACTGGCCGGATAGCGACGGACGGACATATGAGGAACTGTGCCGAGATTCCTTATGCGCGGCAGACTTTTATACATCTTATCAGGATTACCTGACCCATGTAAATATATATGGCAGGGAGTATCCTCTGTATGGATACCCCACACCTTCCGGGCAGGCTTATAGGATCGGAACCTGTTCCGACAGTTGTGCCATATATGCGGGGAGTAAGAATAAAGAGGGCGCATGGGAGTTTTTGGAGACCCTTTTGGGGGAAACACATCAAAAGTGGCTGAGGGCCTACGATGTGGGCTTTCCCATCCGGGAGTCCATGCTGGGAGCGTTGAAAGCGGAGGGTGCGGAACTCATGGTTGACCGGGAAAAGAGGACGATGACGGAGAGCGAATTCCAAATCGTGGACAACGTCCTTCACAACGGGGAATTCACCCAAGCTCTGATCAATCGCAACATCTGGGTCATAATAGAGGAGGAGTCGGCGGCCTGCTTTGCAGGAGACAAAAGTGTGGAAGAAGTAGCGCATACCATTCAGGGCAGGGTGGAAATGCTCTTGAATGAATGATCATGCGCGGTAGTTGTTAAAAAAATATTAAAAAGTTTTTAAGAAAGTATTGGGAAATGTTACAAAATGTGTTATACTCAATATCGGTACTGTAGAAAAGAGACTGTAAAGCGCACAGAAACGTATAAAAATAGAGGTATAACACATTATGAAAAAGAGAATGATCAGTGTACTGTTGGTAGGGATGTTGACAGTGTTTGCGTATCAGCAGGCGGCGATAGAGATGCCGTCCATGGCGTCAGCCATGGGAATGACGCAGGCCGGGGCACCGGTCTATGCCGGAGGGCAGCCGCAGTCTGTTATGCTTGAAAGCCTGGAAACATCGGCGGATGGGAGTGAAGACGCAGAGTCCGGGGATCATGTGGAGGAGAAAACCCATATGGAATCAAACGGGGAAGAATCTGCCGATAATGCCGACAATGCCGATTATGCTGATAAAAAACCGGATATGGATGATACCGGTAATACCGAATTGGACAGCGACAGTTTTTCCAATGAACAAGATGGAGAAGAATCGAATGGAGAGGCTGCCGTGGCGGATACGGACAAGGAGACCGGCGAAACAGAGCAGGTTGGGCAAGAGTCTGCCGGGGCGGATACGGACAGAGATGATATAAACGATATGGAAACGGATGCGGAAGAGTCTGCCGCCGGGGAAAATGCCGAGCCGGAGAGCGAGTACCATAATCTGGCCATCGCCCAGGTGGACCACTATGTGAATGTACGCCGGGAGCCCAACACGGACAGCGAAATATTGGGAAAGATCTACAACGGGGCCGTGGCCCAGATCCTGGAGACTGCGGGCGAGCAGCAGGATTGGTTTCATGTGGTGTCCGGCAGCGTGACCGGATATATCAAGGCAGAGTTTTTCCTGTATGGGGACGCGGCGGCGGAGGCGGTGGACAATTACCTGACCCGCTATGCCACTGTGATCGCGGACAGACTGAACGTGCGTGAGGAGCCGGGCACGGACTCCCCGCGTATCGGTTTTATTACTCATGGGGAGAAAGTGAAGATACTGGAGCAGCTTGGGGACTGGATGCTGGTGCAGTACACCGGGGATAAGACGGGGTATGTGGCCTCCGAGTATGTGACGGTGTCCGAGGAATTTATCTATGCCAAATCCATAGAAGAAGAGAGGGCGGAGCTGGAGGCCCAGCGGGAGATGGCTCGCCGGATGGCTCAGCAGGAGACAGCCGCACCGGAAAATACGGCGGTGACGCCGCTGACTCCCCCGGCCACAGTCTATACCTCCAATGAGGAGCTGCGCAGTTCCATCGTGGCGTATGCCATGCAGTATCTGGGCTATCCCTATGTGCACGGCGGCCGGAGCCTGGCCACCGGTACGGACTGCTCCGGTTTCACCTGTTATATCTATGCGGATTTTGGATATTCCATCAGCAGAACACCCTCCGGACAGTACAGCTCCGCCGGCAGGAGTATCGACTACAGCGAGATACAGCCCGGAGATATCATCTGCTACGGCAAGAGCAAGTGTACCCATGTGGGTATGTATATAGGGGACGGACAGATCATTCATGCCGCCAATTCCCGCAAGGGTGTGGTCATCTACGATGCCGGTTACGATAATATACTGGGCGTTAGGAATGTCATTGACTGACGTCAGGTTGGGCGGGGGTTTCGCTCAGACAGTCCGGCCAGCGTAGCGAGCCGACTGTGGATGGGTTTTCCCCCGGAGCACTGTCTCCGAATATTTCAGAGGACCATTTCAGCAGGTCGTCCAGGCTTATGGTTACGCCCCCATAAGAGCGTATGCCGTGTTGAGCGGCCTGTTCCTGCGTGTAGTCCTGTAACAGATAGACACCCTCGAAACGTACCGGACCGCTGGTGTATTGACATACCAGCGGGATGGGGCCGCTCTGATCTTCGGCTATGGAAACGCCCTGCTCATCCACATGAAAAGTGACCCAGGCCATGGCTTCCAACATACATATGCCGTCTTTCTGGGTGGACACATAATTGCCCAGAGAATAAAAACACAGACAGCGGTTGCCGTTTTCCGCCTGAATCCATTCCACCGGCTGCACCACATGAGGGTGGGTGCCGATGATGAGGTCTGCTCCGGCCTCTGCCATTTGCAGGGCGAAATTTTGCTGATAACTGGAAGGGCTGGTAGCATACTCCGTACCCCAATGGGGGCAGACCACTACCACATCCGCCTGCCCGCGCGCAGCGGCGATATCCTCCAGCACCTGGGGATTCAGGCTGGTAAAGTCCAGCCTGCCGCTTTGGCGGTCGTAGTCGCAGAGAATATTTAAGTGCCCCATGACAGAGGCGGGGATGGTCTCCAGGTTAGGCCCGTAGGTATAATTTAATACGGCAAAAGTGACATCCTTGACAGTCAGATAGCCGATACCTCTCTCATCGGTTCTCCAGTCTGCGGTCCTGTCCGCGCCTGCAAGGGCGGAGCCGGAGAGCGGTATGATACCGCCGTTCTCATCCCTGTCTTCCTCACCGGATATTCCCAGCATCATGATTTCGGGATGCTGCTTTCGCCAGAATGCCGCGCAGTGATCCAGTCCCTGAAGTTTCTGATCCGCCGCGTGATTGGAGGCGTGCAGTACCACATTGAATCCCGCCGTGGCGATGGCGTCCCCCACCTCCGTGGGAGAGTTGAAGGTGGGATAACCGGAGAATCCCAGGTCGTTTCCGCCCAGAATCGTCTCCTGGTTGATGATCTTGATATCCGCGGATAAAAGCTGCGGGTATATATCTTCGTACAGCGCACTGTAATCATAGTTCCCATCCGCCTGTCGCCCGCTGTTTATGATACCCATATGCATCAGATTGTCTCCCACCATCATCAGCGAGATGTCATATTCGGGAAAAGGGGTGGGTGACGGCGCGGGCGTCGGGTCGGAGATCGGTTTCGCCAGAGAGTAAATGTCCGTTTCCTCCGAAAGGGTTTGTCCTGCCGTATCGGTGTACGGATCGCCGCAGCCGGTAAGGATAATAAACATTAAGGCCAGCAATATCGCATAAATGTTCCTTTTCATGATCGTTCCTTTCCACAGAGTACTTGACTTAGGCAATTGCGATACTCTCTGTTCTAGTGACGGAGCCTGTCAAAATAGACAAAAACGGGCTCCGGTGCAGTGGCAAGTCGCCCTTATTTTGTCTATTGTGCCATCCCCTGTATCTTGAAACGGGATTTCGTAATTACTTGTTAGTGCTTGACTCTGCTCAACGAAAATATTATACTATAAATTGTGCCGGGAAAAAAGAGTTAATTACGCAGAGAAGAGGTGAGCTCCACGGAGAGAAGACTGAAAGCTTATCTGGCCAAAATGGAGACAATGATAGGATGCGGAGAGGCGCTTGAGGATATAGATGAGAGCAAGAGACAGCGGATGGCCGGTGAAATGTTGGTGCAGATCGGTTTTTTTCAACATGAGAGATTGGTTCATCTGATCGTGACGGTGACTTTCGCCATTTTGACAGTTCTGTCCCTGCTGGGCTGCATTCTGACACCGCAGCCTGTGATGTTTATTCTGGTTATATTGTTGTTGATCCTGCTGATTCCTTATATACGGCACTATTATATATTAGAGAACGGAGTGCAGAAACTGTATAAATATTATGATCGCCTGACGGAGGTATGAGTAACTACTTTCGTGAACCATATGTCGTACTTAGATATGAAAAATGAGACTTTTGGTATAACATAGTGTTATATCTTTCGGCTATGATTCAAGTACAGGGAATAAGAGAAACATAGTAGCACATGGGAAAACCTTGAAATGTTGTGGTAGGGAAAACCGTATTTTAAGGTGGTGCATATGCCAGACTTTTCCTGTAAAAGGGGATTGGTGTCTGCGAAATAAAAGGGGAAAGATGCAGGAACAGCGAGTACTGTATCATGCGGACACGCAATACAAAAGTAATACAAAAAGAGTCTTCGGATTTTCGGAGGCTCTTTTTTGTGTACCCTGCGGGTGAATATTCAGAGGGTGCATGTACGGAATTCTGTGGAGATATGAGATTAAGTATTTAACCACTAGTAAAGGACACTTGCTAGTGGGGAGTACATACTGACAAATGGGGTATGGCATCGTAAAAATTGTATTTAAGATATGATGGAGAGAAACATAATATTAGCGCAGCTTGCATGGAGATAGATGTGATTTTGCAATATATATATATCTATTCAAAAATAAAATAAATAGTTATAAAAATGAAAAGCGGGAAAGACTTTTGTTGACAAACATCACATGGCATGATATGTTTAAAGAAAATAATGCCAGAAAATAGTATTGAAACTGCTTATATAAGCCAACTTAAGGGTGCAAATGATTATGGACAGAACGATAAAGTGGAATATAACGTATAACTGTAATCTCAGATGCAAGCATTGCTATAACAATCAATATTTCAATAAAATAGATGATAGTACATACACTAATCAAAGCTTACTTGAAACAATGGATAAGTTAATAAAAATAGGAATTACCAGAATTCATTTTTTGGGAGGGGAACCGCTGATTTCCCCCAAAATATTGCCGATTCTTTATATGGCACAAAAGAAAAATATTACTACAACCATAACAACGAACGGTCTTTTACTGTCAGCGGAAATGTCGCACACACTATTTGATGCGGGATTGTCTTTTATATGTGTAAGTTTAGATGGAGTTACTGCTGCTACGAATGATCAGATTAGGGGAAACGGTACATTTGATATAGTTAAGAAGAATATTCAGACAACTGTTAAAATAAGAAATAGCATAAACAGTAATACTAAGATATATATTACTTTAACTATGAACAGGCTGAACGTTTCTGAAAGTTCACGTATGCTGGAATTCATTGTTTCGCTGGGGGTAGACGGATTGTTGATTGCCTCTATTGATCAAGAAGGTGGTGCAGTTGATAATTGGGAAATGCTTGGTATCACTGTTCAAGAAAAAATTTTTGCCATAGAGCAAATTGTAAGAGAAAAACATAAGTACCCAAATATTTACTTGGAGATTGTTTGCAAAAATATTTTGTCAGAGTATCTTTTTAAAAAGTATTCCTGGCGAAACCGTCAACTGGATTTAGAAAAGAGCTGGTGTAATGGAACTGACGAGGAATATTATATCAAGCCAAACGGAGATATTTTGCCTTGTCGTAGTTGTGATATCTCTACTAATCAAAATTGTTTAATATCACATAATTGCAATACAAGTTTAACTCCTAACATATACAAAAATTCCAGTAAAGAAATTCTGGATAATACATTTTTTAAGCAATTTTATGCATTTACACGGGATATTAATAGTTATAAAAAAGCATCAAAATGTTTAATGTGTAAATATTCTTATAAGTGTTTGCCGTGTCCGCTAAAATGTGATTCACAGTATTTAAGCGCTGAGTGCGAATATTCCAGGGGGCTAATAAAGCAGCTCGAAATGGAATATATAAATAAGAAAGTTAAAATAAACGATAATATTTTGTTTAATTCGCTATATAGAGGTCAAATAAGAGTGCTAAATATCGAAACACAGGACCAAATGGTATTAGAAGATGTTGGGGCGGAATTGTGGAACTTATTATCAGAGTCAGACTATATAGTAGATAAATTAATTAAAAAGCTTTACCAAGATTATGCGGAAACGGTTCAGTTTAGTGAATTTCAAAATGATCTTTTGGATTATATTTTTGATCTCAGATCTAAAGGATTATTAGAAATAATATAGAGGAAAGGAGGATACGGTATGAAATCTTATAAAAAACCCAGCATTAAAAAAGTAGAAAAACCCACTATAATTTTGATTTCCTGTTGGGGAAAGCACTGATTTCTGCAAAAAGACTCACTATATGGTATGGGCTATTATTAAAAAAATGGTCCATACCATAATAAGAGGACTACTTTTGTTGGGAAGTGGAAATAACAAAAAGGGGTAAAATTTTCAGTATAACGTCTTGTATACACCTGACAAATGGATTGATTAAAAACGCGTGATTATTTTGGAAGGAGATAGATGTGAGAAAACATTTTTCTGCACCAGTATTGGCAGATATATCACTAACTAATAGATGCAATCTAAGGTGCGAATATTGCTATGCATCATCTGGGGATAAAAGCAATGAGATAGATGAACTGTCGGTTGATAATTATATAAGTTTGTTTGAACAATTAGATAAAATGAATGTACATAGAATATCACTGTCTGGAGGTGAACCGTTTGTAAGGGAGGATTTTTTTGAGATTCTTAGCGAAGCTCAAAAATACAATTTTGCAATAGTTATTAACTCAAATGGAACGCTAATTACTAATGAAGTGGCAAAAAAATTAAAACAATATAGATTTGATAGAATATGTATTACTATTGATGGAAGTTGTGAAAAAATACACGATAAAATCAGAGGGAAAGGAAGCTTTATTAAGGCACTGCAGGGAATTCAGAGACTACAAAAATATAATCTTCCTGTTTCTACCTTGTTTACATTAAATGAAAATAACGTGGAAGATTTAATTAATTCTATTAAGTTGAACGAAACAATGGGAATCAACTATATGTCGGTAATGGTTATGTGTCCAACTGGCAGAGCATCTCAAGGTCAATTGTTGCTGACAAAAGAGAAATGGTACCCCATATTTTTTGAGTTAAGTCAAATGAAAGAAAGAAATGAAATTAGGCTAAATTTTAAAATAGTCCCGCCAAATGAAGGAAATATATTTTGGCTATTTTATTTCCCACTAAAATTCTATAATAGAGTTGATCTTCTGAAATTCTGGAATCAGGATTGTTACAGTAAAGAAAACTGTGAAGTAAGTTGCCAAGCTGGAATAAAATCAATTTCCTTAATGTGCAATGGTGATGTATACGGTTGTGATTTAATGATAGGAATAGAAGAATTTAGAGCAGGTAATATCACTGAAAAACCTATTACAGATATTTGGGAGAATTCGGAAACATTTTATAAATTGCGAAGTATCGAAAAAAAAGATTTAAAAGGTAAGTGTCATGATTGCAAATATATTTGGTGCGGTGGTGGTTGTAGATCTGCTGCATATAATTTGGATGGTGATATTAAAGGGTCTGATTTAAGTTGCTTTTATTGTGAGGTTTAAAATGGAAGAAATGAGATGCTTTTTTATAGATGGAATCAAAAAGATAATAATCAGGCGTGAAGAGGATTTATATATTTGTTTTGATCCAGTGGCCTTGGAATTTTACGAGATTAATGAAACGGGTGCTTGTATATTATTTCTGATATCAGAAGGACAAACGTACGAAAATATTATTGATATCTTGCAAGATTGGTTTGAAATGGAAAGAAATAAGGTTATAGATTTTGTTGACCAATTTTTAAAGGCATTGCCAGTGAAAGAATTAATACTCACAAATTTGATTGAGTTAGGAGTCCCATCCCAATGTTTACTTGCTTAAAAAATCAACAAATTAAAGAACTGAACAAATTTGCGATACCTTTAATCATTCAAAATATAGCTGGAATGCTTATAGGTTTAGTAGATGAGATGTTTATTGGAAGAATATCTACGGAAGCTTATGGGGCAATTGGCATAATGGTATCCCTTATGAACCTGTTGGCTGGCATATTTGGTAATATTGCTGTAACCTTTAATATAGAAGGTGCCAAAAAAAGAGGTGAGGATGATACAGAGGGAATTGACATATACTTTATGTCAACTATATTTATGGATATTTTAATTGGTGCTATATATATAGTAATTATTGTTATTTTCTCGGACCAAATTTTAGGAGGACTGTATGGTCTGTCTGGTGACGCATTGCGTTGCGCTAAGATATATGCATTGATTACATGTCCATATATGCTGTTTCAACTAATTATTTTTACTTTTAATTCTTTTTTCAAAATATATAAAAGAACACGGAGCTTAATGTGGATATCTACCGTAGCCACATTAATTAATGTGGTTTTAGATTATTTGCTGGTTTTTGGTAAGCTGGGATTACCACGACTGGAAACAGCGGGGGCTGCATTGGCAACAATTATAAGCGTTTTATTTAATGTAATTGCGTTAGGACTAATGATAAAAAAAGATAAGAAGACTCATACTAGTTTTTCAAAAAAGTGTTTCCGATCATCAATGTATCTGTTAAAGGAAAGCTTACCATTAGTCGGAGAGGAGTTATTAGAGGGCAGTGTTTTTGTTGTTATAATTAATGCTCTTATATCAAATATTGGTATTACAGAGATCAGCTCATACTTACTGGTAAAATACATTCTAGATATTATTCTAATCTCTATGTACATGTATGGTTCGGCTGAATTAACATTAGTCAGTGAAAAAATAGGACAGAATCAATTTTGCAAAATAAAAGGTTTAGCAGGTATGGGGATTCTTATTTCTACTTTAATATTTTTGATCTTTTCCATAATATTTATAGTATTTAGAGATAGGATACCACAGTTAATATCTAATGAGATGGATCTGATTGTTGGTGCGTCAAATTTGGTTATTCCTATGGTACTTATGAACTTATTTAATCCAGCACAAACTATTTTGAAATATGTGCTTTTGGCTTGTGGAAAAGCTAAGACAGTCTTATATTTCACAGCATTAATAAACGCAGTGGTATTGGAAGTTGTTGCGATCATATATTTTAATGGTCCAAAAATATATTCTGTTTTTATAGGGCTTTTTATCAATTACTTTGCTCTTTCTGTTATATATGCAGTATGTATAAAAAATTTTATACAGAAAAAAAATGAATCTCTCTCTCCTCAAGAATGCCTTGTTGAAAGCTCAAAAATATAAGCGACAAACATCTTTCGGTAATCAGGTATAATCGATCACCTTGGGGTTGGCGGGCGCCTCTGCATTGACCACATATTTGCTGTAATCGTCAGGGTCCACATATACCTCGATGGGATCTCCCGGCGCGTATCCCGGGTCCTGCATTATATTTTTGCTCTTGAAACGATAGGTCACGTCCTTGTATGCGTCATAATATGTACAGTAAATAAGGTAGGGATGCCGTCTGTTATAGGTTACTGATTGATTCAGATCGATATGGTCTACCGTAGCCTGCAGCAGTTTCCCGGTCTGCATGAGCTTTTTGCCTTTTATAGAGCCGTTCAGTATCACCGTCAGGGGGATCAATCCCGTCAGCGTGAAGACAATTCCCATCCCCAGCAGCAGTATGTACCCAAAAGTATCGCCGGATTTGGAGGATATGTGACCGGGATCGCCGGGGTCCACCAGCAGAGGAATATCTTTGCCCACATACATGCCGCTGTTATAGTATCTCAGAGGCATATCCTCAAAATTTTCACCGTTATAGCTGTAATCCACAAATGTTCTGTGACGGATGTCCCCGTCAGAGGAGCGCTGTGACTCAATGTTGCTGATCGTGCCGGTGACTTCCACCGCTATGCTCTGAAACCGCATACTGCTTCTCATGAACAGGAAACCGCCGATGAGCATAGCTATGCCGGCCAGTCCAAAAATCAGGAAGAGAATTGTGGGGCCCAGGTTTTTCCTTTTATTGGGTCTGCTTGCCATGACGCTGAATACCTCGTTTCTTTATTTGTATATACCATTTATTTTGGACTTGTCCCTTAGTGGGAAATCAAGTATGATATATAATATACTATAGCATAGATCAGTGGAGGATAAAAGCATGAAATTGATTTCCTGGAATGTAAACGGACTGCGTGCCTGTCTGGATAAAGGCTTTATGGATTTTTTTAAGGAGGCGGAGGCGGACGTGTTCTGCCTGCAGGAGATCAAGCTGTCTGCGGGACAGCTCGATCTGGAACTGCCGGGCTATTGCCAGTATTGGAATTACGCGGAAAAAAAGGGATATTCCGGCACTGCCATATTCAGCAGACAGGAGCCGCTCGGCGTCTCTTACGGCATCGGTGTCCCGGAGCACGATCATGAGGGCAGGGTGATCACGGCAGAATTTGCGGAGTACTATGTGGTGACGGTGTATACGCCCAATTCCCAGCGGGAGCTGACCAGACTGAATTACCGTATGGAGTGGGAGGCGGCTTTTCTGGCATATCTGAAGAAATTGGAGGAGCGCAAACCGGTGATCTTCTGCGGGGATCTGAACGTGGCTCACAAGGAGATTGACTTGAAGAACCCTAAGAGCAACCGACATAACGCAGGTTTTACCGATGAGGAGAGGGGTTGTTTTACCAAAGTACTGGAGAACGGCTTTGTGGATACGTTCCGGCATTTTTACCCGGATCTGGAGGGAGCGTACAGCTGGTGGTCCTATATGGCCCAGTCCAGAGCCAGGAACATCGGGTGGCGTATTGACTATTTTGTATGTTCCGAGGCACTCAGGAGCAGGCTCAGGGACGCCAAGATCCATGCACAGGTCATGGGTTCGGACCATTGCCCTGTGGAACTGGAGCTGGTGTAAATATGATGCATAATCGCCGGTAGGTCATACGTCTGTGAAAAGGGAGACTTACATAAGAACGGGGAGTCAGAGGAGAGGACTATGAGTCTGAGATTCTATTTTGGTCCTTCGGGCGTGGGAAAAAGTTACAGGCTGTATCAGGAGATCGTTGAGAGATCCATGGAAGAGAAAGCCGCAGACGGAAACGGTCTGAGACGCAGTTTTCTGATCGTGGTACCGGATCAGTTTACGATGCAGACTCAGCAGGAATTGGTTACGATGCACCCATGTGAAGGCATAATGAATATTGATGTGCTGAGCTTTGGCCGGCTGTCTCACCGCATCCTGGAGGAGGTGGGCGGCGAGGATATCCCGGTGCTGGACGACACGGGCAAGAGCCTGGTGCTGCAAAAGGTGGCGGCGGGGCTGAAGGACCGGCTGCCCGCGCTGGGGGGATATCTGCACCGCCAGGGCTATATCCACGAGGTGAAGAGCGCCATATCGGAGTTTATGCAGTATGGTCTTTCCCCGCAGGACGTGGACAAGCTGACGGAATATGCCGTGGGGAGAGGCGCGCTGCATCATAAGCTCAGGGACCTGGGGCTGCTCTACCAGGGCTTTCTCGACTATATCGGCGGGCACTTTATCACCACCGAGGAAACGCTGGATCTGGTGTGCCGCTCCCTGTGTAAATCCAGGCTGATCCCCGGCAGCGTTATCGTTTTTGACGGATTTACCGGATTTACCCCCATTCAGAACAGGGTGATCCAGGAATTGATGCGGCTGGCGGCGGAGGTGGTGGTCACGGTAACGCTGGGGACGGGGGAGGACCCCTACAAGCCGGACGGGGAACAGAAACTGTTTTATCTCAGCAAAAAGACGGTGCACGATCTCACGGAGCTTGCAAAGCAGGCGGGGGTGGAGAGAGGGCAGGATGTGAGTATCACTCCCGGAGAGCAGCACCGTTTTGTGGGCAATCCGGCGCTGCAAAGTCTGGAACAGAATCTTTTTCGCACGGACCCTACGGCCTATACAAAGCCTCAGGAGCAGATACGGCTTTTCGAGGCGGATACTCCCAAGGAGGAGGCGCATCAGGCAGGTCTGGCCATCCTGCGGCTGATCCGTCAGGAGGGACTACAGTACCGGGATATCGCGGTGATCACCGGCAGTCTGGAGACCTATGCCTCTCATGTGGAGACAGAGTTCGCGGATATGGGGATACCATGTTATATTGACCGCACCAGAGGAATCACCCTTAGTCCCATGATCGAATATATAAAGAGCGCCCTGCAATTATTTTTGCAGGATTTTTCTTATGAGGCGGTGTTTCATTATCTGCGCAGCGGACTGGCGGCGCTGACTCCCCAGGAGACGGACGATCTGGAAAACTATGTGCGTGAAACCGGCCTGAGAGGGCTGAAAAAATGGAGCGGCCTCTTTACGAGAAAGACCCGGGCCATGGGGGAGGACGAGGAGGCGCTTAAGCGTATCAACGGGCTGCGGGAGCGGATGATGGAACAGCTGCGGCCCCTGGCAGGGGAGGGACATTCCAGAGCCTGTGACCATGTGGGCAGACTGTATGATTTTCTGTATGACAATGAGGTACAGCGCCGGTTGGCAGACATGGCGGCGGACTTTAAAGCTGCCGGGGATCTGGTACGGGCCAAGGAGTACGAGCAGATCTACCGGCTGGTGATGGAACTGCTGGAACAGATTTACGGGCTGCTGGGCGAGGAGGATATCTCGCGACAGGAGTTCTATGAGATATTGGAGGCCGGTTTCGGCGAGATCCAGGTGGGCACGCTGCCCCAGAATGTGGACCGTATTCTGGTGGGAGATATGGAGCGTACCAGACTGAAACAGATCAAGGTACTGTTTTTTCTGGGAGTCAATGACGGCAACATTCCCAAGAGCGTTTCCAAGGGCGGCATCATCTCGGATATGGACAGGGAATTCTTAAGGGGTTCCCGGCTGGAGCTGGCACCCACTCCCAGACAGCAGATGTTCATTCAGCGGCTGTATCTGTATCTGAATCTGACCAAGCCCTCCCGGCAGCTGTATCTGTCCTATGCCCGTATGGGTAACGACGGCAAGAGTCTCCGCCCTGCCTATCTGGTGGGAACCCTCAGGAAACTGTTTCCCGGACTTCAGGTACAATACCCTGCCCGGCAGCCGGTACTGGCCCAGGTGGCCACGGCCCGGGAGGGTATGCGCTATCTGGCCCAGGGGCTGCGGGACTATGCGGAGGGGGCCATGGAGAGCCTGGGAGAGTCATCTGACCCGGGGCAGACGGGCCGGGATTTTTTTACTCTGTACGCGGCATATGGCGGATTAAAAGAGCATCGGGAGAGTGTGGAGCTGCTGCGCCGGGCGGCCTTTTTGCGCTACCGGGAGAGCGGACTCTCCCGGGCTGTGGCCAGAGCTCTCTACGGGCTGCGTCTGGAGAACAGCGTCAGTCGTCTGGAGACCTATGCCGCCTGCGCCTACCAACATTTTTTGCAGTACGGCCTGACACTGCGGGAGCGGGAAGAATTTGGGTTTGAGAATGCGGATATGGGCAATGCCTTTCACCAGGTGCTGGATATGTTTGCGGGCAGCCTGGAGGAAAGCGGTTATACATGGTTTGACTTTCCTCAGGAATGGGCCCGGCAGACCGTGGAGGAATCTCTGGAGAGGTTCGCGGCGGAGTATGGAGGGAGCGTTCTGTATGCCAGTGCCCGCAGCGCCTACGGCATCCGGCGCATGGGACGGATACTGAAGAGGACAGTACAGGCGTTGCAGAGCCAGCTGCAAAAAGGCAGCTTTGTGCCGGACGGACACGAGCTGTCTTTCCATATGGCGGATAAGCTGGAGGCGGTGAACATAACCCTGTCCGAGGAGGAGAGGATGCGTCTTACAGGTCGCATTGACCGGGTGGATATCTCAGAGACCGGGGATAGGGTGTATGTGAAGGTGATCGACTACAAATCCGGGGACCGCCGCTTTGACTTGGCGGCGCTGTATTATGGCCTGCAGCTACAGTTGGTGGTGTATATGAACGCCGCCGCGGAGCTGGAGGCACGCAGGCACCCGGACAAGGAGATCGTTCCGGCGGCCATGCTCTATTATCATGTGGCGGACCCCATGGTGGAAACCCAGGAAGAACTGACACCCCAGGAGGTCAATGAGAAGATATTGGATCAGCTGCGTATGAACGGCGTGGTGTGCGGCGAGGAGGATATCATCCAGCGCCTGGACCGGGAGATGGGAGACCGTTCCAGCGTCATACCGGTGGAGAAAAAGAAGGACGGCAGCTACAGCGCCCGTTCCGGTGTGATGAGCAGCCGGGAGATGGGCGTGGTGTCCGCTTATGTGAGCCAAAAAGTGCGGCAGATCGGCCGGGAGATATTGGAGGGCCACAAGGAGATAAACCCCTATGAGAAAGGCAGCTCGGAGGCATGTACCTACTGCGCCTACAAAAAAGTGTGCGGATTTGATGTGAGCATTCCCGGATACCGCAAACGGGTGCTGCGGGATTTGGATAAGCAAGCGGTGTTTCAGGGCATGGAGGAGGCGCTGGACAGCGATGGAGACGCGAACGGCATTGCCGACTGACGACAGCGTGGCGGGAGGAGAAGGAGGGATACGATGGGCATACAATATACGCCGGACCAGCAGAAGGTCATCGATCTGCGGGATCGGAACATACTGGTGTCGGCGGCGGCGGGCAGCGGTAAGACGGCAGTGCTGGTTGAGCGGATCATCCGCATGATCTGTGACGAAAACAGGCCGGTGGATGTGGACAGACTGCTGATCGTGACCTTCACCAACGCGGCGGCGGCGGAGATGCGGGAGAGGATACGTCTGGGGCTGGAGAAGGAGCTGGAGGAGCATCCCGGCTCGGAGCATATCGAGCGTCAGGTGACGCTGCTGCACAATGCCCTGATCACCACCATCGACAGTTTCTGTCTCTATCTGATCCGCAACCATTTTCAGGAGATCGGCCTGGACCCTGCCATGCGGGTGGCGGACGAGGGGGAGAGTAAGCTGCTTAAGCAGGATGTGCTGCAGGCTCTGCTGGAGGAGCATTTTGCCGGGGAGGACCCGGACTTTGGGGCGTGCGTGGAATTTTTCTGTCCCGGCGGCAGGGAGAGTGTGCTGGAACAGCATATCCTGAAACTGCATGAATACGCGGAGAGCTGCCCCTGGCCGGAGCAGTGGCTGGAGGAGAGAAAGGGGGATTACGCCGCGGCGGACGAGGAGGCCTGGGAGAATTCCTCCTGCGGCGGATATCTGCGGCTGTATCTGACCCGGATGGTGCAGGGATGCGAGGATACGTTGGAGCATATGCTGGGGATCTGCGGGGAGCCGGACGGCCCCTATATGTACGCTCCGGTGCTGGAACAGGAACGGGAAATGCTGCACTCGCTTCTGGAGCGGTTTACGTTGTCCGCCGGGGCAGTTTCGGGGGAAGACCGGATCATGAGCCGTATGGCCCGGGAACTGTCGGATATAAGCTTTGGAAAACTGCCGGTGAAAAAGGACCCTGCCGTATCTTCGGAAAAGCGGGAACTTGTGAAGAATATGCGCGGCGATGTGAAGGACACGCTGCGGGATCTGCGGGAACAGTTTTTTGCCACCCCTGTCTCTCTAAGTCTGGAACAGATGCGGGCCTGTCAGGTTCCGGTCTGTACGCTGATCGATCTGGCGCTGGAGTTCGGGCGGGCGTTCCGGCAGCGCAAGCAGGAGAAAAAATTGATGGATTTCTCCGATATCGAGCATTACGCCCTGGAGATCCTGCTGCGCCGGGAGGAGGGGGAGATCCTGCCCAGCCCGGTGGCTCGGGAGTACAGGGAGTATTTTCGGGAAATACTCATCGACGAGTATCAGGACAGCAATCTGGTGCAGGAATATCTGCTCTGGGCGGTGTCCGGCGAGGAGGACGGGCACTATAACCGCTTTATGGTGGGAGACGTCAAGCAGAGCATCTACAAATTCCGTCTGGCCAGGCCGGAGCTCTTTCTGGAAAAATATGAGACCTACACCGGGGAGGAGAGCGCCAGACAGCGGATTGATTTAAGCCGCAATTTCCGCAGCCGCCGGGAGGTTTTGGAGACGGTGAACGGCATGTTCGCCAATCTGATGAGCCGGGACAAGGGAGGCATCGTCTATGATGACCGGGCTGCCCTGTATGTGGGGGCGGAGTATCCCCAGGGACCTGACTGCCGCAGTGAACTGCTGCTGGCGGAGAAACCGGAAAAGGACAGCCAGATCACAGCCAGAGCCAGAGAGGCGCAGATGATCGCTGCCAGAATCCACAGACTGCGCCGGGAACACCGGGTGACGGATAAAATAACCGGGGAACTGCGGCCGGTGCGGTACGGGGATATGGTGATCCTGCTGCGCACGCTGAGCGGCTGGGACGAGGAGTTCCGGCAGGTATTGGAGGGGGAGGGCATTCCTGTGTACATCTCCTCCAAGACGGGGTATTTTGCCGCTACCGAGGTACAGGAGCTGCTACAGCTGCTGCGTGTGCTGGACAACCCCACCCAGGATATACCTCTGTTCGGCGTAATGAAATCTGTTTTTGGCGGCTTTTCAGAGGAGGAGATTGCGGTACTGAGAAGCGGAGACCGGGAGGTAAGCCTGTGGAAAGCCCTGTGCGCCGCAGGGGAGGAGGATGGCCGGAAGGGGGAACCGGGGGAAAAATGCCGCCGTTTCCAGGAACTGGTGGAGACCTACCGGGGCTACACGGTCTATATGCCCATACGCCAGCTCTTAGAGACGATCCTGCGGGAACACGACTATCTGCAATATGTGACCGCCATGCCCGCCGGGAGCAAGCGCCGTGCCAATGTGGAAATGTTGCTGACCAAGGCTTCGGATTTTGAGAAGACCAGCTATTTCGGGCTGTTTCACTTTGTGCGTTATATTGAACAGCTGGAAAAATACGACGTGGACTTCGGGGAGGCGGGGTCTCTGGATGAGAACGCCGATGTGGTGCGCATCATGAGCATTCACAGGAGCAAGGGACTGGAGTTCCCCATAACTTTTGTCTCCGGTCTCGCCAAGCGTTTTAATATGCAGGACGCAAACCAGAGTTTTCTCATGGATATGGATTTTGGGCTGGGAACGGATTATGTGGATGTGGAGCGGCGGGTGCGCAACAAGACCCTGCGCCGCATGGTGGTTTCCAGAAAGATGCGGGAGGAAAATCTGGCGGAGGAACTTCGGGTGCTGTATGTGGCGCTGACCAGAGCCAGGGAAAAGCTGATCATGACCGGGTGCGCGGCGGACAGTGAGGCACTGTGGCAGCAGTACCGGCTGCGGGGCCAGGGCCCTTTGAGCTATCTGGATTTTATCGGTGCAGGGAGCTATCTCGCCTATGTTTTGCCCGCTATGGACCCCGGGTCTGTGCAGGTGTGCGTGTGGCAGGAGGAGGAATTGGCCGGCCAGGCGGTGCGGGAACAGGTGGATATGGCCGGGAGAGAGCTGCGGCTGGAGCAGGCCGGGCTATGGGCGGACCGGGAACAGGTCCGGGAGCTGGAGCAGCGTTTCGCTTATACTTATTCTTACCGGGAGCTGGAACAGCTCTATACCAAGACCAGTGTTTCCGAGCTGAAGATCGCCGCCATGGAGGAGAAGGACGAGGCGGCTTACCAGGCCTTTGAGCAAAAGGAGATAGTGCCTTATATTCCCAGTTTCCGGCAGAGCGCCCAGGAGGCGGGGGGAACGCTGCGGGGCAATGCCTTTCATAAGGTCATGGAGCTGGCGGACTATGAGGCTTTGTATCGAGATGTATATGAGGGAATGCCGGACAGCGCTGAGAACTTCCGGCAGACAGGGGACGAGAACAGGCTGCGGGACAACCTGCGGGAGATACTGGCCCGGGAGACCGCCCAGGGGCGGCTCCCCGAAAGCTACCGCCAGGTGCTGCAGGAACACAAGCTGTTGCGCTTTTTCCGGGACGGTCTGGCCTGGCGTATGTGGCGTGCCCAGAGAATGGGAGCGCTGTATCGGGAGCAGCCTTTTGTATACGGAATCAGCGCCGCCCGCTTAAAGCCCTGTTTCCCCGCCCGGGAGAAGGTGTTGATACAGGGAATTATAGACGCGTTTTTTATCGAAGACGGACAGATCATAGTGGTGGACTACAAGACCGACCGGGTGCGCACCGGGGAGGAATTGTGGAACCGCTATGCGGAGCAGCTGAGGTACTATGAGGAGGCCCTGGGAAAACTGATGGGGCTGCCGGTGGGAGAGAAGATCCTGTACTCCTCCAGCCTGGGGTGTTGCGTGACGGAACCGGGAAAGTAGATCCCATGAAATGATACATACTTTGGAGGAAAAGATGAAAGCTGGCAATGTCCCGCAGCATCCTGGGATGGGAGGCGGCGGGACATTGTGTGGCTATGGGCTATTCGTTTGTCAGGCCGAATTTTCTTAGGATGCGGTAGCTGTCCAGGAGGCCGGCTATGTATGCGTTGGTGATGTGTTCAAATTCGCTTTCGTCTTTGCGGGCCAGGAGGGTGTCTGTGATGTCGCGCTGGGGTTCTGTGAAGTTTGTGCTCTGATAGAGTTCATAGGTTCGTTGGTATTCGAGCAGGGCTGTCTGGTAGTCTGTGTCCTGTGCGAGAAGGGAGTCCAGGGTGCCGTTTTTCAGGCTGTCCATGCATAATTTCAGAGTTTCTTTTATGTCCTGGACGGTGATAGTTTCTGTGATGATGGAGAAGAGTTCTTGTGTGGTTTGGTCATTTTTCTGCATTTGTTGGGTTCCTTTCTGCCGCTGGCATGGTGAAAATGCGGTTGTCGGGTGGCAATGGTTCCATGCAAACAGGCAGGTCCGGGGGTCCCGGCTTTCATGAAAAAAGAGGGGCAGCGGGGTCTTGCGAGGCAGCTATCCCTCATTTTCTTATGCTCTTCATAAAGGTTTTGACAATCTCTTTTTCTTCCAGCTTTAAGTCGTCCCATAACAGTAGGAGTTCGTTCTGTTCATCGGACAGGTCCGGGATGCTTTCGCCCTGAGTGAAGAACTGCGCGATGGTTATCCCGAAGGCGGCGCAGATTCTTTCTATTGTGACCAGGGTTGGCACGTTTTTCTTTTTCACGATATCTGACAGTGCAGACTGCGAGATTCCCGTCTGGCTGGATAGCTGGTATCTGGTGATTCCGCCTTTTGAGCAGAGCTCTTCAATCCTCATTGGAACATAGTCTTCTATACACAAGCATTATCCACCTCTTTTCCGAAGTATCATAATGCTATTGTATGTGCATTTTTAAAAAATGATTAGAACCAAATTGTCTTAGTAAATACTTATCCAAAGAGAAGTGACGGAGTAAAAAAAATAACTGTTTCTTTATGTTGGGTGTCGGCCTGTTTACATAGGGTTATTCTATCACAGGTATGCGGAAAATGGTATGGGAATCGTTCAACAAATTGTCTGCTGGTTTTACAAAATATGACAGGTTGCGACAGTGTCGGACATCCGAGTTTCACAGGCCGTTTTTGATGAGCAGTTCTCAGTTGGCGCAGACGATCTTTATTTTGCGGTTGAAGGCTATGGGGATTTCTTTCTGGCAGACGTATCCTTTGTCCGGCATTTCCTAGTTTCTAATGTAAAGCAGTGGGAACATTTTTCAGAAAATGAGAAAATAAATAAGCCTACCTTGTCACTTCAATCAATCAGTACAGGTAGGCTTATAACTTACCAGGGAGGCCAACCACACTTTTGGGCGGTTGCTCTCTTTATGTCTTTATAATAGGATAAACGTTCACATCATTCCAAAGCCATTTTTTTCACATTACCCAAAGCCTTTTTAATAGGAGGCAGCAACAGAATAATGACAGTGACAGCCGCCTCGGCAAAGATGTAGATCGCGTTATATGCCAGAGAATAAGGCAGGGGAGCCCAGCCTTCCCAGGCGTAAGCGCCAAAGAAGATCCAGCCGGAGAGTACTGCAAACAGATATCGTCCAAATACCGCCGCAATATAGCCTTTGACCAGACCGTTCTTGCTGCGGGAGAACAGTCCCGAGAGCCCCAGCGCCCCAAAGGCCAGCAGATAGTCCACCACCAGCTGCATGGGGTAGAGCACATAGGGGTCGATCAGCAGTTGCAATACGCCGTAAGCGACACCGGCCAGCAGTCCGGCTGCCAAGCCGAAGAAGTATCCGGGCAGACAGATCACCAGCATGGACAACAGTGTGACGGAGCCGCCCCAGGGAAAGGAAAACAGTTTGATATTGGACAGTACCGTGCCCAGAGCGATGGCCATGGCGCAGAACACCAGCTGTTTGACGGTCAGTTTGCCGGAACGTTTTTCGGAAGAGCAGTCTCCCTTTTTCTGCCCGTGAATACGGGCGAAAGCCACGGCGCCGCCCAGCAGGACAAGGATGAGTACCATCAGCAGGATACTGCCGAGAGTGGTGGGGACATAGGTGTTTTCTCCCCATTCGTTGACAACAACATCATACAACATAAAAAATCCTCCTTTGTGGGTGCAAGGAGGGACGACATCGTAATACGGATAAGGAAAGTCTGGCGTCTTTTCTCTTCCGTATACTTATGCTTCCTTACGCCGGTATTGTCCGGGTCAAGTAGTGAGGGTTAGGATATCGTATATCCAATCTCAGCGATGCGCTCCCCTAGCGAGTATTATTTGGTTCGTAGTTCATAATATACCAGGACGGCGCAGTTGTCAAGACACTGGTTTGCCGGTTTCACAGGGTGCGTACACCGGTTATCATAGGGCAGCTGTCAGGGGACTGCTTTCGTAGGTCGGCAAGCACGGTATGCTCTATGCGGATGCCTGTTCCTGTGCGGCCCCTTTCAATCGACCGGAAACGTGGCGGAGATTGTGGCTGAAAATACTCAGCAAAATTATGTTGCGGATATCTATTTTTTATGGGAGAATGGAAAAAAGGGGCTGAGGTTCCGACAATAAATAAGAAAGGTATGGATCGATCATGGAGAGATGGGCAAGGGCAATGTATCAGCCGGTTCTTCCGATGGGAGAGGACGGGCGCAGAGTTACAGGCAGCAGAGAGCATATCGCGCTTTCCGGGGAGGCAGCCAGAGAGGGCATGGTGCTATTAAAAAATCAGGAGAATGTGCTGCCGCTGCCTAAGGGCAGCAGGGTGGCGCTGTTCGGAAAGGCCACCTTTGACTATGTGAAGGGCGGCGGAGGCAGTGGCGATGTGACGGTGGCTTACACCCGCAATCTGTATGAGGGTCTGAAACAAAAAGCCGGACATGTGGAAATCTTTGAGGAGCTTGCCGGCTATTACAGGGAGAACGTAAAGGAGCAGTATGCCCATGGCGTAGGGCCCGGTATGACGGTGGAACCCCCGCTGCCCGGGGAGCTGCTGACAAAGGCCAGGGCCTACACGGATACAGCCATTATCAGTATCTGCCGCTTTTCCGGCGAGGGCTGGGATCGAAAGAGCGTCTATGATAAAAAGGAAAACAGGAAAGACACGGTGATCGCCGGCCTGGAACAGAAACAGGAGAGCGGGAACGAAGTGTTTGAGGACGGGGACTTTTACCTGACCCGTGGGGAGAAGGACATGGTGGAAACAGTAAAGAGCCGTTTCCCCAAAGTGATCGTGGTCATGAATGTGGGCGGTATGGTGGACACGGACTGGTTTGCCGGGGAGGACCGGATACAGGCCGTCCTCATGGCGTGGCAGGGCGGCATCGAAGGCGGGCTGGCGGCAGCGGAGCTGCTGGTGGGCGAGGGCAATCCCAGCGGCAAGCTTTCGGACACTTTCGCGAAACGGCTGGAAGACTATCCCTCCACTTACAATTTCCATGAATCCGACGATTATGTGGAGTATACCGATGACATCTATGTGGGGTACCGCTATTTTGAGACGATTCCCGGGGCGGCGGAGAAAGTCAACTATCCCTTCGGTTTCGGCCTGTCCTACACCAGATTTCTTCTGTCCATGCCAACGGTGGAAAAGAGGGGGCATCATCTCCGGGTCATGGTGGAGGTTTGCAATATCGGACAGATGGCGGGAAAAGAAGTGGTGCAGGTCTATTACAGCGCTCCCCAGGGCAGGCTTGGAAAACCGGCCAGAGAGTTGGCGGCTTTTCAAAAGACCAGACTGCTGCAGCCCGGAGAGACCCAGACAGTCGTGCTGCGCATAGATATCAACGATATGGCATCCTACGATGATCTGGGCAAGGTGGCCAGATCCGCCTATGTTCTGGAAAAAGGAGAATACCGCTTTTATGTGGGTACCTCCGTGCGAGACACCGTGGAGAGCAGCTATGTGATGGTGCTGGAGGAGGATGTGGTCACACGGCAGCTTTCTCCAAAGATGGTTCCTACACAGCTTGGAAAGCGTATGTTGGCGGATGGCAGTTATGAAGAGCTGCCTCAGGGAGAGCCGGTGGATACGGACGCCAGCGTATTTCCTGCCAAGCTGCCTGAGCGGGAGACGGGCGGCGTCACGCCCGTGGTAAAGAGGCGCGAGAGCTATCCGCTGTGGGGATATGAGGACAATCGGCCGAAACTCATAGACGTGGTAGAAGGCCGTATCACCCTTGAGAAGTTTGTGGAACAGCTGCCTGACGAACAGCTGGCGGAGCTATTGGGAGGACAGCCCAACACCGGGGTGGCAAATACTTTCGGCTACGGCAATCTGCCGGACTACGGCGTTCCCAATATCATGACTGCGGACGGCCCCGCAGGGGTGAGGATCGCGCCCCAGTGCGGCGTATGTACCACTGCCTGGCCCTGTTCCACCTTGCTGGCCTGTACCTGGAACCCCCAGCTGGCGGAGCGGGTGGGCGCGGCCGGGGGTGCGGAGGCCAAAGAAAACAATATTGGAGCATGGCTGACTCCCGCCGTCAATATCCACCGCAGTCCTCTCTGCGGCCGTAACTTTGAGTACTATTCCGAGGACCCTTACCTCACCGCCAAGATGGCGGGGGCCATGGTGACGGGTATCCAGAGCAACCATGTGGCGGCAACGGTGAAACATTTCGCGCTGAACAATAAGGAGACAAACCGCACGGAAAGCGACTCCAGAGCCTCCGAACGCGCTATCAGGGAAATATATCTGAGGGCCTTTGAGAGAATCATAAAAGAGGCAAAACCCTGGAGCATCATGTCCTCCTACAATATCATCAACGGACGCCGTGCCTCCGAGAACCGGGAAATGCTGGAAGATATCCTGCGGGGCGAGTGGGGCTTTGAGGGGATGGTGACTACCGACTGGTGGACCCACGGCGAGCATTACAAGGAGACAAAAGCGGGAAACGACATGAAGATGGCATGCGGTTTTCCCGCAAGACTGCTGGAGGCCAAAGAGAAAGGGGCATTGACCAGAGAGGAGATGGAAATCTGTGCCCGCAGGATCTTAGGACTGATCTTGAAGATAGAGTAAGCGGCAAAGAACGCAAATATAACGGGAGCGGTTACGTTTGGATGAGAGGAGCGTCTATGGATATATTGGTGTTAGGCGGAACCAGATTTTTTGGCATTCCCATGGTGGAGGAACTGCTGCGGCAGGGACATAAGGTGACTATCGCCACAAGACAAAAAAATAATGATCCCTTTGGTGATGCAGTTCAAAGGATACAGGTGGAGAGAACCGATCCTGTTGAGATGATAAATGCATTTCGGGGAAAGAGATATGATGTGGTGTACGACAAGATTGCGTACTGTTCAAACGACATAAAATATGCCATGGACGCTATAGATTGCGCAAAGTACGTCTATATGTCCAGCACTGCAGTGTATGACCCTAAAAAACCGGATACCCGGGAAGAAGATTTCGATGCATTGGCTAAAGAGCTTATATGGTGCGGCCGCCGCGATTTTCCCTATGATGAGATAAAGAGGCAGGCCGAACGCGCGCTGTGGCAGGAATACGGCCACAGGGACTGGATCGCGGTCAGGTATCCCTTTGTTATCGGGGAAGACGACTACACGGAGCGCTTGCTGTTCTATGTGGAACATACGATGAAGTCTATTCCCATGAATATTGATAATATAGATTTCCGGATGAGCTATATACGTTCTGACGAGGCGGGTAAGTTTTTGGCTTTTCTGGCGGATAAGGATTTCCGGGGCGCTGTAAATGGCAGCGCCCACGGCAGCTTGTCCCTGCGTGAGATCATCGGCTATGTGGAGAGTAAAACAGGCGGGAAAGCCTGCCTGGACCCGGCGGGAGACACAGCGCCTTACAACGGCGAGCCGGAGTACAGTATCCGGGTGGACAGGGCGGAAAGGCTGGGATTTTGTTTTTCGGATATAAACGACTGGATATATGATCTGATCGATTATTATATTGGCAGGGTGAGGTCTGGGAAGGACGAATGAATGTAACAAAAATAGCAAACGCTGAATGGGTGTTTTTGATCAGGGGATAGGCCTTTTTTATGGCTTGTCCCTTTTCGTATATAAGATTGAAAAATTTTTCGCACATCCGGTAATCTGAGCCGTTATACACAGTGAAAGGAGGGCCGCCTGGTGTCCATGGACGAAAAAACACTATATGACAAGATTTACCGCTACTGCTACTACCGGCTGGGGCAGGTGCAGACAGCGGAAGACATTACCCAGGAAGCCTTTCTGCGGCTGTGGGAGAGCAGAGAATACCGGGAGCAGGGCAAGGCTTTACAATACCTGTACACCACAGCCAGACATCTGTGTATTGACGAATACCGCAGACGCAAGGCGCAGCCCCTGACTTCGGAGATGGAAGAACAACTGACTGCCCCCGCAGCGCTGGAGCCGGAGCTGCGTCTGGGGCTGCGGCAGGCGCTGGAAACCCTGCCGGAGAGCGAGAGAGAATTGCTGGCGCTGCGTTATGCCGGCGAGATTCCGCTGGGAGAACTGGCGAAAATGCTTGGAATATCCCGGTTTGCTGCCCGGCGCAGGATCACGGCGGCGCTGGAAAAGCTGCGGGAGCAGCTCAAGTAATGTGTCGCCTGTCCAAGGCGGCAGAATGGAGATTTATATGAAACAGAGCAAGAGGGAGAGAGAATATAACGATGCCGGGGGTATGTGTTCCATTGATATCCTGAAACGGCGGCTGCGGATATTGTGGCAGGCCCCGGCTCCTGAGAGGCGGGACCTATTCCTGGCCGGCGGGCCCCGGCCAGGAATAGGCCACGGTACGTTTGTGCTGACTCAGGCAGCCTATATCCGCAAACGGGTGTGGGTGTTGTCCGTGGCGGTGTTTGCCGTGTTGGTGGGGATAACCGCCGGATGGCAGCAGGATGTGCTGTGGATGGCCGCCAGCGTCATGCCATTTTTCGCGCTGACGGCAGTGCAGGAACAGGTGCGCTCCTTTACCTACAATATGGCGGAACTGGAGCTGGCCACTCGCTTTTCCGTAAAAAGTATTATGATGGCAAGAATGGGGCTGCTGGGCGGATTTCATCTGGCGCTGCTGTGTCTGCTGTTTCCGGTGCTTGCCCTGTATGAGCAGATGGAAATATGGCATACCGGAGTATACCTGCTGGTGCCTTATCTGGCGACCACTTTTCTGAGTATGGTCTGCTCCAGAAAAGTGCGGGGGCGGGAAATCGTTTATCTGTGTCTGGGCAATGCGATGCTGGTAGGCAGCATGCAAATGGTGGGACATGGGATCATGCAGTGGTATGAAAGGCGCTTTTTCGGGTGGTGGATTCTGGCGCTTGCACTGCTGCTGGCCGGGAACGGATGGGAGTATTACCGCTGTGCCTGCCAGGCGGGCAGGATCTATGAGCAGGCAGGAACTTAAGCGGTGCCCGAAGGTTCCGACAACCCATAATATAGGAGAATGAGATGAGAGAACAGACTGAATTGTGTATCGAAAATATTGCTAAAAAGTACCAGAACAGAACCGTTGTAGAACCGATCAGTATTAAGCTGACCACAGGGGTTTACGGTCTGCTGGGTGCGAACGGCGCGGGCAAGACAACGCTGATGCGGATGATCTGCGGTATATTGCAGCCCACCCAGGGACAGATCACGCTGGCGGGGGAGCCTGTGACCAGCGAATCCTACAGGGCCATGCTGGGATATCTGCCCCAGGATTTTGGATATTACCCGGACTTTAATGGCGGGGAATTTCTGCTCTATATGGCGGCGCTGAAAGGGCTGTCCAAGCACCAGGCCCGGGAGAAGAGCAGGGAGCTTTTGGAGATGGTGGGCCTGTCAGAGCAGGCTCATAAAAAGATAAAAACCTACTCCGGCGGCATGAAACAGAGGCTGGGAATCGCCCAGGCACTGCTTAACGCTCCCAGGCTGCTGGTGCTGGATGAACCCACAGCGGGGCTGGACCCCAAGGAAAGGGTGAGATTCCGGGATCTGATCGCCGAAGAAGGAAAGAACAGCATCGTGCTGTTATCCACCCATATCGTGTCGGACGTGGAGCATATTGCGGACAGTATTTTGATGATGAAAGACGGAAGACTGATCTATCAGGGAAAATGGGAGGAGAGCCGGGGAGATTTGGAGCAGTTTTATCTGGAGCAGTTTGAAGATGAGTTGAAGATGAGATAGAAAAGGGAGGGATACGGCAATGAGCCAGCTGGGAATTCTGTATCTATACGAGATGAAAAAGATCCTGAAAAGGAGAATGACTTGGATCGCCTTTTGCGGCGTTGTATTTATTATGATGTCTCTCTGCTTTGGGGTGCTGCTTAATAGCTTCGCTACCTCAAACGCGCAGACCGGGGAAATGGTGCACTATAGCGCGTACGACAGGGCCACACAGCGGGGAGAGTGGGCGGAAAAACTTAACGGCAGGCTCATTGACGATGGGCTGCTGGGGGAGATGCAGACAGCCTATGGGGCGGTACAGACCAACGAGAGACTGCCGGTGGATGGGAGCATGATCGGGACTATAATTATGGAGGTCTCGGAGGATGAGGCGGAGGAAGAAAAACGTGCGGAGCAACGTAAGCGGTATGAGGCCGTCTATAACTATGTGAGGGAGGTAGTGGGCAACGATAGAGTGTACACAGTGGATGCCGCCTCTTTTTACGGGGAGATACAGCAGAAGATCACGGATTATGAGAATACCGGGTATCTCACGGAAGAAGAAATAGAATACTGGCGCGGGCATGAACCCCAGGCTCCCTATCCTTTTTATTGGACTCAGGGTCCGAAGATGATGCTGGCCTGTATAATGACGCTGCTGGTGTTGATGGCATTAGTGATCGGCATGATGTTTTCGGGTGTATTTGCGGATGAACATATGCGCAAAACCGACCAGCTGGCGCTGTGCAGCCGTTATGGCAGAGAGGTGCTCTACCGGGCCAAACTGTTGGCAGCCGTGACATTGGGTGTGGCGGCCACATTTATAGTGGGAGGTGTTACGCTGGTGAGTTTCGGCATTCTCTATGGATATGAAAAAAACTGGAACGCGCCGCTGCAGATGTATCTGGATGACTCTCCGTTTGCCTTGACTTTGGGAGAGGCCATTGTGATCCTGCTGGTATTGCTGCTTTTGTCGGCGGCACTGCACAGTGTTCTGACGCTGGTTCTGTCTGCCTGGACCAAGAGCAGCGTGGCAACCATGAGTCTGATGATGGTGTATACTCTGGGAACTCTGCTGATCAATGTGCCGGGGCGGTTTCGGGTGCTGTCCCAGTGCCTGTCTCTGATGCCTGCTAAGCTGGTCAGAGGCACCGCTTTCTGCGATATGCGTCTGGTGGGAGCCGCGGGACATTACCTGACCAACTGGCAGACGGGTATGTTCCTGTATCCTGTGCTGACCCTCGCCCTTGTGCTGCTGGGCGGCCTGCTCTACCGCAGGTGGCAGATCAGCGGGAGATGACGCCGCTTTGACGGATGACTTCTACCAACTCCCGGATGGTCTCCACAGGCAGCACCAAGGCGAAACGCACATAGCCCTCTCCTTGGGTGCCGAAAGCATCCCCGGGAGTGCAGATCACGCCGGTGCGCTCCATCAGTTCCAGACAGAACTCCTGAGAGGAGGAAAAACCGTCGGGAATGCGCGCCCACGCGAACATGGTGCCTTTGCTGTCCGGTACATTCCAGCCGATAGACCGCAGGCCGCCGCAGAGCGCGTCCCGGCGGGCCTGGTAGGCCAGACACTGGGTTTTGACACCCTCTAAGGGGCCGGTCAAGGCGGCGATAGCCGCCTTTTGTATCGGCGCGAACATCCCGAAATCGTACTGGGAGCGCAGGAGTTTTAACGGCTTTATGATCTCGCTGTTGCCGATGAGAAAAGAGATCCTCGCTCCTGTCAGATTGAAACTTTTTGACAGGGAAAAAGCCTCGATTCCCACTTCCTTCGCATGGGTGTACTCCAAAAAGGAACCGCCGTAATTGCCGTCGTAGATGATATCCGAGTATGCATTGTCATGCACCACGATGATGTTATTTTTTTCCGCGAAAGCAATCAGCTCTTCATAAAAAGAGGGAGGGGCAATGGCGCATACCGGGTTATATGGATAGGACACCATGATGTATTTGGCCCTTTGGGCAATGTCTTTGGGAATCCGGTCCAGCCGGGGCAGAAAGCCGTTTTCCTCCTTTAGGTCATAAAAATACAACTCCGCGCCGCCCAGATAAGCTCCCACCTCGAACACCGGGTAACCTGGATCGGGCAGCAACACCACGTCCCCGGGGTTGCAGAGGGCCATGCCGATATGGGCGATCCCTTCCTGGGAGCCGGGCACCGCCAGTATCTCGTCCGTCTCCAGCTCCACTCCAAAACGCCTGCGGTAATAGCTCTGCACCGCCTGGGTCAGCTCCGGCAGATCCCGCAGGGTATAGTGGTACTGGACAGGGTCCCTGGCGGCGTCAATCAGTGCCTGGCGTACATGCTCAGCTACAGGGAAATCCGGCGTGCCCACGGACAGGTTGTACACCTTGCGGCCGCTGGCCTGGAGCTGCTCTTTTTTCTCGTTCAACGCGGCAAAAATGCCGGTCTGGAAGTGCGCGAGACGCGCCGACGGTTCTATTTTCATATGTCTTCCTCATCATTGGATATTACCATGGTCAAATTTTTAATAGGATGCCTTAAAACATATATAGATATGCGTAGGTTTTATATGTTGGATTATGGGTACGTTTTATACATAATCTACACACTGCCATGATTGTTGCTATAATTTTTGGCCTAATTATATCATGTTTGTTCGCGCATATCAACCGCTACATACAGTATTGCCAGCGGGAGACGGGTGGATGGCAGCAGGCTTCCGGAGAGGACAGTGCGGCGATTGCGCGGGTCTTTGACAGTTTCTTCACAAATCCATTTCGCTGAACTCCAGTATATATAAGGCTTTAAGCCTTCTTTTTTTTGTCAAATTTAATGTATTTTTTTGTACGGGAGTTTGACACTTCTTTTTAACATCATATCGCAAAAATCCTTTATTTAAGCT
>CAJTMX010000014.1 GCA_910577235.1 uncultured Acetatifactor sp. | reverse complement strand
GGCCGAAAGTTTAACCAAGAAGAGAGCTGTGGGCAGCACAGATTGAAAGAGAAGAAAGAAGAGAGAGATCTGAGTTGAAGACAGCATAGCGTATAGGGAATGGGAGTTGCAGACAACTCCAGTTGTAAACAACTCCGGATGGAACAGGGAAGTAAGCGGATGAGATAAGGAAGGTAGTTCAGTGTTCGGTTTTGAGGGCATGGGAGTAAATGATAAATCATTAACTCCAGTAAATACCAAACTTTTAGTTCCGGTAAAGTGCAAGCATTTAGTTTCAGCAATTTCAAATCATTAATTTTGATGAACACTTTGGAGAAAAATGCATAGTATATATAAGGAACGGCATACTATGTAAATAGCTGTAAAATATATTCCTCGATAGCTCAATGGTAGAGCACTCGGCTGTTAACCGAGTTGTTGTAGGTTCGAGCCCTACTCGGGGAGCGATGTAGTAATTTATTTCTTATATTGCTACAGTAATTAAAAGAAACATCTTATACTTGTAAGCTGTGATTCGGCTCCATGGTCAAGCGGTTAAGACATCGCCCTTTCACGGCGGTAACACGGGTTCGATTCCCGTTGGAGTCATTTTTTGTATGGTGCGATAGCCAAGTGGTAAGGCCCCGGTCTGCAACACCGTTATCGCCGGTTCAAATCCGGCTCGCACCTCTGGAAAGGGTCCCGTATATTCGGGGTCCTTTTTTACGATAACTCTGCTTATGTGGTTGACAAAGCACTGCGAGGTTGGAGAAAGTAGAGAAGGATTGAGATGAGTCACGGAAAGAAAAAGAAAACAGGAATAACGATTGTTTTGTGTATATTTATCTGCCTGCTCGGGCTGCTGGGCAGTATTTTCGGAAGTCTGCGTTACGCAATGCGTGATCAGGCTATAGATAAGCTTACAAGAGAATGGGAACTTTCTCAGATGCAGATTACCAAGATTGCGGATCGCATGTCAATGGCGCAGTTTTTTGTGGTGATGGTAATGACCCCTGAGATTGATGCCGAGGGAGCCGAAAGACTGTTGGATGCGGAATACACCAGAAACTTTATTGCTGCCAAACTAAAAGATTTTAGGGATGATCTGTTAGTAACAAACGGAAAAGGTCTGATATCTTTTGACGATATAGAGAAACTAGAGGAGGAGTACAGAGATGCGGTCACGGAGGATCTGCGATATAGCGTGACTCCCGAGGATATGGAGAGATATGAGACTACATGGGACAACCTGGGCCTGGAAGAAAGATTTATTCTGGGGGAATATAGGGAAAGATATCCTGTTCCGTTTGCGATTATAAGCGCGCTTTTATCCAACTGGTTTCTGGCTCTGACAGCTATCTCCACTATTGCACTGGGAGTGGGATTGTGGTTTCTGAATGGGCATAGTTTCAGCGGACATAGAGTATATGGTGTGGTATTGTTGGTAATAGGCGTAGCGGATTGCGCGGTATCCATGTCCTGTGGCCTGTTGGCTGACGCTGTCAATAAGTTTATCAATATGCGGAGCAATGTGATGGATCTGTTTTTTGTTCCTGTGAGTCAAATGTTCTTGATCCTGGGGGGGATTTATACCCTGCTTGGAATTATTTTTGTCCTGCTGTCTGTTTTGGTAAAGAGAAGATCCACAAGACCTCGACTGTAAAAGCGTTTGGGGTCTTTTTTACGTTAAGAGAGGTATGTCAGAGATGAGTATTATGGGATTTGTGATCGTTATTTTGATCTTTATTGTTGGGATCGGATTGGTTAACGAAAAATGGATTCATTTGCAGAGCGATATCGCTTTGGTGCTTTTTTCGCTGATCATCAGTATTGTGTTGCTGTTGGCCGGTATGCTGGCACCGGGGGAATCTATCTCACGTCCGTTGCATCAGATTGCCAGTTTTGAGTTTGAGGCATATCTGCTGGATACAGTGCTGTGCTTTATGCTTTTTGCCGGGGCCAGCAAAGTAAATCTGCGGAAGTTTCGACAGAATCTGAAAGCGATCAGTCTGTTAGCGCTGTTGACCACAGTGATTTCTTCGCTGCTGTACGGTGTGTTATTTTGGGGAGCGGCCTGCTTATTCGGTGTCCCGGTGGATATATGGCTGTGCATTCTGCTGGGTTGTATTGTGTCTCCTACAGACCCCATCGCGGCTACGGGTATATTGAATAAGCTGGGACTTTCCAAGAATGTAACTTCCGTGATTGAGAGTGAATCCCTTTTCAATGACGGAACAGGGGTGGCGCTGTTTGTATTCTTTAAAAGCATAGTGGGCCGTAGCGGTGAGAGCAATTTCCTTACAGTGATGTTTAAAGAGGTAGTGGGAGCGTTGGCGGTGGCAGTGGCGTTGTCCTTTTTGCTGGGACAGTTGATGAAACTGACCCGTGAACCGGTACGGCAGATTTTGATCAGTGTTCTGGATGTGGCGCTGGCATATGGGATCTGCGAACATTTCGGGTTCTCGGGGGTCATAGCCTCAGTGGTATGCGGTATGTATTTTGCCTATGTGATGAGCGGCCAGGAGCGAAAACGGCAGGTATATGATCCTCATAATCTGTATGTGGATTTTTGGGAGATTTTGGACAGCATTTTGAACGCGGTGCTTTTTGTGATGATTGGATTGTCGGTACTGAATGTACATATCAGTCCACACATTCTGTTTATTGTTCCGATTTCTGTTATAGCGGTGATATTATCCCGGTTTGCCGGAGTGGCACTGTCCAGTCTGCTGCTGGGTAAGGCAAGAATCCCCAGCAGCTACAGCTTGACGGAATTTGTGTCGCTGATGACATGGAGCGCTCTGAAAGGCGGTCTGTCTCTTGCTCTGGCCATGAGCACCAGAGAACTTCTGGGGCAGGAGCAGTATCTGGTGGTACTGAATACGGCGTATGTGACGATTCTGTTCACAGTGGTAGTACAGGGCTTAACCGTAAAAAGCGGATACCGGCTGATAGAACAGCACAAGGCTCGCCGGGTTCGGCGGCAGAGTGAGAGCAGATAGGGAGGGTTTAAGTGATGAAGATCATTATTGTGGGTCTTGGACAGACAGGGACACTGCTGGCGGAACGCACGGCGGCAGAGGGCCATGACACAGCGGTAATAGACAGCGACAGGGAGCGGGTGGAAAGCGTGACCAATCTCTATAATGTCAGCGGAGTCTGTGGCAGCGGCGCCTCCAAGGCCATTCTCTTGCAGGCGGGAGCAGCTACGGCGGATGTGATCATAGCGGTCTCTCCGGTGGATGAGATCAATATGATGGCATGCATGGTGGCAAAGAACTGCGGTACGCGTTATACTGTGGCCAGAATCCACAGACCTGAGTTCTCGGGGGACGGGGAGTATTTTTCCCAGACTTTTCAGATCGACTATATTACCAATCCCAAGCTGGATACCGCGCAGGAGATGTTCCGGCAGATCGGCATACCGGGAAAAGTCAAGGCGGACGCCTATTTCAGCGATGTGGCGACGATCATCCGGATAAAGATGGATCAGAATATCATTCCCGGAGGCAGCATATCCCTGCGGGAGATAAAAAAGTTCTTTGACACCGATATGCTGGTTGCAACTGTGAGCCGGGACGGAAAATTATTTATACCCGGCGGTGATTTTATAATACAGTCCGGGGACGTGGTGGGCATTATTGCCGCTGACACAGCGATCTCTCAGATCATCATGAAATTGGGGCTGACACATAAGGCGGCTAAAAGGGCCGTATTGGTAGGCGGAGGGACGGTGGCCTATTATCTGGGCAAAAAACTGCTGGAGAGTAAGCGCAGCGTTGTGATTTTGGATAACGACAAAAAGCGCTGCGCGGAACTGGCACAGCTTTTGCCGGAGGCGCAGATCAGTTATGCGGACGGTGTGGACGCGGACGTACTTCTGGAAGAAGGAATGAAAAAAGCGGACGTATGCGTATCTCTCACAGGTAATGACGATGCCAATCTGGTGATCTCCATGTTTGCCTGGTCCTGCGGTGTGGAGTCTGTGATCACCCGGGTAAATGCTACCGCCTATGAGAAGTTACTGAACAAGGTCAATATGGATATAACCATATCTCCCGCCGTTATCTCGGCCAACAGGGTCATGAGTTTTGTGAGGAACGTGACGGTGCACAATGCTAAAGGCAATGACATACAGTGCTTGTATCAGTTGGTGGGAGGCAAGGCGGAGGCTATAGAATTCATTGCCTATGACAACTGCAAAAAGCTGGGAATTGCGTTTAAACAGCCGAAGTTTAAACTGAAAAAAGACATTCTGGTGGCCATGATCATCCGCCAAGGACAGGTTATCATCCCTGATGGAAACAGCTGTATTCAGTCCGGCGACCGGATAGTGGTCATCAGTAAAAAGGGGCACGGACTGAATACGCTGAACGATATTTTTGCACTATAGCGTATTTTCCAGCGCTGCAAATACCTGTCCGATGGGTTCCTGGATGCATAGATCGGCATAGCGGTCCCTGGGGGTGGGAGACATGTTGACCACCACCAGGTGATTTCCCTGAAAATAGTCTATGAGGCCGGCGGCGGGATAGACCGCCAGAGAAGTGCCGCCTATGATCAGCACATTGGCCTGCCGGATAGCCGTGACGGCTCCGTTTACTGTGCTCTGATCCAGTCCTTCTTCATATAGAACTACGTCCGGCTTGACAGGCCCTCCGCATTTGTCACAGCGGGGGACATCCTCTGTATTCAGGATGTAGTTAAGGTCGTAAAATGCGTGGCAGTCTTCACAGTAGTTTCGCAGTACCGAACCGTGCAGCTCATAGACTTTTTTGCTGCCGGCCGCCTGATGCAGACCGTCGATGTTCTGGGTGATGACGGCATCCAGTTTTCCCATTTCCTCCAGGCGGGCCAACATCCGATGAGCAGCGTTGGGCCGGGCCCCGGGAAAGAGCATCTTGTTGTGGTAAAAACGGTAAAACTCCTTGGGATTCTTGCGATAGAAACTGTGGCTTAAAATGGTTTCCGGCGGATAGTCATACTGCTGGTTATACAGGCCGTCCACACTGCGAAAGTCCGGTATGCCGCTCTCGGTGGAGACGCCGGCACCCCCGAAAAATACAATATGGTCGTTTGTTTTCACAATCTGTATAAAGCTGTCGGTTTCTCTGGACATGAGATCCTCCTTTCAGAATGCCGAGCGGTAAGAATTACCCAGGCAAAGTGGCGTTTGAGCCGGATTGCCTGGGATCATCTGTGCTTGTGGTATGTTTTGGACTTTTCTTAGATTTCTTTATAGGCAGGGACAAATATGGGGAATGTATCGTTGCCCTTTAACTCCTTGCCGGTGGAAATCGTCACTTCCTTGTCGGTGATAATGTACTCCATCTCCACATTGTTCATAATCGTGGTGTCCTGCATCAGTATACAGTTTTTCACCACGGAACCGCGTCCTACCTTAACTCCTCTGAACAGCACGCAATTCTCGATCTCCCCCTCAATGACGCAACCATCGGCCACCATGGAATTTTTGACGCGGGACCTTCCGATGTAACGGGTAGGATTGTCGTCACGCACTCTGGTGTAGATGGGAGAGCGGTCGAAGAGAGCGTTCAGATTCTCATCCTGCAGCAAACGCATATTCTCATTGAAATAGCTGTTCTTATCGCTGATCCGTGCGGTGTATCCCGTATACTCATAGCCAAATACCTTTAATTCTTCCAGCTGCGGGGCCAGAATGTCGCGCTCAAAATAGCTGAATCCATGGGCATAGGCGTTGGAAATCTGCTCGATCAGCAGTTCCCTGTCGATGAGATATATATTCATGGAAAAATTCTGAGGTCCATGTTCCTTGGGATTGGTCTTGATCTGAGTGACCCTGCCGCTCTCCTGCTCCAGATTTAACGTATAATATAAGTCGGTGGTCAGCGTGGGCTGCAGATTCATGAAACCGTAAGGGATCTCTTCCTTTTTATAAGCGATGGTCACGTCCGCCCCGCTGGCGGCATGTGCATCGATCATGGCGTTAAAATCAAAATTGGCCACAATATTGGCATCGGAGATGACCACATATTTCTCTCTCTGCATTTTCAAAAACTCCAGTATGCTGGCCAGAGCTTCCACACGTCCGTTGTACACCTTGACAGTCTTCTCCGCAAAGGGAGGTACAATGTTCAGACCGCCGTGTTTGCGGGTCAGATCCCACTCCCGGCCGGAACCTAAGTGGCGCAGCAGGGAACGGTAATTTTTGCGTACGATTACGGAAATATTATCTATGCCGCAGTTTACCATGCCGGACAGCAGAAAGTCGATCATGCGGTAACGGCTTGCGAAGGGAATGGAAGCCATCAGACGCTCGCTCACCAGCTCGGGAACCTGATTGTCATAGCTGTTGGGGAAAATAATGCCCAGGGCATCCTGATTTGTATTTACCATAGTGATTCACCATCCTTTACATCATTTTCTACCATGGCGTTGGGGCCCACCAGGGCTCTGGCTCCCACACGTACACCGGGTCCCACTGTGGCTACGCCATTCTCACCGTTTTCCGGCATGGCACCGACCACGGCATTGACACCGATATCGGCGTTCTCAGCTACAATACAGTGCTTTACGGTGGCACCGGCATGGATCACGCTGCCGCCCATGATCACGGCATCCTCAACGGTGGCGCCGGGTTCAACCTTTACGCCGGCGAAGAGAATGGAATGCTTTACATGGCCGTTAATGCGGCAGCCGTCGGTGATCATGGAGTTTTCCACCACGGCATTGCTGCCCACTTTGTGACCGGTCATGCCGCTGTTGCGGCTGTAGATCTTCCAGCTCTCGTCAAACAGGTTGATGCCGGAGGTCTCGGGGTCCATGATCTCCATATTGGCCTCCCACAGAGAGGATATGGTCCCTACATCCTTCCAGTAACCGCTGAAATGATAGGCGTACATCTGACGGCCGTCCCGCAGCAGATTGGGTATGATATTGTTTCCGAAGTCATTGGAGGAGTTGGGATCAGCCTCATCCTCGATCAGATATTTCTCCAGAATATCCCGGTTAAAGATATAGATACCCATGGATGCCAGATTAGACTTGGGATTCTTGGGTTTCTCCTGGAATTCTGTGATCTTGTCGTTCTCATCGGCCACCATCAGTCCGAAACGGGAGGCTTCATCCCAGGGAACCTCCATGACCGCTACGCTGAACTCCGCGCCTTTTTCCTTATGGAACTGCAGAAAATCATTGTAGTCCTGTTTACAGATCTGGTCGCCGGAGAGAATGATCACATACTCCGGATCGTAGCGCTTGATAAAGGACAGATTCTGGTAGATCGCGTTTGCCGTGCCTTTGTACCAGGCAGACCCCTGTGCCTGCTGATAGGGGGGGAGTACATGTACGCCGCCGTAGAGACGGTCCAGGTCCCAGGGCTGTCCGTTGCCAATGTATTCGTTCAGCACCAGAGGCTGGTACTGGGTCAGGATACCGACAGTGTCTATGCCTGAGTTGACGCAGTTGGATAAGGGGAAGTCAATAATTCGATACTTTCCGCCAAAAGGAACTGCAGGTTTAGCCAGCTTCTGTGTCAGGGCATACAGCCGAGAGCCCTGTCCGCCGGCCAGAATCATCGCAATCATTTCTTTTGCCATACGGATTCTCCTTTTTGATACTTATTTAGTGTAAATTGCATACCACACTTTGTTATATATTAGCATTTCTAGACAATTTAGACAAGTACTTATAGTAAAAAACCCAAGTTCTTTTTTACTAAGAAAAATTTAAGAATTCCGCGGCCTTTCGGCTGTTGAGGAGCCCTGATTTTTCTGTTACAATAAGTAAATACAATGAATAAAAGGCGAAAATCCGGAGGTATTGCCATGCGGAGGAAAAAAAGGGAAGAGCTTATCCCCTATAACAAGACCAAGAGAGTCATATATGTGTACCGCCGGGGGAAAAAGCGCCCTGCGGGAGTGGCGGCAGGAGCACTGCTGCTGGGGCTGGGAATCCTGTGCCTGCTTTACTGTCTGTTTATTCTGCTGTTTGTGCGTTTCGGCTCCTGGTTTTTCCTGATATGGGGAGCCGGCGGGCTGGCATTGTGCGTATGGGGCGGCTTGCTGTACTGTCAGAAGACAAAGAGCATACCCCGGTGGGTCAAGCTCTGCTGGGGCTTGCTGGTAGGCGTGGGCCTGACGGCTTTCGTGGCGGTGGAGGGGCTGATCATGACACAGTTTGGAGCACAGGCGCAGCCGGGGGCAGATTATTGCGTGATACTGGGCGCGCAGATCAGGGCAAACGGTCCCAGCGATGTGCTGCGCCGCCGACTGGACCGGGCGCTGGTCTATCTGCGGGATAACCCTGACACCCGGGTCATAGTATCCGGCTGCCAGGGCAGCAACGAGCCGGTGAGCGAGGCCAGAGGCATGTACGATTACTTGGTGGGAGCGGGGATAGCGCCGGAGCGGATACAGATGGAGGAGGCGTCGCGCAATACCTGTGAAAATCTGGAGTTCAGCGGCAACCTGTTAAACCGCGGCGAGGACAGCGTGGTGCTTGTGACCAACAATTTCCATATGTACCGGGCGCTGCATCTGGCCAGAGGCGCAGGCTACGAACATGTGCAGGGACTGGCGGCCAGCTCTTATCCCTGGACGCTGCCCAATAATATGTTCCGGGAATTCATGGGAGTAGTGAAAGATTTCATGGCGGGGCATTTTTGAGGAAAGTTTTTTCGGTAAACCATAATTATACTTTCTGTGGATAATGGCGGACTGAAGATCAAAAGACGGAAAGAAGGATGAAGATGGAGATCAATATAGGAGATATTTTGAAACTGAAAAAGCAACATCCCTGCGGCAGCAGAGAATGGGAGGTGCTCCGTGTGGGAGCGGATTTCCGGCTGAAATGCATGGGCTGCGGGCATCAGATTATGATCGCCCGGCGGCTGCTTGAGAAAAACATTAAGGAGATATTGCCTGCGGAGTGATCTTTTTGGTGAAAAATCGGAGAAAAGTTAAGTTTTTGCTTGCTTTTCCGGAATCAGTATGGTATCATTGGTAGCTGTGATATATTAATTCCTTGCTCCCGGTGAGGCGGGGGCCAGAGACCAAAAGGAGGTAACTTATTAATGAACAAGTACGAATTAGCCGTTGTTGTTAGCGCTAAGATCGAGGACGAAGAGAGAGCACAGATCGTTGAGAAGTGCAAGGCTCTCGTAGAGAGATTTGGCGGTACCATCACAGAGGTGGATGAGTGGGGCAAGAAGAGACTTGCTTACGAGGTTCAGAAGATGAAGGAAGGTTTCTACTACTTTATCAGATTTGATGCAGAGCCTACCGTGCCTGCGGAGATCGAGAGCCGTGTCCGCATTATGGACAATGTCATCAGATACTTAGTCGTTAGACAGGACGAGGCATAAAGAAAGCGAGATAAAGCATGAACAAAGTTATTCTTATGGGACGTTTGACCAGAGACCCTGAAGTGAGATATTCTCAGGGAGCCAGCCAGACTGCGGTGGCGCGTTTTTCCATTGCGGTAGACAGGAGATTTAAGCGCGACGGCGAGCCTGACGCGGATTTCTTTAACTGTACCGCTTTCGGCAAACAGGCCGAGTTTATTGAGCGTTACCTGCGCAAAGGCGTGAAGATCGTGGTATGCGGCAGGATTCAGAATGATAACTATACCAACAAGGATGGTCAGATGGTCTATAGTGTCCGCGTCATGGTAGATGAGATCGAGTTTGCCGAGAGCAAAAATGCATCGGCGGGCAATGGTGACGGCGGATACAATGGCGGTGGTTACATGGGCGGCAATAACAGCGCTCCCGCGCCCAGCGGCGCAGGCGATGGTTTCATGAATATTCCTGACGGGATAGACGAGGAATTGCCGTTTAACTAATTGACGATTATTTAAGATGGGAGGCACTGAAAATGGCTTACAATAAAGCAGAGAAATCTGATTCTCCGATGAGAAAAAAGGGCGGCATCCGCAGAAAGAGAAAAGTCTGCGTATTTTGCGGCAAGGATAATGTGATCGATTACAAGGATACCAATAAGCTGAAGAGATATGTGTCCGAGAGAGGTAAGATCCTGCCTCGCCGTATCACCGGCAACTGCGCAAAGCACCAGAGAGCGTTGACATCCGCGATCAAGAGAGCGCGTCACGTTGCACTGATGCCTTACGTTCAGGACTAAGGAATCGCAATATTTAGATCGGAAATGACCAGTCACCTGTTTTGGGTAGCTGGTCATTTTTTGTTTTGTCAGCGAATGGCGGTACTGTTCTTGTGCAGGAAGCTGACATCAAAGATAGTTTTGCGAATGACGCATCTATTCCGGGAAGTTATACTACATAATAGCATAGGTGCATGGAAAGGGATTGGAGCCGGCCGGAACAATGAGTTCGTGGATATTAAGGCCAAGGCGGAAAAGAGGAGGGAGAGAAAAGAGGAAACCAAGACGGTGATCGGTAATCTCAAACTCAATCTTCATGTCGGCACTGAAGGCAGTAGTAATAACAAGATTGAAGTCGTAATCGAGGCCATGAGTGCGGAGGGTATCGGTATTGATAGCCTTAGATCCAAGGAAGGCGGGGCGCGATATAAATTAATGCATTTGCGGATTTATCCGGAGACATCAGAAAAAATTTTATGAAAAATTTTGTGAAAAATAGCAGTTTCTCTTGTACATTTTTAGTCTGTATGCTATTATACTTTCAGAGCATATATTCTTTTTCAGTTTGACAGAGTCATTCTCTATTCAGAACATCGGAAAGTCTATGCTAAGAATTCAACAAATAATTGAATACAGGCAGGAAATTTCCGGATAGTATTATCTCCTGCGACAAGAGCAGGGAGGTATGAAATGCACAGTCAGGTAGAGGATACCTACTTATCCCGGGCCGTTGTGGCTGCCGGGGGCACTGCCGCTTATGATGCCAACGTAAAGTATCTGCTGGCAGACAAGCAGATACTGGCACGTATATTGAAGTATACCATTCAGGAATGCAGGGATATGGAGATAGAAGATATCATATCCTGCATAGGGAATGATATTGAGGTGGCATCGGCGGCGCTGGACCCGGGGCTGAGCAATTTGGGCAGAGTCCGGGAAGACAAGACAGAGGACAATGTTCCGGGGGAGGGCACTATATTTTACGATATCCGTTTTAGCGCGCGTCTTGGACAGGCAAAAGTGAAATTTCTCATCAATTTGGAGGCACAAAAGCTGACGGGCCATGGCGCATTGGGATACCATTTGGAGAACAGGATCGTGTATTACCTGGCTAGGATGGTCTCGGCCCAAAAGAATACGGAATTTTACAATACGGATTATGACAGTCTGAAGAACGTGCGCAGCATTTGGATATGTATGGACAGCGGAGAAAGAGGAGACTCCATAGAGGAGATCAATCTGGAGCGAAAGACCGTGTATGGAGACGGGGATAATGCCCATCGGGTAGAACTGATGCAGGGAGTTATAATCAATATGCGCAGCGCGCCTGGAGAGAAACCGTCGGGAAACAGGCTGATTGCCATGCTGGAAGTGCTGTTATCCGGGATACATGTGAGAGAAAAGAAGGCAATACTGGAAAAAGAGTATGGAATGATTATGCAGGTAGAGACTGAAGGGAGGATGCAGTCTATGTGTAATTTGTCGGAGATTCTAGTTGAGAAGGGAATGCAACAGGGAATACAACAAGGTATTCTGTGTCAAAGCCGTCAGGTTATTCTGGATTTATTGGATGACCTGGGTGCTATTCCGGAGGATATTCTGTATGCAGTGCGGCAAGAAGAGAACATAGAGACGCTGCGTATATGGTATAAAGCGGCAGCCAGAACGGAGAGCATGGATGCCTTCAGAGAGAAAATGAAATGATCCGTGTATATTTTCATCCCCGTTTTCCGCTGCAAATCGATGGAATCCGGGGAAAGCTCCCGGGACTTGACAAATTAATTAGTGGCATAATGCGCCAAACTATGGTACAATATCCACAAAAGGCTGGGTCGGGCAGATAGCTGAATTGGAGAAAGACAATGGCAAAACATATGAAAAAATATATCAGATTAAAGGGCCGTATTAAGACATATCTTAATTTTATCATATATTTGGGAATCCTGCTGTGCGCCGTATCCGCGGCTGTATTTTTGATCGACTACCGCGCGGGGGGAATTGTAACCTGTTTTACCGTTTTTTACCTGGCTATCACCCTGACGCTTTATTTTTACAATAAACCTCTGGTCATGAATGAGCTGATCAGCTTTGCCACAGAATACGGACAGATACAGAAGAAACTGCTGCGCGATCTGGAGATTCCCTATGCGCTGTTGGATGACGGGGGCAAAGTGATATGGACCAATACAGCCTTTGAAATGGTGGTACATCAGCCCAAGGGCTATCGTAAGTCATTGACCGGACTGTTTCCCACTCTAACCCGGGACAGGCTGCCGGACGACAGCGGTTTGGATGAGGCGCAATATGAACTGCACTATGAGGACAACGAGTACGTGGTCCGTTTTAAGAGGATCTCCTTGAAGGAAATGGCTGAGCACAGCGATATGATTCAGGCTGAGGGATACAATGGTTATCTGATCGCCATGTATCTGTTTGATGAGACGGCGCTGCATATTGCCTTGCAGGAGGTGGACGATCAGTCGTTGGCGGTAGGCATGGTGTATCTGGACAATTACGATGAGGCGCTGGAGAGCGTTGAGGAGGTCAGACGTTCCCTGCTGATCGCCTTGATCGACAGAAAAGTCAACAAATATATATCTTCTCTGGACGGTATATCTAAAAAGCTGGAAAAGGACAAATATCTGATCATACTGCGCAAAAAGGCTATAGCGCAGCTGCAGGAGAACCGCTTTGAACTGCTGGAAGAGGTTAAGACAGTAAATATTGGCAATGAGATGGCAGTGACTATCAGCATGGGCGTAGGGCTGGATGGTCTGACCTATGCGCAGAACTATGAGTTTGCCCGTAACGCCATCGATCTGGCTCTGGGACGTGGCGGTGACCAGGCTGTAATCAAGACTCCGGAGAGCGTCACCTACTATGGCGGCAAGAGTCAGCAGGTGGAGAAAAATACCCGTGTAAAGGCCCGCGTAAAGGCTCATGCACTCAGGGAGATCATTACGGCCAAGGATACCGTGCTGGTGATGGGACACAGGATTCCGGATGCGGACAGCTTTGGAGCGACGGTGGGTATCTATAGGATAGCACAGACGCTGGAGAGAAAAGCGCATATCGTATTAAATGATGCTCCCGCGTCTATACAGCCCCTATTGGAACTGTTTCGCAATAACCCGGACTACGAAGAGGATATGATCATAGACAACCAGAGGGCAATAGAGATTGCCGGAGGCAATGTGGTGCTGGTGGTTGTGGATGTGAACAAGCCATCCATTACGGAATGCCCGGATCTGCTGCGATTCTGTAAATCCGTGGTGGTGCTGGATCACCACAGGGCGGGCAACGAGACGATCGAGAACGCAACGCTCTCTTATGTGGAACCCTATGCGTCATCTGCCTGCGAGATGGTATCCGAGATATTGCAGTATACCTATGACAACATCAAGATCCGCCCCGAGGAGGCAGATTGCATGTATTCCGGCATTATGATAGATACCAACAATTTTGTCAGCAAGGCCGGGGTGAGGACATTTGAGGCGGCCGCATTCCTTCGCCGCAACGGCGCGGATGTGACGAGAGTCAGAAAGCTTTTCCGTGAGGACGCGAACGAGTACAAAGCCAAGGCGGATGCCGTCAGTCAGGCCGAGATATATAGGCAGAATTTTGCTATCTCCGTATGTACCAGCGACGACCTCCCCAGCCCTACCATCGTGGGGGCGCAGGCTGCCAACGAACTTTTGAATATCAAAGGGATTAAGGCCAGCTTTGTGCTAACGGATTATCAGGGTAAAATATATATCAGCGCCCGGTCCATAGATGAAGTTAACGTGCAGCTGATCATGGAGCGCATGGGCGGCGGAGGCCATATGTCCATTGCCGCCTGCCAGATGGAGGGTACAGGAATCATTGAGGCGATAGGAGTATTAAAGGCTACCATTGACAGTATGCTGGAAACAGGGGAAATCTAGCGGGATTATGGAAATAGCTCTGGGGGAGATGATATTGGGTGGGAAACTCACATAACAGAAAGGATGAAGGACATGAAGATCATTTTATTACAGGACGAGAAAAAGCTGGGAAAAAAGGGTGACATTATAGAGGCCAGTGACGGATACGCCAGGAATTATATCCTGCCTAAAAAAATCGGTGTGGAGGCAACGCCCAAGAATCTGAACGATTTAAAATTACAGAAGGCAAACAGCGAAAAGATTGCGCAGGAACAGCTGGATGCTGCAAGAGCGATGGCAAAGGATCTGGAGCCCCGCCAAGTGGTAGTAAAGATCAAGGCCGGAGAGGGCGGAAAGACTTTCGGTTCCGTATCCTCCAAGGAGATTGCTGCGGCGCTGAAGGAACAGCATGGCATTGAACTGGACAAAAAGAAGATACAGCTGGCGGAGAGTCTGAAGAGCTTTGGCAACTATGAAGTATCGGTCAAACTGCATCCCCAGGTGACCGGTAAATTTACCGTAAAAGTAACAGAGGCATAAGATGGACGAATTAGCGATTAAGAGAATCTTGCCTCATAGCGTCGAGGCGGAGCAGGCGGTGATCGGCTCCATGATCATGGACAGGGAGGCTATCGTAGTTGCCTCCGAGACAGTCACAGGAGAGGATTTTTACAACAGACAGTACGGTATTCTGTTCGAGACCATGGTGGAGTTAAATGACAGAGGATATCCGGTGGATCTGGTGACATTGCAGGACAAGCTGAAAGAAAAGGATGTTCCGCCTGAGGTAAGCAGTCTCGAGTTTGTGCGTGATCTGCTGGGTATGGTGACTACCTCTGCCAACATCAAATACTACGCCAATATTGTGGCGGAAAAGTCCACTCTCCGCAGGCTGATCAGACTTAATGAGGAGATTGCCAACACTTGTTATGTGGGCAAGGAGAGCCTGGAAGTCATACTTGAGGATACGGAGAAACGAGTCTTTCAGCTGGTACAAAAACGCAACACGGAAGAATTTGTCCCGATCCGTCAGGTAGTGATGAACGCTATGGACAGGATTGAGGCAGCCTCCCGGCAGAAGGGGGCCGTGACAGGCATTGCCACAGGATTTTTGGATCTGGATTATCGGACAGCAGGTCTGCAGCCTTCGGATCTGATTTTGATCGCCGCCCGTCCCTCCATGGGAAAAACGGCGTTTGTGCTCAATATTGCTCAGCATATCGCCTTTAAGTTGGACTTGACGGTGGCTATCTTCAGCCTGGAGATGAGCAAAGAACAGTTGGTAAACCGTTTGTTTTCTCTACAATCCAGTGTGGATGCCCAGAATTTGCGCACAGGCCAGTTAAATGATGAGGAGTGGGAAAAACTGATAGAGGGCGCAGGGGTGATCGGACGCTCCCACCTGTTTATCGATGATACACCCGGCATCAGTATCGCCGAACTGCGGACAAAATGCAGGAAATTGAAACTGGAACATAATCTCTCAATCGTTATTATAGACTATTTACAGCTGATGTCCGGCAGCGGCAGATCGGATTCCCGGCAGCAGGAAATATCCGATATATCCCGGGCGCTGAAAGGCCTGGCCCGTGAACTGCATGTGCCGGTGGTAGCGCTGTCCCAGCTCAGCCGCGCGGTGGAACAGAGACCGGACCACAGGCCCATGATGTCGGATCTGCGTGAGTCCGGTGCCATAGAGCAGGACGCGGATGTGGTAATGTTTATATATCGGGACGACTACTACAATCACGATACGGAGAAAAAGGATATTGCCGAGATCATCATCGGTAAGCAGAGAAACGGTCCCATCGGAACGGTGGAATTAGCCTGGCTGCCCAGATATACTAAATTTGCCAATCTGGAAAGATGACGGTTACATCATACATATAATATACAGAAGAGAATGGAGGGAAAATCCGTTCTCTTTTTGTGTTTTGGGATCATGTTAAACAGCAAACGGAACTCTAAAACAGCATATTTCCAGACAGCGCGCTAGAATGCTCAGGCGACATAAAGTGACCTATACGGTTTACCAAAATTGTGTGATGGCAGGGAAAATGCGGAACTCTAAATAGAAAGGGGAAAATTATGGGAACTTACCTACTCATATCGGATGCAGCCAAGGCTGTCAAGGTAGAGAGTCATGTGCTGCGCTATTGGGAGGAGGAACTGCGTCTGCCAATCAAGCGCAACGAACTGGGGCACCGCTATTATACGCAGGAGGATGTAGAACGTTTCAGACAGATCAAAGCTATGAAGGAAAGGGGACTACAGTTGAAGGCAATAAAGATGATTTTAAAAGACGGGAAATTAGATGTGCTTCCACAGGAGAATTTTGCAGGCGCAAATATGGGAACCGAGGTACAGGATACAGTTCAAAACATGGGGGCGGATCAGGCTATGGCCATAGAGGTGGTATCTGTGAGGGACACTGACAGGAACGAAGAGGAGGACGAATATTCCACAGTAGTACGGCAGACTCCCCCGGAACCGATAGAACACCACTCGGCAGAACTGGCGGCAGAAAATAGAGAGGAAAAGGCTCGCCGTCTGCAATGGCTGTTGCAGCAGCTGATTCGGGAAACTTTGCGTGAGAACAATCAAGAGCTTTGCCAGAACATCAAAGAAAGTATCATCAAAGAGTTGGACTATCAGTTCCGCAATCAGGAGGAGCGGGAGGAGGAGAGAGACCGGCAGGCCATAGCCCGCAGTGAGGAGTACTATCGTAAGATGGACGAGCTGTTGTGCAAAAAGACCCGCAGACGCACTGAAAAGCGGGAGAAGAAGGCGAATGCCTCATCTCAACAGTCCACTGTTTCCAAGCCACCCGCAGGCAAGAAAAAAAGGCATTTCGTTTTTTGAAATGCCTTTTTACTCACACACATTTACGATTACTCTTCGCTGATGGTACCCACAGGACACTGGCCCGCACAGGAACCACAGGAGATGCAGGTATCGGGATCGATCACTGCAACACCGGAATCCATGCTGATCGCGCCTACAGGACACACACCGGCACAAGCACCGCAACCTACACAAGCGTCACCTACTACAAATGCCATACTCTTATCCTCCCTAATGAATAGTATAGATTGATTAACACACTATTTATTGTAATATAGAATGCCGCTGAATACAAGTATTATTTTTGCTCTGCACGGCGTTTTTTGATGCCGTCCAGAATTATCTGCTTCTTCTCCACTACCTTGTCTTTTTCCATGGCGGGAACGCCGGCCAGTTTATACGCTATACCCAGCTTTTTGTATTTGGCTTCGCCCATAGTGTGATAAGGCAGGACGTCCAAGGCTTTCAGATTGTTAAACTGTCCGATAAAATATCCCAGATCAAAAAGGTATTTGTCATCATCCGTAATACCGGGCACTACCACGTGACGTATCCACATATCTACATCTTTCTCGTTTAGATAGGCGGCAAATTCCAAGATGTGTTGGTTGGGCTGGGAAGTCAGTTCCTTGTGTTTGTCGGGATCGATGTGTTTGATATCCAGCATGACCAGATCTGTCAGCGTCATCAGGCGATCCAGTTTTTCAATCCACGCCGTATTGGATGGATTAAAAGCGATACCTGAACTGTCTATACAGGTGTGTATATTCTTCTCTTTTGCCAGAGTAAAGAGATCGATCAGAAAATCCACCTGCATCAACGGCTCTCCTCCGGTGACAGTCAGGCCTCCGCCGTTTTGATAAAACGCGCTGTTTCTTTCGTATTGCTCAATAATATAAGAGGGTTCCATCATCGTGCCGCCGTTCATTTCCCAAGTATCGGGATTGTGGCAGTAGGCGCAACGCATGGGACAACCCTGCACAAATACAACAAAACGTGTTCCGGGACCGTCAACGGTACCAAAGCTTTCCAGTGAATGAATTCTTCCTTGCATAAATTGTTGCATCTCCCTTCGTGAAGGTAATTACATAATGTTTTCTGTATAAAATATTATTCGGTCATTCAAAATACTATCAAAACCCGAACATAATTATTATAGCAGAAATGCCAGAAAATGAAAAGATGGATTTGCATGGGATTAGTATATCCGAAAACGCAAAAAATAGAAACAACAAAAAAGGTACTTGAAATTTCACAACACAGTGACTATAATTCATCTTGCCAGCCAAAAGAAAGTCCGGCTGTATGGGAGTGTTGTATGACATATATTAAAGGAGAAAGATATGGGCTTATTTGATTTGTTTAAGGGTTCTAAAAGTGATCCGGCGGATTCGATTCCCCAAAACGACGCGGAGAAATGGGCCGTGGCTGCATATGCGCTGTGGTCTGAATACTGTGGGGGAAACTGCAAATATTTTGGCGGGTATGAGAAGAACCGCAGCAATGCCAGCATGGCCAGAGGAGTGCTGAATCGGGATTGGGCAGTCACCAACAAGCAGGGTGTGGCAGAGACAGTGGATTATCTGATCGCGGAGAAAAATAATGTGGGTGATGAGGCCCCCAAGGCGGCATTTAATTATGGCTGTGCCGCCAATATTGCGGCGAGAGGATACCTGGGAGGCTATCTGAGCAAGGAAGAGATGATGGCTGAGACGGCTAAAGTGGCAGGAGTTATACGCGCTCACTATCACTCATGGGAGGAATATGCCCAAGCCTACATCCAGGGTGTTGGAATGGAGAGTGGTGTAGCGGATAAAGTGGCGGAATTTGAAGAGAACTATAAGAGGCTTGTATCCATGCCGGATGGGCCCTATACGGTGGACTGGGAGACTCCCATAGGTTGAAACATCTGTATTATTGAAAGAAACAGTAGCGGTGTTCCTTAATGTGAGAAACAGTTGCCGCTCAGAAAAAGTCCGTCTGATGAGAAGATCTTATAGGTACTTACAAAGAGATGTGCCCCATTTGGCGGAACTAGATTTCATAAAGGGAATTAGAATATTAGGCACATGAAAAGAGGACGCTCCTTAAAGGAACGCCCTCTTTGTATATGGCTTTTTCTTTTGGGATATCCCAATTAGATGGCCTCGTGGAACGTACGGGAGATAACGTCTGCCTGCTGTTCCGGAGTCAGCTTAATGAAGTTTACGGCATAGCCGGACACGCGGATCGTCAACTGGGGATAGTTCTCAGGATGAGCCTGAGCATCCAGTAAGGTATCTCTGTTTAATACGTTCACGTTCAGATGATGACCGCCCTTTGTGGCATAGCCATCCAATAAATTTACCAGGTTATCAACCTGTGCTGCACTTACTGCCATAGTTTTTTCCTCCTTATTATTTGCGATGATTTTGGTTATGCATCTGCCGGACCACTGCCCGGCAGATGCCGCATTATATTAAACTTTGTAGCGTCTACTGGAAATCATCCAGTCCCTGTTGCAGGGTGGGTACGCTGCAGGCCAGAGGGGTGCGGGAGCAATCCGAGCAGCCCATGGTCTGAACAGTTTTGTTTCCCTCGATATCGTCACGATCCACATTGATGTGTCCTGTGCCGCTGGCCATGCCCTGATCGAGCATTTTTACGAGGTCATCAATCATCTTGTTCTCGTCCATATATACCTCCTTCCCGGCTCCAGCCATCGCAAGTTTTACTTGCTAAGATCCAGCTCGATGTCTCCGGAAAATACCTGATCCTCCTTGCCCAGAGCGCCGGGGATGATGGTAAAGGTATTGGAAATACCGTCCTGCGCGTCATTGAAAGGCAGCTTGGATACGGAAGACAGGGATGCTACCGCACCGTGGGTATCACGGCCGTGCATCGGGTTTGCGCCGGGAGCGAAAGGCTGACCCTTTCTACGTCCGTCAGGCGTGTTACCTGTTGCCTTACCATAAGTTACATTGGATGTAATGGTCAGGATGGAAGTGGTCGGGAATCCATCTCTGTAGGTATGGTGTCTTCTGATTGCGGTCATGAACTTATGAACAACGTCCTGCGCGATGCTGTCAACACGATCGTCATCGTTACCGTACTTCGGGAAGTCACCGGTGGTCTTGAAGTCAACAATGATGCCGTCCTCGTCACGAACCACTTCAACCTTGGCGTATTTGATCGCGGACAGGGAATCTGCCACGATGGACAGGCCTGCAACGCCGGTTGCGAAATATCTTCTTACATCTCTGTCATGCAGGGCCATCTCAGCTCTCTCATAGCAGTACTTGTCATGCATATAGTGGATGATATTCAAGGTATTTACATAGACATCAGCCTGCCACTCCAGCATATCGATGAACTTGCTGTATACATCGTCAAAGTCCAGAACATCGCCGACAACGGGACGATACTTGGGACCAACCTGTTTCTTGGTAACTTCGTCCACACCGCCGTTCAGCGCGTACAGCAGACACTTTGCCACATTGGCACGTGCGCCGAAGAACTGCATCTCCTTACCGATTCTCATGGAAGATACGCAGCAGGCAATGCCGTAGTCGTCGCCGTGGGTCACTCTCATCAGATCATCATTCTCATACTGGATGGAAGAGGTGTCGATGGAGGTCTTAGCACAGAAACGCTTAAAGCCCTCAGGCAGTCTGGTGGACCACAGTACGGTCAGGTTGGGCTCGGGTGAAGCGCCCAGATTGTACAGTGTCTGCAGATATCTGAAACTCATTCTTGTAACCATGTGACGTCCGTCAACGCCCACACCGGCCAGAGACTCGGTTACCCACACGGGGTCGCCGGCGAAGATCTGGTTGTACTCGGGAGTACGGGCAAACTTGATCAGACGCAGTTTCATGATAAAGTGATCGATGAACTCCTGAATCTGCTCCTCGGTGAACACACCGTTCTTTAAGTCTCTCTCAGCGTAGCAGTCAATGAAAGTGGAGGTACGTCCCAGAGACATAGCGGCTCCGTTCTGCTCCTTTACGGCACACAGATAGCCAAAGTAGGTCCACTGGATAGCCTCTTTTACATTGGCAGCGGGCTTGGAGATATCGCAGCCATAGGAGGCAGCCATCTCTTTCATCAGTTTCAGGGCTACGATCTGCTCGGAGATCTCCTCGCGCAGACGGATCACGTCATCGGTCATCACACGGCCGGTGGAATCCTTCTGCTCCTGCTTATCCTCGATCAGTCTGTCAATACCATACAGAGCGACTCTTCTGTAGTCGCCGATGATACGGCCGCGGCCATACGCATCCGGCAGACCGGTAATGATATGGGAAGAACGGCAGGCTCTCATCTCCTGATTGTAAGCGTCGAAACAGCCTGCGTTGTGGGTCTTCCTGTGGGTGGAGAAGAACTCGCTGATCTCGGGATCAACCTCATAACCGTTGTCGGAGCAAGCCTTCTCTGCCATACGGATACCGCCGTAGGGCTGCAGGGATCTCTTGAAAGGCTTGTCAGTCTGGAAACCGACGATGGTCTCCTTGCTCTTGTCAAGATATCCGGGGCCGTGAGAGGTAATGGTGGAAACAACCTTGGTGTCCATATCCAGAACGCCGCCGGCCTCTCTCTCCTGCTTTTGCAGGTCCAGTACCATCGCCCATAAATCTTTTGTGTTTTGTGTAGGACCGGTTAAGAAGGAATCGTCACCATCATAAGGATGATAGTTCTTCTGGATGAAATCACGAACATTGATTTCCTTCTCCCATTTGCCGCCTACAAACTCGTTCCATTCAGGTCTCATTTGAAAAAGCCTCCTATCTAATATTTGAATTAGTGAATGTATATGTGTTACCTCTAATCCTATGCCCTTATTATATGAGAAAGAATCTGGATAGTCAAGGCTGCCAGTGTACTTTTTCCTGTACATAATTGCTATTTTGGAATTGGATTTTATTAAAATTTTATAAAAACTGTCTATAAAAGATTGATTCCTGTAAAAGAAGTTTTGAGCCCAAGTAAGTTTTGTGTTGAAAACACGGTTAGGCTTGTCAATAGAGGGGAAAAGTATTATACTGAAAAAAGTAATTTACGCATCATATGATAAGGAGGTACAAAGACATGGAAGGCATTACCAAGGAGATGACTATAGGCGAGATCCTGCGGAAGAACCCGGATGTGGCCCCGATCCTGATGGAGGCAGGCATGCACTGTCTGGGCTGTCCCTCGGCACAGGGCGAGAGCTTGGAGGAAGCAGCGATGGTACATGGAATTGACATCGAAACGTTAATGAAGAATATTCAGGAGGCGTAAATACCTGAAAACCATAAAATAGCTGTCGCGTTTTGCGGCAGCTATTTTTTCAGTTTGCGCGCCATGGGCGGGAAACTTAGATATGAGTAAGAGTCTGTAACGCCCCTTCGGGAATCATTGGGTCGCAGTGCTCCTCCAGATAGGAGGGCGTGGAACTGTTTACCTTCACAAAGGAACCGTACTCCGACAGTACATTACAGCAGCGGTTAAAGTCGGCGGCCTCCTTCTGGGGATGGGACAAAAGCAGCAGATAACAGTTCTCCCGGCTGTCCTTATACAGTGAGCTGGTGCCCACGGCATCACTGGAAATAGCGGCGGCAGCCTTCATCAACGTGTGCAAGGAGCGGAACTTTAACATTCTCATCAACTGCTTGCTTTCCGTCTCCTCCGAAAGTTTCGCGGCGGGTACGGCTACGTCCTCACCGCCCTGAAGCCTGCGGAACAGATCCAGCACTTCGTCCGCGGCGGACCCGGAGTTCTCATCTTCGTCCTCCTCCAACTCCTCGTGTACGGAGGGGGCGAACCGGGCAAAACGGGTATCCAGCTCCTCAGGGTCTTCAACTTTTGTTATGATCAGTACGATGCATTCCGCGTTCATGGGAATGGCCTCGATCATCAGCGGAATGTCCTCAGCCTCAAATCCAAATTCAAAATTGGCCTGCTGCATCATATCTCTAAACAGATTCTTAGCTTTTTCCGTACCGTAGGCCAATTCGCTGATCTGAAGCTCACGGCTGGCCAGATCTTCCTTGGTCAGGGTACAGCGTATCTGGTTTTCACTTACCTTCTCTATCTTCATGGGATTGGCTCCTCCTCTCGAATTCGCGCCTGACAGAACGATTTTCTTTAACAGCATATACTTTCCCAGGTTTTTCGTCAATAGACCTGGGAATGTTTTTAGAAAAAATTTAATTTTTCCACTTGCCAAAATTCGGCAGATGACATATAATGCATATCAGAGATGCTCCCCGACAATCGGTACAGGAAGGGAGGCAGGCGGTCAAAATATCTTTATTTATTCCGAAGATCCGGAACGTTTCGTTCCTCTCATCCTTTCTATTTATAGTATGAGTCGCAATGTTTTTGTGCTATAATATATTCAGGATGTCTTACAAGCGGTTAGTGCGTGCTTGATCGGTCTATATAATATATTTCCCACTTTTTAATTTTAAGTCACATTATAATTCAAAATCTATATTTTCATTTTTGCGTTGTACTGTCGGAGCAGCTCTGGACCAACTATTTCCCGCGTTATCCTAACACAGATATGGAATTTGCTGGCATAATATATCACATTTTTAACCTTTTGGATGTACAGCATATGGGAGGAGGGATAATTTGAGCGAAGGAGAAGTCCAAAGCGTCCGGGAGATGATACGGATGCAGCTGCAGAAAGTACAGGAGAGGGGCGTAGGTCTGTATATGGATGACAGACCCGCCACTCCGGATGAAGTGGCCTGCCGATATGTGCAGGAACAGAATGTCTACATGCCCGATTATGTTCTGAACGAAATGGGCATTCTTGAACAGGTGAGATTTGACAGGATCGGTCCACAGTAAGCCATGGATCAGTGCCCCGGCACAGGCGGAACGCGCGCATGCGGCGGAGAGTGCCTCTCTATCTGAAATCGGTTGATAAAATTTGTTTGACGTTCTGCCGTATTTTGTCAAAATAGGTGATGACGTTGTCGGAATAGTTTGGTATACTATTACATATCGGCGGAAAGGGAGTTTTCCTTTTCGCTGGTATGTGTGGTAATTTATATTATTGGTAATTCTACTTATATTATTACTTATTATTTAAGAAGGGAAAGGTACAAACATTTATGAAAAAGGCAATTCCGGTAATCATTGCAATTCTGCTGATCGTGGTGATAGGGGCGGTAACGCTTGTCGGTATGCTGGTGGACAAGTACTCCTACTCCAAGGAAAGGGTGGACCTTGTGGAGTATTACGGATTGCCGGTGGAGCAGGCGGACAGCTGGGCGGCTGTATATCTGCAGGATGAGAGACTGGAACAGCTGGCACCGCTCAAAGACGGAAAGTGCTATTTTCCCATGGATATGGTACACCGGTATTTTAATGATACCTTTTACGCGGACCGGACGGAAGGGATACTGTTGTATGCGCTGCCTCTGGAGGTGGTGCGTGTGAAATTGGGTTCCACCGTGGAGGAGCGGGAAAGCGGAAACCAGGATATGGGCTATGTGATCGCCTACGAAGAGGGCGGGCAGGTCTATATCGCCGCGGACTATATACAGCGTTACAGCAATATGACGTTGCAGTACTCTCAGTGTCATGTACAGATATATACCAAGTGGGGGACTGCCACGGAGGCTGTGGTTGCGAAGGATACAGCGGTCCGGGTAAAAGGGGGTATTAAGAGCGAGATCCTTTGGGATATTCCCGCAGGCAGCCGGGTAAAGGTACTGGAGCAGATGGAAACCTGGAGCAAGGTGCGGACCGAAGACGGTTACATCGGATATGTGGAGAACAAGCTGCTCACGAATATGGCGGAGATACAGGAGATCCCCGTGACCGACTATGTGGAACCGGAGTACAGTTCGCTGCGTCTTCCCGGTAAAGTGAGTATGGGATGGCATTCCATAGGGGGAGTGGGAGGCAACGACACGCTGGAGAGCATGGTGGCAGGTACCAGGGGCATGAATGTGATCGCTCCCACATGGTTCAGTTTAAGCGATAATGAGGGGAATTTTCAGAGCTTTGCCAGCAGTTCCTATGTGGAACGGGCTCACGGCATGGGATTACAGGTCTGGGGGGTGCTTGACGATTTCAACTATAACAAAGTGAATCAGGCGGGCATCAACGACTATCAGATCCTGTCGTCCACTACGATCAGAGGCAGATTGATCGACAATATCGTGCAGGAGGCGTTGAATCTGAATCTGGACGGCATAAATATAGACTTTGAAAAAGTGACCAAAGAGTGCAGCGATCACTATGCTCAATTTATACGGGAACTGTCCATTGCCTGTAGAAAAGGAGGGTTGATCCTCTCCTTTGACAATTATGTCCCCTTTGACTTTAATGACCATTACCGCAGGGACGTGCAGGGAAAGGTGGCCGATTATGTGATCATAATGGGCTATGACGAGCACTGGCACGGCAGTGGAGATCCCGGTTCGGTGGCCAGCATCGGCTATGTCAGCAGCGGTATAGACCGAACTCTGGAGCAGGTGCCCAAGGAGAAGATAATCAATGCCCTGCCGTTTTACACGATCTTGTGGACCATAGACGGAGCTACAGTAACCGACGAGTATCTGCTGCTGTCCAATACCAAGGACTATCTGCAACGGATAGGCGTGGAGCCCGTTTGGGATGAGGAGACGTCCCAGCTGTACGCGGAATGGCAGAGCGGAAATAAGACGCATAAGCTGTGGGCGGAGACGGAAGAATCCATACAGGTTAAGCTGAATGTGATGCAAAACAAAGATATCGCCGGAGCGGCCGTGTGGCAGATCAGCTATGGCACACCTGAGGCGTGGGAGTTGATAAGCGCCTATGTAAACACTCCGTGATCCTCACGGTATACGGACAAACCGTGAGACATATATTGATAACTAAGAAGAGACAGCGTATTTTCGGGCAGCGCGCCCCCGGCGGCGGGACGCTCTGAAACAGTCTGTAATCGCTCGTCGGCGCTGTGTGCTGACAGGGAATATGCGAGCTCAAAACAGGATGTATAGTAAATATGAAAGAGCGGAGGGAAAAGGCTTTTTCACTGGCGCTGGGCGCGCTGCTGGTTCTGTCCATGTTATACGTGGCCCGCAGCGCGGCGGTGCTTGTAACCGGGAAGAATGTGGAGAATACGGAGGAAACGGTAGAACAGCAGATATGTGTGGTGATCGATGCGGGCCATGGAGGGGATGATCCGGGTAAAATAGGGATCAACCAACTGCTGGAGAAAGACGTGAATCTGAGCATCGCCCTCAAACTGCGGCAATATCTGGAGGCACAAGGCATCAAGGTGGTGATGACCAGAGAGGATGAAAACGGACTGTATGACAGCGGTGTACCCAATAAGAAAGTACAGGATATGAAGAGAAGGGTTGCCCTGATCGAGGAGACGGCACCTGCCATCACCGTCAGTATTCATCAGAACAGTTACCCGGAGGAATATGTGCACGGTGCCCAGGTATTCTACTATAATGGCAGCAGAGACGGACAATTGCTGGCACAGCTGCTGCAAAGTCAGCTGGTGCAAAAGCTGGACCCGGAGAATCACCGTCAGGTCAAAGCCAACGACAGCTATTATCTGCTGAAAAAGACGGATGTTCCCATTGTGATCGTGGAGTGCGGTTTTCTGTCCAATCAGGCGGAGGCGGAGCTGCTGGGGCAGGAGGAATATCAGGACAGAGTGGCCTGGGCAATACATATGGGCATATTGCAGTATCTGGCAGAGACTGGGGAATAAGAGGATCACGGTAAAAAAGAGAGTGATTAGACAAATCCGGTAAAGTATGATATGATATGCATGGAACCGATGCATAGATCCCAATATTATGAGCAAGGTATAAAAGAATGAATACAAAGATCGTAACGATACAGGGCCAGGGAGACGCCTTTTCGGACGAGGAAGAGCGGGCTCTGCAGGAGGCTGGCGAGATATTGCGGGGCGGCGGTTTGGTGGCCTTTCCAACCGAGACAGTGTATGGCTTGGGGGGAGACGCGTTTAACCCTGCATCAGCCCGTAAAATATATGCCGCCAAGGGCAGGCCGTCGGACAATCCGCTGATCGTCCATATCGCCCGGCTGGAGGATATGGACAGGGTGGCCGGACAGGTGCCGGAGGCAGCCCGGCAGCTGGGCCGGGCTTTCTGGCCGGGACCATTGACCATGGTTCTTCCCAGAGCGCGGAATGTTCCTGTGGAGATTACGGGAGGACTTGAGACGGTGGCGGTTCGGATGCCCTCTCATCCGGTGGCCCGCAGTCTGATCGCCTGCGGCGGAGGATATATAGCCGCTCCCAGCGCCAATCTGTCCGGCAGGCCTAGCCCTACATCCGCCCGGTATGTGATTGAGGACATGGACGGAAGAATTGATATGATCATTGACGGCGGAGACGGGGAGATCGGTCTGGAATCCACCATCGTTGATCTCACGGTTGATCCCCCTCAGATCTTACGCCCCGGATTCATCACCCAGGAGATGCTTGCGGAGGTGCTTGGGCGGGTCAGTCTGGATCGGACCGTTCTTGACGCTGACAGCGGACAGGCTCCCAGAGCGCCGGGGATGAAGTACCGGCATTATGCTCCCCGCGGAGAGATGACCATCGTCTCCGGGCAGACGGCTGAGGTTACAGCCTATGTCAATGCCCATGCCGCGCAGGATTGCGCCCAGGGGCATAAAGTGGGGGTTATAGGTACAGATGAGACGCTGCCGGAGTATCGCGCGGATTTGGTATGCAGTCTGGGCAGCCGCCGGGATGAGGAGAGTATTGCCAGGCATTTATATGGTATTTTACGTCGCTTTGACGACGAACAGGTGACACGTATATATTCGGAATGCTTTGATACCATGGGACTGGGACAGGCCATTATGAACCGCCTGCTGAAAGCGGCGGGACACAGGCTGGTGGTGCTGTCCGGTAACCGGGAACGATAATTTTCTGACATAAATGGCAGGAGGATGTTTTGGCGCATCCGGTATTGGTGCGCGGAAAGGAGTATATATGATAGCAATAGGGAGTGACCACGGCGGTTACGATTTGAAACAATGTGTGATCCGGTATCTGGAGGAGAGACAGATCCCTTATCAGGATATGGGATGCGACAGTAAATCATCTGTGGACTATCCGGTTTTCGGCAAGGCTGTGGCTCAGGCAGTATCTGAGGGCAAATGCGAGAAAGGAATCGTGATCTGCACTACCGGTATAGGCATCAGCATAGCTGCCAACAAAATACCGGGAGTACGTTGCGCGCTGTGCTCGGATACTTTGTCGGCCAAGATGACCCGGCTGCACAATGACGCGAACGTGTTGGCTATGGGCGGAGGAATGATCGGCGACAATCTGGCGCTGGATATTGTGGAGACCTTTTTAAATACCCCCTTTTCCGAGGAGGAAAAGCATAAGAGAAGAGTGGATATGCTGGGGTAGGGCCGCAGCGGAACGAAAGAGCACAAAACAGCAAGGCCCGTACGAGGCCCAGAGAATTTGCGGACGCGCGCGTCCGGAAATTGCTCTGCGGGTAATGGCATCGGTAGGGCCGCAGCGGTACTATATATGGAGGAAAATACGATGGCAAAAGTAGTGATCATGGATCATCCTTTGATCCAGCACAAGATTGGGTTAATTCGCAGAACGGAGACAGGCACCAAGGATTTCAGGCAGACCATCAGCGAGATCGCCATGCTGATCTGTTATGAGGCTACCAGAGATTTGCCTCTGGACGAGGTGCGGATCGAGACCCCGATCTGTGCCGCCACAGTGAAAGAACTCAGAGGTAAAAAGATGGCGATCGTTCCCATTCTGCGGGCGGGATTGGGCATGGTGGATGGTATGCTGAATCTGATCCCCGCAGCTAAGGTAGGGCATATCGGCCTTTACCGCGACCCGGAGACTCTTAAGCCGGTAGAGTATTACTGCAAGCTCCCCGCCGACTGTGCCGAGAGAGAGGTGTTTGTGGTAGATCCCATGCTGGCTACCGGCGGCTCCTCGGTAGCGGCGATTCAGATGCTGAAGGATAAGGGATGTAAGAATATACATTTTATGTGTATTATTGCCGCCCCTGAAGGAGTGGAATTGATGAAACGCGAGCATCCAGATGTGGATATGTATATAGGTGCGCTGGATGAGAAATTGAATGATCACGGCTATATCGTGCCTGGTCTGGGAGACGCGGGAGACCGTATATTCGGCACCAAATAAGAGGACAGGCTATGAGCGGAAAGAGACAGGACTATATCAGCTGGGACGAATACTTTATGGGGGTGGCTCAGCTGTCAGGTATGCGCTCCAAAGATCCCAGCACCCAGGTGGGGGCCTGCATAGTCAGCCGGGAGAACAAGATCCTTTCCATGGGCTATAACGGTTTTCCCAACGGCTGCGCGGACGAAAGTTTTCCATGGGCCAGAGAGGGAGATAGTGAGCTGGATACCAAGTATCCCTTTGTGACTCACAGCGAACTCAATGCTATACTGAACTACCGGGGAGGCTCTCTGGAGGGCACCAAGCTGTACGTGTCACTGTTCCCCTGCAATGAATGCGCCAAGGCCATTATTCAGGCGGGTATCAAGACTGTCGTATATGCCAGCGACAAATATGACGGCCAGCCTTCCAATATAGCGTCCAAGCGAATGTTTGACGCGGCTGGCGTACAGTATATCCCTTACTGCGGAACAGGCAAAAAAGTGGAACTGGAACTATAGAGCTTATGAAAACAAATCGTAAAAGAGGAATAAAGCGAAGAATTGCGTTTCTGGTGGCGGCGGCTCTGATACTATCCGATGTGCCGTTTACTTCGTATGCCACCAGTTCCACCAGACAGGAGATTGCGGACAAGGAGAATGAGAAGGATGAGCTGGAAGATCAGCTGGATGCCAGTCAGCAGCAGATAAGCGGGCTGAAGGGAGAACAGAAGACTCTGAGGCAGCAGCTGGCGGATCTAAACGAGCAGCTGACGGCGGTCAGCGATCATCTGGCAGAGCTGGAACAACAGATCCGCACTAAAGAGCAGGAGATCGAAGAGGCTACGCAGGCCCTTTCGGAGGCCAGAGAGAGAGAGGCCTGGCAGTATGACTGCATGGAAAAACGGATTCAGTATGCCTATGAGAGAGGGCAGGAAAGCCTGCTGGAAATCTTTTTCAACTGGGACAGTTTCGCTAGATTCCTAAATGCTTCCACCTATATGGAGAGCGTCGCCCAGGCGGATGACGAGATGCTGGATCAGATCATCCAAACCCGGGAGTTCATCGAATCGGAGGAAGTCAGGCTTCAGCAGGAAAAAGAGGAACTGGACTATCTGAAGGTTCAAGCTGAGGCGGATAAAAGCCGCGTGGCAGGCCTGATCAGCCAGACCAGCAACCGTATGGCGGACTATGCGGACCAGATCTCCGATGCGGAGAAGGAGGCCCGGGCGTATGAGGCCAACCTAAAAAAGGTGGAAGAGGATCTGGAGGCCCTGAAACTGAAACTGCAGCAGGAGATCGCCATGTCCCAGAGGGCGGCTAACGCCACCTGGCGCAATATATCGGATGTGACATTTGTGGAGGGTGACCTGTATCTGCTGGCCAATCTGATCTATTGCGAAGCCGGAGGGGAACCCTATGACGGAAAGCTGGCAGTGGGCGCGGTGGTAATAAACAGGATGCTGAGCAGCGTTTATCCGGATACGGTGGTGGGCGTGATCTATCAGAGAAGACAGTTTTCGCCGGTGGGAAGCGGCCGACTGGAGTTGGCTCTGGCGGTCAACAAGGCCAACGCCGACTGCTACAGGGCGGCGGAGGAAGCCATGTCCGGCATGAGCAATGTGGGGAACTGCGTGTATTTCCGCACCCCTATAGAGGGTCTTACCGGTATTTCCATAGGGGGACATATTTTCTATTAATATAGAATAAGTATAGTATAGGTATAAAAGGCCCCGGACTTTTACAGTCCGAGGCTTTCTATCTGCACCTGTAGCTGGTCGAATTTATCCTTATATATATAAGTGAGCAAATGGTCCAGCTGCCGCAGGGCGGCGCAAAGCTGGGCGGCGGTCAGCAGACCGGCATCGAAGGCTTGAGCCAGTTCATCCAGATCTACCACTTTGATACGGCCGTCAGGATAGATGATAACATCGGCCAGCAGGTCCGTGGCGGTCAGAGTATGGGCCTGTTCATCGTGGGCATACTCTACTATATCGCAGTACCAGTACAGCAGAGAACCGTCCTGGCGGTAAAATTTGCTGATCTTGAACCCTTCCTTAAGAAAATAGCAGGAGCAGCCGTGGCTGAACGATATTTTGGGATTTAGGGTTTTCCAGGAGGTGATCACAAGATCATCCGTCTGCTTTACTATGAGATCGTCTTTTAACAGAATGCATTCGGCGGGAATCAGGCGTTTGCGGTACAGTTGTAATTCGCTCATATGGCCTCCTCTCATGGACAGAAAAAAGCTCCGTTGTCTAATAAAATGATACTACAATGTCCATGGACAGAAGTCAACTTTATTTTCCTCAAAATTTTATAGTTTTTTCAAGGATATCGCCTGTGGGCACTGGACTTTTTGGTAAATTTTATATATAATAATGAAATGAATAAAAAACCGCCCTATGAGAGGAAAAATAAACAGGATAAGAGCGTATACCGCGCGTTGGTTCTGATCATGCAGTTTGGAATCAATATGCTGGTACCCATCGGCATCATGTCCTGGCTGGGGATACTGCTGGACCGCAGATTCGGCACATCATTTTGTATGGTGCTGTTCTTCTTTATCGGTGCCATTGCCGGATTCCAGAATATTTGGCGGATGGCTAAGTCGGTCTATGAGGAAAAGCCCGGAGGCCGGGAGATGAGCGAAGAGAAGAAAAACCAGGATGAGCAATCTTAGCTTTGGGCCTGATTACCAAAGGGCCGGACGCTGCCGGACGGGCAGATAGGAGTAGGATGATCAACAGATTGAGAGAGATGAATCGTGCCTTGCTGGAACTAAACCTTGGCATTCTGGCTTGCGGCATGGTCTGCCAGTTCGCCGGTATGTGGCTGGCTAGACAAAAGGGATCATATGCCGTCGCTCTGTGGCTGGGGATCGCGCTGGCACTGCTGGGTTCCTGGCACATGTACAGAACCATCGACAGAGCGCTGGACCTTGGGGACGGTGCGGCCAAGGCTATGATAGCGGGCAGTATGCTGCGTTACGGGGTGTTGCTCATAGTGCTGGGGATCATCATGGTCACGGACCTGTTGAATCCTCTGGTGGTCTATCTTGGATATATGATGATGAAAGTAGCGGCGTATATTCAGCCGTTTACCCATAAATTATGCAATATGGTTTTTCACGAGACAGATCCGGTGCCTGAAGCGCTGCCGGAGGAGGCGGAGCCTGAGCCGCAACAGTAAAGAAGGCTGGTTCCTTTGTGAGAGACATGTTGGTGAGAGGGAGGTGAGAGTATGCAAATTGGACCTGTGTTATCCTCAGCAGACGAGATCGATTTTATGATCCATGGCCTTTTTAAATACAGTTTTTTCGGCCACGAGGTGTGGATAACAACATCGCATGTGTGCATTTTGATCGTCATGCTGATCATTATCGGCTTTGCCATAGCCGCGAACCGGGCTATGAGAAAGGCAACGGAAGTGCCATCCGGTTTTCAGAACGTGGTGGAGCTGATCGTGGAGAAACTGGACGGCATGGTAGACAGCCCCATGGGAAAGAACGCCCCCAGATTTTACAATTATATTGGAACGGTATTTATATTTATCTTTCTATCCAATATATCTGGTCTGCTGGGATTGCGTCCGCCCACTGCGGACTATGGCGTTACGCTTCCGCTGGGTATCCTCACTTTTGTGCTGATTCATTTCAATCAGTTCAAGTACCAGAAACTGAAGGATATCTGGGTGGATATGTGTTCTCCGCTGCCGCCGTGGCTGCCTATCTGGTTTCCGATCAATCTGATCAGCGAGATAGCCGTTCCGGTGTCCCTGTCCCTGCGTCTGTTTGCCAATGTGCTTTCCGGCACGGTGATGATGGCGCTGGTATACGGGCTGCTGAAATGGTTTGCCGTGATATGGCCGGCGGCGCTGCATGTGTATTTTGACTTGTTCTCCGGAGCAATTCAAACCTATGTATTCTGTATGCTCACGATGACATATATCAATAATGCCATCGGAAGCGAAAACTAAATAAAAAAGGACGAAAAACAGGAGGAATCAATTATGGAATTCAACACTGAATTTATTTTAGGATGTTCTGCAATCGGTGCGGGTCTGGCGGTTATCGCCGGTATCGGACCTGGTATCGGACAGGGTATTGCCGCCGGTCATGCCGCCGCGGCAGTGGGACGCAACCCGGGTGCCAAGTCCGCGATCACTTCCACCATGCTGCTGGGACAGGCCGTTGCCGAGACCACAGGTCTGTACGGTCTGCTGATCGCCATGCTGCTGCTCTTTGTTAAGCCGTTAGGTAAATAAGCCTCTGAAATATATTAAATCTACGCCGTATACGGCGTGTAGAAGAAAGGAGGCAGAGAATGATACTTTTAACGGCTCAGGAGCCTATGGAAAGACTCTTTGATTTGGACTTCCAGCTGCTGGCGGACTCATCGCTGATGATCATCGCGATCTTTATTCTGTTTTTGGCGCTGAGTTATTTTCTGTTTAATCCTGCCCGGAAAATGCTGCAGGACCGTCAGAACAAGATCAAAAACGAGCTGGACGATGCCAAAAGCAGTATGGAGCAGGCCACCGAACTGAAGGAAGAGTATGAGGCCAAGATAAGAGATATCAATAGAGAGGCGGAAGAGATTCTCAGCGAGGCCCGCAAGCGCGCGCTGGAGAATGAGAACGAGATCGTCGCCAAGGCCAGGGAAGAGGCGGCGCGGATCATGGAGAGAGCCCGCACGGAAGCCCAGCTGGAGAAACAGAAGATGGCGGATGAAGTGAAACGGGAGATGATAGGTATTGCCGCGATGATGGCTGGCAAGGCCGTGTCGGTTTCCATGAACGCGGATATCCAGGACAGTCTGGTGAACGAGACTCTAAAGGAGATAGGTGATAATACATGGCTAAGCTAGTGGAACAGACATATGGAGAGGCCCTGTTCCAGACTGCCGTGGAAACCAATCAGGTGGACGCATTTCTGGAGGAGGTAAACCTCATACAGACAGTGCTGAAACAGAATCCGCAGTGGGATGGGCTGATGAGACACCCCAAGATCACCAAGCAGGAAAAAGTGGAGATCATGAAAGGCGCGTTTGGGGGTAAGATCAGCCGGGAGATGACGGGTTTTCTGGAACTGATCCTCACAAAAGAGAGATACGGCCAGCTGCAGGCTGTTTTCCGGTACTTTACTGACAAGGTAAAAGAGGAAAAAAAGATCGGTACGGCCTATGTGACCACGCCGATGGAGCTGTCTGAGATCCGCAAGGCGGACATACAGAGCAGACTTCTAGCCACTACTCCCTACCTGACCATGGAGATGCACTATGCGGTGGACCCTTCGCTGATCGGCGGCATGGTGATCCGCATCAAGGACAGAGTTGTGGACAGCAGTATCCGCACAAAGCTGGCGGAGATGAAGAAAGAATTATTACAGATCCAGTTGGGATAAAGCCAACCGGAAGAAAGGTGCGAACCAACCTATGAATTTGAGACCAGAAGAAATAAGTTCCGTGATCAAGGAACAGATTAAGCGGTATGCGTCTGAGCTTAATGTATCTGATGTGGGTACGGTCATTCAGGTGGCGGACGGCATCGCCCGTGTACACGGTCTGGAGAACGCCATGCAGGGCGAACTGCTGGAATTTCCCGGCGAAGTATACGGCATGGTGATGAACCTGGAAGAAGACAACGTGGGTGCGGTACTCCTTGGCAGTCATAAAAACATTAACGAAGGCGATACGGTAAAGACTACCGGAAGGGTAGTGGAGGTTCCGGTGGGCGACGCCATGCTGGGACGTGTTGTGAACGCGCTGGGACAGCCCATCGATGGCAAGGGCCCGGTACAGAACGACAGATATCGTAAGATCGAGAGAGTGGCAAGCGGCGTTATCACCAGAAAGTCAGTGGACACACCGCTGCAGACAGGTATCAAGGCTATCGACGCCATGGTGCCCATCGGAAGAGGACAGCGTGAGCTGATCATCGGTGACCGTCAGACAGGTAAGACGGCTATTGCCCTGGATACCATCATCAACCAGAAGGGGCAGCAGGTAAAATGTGTTTATGTGGCCATCGGTCAGAAGGCTTCCACCGTGGCCAATATTGTGAAGACGCTGGAGGAGTACGGCGCTATGCAGTATACTACAGTAGTGGTATCCACGGCCAGCGACCTGGCACCTCTGCAGTACATCGCCCCCTATGCCGGCTGCGCTATAGGAGAGGAGTGGATGGAGAACGGCGAGGATGTGTTGGTGGTATATGACGACCTGAGTAAACATGCCACGGCGTATCGTACACTCTCCCTGCTGCTTCGTCGTCCCCCCGGGCGTGAGGCATATCCCGGCGACGTATTCTATCTGCACTCCAGACTGCTGGAGCGCGCGGCGCGCATGAGCGAGGAGTACGGCGGCGGTTCCCTGACGGCACTGCCCATCATCGAGACCCAGGCCGGCGATGTGTCGGCTTATATTCCTACCAACGTTATATCCATCACCGACGGTCAGATCTATCTGGAGACGGAGATGTTCAATGCCGGTTTCCGCCCGGCCGTAAACGCCGGTCTGTCCGTTTCCCGTGTGGGTGGCGCGGCACAGATCAAAGCCATGAAGAAGATCGCGGCGCCTATCCGTGTGGAGCTGGCCCAGTACCGCGAGCTGGCGGCGTTCTCTCAGTTCGGTTCCGAGCTGGATGCCGACACCAAGGAGAAACTGGCTCAGGGTGAGCGTATCAAGGAAGTGTTGAAACAGCCTCAGTATCAGCCCATGGCGGTGCAGTATCAGGTTATCATCATCTATGCGGCTACAAACAAGTATCTGCTGGATGTGCCTGTGGATGAGATCACCCGTTTCGAGAAGGAGCTGTTTGAGTTCTTAGATACCAGATACGCGGAAGTTCCCCGGGCCATCGCGGATGAGAAAGTGATCTCCCAGCAGACAGAAGAATTGCTGGTAAAGGCTATCGGAGAATTTAAGGCGCAGTTTAAGTAAAGCGTAGCGATCGCAGGCTGAGCCTGCGATATGCGGAAAGGAGTATATATGGCATCGATGCGCGATATCAAGCGTCGCAAGGGAAGCATACAGAGTACCCAGCAGATCACCAAGGCCATGAAACTCGTTTCTACCGTAAAGCTGCAAAGGGCTAGAGCCAGCGCCGAGAATTCCAAGGCATATTTTAATTGCATGTATCAGACCGTGAATCGTATCCTGACAAGGGTAGGCAGTCTGCAGCACAGATATCTGCAGTCCGGCGGCTCCGGTAAAAAGGCAGTGGTAGTGATATCCTCCAACAGAGGACTGGCGGGGGGATACAACTCCAACATTGTGAAACTGGTTACCCGTCATGAGGGCTGGAATAAGGAGGATATACTGATCTATGCCGTGGGCCGTAAGGGCAAGGATGCCTTTGTGAGAGAGGGCTATGAGGTGCGGCTGGATATGTCCGATGTGGCGGAGGAATCGGCCTATCCGGATGCTATGCTGCTGTGCAACGAGCTGCTCAAAGCCTATGCGGACGGAGAAGTGGGAGAGATCTATCTGGCTTATACTTCGTTCAAGAATACGGTGAGCCATATTCCCACGCTGTTAAAGCTGCTGCCCGTAGTGCAGGATGTTCAGAGCGATGGGGAGGAGCTGGAGGCGCCTATGAACTTTGAGGCAGAGGATGAAGAGGCTCTGGAGATGATCATTCCCAAGTATGTGACCAGCCTGATCTACGGCGGTCTCATGGAAGCCGTGGCCAGTGAGAACGGGGCGCGAATGCAGGCAATGGATAATGCCACCAGCAATGCGGAAGAAATGATAAGTGATTTGACGCTGAAATACAACAGGGCTCGTCAGGGCTCTATAACACAGGAATTGACGGAAATCATAGCCGGGGCAGAGGCGATCTCATAGCTTTTGCCCGCGGGGATATTTCTATTAGAGCAATACCGCGGTCAAGTCCGCGATATGCATGGAGGTTTATATGACAGGACAAAATAAAGGAAGGATTACCCAGATCATTGGCGCGGTGCTGGATATCCGTTTCAGTGAGGGCCGGCTGCCGGAGATCAACGAAGCTATTGTTATTCCCGGCAAGGACGGCGGCGAACTGACGGTGGAAGTATCTCAGCATCTGGGCGACGATACGGTGAGATGTATCGCCATGGGCACAACCGACGGCCTGGTGAGAGGCATGGATGCCATCGCTACAGGCGCGCCTATCACAGTGCCTGTTGGAGAGAATACACTGGGACGTATTTTCAATGTACTGGGTAAACCCATTGATAACAAACCGGCGCCGGAAGGGGTATCTTACGAGCCCATACACAGGGCCGCGCCGGATTTTGAGGAGCAGTCTACGGAGACGGAGTTGCTGGAGACCGGTATCAAGGTGGTGGATCTGCTGTGTCCCTATCAGAAAGGCGGTAAGATCGGTCTGTTCGGCGGTGCCGGCGTAGGCAAGACAGTGCTGATTCAGGAGTTGATCCGCAATATTGCCACAGAGCATGGCGGCTACTCCGTATTTACCGGCGTGGGCGAGCGTACCCGTGAGGGTAACGACCTGTATCATGAGATGAGCGAGTCGGGAGTTATCGACAAGACCACCATGGTATTCGGCCAGATGAACGAGCCACCCGGAGCGAGAATGAGAGTGGGCCTGACGGGTCTGACCATGGCGGAATATTTCCGTGACAAGGGCGGTAAGGACGTACTGCTGTTTATTGACAATATTTTCCGTTTTACACAGGCAGGCAGCGAGGTGTCCGCGCTGTTGGGACGTATGCCCTCCGCGGTGGGATATCAGCCTACGCTGCAGACGGAGATGGGCGCGTTGCAGGAGCGTATCACTTCCACGAAGAGCGGTTCCATCACTTCCGTACAGGCTGTATATGTGCCTGCGGATGACTTGACAGACCCGGCTCCCGCCACCACATTTGCCCATCTGGACGCCACAACTGTGTTGTCCCGTTCCATCGTGGAGTTGGGCATTTATCCCGCTGTAGATCCTCTGGAGTCCACCTCCCGCATTCTGGACCCCCGCATTGTGGGTGAGGAACATTATAAGGTGGCTCGCGGAGTGCAGGAAATCTTGCAGAGATACAAAGAACTGCAGGATATCATCGCCATACTGGGTATGGATGAACTGTCGGAGGACGACAAGCTGGTGGTATCCCGTGCCCGTAAGGTACAGAGATTTCTGTCTCAGCCTTTCTTTGTGGCCGGTCAGTTCACAGGTCTGGAAGGAAAATACGTGCCTATCAATGAGACCATTCAAGGCTTTAAGGAGATACTGGAAGGCAAACATGACGATATCCCGGAGAGCTATTTCCTGAACGCCGGCAGTATTGATGATGTACTGGCCAAAGTGAAATAGGGAAAGGCGGTTTCCATGGCAGAAAATAATTGTTTTACATTAAAGATTATTACGCCAAATCGAGTGTTTTATGAGGGTAAGGCGGAAATGGTGGAGCTGAACACCTCCGAGGGAGAGATCGGCGTGCTGCCGGGCCATCTGCCCATGACAGTGATCGTGAAACCCGGAATACTCACCATCACGGAGACGGAGGGAGAGAAAGTCGCGGCCCTGCATGCGGGGTTTGTGGAGATACTTCCGGATCAAGTTACTATTTTGGCGGAGATCATCGAGTGGCCGGGTGAAATTGACGCTGCCAGGGCCGAGGCCGCATTGGAGCGTGCCCGCGAGCGCATTCACGAACATACCAGCGATACCGACCTGGCCAGGGCGGAGACTGCTCTGCTGCGGGCTATGGCCCGTATACAGGCCATAAAATAAGTTGTCTGGGGAGCTGCGAAAGCCGGTAACGGCGAGTATGACGGATGCATATGTTATAGAAAAAGAAAAGGTATCACAGGCATGGATTTTGAACGCAGGATTTTACCTTTTTATATGACATATCCGACAGCAGGTTATGAGAACGCGGCCCTACACGGACGGCAGGATACGGACGTGCTGCGCGATCTGGAATATTTCAGACAGCTGTATCCGGCGGCGGTGAGGCGTTATCAGATCAGAACCGCCGAGATTCTGGATAAGATGGATTATGAGGGCAGTGTGATCTATGACGAGTATCCTGACCGCTACACACTGGAGCGTCTGGCAGACAATGTCGCCGACATTCTCCGGCGTGAGGAGAACGGGCAGAATCCGGAACGGGAGGATGCTGCCGGAGACTGGGAACAGAAACGTTCTCTGATCTTCGTACTTCTGATGAATGAAGTGTATAAGCGCCGCCGAGGCGGCAGTAGAGGATTTTTCAGCTTTAGCTGACAGCACTTACAACAGGCAGAGCCACGGGAACCTAAGGTTTTCGTGGCTCTGCGTTAAAAGAAAAACATGCGGCCCACTGAGGGCGGAAAGAGGATCTGAATGGATGAGCTTGGCAGACTGCTGGAAGAAATCATGAACGAAAAACTGGTGCAGGCAGTTCTGAGCAACAGCCGGGACGCGGCATATGGGGACAAGCTCAAACTCCGGCCGGTGATATTAAAGGACGGGCTATGGTTTCAAAGCGTCAGATATGTGGGCAAGCAGGTGTTTCATCAAAATCATGGCGCTGGGGAGGCATGCAGCTTGATCAGAGAATTGCTGCGGGATAAATTCCGGCAGTGCGAGATCACCTCCCAGGAGCAAAGCGTCACCGTCTTGGTGAGCAAAAAGGGAAAGATGACCATAAAATCCCGTCGGAGGGTATGCGATGCCCAAATAGATCTTTCCCACAACAGAGAAAAACAATATATATTGAAAGAGGGCTGTCCGGTGGATTTTCTGATAGGGCTTGGCGTTCAGACCCCGGATGGCAGGATCGCTAAAAACAAATACGACAAATTTCGCCAGATTAATCGTTATCTGGAGTTTATTGAGGATATTCTGGATCAGCTGCCCGGGGAGGGTCAGATCCATGTGGTGGATTTCGGCTGCGGTAAGTCCTATCTTACCTTTGCCATGTACTATTACCTTCATGTACTGCAGGGCAGGGATATCCGTATCACTGGTCTGGATCTGAAGGCGGATGTGATACGGCGTTGCAGGGAACTGGCTGCTCAGTGCGGATATGAGCAGCTGCATTTTCAGGTGGGAGATATCAGTACCTATGAGAGAGAGCGTGAGGTGGACATGGTGGTGTCCCTCCATGCCTGTGACACGGCTACGGATTACGCTCTCCAAAAAGCCGTGGACTGGGGATCTAAAGTGATCCTGGCGGTGCCCTGCTGTCAGCATGAGGTCAACGGACAGATTCACTGTGAAAGCCTGGCTCCGCTGTTGCGCTATGGTATCATAAAGGAGCGCATGTCGGCGTTGATCACGGACGCCATACGGGCCGGACTTTTGGAGCAGCAGGGCTATGAGACACAGATCTTGGAGTTTATTGACATGGAGCACACTCCCAAGAATCTTTTGATAAGGGCGGTGAAGAAACCGCGGCATATGGTCAAGAGACAGACCGATGCCACTCTGGGGGAGACCATGGAACTGCTGGGCGTAGACCCTACGCTGGCGCGTTTGCTGAATAGGAATAATATATGAAGAAATTGATAATCAAATGGCTGATCTTTCTGCTGACCTTTGTCGTGGCGTTATTGGTTGCAGGCAGGGTCATGAATCATGACAATCAGAATATGACCATGGAGTTGTCTGCTGCCAGCTTTCCCGTTATCACAATGGAAAAGGACGGTATCGCCTACAATGAACTTCATGGGTATGCCCAGGCCATGGACATTGCCTACCAGCGGGGGACTATCGCGGAGCTGGGGGAGAACAGAGAGCTCATATTTAATATTGAGACATATGGAGTAAAGGTGCAGGCAATCCGAATGGAGCTGCGCAGCAGAGACGGCAGCCGTCTCATCGAAAACACCGATATCACGGAGTATGTGCCAGAGAGCGTTATAAAGGTGGAGACTGCCCTGAAGGATCTGATCGAAAAGGATACGGAGTACTCTCTGGTCCTGGTGCTGACGGATGAGTCCGGAAGGGAAATCTGGTATTATACCCGGGCCATATGGAGCGATAATACCTATGGATACGAGAAACTGGCGTATGTGAAAGATTTTCATGAGAAGACTTTTGACCGGGAGGCTGCCAAGGATCTTGTTAAATATCTGGAGAGCAATTCCCAGGGAGATAACACCACCTTTCACAGGGTGGATATTCACAGCAGTTTCAGCCAGATCACATGGGGTGATTTGGGGGTGCGGCGTTTGACGGAGCCTGCCGTCAATCTGACGGAGCTGGCAGAGCAGACCGCCTCAATGGAACTGCATTATCTGGTAGCTACAGGCAGCGGAAAAGGGCAGATCTGCTATCTGGTGGAAGAATTATATCGTATAAGGTATACCCCGGAGAGAGTTTATCTGCTGGAGTTTGAGCGGACTATGGACCAGATTCCCGCCATAGAGGGTAACATCTACGGCAACGATAAGATCATGCTGGGCATCGTGGGAGAGGATACGGCCCTGGTGGAGAGCGAGGACGGCAATATCGTGGTCTTTGAGGCCGCGGGGAGGCTATGCAGTTACAATGTGACTACCAATAAACTGGCACTGCTGTTTTCTTTTTACGAGGATAATTCCCAGAATGCCAGGGTGCTGTGGGATGATCGGAATATATATCAGCAATACAGATTGAAGATCCTGGACGTGGATGAGGGAAACAACGTGCAGTTTGCCGTATACGGATACATGAACCGGGGACGCCATGAGGGAGAGGTAGGTATCCAGCTGTATATCTATAACAGCGATCAAAATACCATTGAAGAGCTGGTATATATTCCCTATGACAAGTCCTATGAGATATTGGAGCATGAACTGGACCGGTTGCTGTATCTGAATCGGGAGGGTAAGCTATATCTGTATCTGGATCACAGCATCTATGAGGTGGATACCAAAGAACGGGTGAGTAAGCGGATCGCCTTGGTGGAAGACGATGAGGCCATGGTCATTTCGGACAGTCACAAGATTGTGGTGTGGTGGCAGGACCACAGTTTGCAGATCATGAATCTGGGCACGGAACAGATCACACAGATTGATGTGGGAGCGGATGAAACCGCCCGCCCCCTGGGATTTATGGGGGAGGATGTGATCTATGGCGTAGCAAAACGCGAGGATGTGGTGAGCGATGCGGTGGGACGGCAGCTTTTTCCCATGTACCAGGTGTGCATCCGGGACGCCTTTGGCAAGCTGTATAAAGCGTACGAATGGGAAAATATCTATACGCTGTCCTGTCAGGTGGAGGAAAATCAGATTATTCTTGAACGGGTGCTGCGCCGGGAAAACGGTAGTTTTGTGGAGACAGCCCAGGAGCATATTTTGCACAATACCACCCAGGATGTGAGCAGGAATCAGCTGGTGGTGGCTGCGGTGGACATCTATGAAAAGCTGGTGCAGATCCAGGTGCGGAAAGAGATAGATGTGAAAGCCTTGCAGATACTGACCCCCAAGGAGGTAGTATTTGAGGGGGGCAGAAATATTATGCTGGCCCAGGACAGTGAGCAGCAGAGTTATTACGTGTATGATAAAGGGCATATAGCCGGAATCTACTATACGCCCGCCAAAGCCATCGATCAGGCCGATGCCTGCTCCGGGGTTGTGGTGGATCACAGCGGCAGGACCATATGGATCAGAGGGAACCGGGTACTCCGCAATCAGATCATGGCTATCACAGCCCAGACAGCTACGGAGGAGAGAGGGAGTCTGGCCGTGTGTCTGGATACAATACTGTCCTTTGAAGGAATCGTCAGAAATTCCCAAGACTTGCTGGGCCGGGGCAAGTCTGCCATACAGATACTGGAGGAAAATCTGGAGGGACAGGCACAGGTGCTGGATCTGGGAGGCTGCAGTCTGGATGCCATGCTGTACTTCCTCAACAGGGATATTCCTGTGATGGCGATGCTGAAAGACGGAGAGGCTGTGTTGCTCACAGGTTTTAACGAGTTCAATGTGGTCATCATGGAACCCTCCACGGGAAGACTGTATAAAAAGGGTATGAACGACACCAGAGCATGGATGGAAGAGAACGGCAATCCATTTATCACTTATATTATAACACAAGAGTAGGGAAACAAAGGAGCGGACCGGATGAAAGTTGTGAGCAAGCAGAGAAACAGCAGGATGTGTTTTATCTGCGGGATGGACAATCCTGTGGGGCTGAAAGCCCAGTTTTACAATATGGAGGACGGCAGCGTCATGACGCCGTTCCGGTATAAAGAGGAGCACCAGAGTTTCCCCCAGAGAGTCCACGGCGGTCTGGCGGCAACCATGCTGGATGAACTGGGCCTTAGAGCGCTCTGGGCGCAAAAGGGGGAGGAAATCTTTGGCGTGACTATGTCCATGGAAGTAAAATACAGAAAGCCCGTACCCTATCAGGAAGAATTGGTGGGAAGAGGAATCCTAATAAAGGATACCCCCAAATTCGCCGTTATAAAGTCGGAGATATACAGCCCGGACGGAATACTGCTTGTCCATGGGAACGTGACCTATATCAAGCTGAGTGTGGAAAAAATAGCTAAGAACGTGGCCGCCCATGAAGAAATGTGCTATTTGATAGAAGATGACGTGCGGGAGCTTCCCTTCTAACGACTACTTTTTCTTATCAATTATAGGAAAAATATACTTTTTATACCTTTGCAGCACAAAGAGCAGCAGCATCCCCAGGATGCCGCAGGACAGCACTTCGCCAATGCCCACGGTCAGCATGAAGTAAGGAATGGAACCGGGTATTCTGTAGGCGAAGTACAGCACCGGGGGCACGATCAGAGTGTTGGCTACGATGGGGGGAAGAGGCGCCAGCCATTTGCAGCGTCTCAGCAGGTAAGTGCCCACAGCACCTAACAGTGTGGCGACACTTCCGAAAACCACATCCCAGACTATGGCACCGGTCAGCAGATTGCTGATCAGGCATCCGAGAAACAGACCGGGTATAGCGGCAGGGGTAAAAAACGGCAGGATGGTGAGCGCCTCGGAAAATCGCAGCTGGACGGCATAATTTGCCAAGCCCAGAGAATTGGCCAGCAACGTAAGAACCACATAGAGGGCAGCGATAACCGCTGCTTGAGCGACAAAAAGTGCTTTACTGTTTTTCATTGTATGAATCTCCTTTAGTATTTTTTTAACGAGTGGAAGGTCTCGAACACTCGGTTTGGAAATTAGCTCCCGCAACGAAAAACAGTTTAGCACATTTTTATGGAGATGGCAAGGGGACTTTATTTAGACGGTCAGTCCCGCTTTGATAAGCCGTTTGCGTACCGGACCGCCCAGGCTCAAGGTGACGGCGATCTTGATCAGGTCGGCGGGGATATAAGGGATCACACCGATCCACAGCGCCTCTGCAAAGGAGCGTTTTACCAGATAAGCCAGCCACAGGGTGCCAAACAGGTACATCACCGCCGTACCCAATAACATACCGACCATATGAAGAGGCCATTTGGATGGCCATTTGCCCACAAAAAAGCCGGCGAGCAGAGACAGGAAGATATATCCCAGGAGGTAGCCGCCAGTGGGACCCAATACCTTGCCCAGACCGCCGGAAAAGCCAGTGAACACAGGCAGGCCTGCCAGACCCAGTAAGAGATAGACCAGACAGCTGAGAGTTCCCCATTTCATACCCAGCAGGTAAGTGGCCAGCAGGATTCCCAATGCGCCCAGAGAAATGGGAACCGGACTTATGGGCAAAGGAAAGGAAACAGGTCCCAGCACGCAGGTTACAGCAGTCATCAAACCGATCAATGCAATTTTTTTTGCGTTCATTCTTTTTCTCCTAATCTTAAGTTATATGACCCTTTTGAATAAGGGTAGAACCAAAATGTAAACCGAATTACACAATGAGTATACAATCAAAACTAGAAAATGTCAACTGTTTCATAAAAACAGTTGACATTCGCTGGCCCGTATAATATGTCTTACAACTCCCCATTTCTATATTTTGTCACTATGCTCTGAATCCTCTCATTGGGATTAAGCAGGTCGCTGATAGAGGAATCATGGTTCAGAGTATCGATGATATATGCGATATATTTACTCATATCGCAGTTGATATACCATTCCCGCTCCAAAAGCTCCGGCGTCTGGTAGATCAGGTTTGTGGTCAGTATTCTTGTGATCAGGCCACTCTCATATGCCCTGTCAAATTTCTCCAGACCGCCGGTAAACAGCCCGAAAGTAGAAAATACAAATATCTTACCGGCTTTGCGCTGTTTTAAAGCGGCGGCAGTCTCCAGGATGCTGTCTCCGGAGGAGATCATATCGTCAATGATGATCACGTCCTTGCCCTCTACGCTGGAACCGAGAAATTCGTGGGCGACAATGGGGTTGCGCCCGTCCTCTATCCGGGTGTAGTCCCGGCGTTTGTAGAACATACCCATATCCAATCCCAGCACGTTGGCAATATAGATGGCTCGTTTCATGCCCCCCTCATCCGGGCTTATGACCATCATATGATCGCTGTCAATCTGTAGATCCTTTACATGGCGCAACAGGCCCTTGACAAATTGATAGGCGGGCTGTACGGTCTCAAAGCCGTTTAGGGGGATGGCATTCTGCACGCGGGGATCGTGGGCGTCAAAAGTGATGATATTGTCCACCCCCATACCCACCAGCTCCTGTAAGGCCAACGCGCAGTCCAGAGATTCCCTGGCGGTTCGTTTGTGCTGGCGGCTCTCGTACAGATAGGGCATGATCACCGTGATCCGCCGGGCCTTTCCGCCTACGGCGGCAATGACGCGTTTCAGATCCTGATAGTGGTCATCGGGGGACATACGGTTCTCATGTCCGCAGAGAGAGTAGGTCAAGCTGTAGTTACAGACATCTACCAGCAGGTACAGATCACAGCCTCTGACGGATTCCAGGATCATACCTTTGGCCTCACCGGAGCCGAAACGCGGGACCTTGGCTCCCAGCAGATAGGAGTTCCTCTGATAGCCTGCAAAGGCAAGGGAATCCCTGTGCTCATGCTCCCGTTCCGTCCTCCATTTCACCAGGTACTTGTCCACCATATCGCCCAACAGCCTGCATCCTTCCAGGGCTATGATTCCAAGAGAACCTACAGGAATAGTTTCTAGATTGCGTTTTTCCTCGCGGTTTGGCATGAATGACATCCTCACTTTCCTGAAAATCTTTTTTTGTACAAACGAATATCCGGACCTGTCAGCTTACACAGGGAATAATTGCTGGTAATGCGGGAAAAAATACGGTCGGAGTAGCGGTCGCGCATCTCTTCCAAGCTTAGATTGGTGGAGATTATGGTGGCCTTTTGACGCAGATGCCGCTCGTTTAACAGGGAGAACAGCTGTGAAGTCACAAAATTGTTGGTCATTTCCGTTCCCAGATCATCAATGATCACCAGATCCCCTGTGTAGATGTCTCTACAGAAATTGTAAAGAGAGTCCTTTGCTCTTGCATCAAAGCTGTACCGTGCCAGAGTTTCAAACAGGCCGCAGGCGCTGAAATAGATAACAGCCTGTCCCTGGGACAGCAGTTCCCGGGCAATGCACCCGGAGAGAAAACTTTTTCCCGTTCCTACTGTACCATAAAACAATAAATTTTGGTAGCTTTTTTTGAAATCATCCACGAATTTATGACTGATGGCGACAGCATTATCAAAACGCTGCAGATCCTCGCCCTCGTAGTAGGCGGTGGAAAGCGAGTCGAAATTCTCACGGCTTATCATGTCCTGAATGCCGGACTGTTCATATAACAAAGTGATCTCCTGCTGGCGGAAACAGTGACATTTCTCACTGCCGATATACCCGGTGTCCCGGCAGTCGGGACAATCGTATAAAGGTTCCAGATAGTCTTGGGGATAGCCTGCCTGGGTCAGCAGCGCTCTGCGGCGTGCGGCGTTTTGTGCAAGTTCCTGCCTCAGTCCGTCCAGCGCCTCCTCGTTCCCCTCCAGCAGCAATCGGGCGTGGGCCAGCGAAGTGGAGCCCACGGCTGCATCCAACTGCTCATACTCCGGCAACAGCGCGTAAATCTGCTGCCGGCGCTGATTTAACAGCCGCATATTGCGGCTCTGCTTATCCTCATAGCGGCGTCTTATTGCGTCATACTGTGTCTTGGTCAATGCCACGGCAATTCTCCTTAGTTGCTGATGAGTTCTTTTTCCAGTTCCTCGAAGTTATATGTATTCTGCTTAAACTGATTGAATTTGTTGCCTGCGGCAACGCTGCGGGGAGAGGTTTTCTGCTTTTGGTGCTGTTCATCCACCCGCTTGATGTCGGCTTTGTGATGTACGTTCTCCCTGCGCCAACTGCTGAGGATACTTTCCGCATACTCAAAGCGGTGTTTGTCCACGGCCAGTACGGTGCGCTCACAGGCTTCGAAGATTACATCCTGACTGAATCCGTATTCTCCGGTCCAACGGTTGATGTATTCCAGCTCCTTGCTGGTGGGAGCGGAGGATTTGCCCAGCTCATTCATGATGGCATATACGGATTTGTCATATTTCAGCGCGGCTTTCTGGGCCTGTTTGGGAGTGGTGATCCCCTGCTGTGCCCAGCTGACGGCCACTTTTTCCATATAGCGGAAATCTTTTTTACCCCTGTCCACGCAGTACTGTATCAGATAATCGATCAGATCGTCGGAGAAACGCAACACATCCGAGAAGTACAGGATCGTCTTCATGTCCGACGCGGTCAGGGGCCGCCCCACGTACACTTGAGCGACAAAAAGCAGCTGCGCGGTGTTTTCCTGCTCTTTAAAACTGCGCAGTTGATCGGCGCTGTAGGAGGGTTTGACATAGGGGTCCGGTTCCGGCTCGCAGGGCGGCTGTACCACGGCGCTGACAGAACTCTTGTCAACGTTGTCCGGGCCTTTGCCTCCGGCGGCCGTCCCTGCCGGGGCAAGGGGGAACTCCGTGGCCTCTCCGGTGCGGCTGACCGTAGTTTCTCCGGGATTTAATTCGCACAGGTGGATGCCCACCAGATTTTTATCCCCGTCATAATCCAGCGTCAGAAGTTTCTGCTTTTCCCAATACCGCAGCGCCCGCAACACGTCCTTCTCCGTATGATTAAATTTGTCCGCAATATCCGATACGCTGAAAGACAGATTGGCATGTATCATACGCAGCAGATAGAGGTAGATCTTCAGCTGGGCATCATTGGCGTCTTTCATATATTCGTCAATAAAACAGTTGGAAACGGCTGTTGACTCTATATAATTGTCTTTATAAATTGCTAAACGGGCCATAAAAACCATCCTTTATATATTTCAGTGGTTTAAGTCTGCATGTTCCATGTTCAAACGCGGATTGCGCAATATCTCAGGTACGGTCTGCGATATGCAGACAGAGGGAAGATTAAAACAGGCAAGCCATGTTATGTGAGCAGATGTAAGTATAGCACAGGGAAAACCAAAAAGAAATAGGCATTTTGACAGAAAGAAAAACGGCCATTACAGTTCACAGAAAATGTGGAAATGGTGGATACTGTGGATAATTACCGCGTCCGTTCAATGGGAATCCCAGATAAACCCGGCGTTGCGTCCCAATATGGGAGAATGTGGGTTATCCACCATTTTCATAAAGCTATCCACATTTTTTCACAGATGCGATCCCGGAAAAAATGTGGATAGAGTGGATAACTATTTTTTCAGGAGAGATTCTCCGATTTTATGCACGTCTCCGGCCCCCATAGTTATCAACAGGTCGCCGTTTATGCAATTTTTTAACAGAAAATTCTCCGCCTCTTCAAAAGAGGAGAAATAGTCGCACTGTCCTCCCAATCTCTGTACCGTCGCCTGTAGATCCCGTGAGCTTATGCCCAAGGTATCCTTTTCCCGGGCGGCGTAGATATCCGTGAGCACCACATGGTCCGCCAGTGTCAGAGCCCGGGCGAACTCGGTCATAAAGGTCTTGGTCCGGCTGTAGGTATGAGGCTGGAATACGCACCAAAGCTTTCTGTGGGGATAATTTTGGGCTGCCTGCAAAGTTGCAGTAATTTCTGTGGGGTGATGTGCATAATCATCTATTATAGTGACGCCGTCCACAGTGCCCTTATACTCGAAACGGCGGTCCGTTCCATGGAAATCCATCAGAGCCTCCAGGATATCTTCGCGCTTTATGCCCAGCAGGTCAGCGGTGGCAATGGCGGCTACGGCGTTGTAGACATTGTGATCGCCCGGCACCTGCAGCGTCACCCGCTGGGGCCTTATCCGGGGACTGTGCAGCATAAAGGAGGCGTTTCCGCGGCTGTCATGTGTGATCCCGTCAGCATAGTAATTGCAATCCCGGCTATGGCCGTAAGTGACTACGGTACAGGACAGGCCCTCCGTCAATTCCTGATAGCGGTGGATGTCGCCGCTTATGACCAAAGTGCCGTCCGGGGGCAGCAGCTGGGCAAAACGCCTGAAGGAGCTGCGGATATCCGCCAGATCTTTAAAAAAGTCCAGATGGTCTTCCTCCACATTCAGGATCAAGCCGATCTTGGGAAAGAAACTGAGAAAGCTGTTTGTATACTCGCAGGCCTCTGTCAAAAAATAACCGGAGTCCCCCATCCGAATATTGCCGCCGATGGATTTTAAGATACCTCCGATGGACAGGGTGGGGTCGGTGTCCGCATGGAGCAGGATTTCCGCCAGCATGGAGGTGGTGGTGGTCTTGCCGTGGGTTCCGCTGACGGCGATGGGAGTCTCATAGTTTTTCATGATCTGTCCCAATAGCTGCGCTCTGGACAGAAAAGGAATATTTTTCTGACGGATAGCGATATACTCCAGATTGTCCTCATGCACGGCGCTGGTCAAAACGGCGCAGTCTATATCTTCCGTGATATGGGCGGCGTCCTCGCCGTAGGAGACAGGTATGCCCGCCTCTTCCAGGGCCTGGGTGACGGGGCTGGATTTCCAGTCGGAGCCGGACACGGAAAAACCCGCCCTGTGCAGGATCTGCGCCAGGCCACTCATGCTGATACCTCCAATGCCTACAAAATAAACGGAAACGGGGTGGTCAAAATCTATCTGATACATAACGGCATATAACTCCTTTTGCAAAATACTCTAGATTATTATATTCCTTATTATATACTTTGTGGGTACAAAAAACAAATGCATTTTCACGAAGAGAAAAATCTGTTAAAAATGAATGAAAAATTCTTTATATTCAACTTTTTTTTGTAAAAATTATTCACAATTCTGTTTGCATATGCTATAATGTGTACAGGACAGGGCCTTGAGACGCCCTGTAGATTAAGCTAGATTGAGGTGATGTCATGATCAAAAAGGAAATGATAGCCATGCTGCTGGCGGGAGGCCAGGGCAGCCGCCTGGGGGTACTTACATCCAAAGTGGCCAAGCCTGCGGTGGCCTTTGGGGGAAAATACCGCATTATTGATTTTCCTCTGAGCAATTGTATCAATTCGGGTGTGGACACGGTGGGCGTGCTGACGCAATACCAGCCTCTGCGCCTGAATACTCATATCGGAATCGGAATCCCCTGGGATCTGGACCGGAACATCGGAGGCGTGACGGTGCTGCCTCCCTATGAAAAGAGCGCCAACAGCGAATGGTATACCGGTACGGCCAACGCGATCTTTCAGAATCTGGATTACATGGAGAGTTTTAATCCGGATTATGTTTTGATCCTGTCCGGCGACCATATCTACAAGATGGACTACGAGGTGATGTTGGATTTTCACAAGGCGAACAACGCGGAAGTGACCATCGCCGTGATGCCTGTTCCCATGGAGGAGGCCAGCCGTTTCGGCATTATGATCACGGATGAGAACCGGCGTATCACCGACTTTGAAGAAAAGCCCGAGCATCCCAGGAGCAATCTGGCCAGCATGGGTATCTACATTTTCAACTGGAAGACGCTGAAGGAGGCGCTGATCAATATGGCCGACCAGCCTGCTCTGGACTTTGGCAAGCATGTGATCCCCTACTGCCATGATAAGGGGGCACCCCTGTACGCCTATGAATTCAACGGCTACTGGAAGGATGTAGGCACACTGAGTTCCTACTGGGAAGCCAATATGGAGCTGATCGATATCGTGCCGGTGTTTAACCTCTATGAGGAGTACTGGAAGATCTACACCAAGAGCGATATCCTGCCGCCGCAGTATATGTCCAGTGACAGTGTGGTACAGCGCTGTATCATAGGCGAGGGGACAGATGTCTGCGGCCGGGTGTACAATTCCGTGATCGGATGCGGCGTTACGATAGGAGCAGGGGCGGTCATCCGCGATTCCATTATCATGAATAATGTGGTCATCGGCCCGGGATGCGAGATCAACAAGGCCATCGTGGCGGAAAATGTACGGATCGGCGACAACGTGAAACTGGGAGTGGGAGACGAGGCGGAGAACGACACCGCGCCTCATATTTACAATCACGGTCTGGTGACGGTGGGTGAGAAAAGCGTGATTCCCTGCGGCGTCAGCGTGGGAAAGAATACGGTGATCGCCGGAGAGACCACGGCGGCGGATTATCCGGACGCGTATCTGGCCAGCGGCAAGACATTAATTAAGGCAGAGGAGAGATAACAGTGAGAGCGATAGGGATCATTTTGGCAGGTGGCAATAACCACCGAATGAAAGAGTTGTCACAGAAACGGGCTATCTGCGCCATGCCTGTGGCCGGGAGCTACCGGAGCATCGATTTTACGCTCAGCAATATGTCCAATTCCCATATCCAGAGGGTTGCGGTGTTTACGCAGTACAATTCCAGAAGTCTGAACGAACATTTGAGTTCCTCCAAATGGTGGGATTTCGGGCGTAAGCAGGGCGGGCTGTATGTGTTCACGCCTGCCGTGACGGTCAACAACAGCAACTGGTACAGGGGCACGGCGGACGCCATAGCACAGAATCTGACCTGGCTGAAGAACAGCCACGAGCCTTATGTGGTCATCGCCTCCGGCGACGGCGTGTACAAGATGGACTTTAACAAACTGCTGGAATACCATATCGAGAAAAAAGCGGATATCACAGTGGTTTGCCGGGATATGGAGCAGGGGACGGAGATCGAGCGTTTCGGCACGATGAAGATGAACGAGGACTTCCGGGTTACGGAGTTTGAGGAAAAGCCGCTGCAGGCCAAGAGCAATTCGATCTCCTGCGGGATCTATGTGATCCGCCGCCGGAATCTGATCGAGATGATCGAGCGATGCGTGGAGGAAGAGCGGTACGATTTTGTTCGGGATATACTGATCCGCTACAAGGACATGAAGAGGATATACGCCTACAAGATCAAGGAATACTGGCGCAATATCGCGTCGGTGGAGGACTATTACGGCACCAATATGGACTTCCTGAAACCGGAGGTAAGGGATTACTTTTTCAAGCAGTATCCCGACATCTATTCCAAAGTGGACGATCTGCCGCCGGCCAAGTACAATCCGGGAGCCGAGATACGCAACAGCCTGATCTCCAGCGGCTGTATCGTCAACGGCGTGGTGGAGAATTCGGTGATATTCAAGAAGAGCTATATAGGCAACAACTGTGTGATCAAGAACTCCGTTATCTTGAACGACGTCTATATAGGCGACAATACTTATATTGAAAACTGCATAGTGGAAAGCCGCGATACGATACGGGCCGGGTCCCGCTTTGTTGGAGAGAATGGTATCCGGATTGTGGTGGAGAAAAATGAAAGGTACGTTATATAAACAGAAATATGCGCCGGGGCGCATGTAATCGGGGTACATTAGGATCATTTAGCTAAGGGGGTTATATTGATGCAGATAACAGATGTACGGGTTCGCAAGATTACAAAGGAAGGTAAGATGAAGGCTATCGTGTCAATTACTTTAGACGATGAGTTTGTGGTACATGATATCAAGGTGATCGAAGGGGAAAAGGGCATATTCATCGCCATGCCCAGCAAGAAATCGGCGGACGGGGAGCACAGGGATGTGGCCCATCCCATCAATTCCGCCACCAGGGAACATATTCAGAACGTGATCCTGGAGAGCTATCAGAAAGCGCTGGCTATGCCGGACGCCTATGAAGAGTGAGCAGTATATGAAATCTGTAGTTTACATATACGATAAATGTATTGGGGTGTGAGGCTGTCGCAGGACAGCCTCTTTTATTGCCTGCTATAAAAAAGTTATCCACAATCTGCCGCGTGCATGTGTATGTAAAGGTAAAAATGGGAATTTATGCTTGAATTTAAGTCATGTTATGGGGTATCATTAGAATACTTAGGCATATTTGCCGGGGACGAACGGAAAGAAAAGAGAGGAAAACGGGATGTTTGTGATCGCGGGCCTGGGAAATCCGGGCAGGGAATATGACAATACCAGGCATAATATAGGTTTTAAGTTCATAGATGATATTGCCAAAAAATATCAGATCGTCATGCTGGAGAGGAAACACAAAGCCATTATCGGAAAGGGATATATCGACGGACAGAAGGTGATTCTGGTAAAACCGTTGACTTATATGAATCTGAGCGGTGAGAGCATCCGGGAAGTGACGGATTATTATAAGGTCGACGTGGCCACGCAGCTGGTGGTGGTGTCGGATGATATCAATCTGGACGTGGGGCAGCTGCGTATCCGTAAAAAAGGCAGTGCAGGGGGCCATAACGGGCTGAAGAATATTATCCTGCATCTGGGATGTGAAGATTTCACGCGTATCAGAATGGGAGTGAGCGACAAACCCCAGGGGTACGACTTAAAGGACTATGTGCTGGGTCATTTTACGGACAAGGAGCAGAAGGCGCTGGAGGAGACATTCGACAAGGCGGAGCAGGCCGTCCGCATGATCATGCAGGGCGATGCGGACGGCGCCATGAACCGATATAACACGAAAAAAAAAGCCGTAGCGGAACTCTAAAACAGCAAGGCCTGCACGGTGCCCAGAGAATTTCCGGACGCTGGAGGCCGGAAATTGCTCTGCGAGAAATGGGACCGTGCGGGTCGTAGCGGAACTCTAAATAGGAGGATATGGGATGCAGGCATTATTAGCGCCCCTGCGGGAGCTGGCGGAATACGACCAGGCCAGGGAAGACATTCGTAAAGGCAGGACTCCTGTCGCGCTCAGCGGCTGTGTGGACTCGCAAAAACTGCATATGATATACGGCCTTTCCGATGGCTTGCGGTACAAGGTGATCGTCACCTACAGCGACTTAAAGGCTCGGGAGCTATATGAAGAATACCGATTTTACGACAGGAATGTAAAACTTTATCCGGCCAAGGATCTGATCTTTTTCCAGGCGGACACCCACGGCAACCAGCTCACCCGGGAGAGGGTGGCAGTGCTGCGGCGGATCGCTGAGGGCAAGCCCCTGACGTTGATCACCACCTTTGCGGCCCTGATGACGCCGCAGGTTAAATGGGATCTGGACAGGGATATTCTGACCGTGGAAAGCGGCGGTATGCTGGATGAGACGGCGCTTTCCAGACGCTTGGTGGACATGGGCTATGAAAAAGCCGCGCAGGTGGAGAACTGCGGCCAGTTCTCGGTGCGGGGCGGTATCGTGGATATTTTTGACCTGACTCAGGAGAACCCCTACCGGATCGAACTGTGGGGTGACCAGGTGGAGTCCATACGCTCTTTTGACGTGCGCAGCCAGCGCTCCATAGAAAAACTGGAGAGTGCCACTGTCTATCCCGCCACCGAGTTTGTCATGACCGGGGAGCGGCTGAGGGAGGGCGTGAAACGTATAGAGGAGGAGGCCGCGGTCCAAGAGAGAAAGCTGCGGGAGTCCTTTACCACGGAGGCGGCCCATCGGGTGCACACCCAGATGGAAGAATTGAAGGAACAGCTGTTGGAATTTCAGACCAAAGTGAATCTGGAGAGCTATATCCGGTATTTTTATCAGGAGACGATGACATTGCCGGAGCTGCTACAGCAGATGGAGGGCGGCAGAGGGCAGACGGCTTTTTTCATGGATGAACCGGCCAGGATCGCCGAGCATGCGGACGCCGTGGAATTGGAGTTTCGCGAGAGCATGGAACAGCGTGCGGCAAAGGGTTATGTGTTGCCGGGGCAGATGGATATCCTCTACGGCAGGGAGCAGGTCATGGCCCGGTGCCTTCGGTCCGCAGTGGTATCCCTGTCCACGATGGACGGAAAGAACAGCCTGCTGAAACCCGTCTCCCGCTTTGCGGTATCCGCCCGCAATGTCTCTCCCTACAACAGCAGTTTTGAGGCGCTGGTAAAGGACCTGTCCCGCTATCGCAAACAGGGCTACCGGGTACTGCTGCTGTCCGGCTCACGGACCCGGGCGAAACGGCTGGCGGAGGATCTGCGGGAATATGAGCTGACAGCAGTCTATACGGAGGACCCCTTTCGGGAAGTGCAGCCCGGGGAGGTTCTGACCTATTACGGCCACGTGAACAAAGGGTTTGAATATCCTCTGATCAAATATGTGGTGATCGCTGAGTCGGATATCTTTGGCGCGGAAAAGAAAAAGAAGAAAAAGAAACTGTATCAGGGCCAGAAGATCCATGACTTTCAGGAACTTAAGGTGGGCGACTATGTGGTACACGAGACCCACGGCCTGGGCGTCTACCGGGGCATAGAAAAGGTGGAGGTAGAAAAAGTCGTCAAGGACTACATGAAGATCGAGTACCGTGACGGCGGCAATCTCTATGTGCTGGCCACCGGTCTGGACGTGATCCAGAAGTACGCGTCGGCGGAGGGTGGCAAGCCGAAACTGAATAAGCTGGGCACCAAAGAATGGGACCGCACCAAGTCCAAGGTGCGCACAGCCGTGGACCAGGTGGCGGGGGACCTGGTGGAACTCTATGCTCTGCGGCAGCAGGCTACAGGGTACCAGTACGGCAAGGATACGGTGTGGCAGCGGGAGTTTGAAGAGATGTTCCCCTTTGAGGAGACGGAGGATCAGCTGGCGGCCATCGCCGACACCAAGGCGGATATGGAGAGCGGCAAGATCATGGACCGGCTGATCTGCGGAGACGTGGGGTACGGCAAGACGGAGATTGCCATACGGGCGGCTTTCAAAGCCGTACAGGAGGGCAAGCAGGTGGTGTATCTGGTGCCCACCACGATTCTGGCCCAGCAGCATTACAACACTTTTACCCAGAGAATGAAAGACTTTCCGGTGAGGGTGGAGCTGTTATCCCGGTTCCGCACCCCTGGGGAGATCAAAAAGTCCGTCGCGGATCTGCAGAAGGGCCTGGTGGATATTGTGATCGGCACCCACAGAGTGTTGTCGGAGGATGTAAAATTCAAGGATTTGGGGCTGCTTATCATCGATGAGGAGCAGCGTTTTGGCGTAGCCCACAAGGAGAAGATCAAGAAACTGAAAGAGAATGTGGATGTGCTGACTCTGACTGCCACCCCCATCCCCCGTACCCTTCATATGAGTCTGATCGGCATCCGGGATATGAGCGTTTTGGAGGAGGCACCGGACGAGCGTCTGCCCATACAGACCTATGTCCTTGAGTACAACGAGGAGATGGTCAGGGAGGCCATTGTCCGGGAACTGGGACGGGGAGGACAGGTCTTTTATGTCTACAACCGGGTTAACAATATAGCGGATGTCACTGCGGCGGTGGCGGCACTGGTGCCGGAGGCAACGGTGGCGTATGCCCACGGGCAGATGAAAGAGAATGAGTTGGAAAAGATCATGGTGGACTTTATCGCCGGGGAGATCGATGTGCTGGTATCCACCACCATCATCGAGACGGGACTGGATATCTCCAATGTAAACACCATGATCGTACACGACTCCGACAATCTGGGACTTTCACAACTGTACCAGCTGCGGGGGCGGGTGGGCCGCTCCAATAGGACCGCCTACGCGTTTTTGATGTATAAGAGGGACAAGACGCTGAAGGAGGTGGCCGAAAAGAGGCTGGCCGCCATAAAGGAATTCACGGATCTGGGCAGCGGTTTCAAGATAGCCATGCGGGATCTGGAGATTCGGGGAGCCGGCAATCTGCTGGGGATGCGCCAGCACGGCCATATGGAGGCGGTGGGATATGAGCTGTACTGTAAGATGCTGAACGAGGCGGTGCAGCGCAGAAAGGGCATATCCATGCAGGAGGATTTTACCACCACGGTAGACCTGGATGTGGATGCCTTTATCCCGCCGGAGTATATTGTCAATGAAGTGCAGAAACTGGATATCTACAAGCGCATAGCAGGTATTGAAAACATCCGGGAGCGGGACGATATGCGGGATGAACTGCTGGACCGTTTCGGAACCATTCCCGTCTCCGTGGAAAATCTGCTGCGGATCGCGCTGATCCGTGTGGCGGCCCACAGGCTCTATATGACGGAACTGAAAGGGAAGAACGAGCGGATCGTCTTTACGTTCAGGCCCGATGCCCCCATCGCTCCGGAGAGGATACCGGAGTTTATGAGACCTTATGGCGACAGACTGCGTTTTACAGCCTATGGAAATCCGTTTTTTACCTACAAATACAGAAAGTGCAATGTCATCGAAAAGGACGCGCAGATACTGCTTGCCGACACCGAGGGATTGCTTGCGGCCATGGAGGTATTGCTGGACAAATCTCCTTTACCCGCTGGTGAAAACGTGCTAAAATAAAGACTGTATTATCTGGAGTAACTTATACTCAATAAGGGAAGGGTGGGAATATGAAGAAGGATTTCGATCTGCTGTCGCTGGGTGAGCTGATGCTGCGTCTGTCTCCGCCGGACAATGAGAGGATCACCAGAGGAGACACTCTGGGCAAGCAGGCGGGGGGCGCGGAGCTCAACGCCATTACCGGCGCGGCTATGCTGGGTCTGCGCTGCGGTATTATATCCAAGCTGCCGGCCAACGATCTGGGTACATATATCAAGAACCGAGTACGTCTCTGCGGTGTCAGCGATGACTATCTGGTGTATGATCAGGACAGAGATGCCCGTCTGGGCGTGTATTACTATGAGAGCGGCGCATATCCCCGCAAGCCAAGGATCGTATATGACAGGCAGAATACCTCCGTCAACAAGCTGACGGTTGCCGACTATGACGACAGCCTGTATCAGGCGGCGCGCTGTTTTCACACCAGCGGGATCACACTGGCCCTAAGTCCTCAGCTGCGGGAGACTGCCATCGAAATGATACGTCGGTTCAAAGCCCAGGGCACGCTGATCTCCTTTGACGTCAACTTCCGGGGCAATCTGTGGACCGGGGCGGAGGCCAAGGCCTGTATCGAGAGCATCCTGCCCTATGTGGACGTGTTTTTCTGTTCTGAGGATACGGCTCGTCTGACGTTTCTGAAGGAGGGCAGCGCCCGGGAGATCATGAAGAGCTTTACGCAGGAATATCCCATCTCCATCGTGGCCTCTACCCAACGGGTGGTACACAGTCCCAAGCGTCATACCTTCGGCTCCATTATCTATAGCGCCAGGGAGGATACATACTATGAGGAGCCGCCCTACGCGGATATCGAGGTGGTGGACCGGATCGGCAGCGGCGATGCCTATATTTCCGGGGTGCTCTACGGGCTGCTGTCCGGTGAAGGAGATTACCGGAGAGCGCTGGAGTACGGCAATGCCACCAGCGCGCTGAAAAACACGATTCCCGGCGATCTGCTGTCCACGGACCTAAAGGAGATCGATGGCATCATCCGGGAGCACAAATCTACAGGAAGAGTGGCGGAGATGGACCGGTAGATGGACCTCTTAAAATTTTATAAAAACCTTGCGAACCATCATGTTATGTGGGATAATGAGTTAATACACAGTATTTAACTCTCTTGAATAGAATGTGCGCTAAAGCGCACGGAGTTGTGGGATAATGAGTTAAATACACGGCATTTAACTCTCTTGAATGGAAGTGCGCTAAAGCGCACGGAGCTTTGGAAAAATGAGTTAAATGCAGCAAGGCGGCGTAACGTAAGGTTTGGAGTCAGATCAATGAGTGATATTATGGGTAATGGCGCGCTGGGGGAGCAATTTCGCGATGCATTGGCGGAGGGACTTAACAGCGGCGATTTTAAAAATCTGAATGAACTGGTAGGGCAGACGGTAAACAATGCCATCCGCGAAGCCAACTATACCTTTCTGGGCGGGAGTCCCGAGGGTACGGACAGACATAACCGCCAGAAAGAGCAGATGAAACAGAACTGGCAGAACTGGCAGGAGCAGCATGGGAATTTCAGCGCCAGTTGGAACACCAGAAGACCGACGGGGCAGCCCCCCAGACAAGCGGCTCCGCAAGGCGGGCAACCCGGTCAGCCGGGCAGAGGCCCTTTCGGCGGTCAGGGAGGCCGCCCCGGCCCGGTTTACCGGCAGATGCCCATGCCTGTTCAGGGCTTTCCCAGGCCGCTTGTCAAAACCAAGCGGGTGGGGAGTGTGGCCGGCGTTCTGTACAAAGTGTTCGGCGGTATCGGTTTGGGACTGGGAGGTATGGTTTTACTGACCTGCCTGCTGACCTGGGAAGCCTCCGGGATGTTGGCAGGAGCCATTATGTCACTGTTTTTCTTTGGCATGGTTCAGTTGGGATGCTCCAAGCATCAGCGCCTGAAACGGGCGGACCGGTATATTCAGCTCTGCGGCGCCAGGATGTACGCCGAAATCTCTCAACTGGCGGCGTCTATTCAGAAGAGCAAAAGCTTTGTGCTGCATGACATACGGCGTATGCTGCGTCTGGGAATCTTTCCCCAAGGACATTTGGACGAGCAGGGAACTACCCTCATGCTCAATGACGTAATCTATAAGCAGTATCAGGATGCGGAGAGAGCCCGCATGGTTCGGGAACATCAGGCGTTGCCCGTGCAGGAGGAACGTCCGCTGACACCGGGCGAGATCGTGGAGCAGGAGCAGAATGCCCGTGACCGGGAGCTGAATCAGATGATCGCGGAGGGCATGGAATGCATCCGCAAACTGCGGGATATGAACGATGCCATTGAGGGAGAGGTGATCTCCGCCAAACTGTATCGGCTGGAGAATCTTTTGAAGGAGATCTTTGACAAAGTCAGGGAGTATCCGGATCAGATGTCCCAGATGCACAGAGTTATGGACTATTATCTGCCCACCACTCTGAAATTGGTGGAGGCTTACAAAGAATTTGACCAGGTCAGTGTGCCGGGAGAGGATATACTATCTGCCAAAGCACAGATTGAAAAGACGCTGGATACCATCAACGCGGCGTTCACGGAACTGCTCAACAATCTGTTCCGCCACCGTGTGTATGATGTGACCACGGACGCGCAGGTGCTGGAGACAATGCTGGCCCAGGAGGGGTTGACCAAGGAGAGCATCAGCAAAGAACTGGAATACGCGAAAACAGGGAGTGAACAAGGTTAAGCCATAGTATGACCCGGCAGGTTTTGCGCTGCGCCAAGACTTGCCTCTCATGGCGGACACTAAAAATATAGACGCAGTATGGAGGATGAAGATGAGTGAACTGGATACCATGTTAAACCAGGCCCCGACACTGACGCTGGACCCTTTTGCGGAGACAAAGCAGGAGGTTGCCGCTGTGAGCGAGGCCCAGGTGGCAGAGGCTGTCAAGGAGCAGATGAATATGGAGCTGACTCCGGAAGAGCAGAAAATGGTGAATGATTTCGCAGAGCAGATCGACCTGAGCAATTCCCAGATGATCCTGCAGTATGGCGCGGGCAGCCAGAAAAAGATCGCGGACTTTTCCGAGAACGCCCTCAGCAGCGTCCGCACCAAGGATATGGGTGAGATCGGTCAGCTGCTTACCGAGGTGGTGGGCGAGCTGCGTTGCTTTGAAGAAGGGGAGGACGAGAGAGGTTTTCTGGGAATCTTCAAAAAGAGCAGTAACAAGCTGTCCAATATGAAGGCCAAGTATGACAAGGCGGAAGTCAACATCAATAAGGTGTGCAAGGTCATGGAGGAACACCAGATCACGCTGCTGAAAGACGTGGCGATGCTGGATAAAATGTACGAGCTGAATCTGAATTACTTCAAGGAGCTGTCCATGTACATTCTTGCCGGCAAGAAAAAGCTGGAGCAGGCCCGCAATGTGGAACTGGCGGAGCTGGTAGCCAGGGCGGAGCAGAGCGGTCTGCCGGAGGACGCCCAGAAAGCCAAAGATTTCTCTTCCAAGTGCGAGCGTTTTGAGAAAAAGCTCTATGATCTGGAACTGACCAGGACTATCTCGTTACAGATGGCCCCCCAGATCCGGTTGATCCAGAGCAACGATACCACCATGGCCGAGAAGATTCAATCCACACTGGTGAACACGATCCCTCTGTGGAAGAGCCAGATGGTCATAGCCATCGGTCTGGATCACTCGGCGGATGCCGCCAAGGCCCAGAGAGAGGTCAGCAATATGACCAACGAGCTGCTGAAAAAGAATGCGGACGCGCTGAAGATCGCCACAGTGGAGACGGCCAAGGAAGCGGAGAGAGGTATCGTGGATATCGAGACACTCACTGCCACCAACCAGACACTGATCAGCACGCTGGATGAGGTCAGAAAGATTCAGGACGAGGGACGCATCAAGCGTCAGAACGCCGAGACAGAACTGCTGCGCATCGAGACGGAGATGCGTAATAAGCTGTTGGAGATGAGCCGTCAGCAGCCCAGCGCGTAGCTGACAAAATTTTGACATAGAACAATTAATAAGAGAAAGAGGGTGTTGTCGTGTTGATTTTTGTATGCGGAAGAATGCGATAGTTATTTACACAGATGTATGACGGGGATTCCCGTCTGTTTGTGTTGCATTTTCCCGTAACATCAACACGATGATACCCGGTAACTCCATAGGCATTGGAGCTGTTTTTTCTGCGCGAAAATATAGTATCGGGTATATGAGTGGGTCACGGGTAAACCGTGGCCTTTTATAGTGGGCATATGGCATTAAGGGCTGACGGGAATCTCCGTCCGCTAAATATTCTGCCAGGCCCGGAAAAACAGTGAGGTGCATATGAAATATTATATGAATAGCAAAGATTCTGCAAAGGAATTAACTAAAATCTCTCCCGGCGGCTGTATGCTGCCGGTTCTGGGGAGCGCGGTCAGGGTGGCTTTATCCCTGGTCACACTCTGGCTCCCAAAGATCATTTTGGACTGCGTGACGGCAAGTGTATCCATAGGGACGCTCTGCGCCGCGATCGGATGGGTCGGCGGATTGTGGCTGCTGCTTTCTGTCGCCGATCATGTATTTGGCAACGCCGTTACGGGTTATGCACATACCCGGCTCTATACCCGGCTGATACCGGCCTGGGAAAAAAAGACCATGGAGCTGGACTATGAGGTTTTTTCCTCCCCTGGGGGAAAAGTTTTGATGGAAAAGGCCAGACAGGCGGTGAGCAGCCCTAACTGGGGAATGGTGATGCTGCTGCCCCGTTTGACAGAACTGCTGGCGGCTGCGGGGGGCCTGACGGCATATGCCATCGTTCTCGGCGGCCTGCATCCTCTGGCAGTGCTGGCTCTGCTGTCTCTCTCCGCTCTGGAGCTGTGGCAGAGTATCCGCACAGAACAGAAAAAACAGGGTTTGAAACAGGAGAAGGCCAAAGTGGGACGCAAGCTTAACTATGTAGCTTATGGCACCAGAGGGCTTGAGGAAGGAAAGGATATCCGGATCTATAATATGGCGGGATGGCTGCGTGAGATGGCACAGCTGGCGCTGGAACAAAAGCGCGGGGTTGAACAGGTGATCGCGGGATATGAACGCAGGAAACTGTGGTTTGCCGGGGCGCTGATCCTGCTGCGGGATGGCTGCGCCTACGGATATCTTCTGTATTCTTTCTTTCACAGCCGGATGACAGTGGGGGATTTTGCCATGTATTTTACGGCAGTCACAGGGCTGGGAGGCTGGCTCAAACGGCTGACGGACAGCATATCCCAGCTGCAGGAGGCAAGAAACTATGCAAAAGACTATTGGGAGTATATGAATCTGGGAAAGGGGAGTGCCGCCGCGTCTCGGAGTAAAGAGGTATCCCATCACCCAACGATCCGGGAACTGCCCTGTCCTATGGGATTTCGGTTTTGTGATGTCTCCTATGCTTATACCGAGACGGGAGAGGACGGACAGACCCGGACCCATCAGGTGTTAAAGCATCTGAATCTGGAGATCGCACCGGGAGAAAAGCTTGCCGTGGTGGGGGCCAACGGTGCGGGAAAGACCACTTTGGTAAAGCTTCTGTGCGGCCTGCTACACCCTTGTGAGGGGGAGATATTAGCGGGAGGCGTACCGTCAGGGTCGATAGAACCTGAGGAGTATTACAATCTGTTCTCCGCGGTTTTTCAAAATTCAGGGGTACTGCCGGTGAGTGTGGCGGACAATATTGCGCTGAATATCACCGGAGACGTGGATACGGAGCGGATGTGGAATTGCATCCGTTGGGCAGGGCTGGAGGAGAAGATCCGCTGTCTGCCCCAGGGTGCGGATACCTGTTTGAATAAGCGGATAGCTGAGCAGGGTACGGAATTGTCCGGAGGGCAGCTACAGCGACTGTTGCTGGCCCGGGCGCTGTACAAGGACGCGCCGGTGCTGGTACTGGACGAGCCCACTGCCGCATTGGACCCGCTGGCGGAGCAGGCGGTCTATGAGCAATACCGGAGATTCACAGCGGACAAGACGGCCGTTTTTATCTCCCACAGACTGGCATCCACCCGGTTCTGCGACCGGATCATACTGCTGGAGGACGGGCGCGTTGCGGAATGTGGCACACATGAGCAGTTGCTGGCTCTGGGAGGTAAATACGCGGAGCTATTTCATATACAAAGCAGATATTATCAGAAAGGCAAAGGGAGCGAAGAGAATAACGATTGGCGCAATACCGCAGGCATAACCCCAGAGGGCTTGTGTACTACAGGTATGCAGGAAAGAGGATAATATGGGATGGAATAAAAACGGACGTAGTCTGGGAGAGGATATAAAAATATTATATAGAGGTTTGGGAGAGTTTGACCGCATCTTGCCGGGGCAGCTGGGATATGTGGCGTGGAAAAGCGTGCTGGGAGCCGTCGTTCCCTGTGTGGCCACGGTGGCCATGGCGGGTATACTGGGAGAATTGACAGGCGGCAGGGATCTGAGAAAACTGCTGTTATATGTGGCTATGTCGGTATTGGCGATCTTTTTTCTAACTATGATCAAAAGCATTTTGGAGGCCAGGATCTCAGTGGGATACAGTGATCTGTTTTCTGCCCATGAGATCCACCTGACAGATAAGGCCTATGATCTGCCCTATGGTATGCTGGAGAGCGTAGAAACCAGGCGGCTGCGGGAACAGGTATCTGGTAGCATTAATGTCTCGGGGGCGGGTATGGCCAGCCTGTACTGGGATACGGAAAGCCTGTGCGGCAATATGAGCGGAGGGCTGGCGGCGCTGGTGCTGTTTGTCCGCTACGGGGCAGGGCTTTCGCCGGGGGCATTGCCACTGCTGGCCCTGTTGGCAACGGTATGTGTCTTGGTGTCCTGCCACGTTACCGCCCGGCGCTGGGATGCAAGTTACCGCGTTTTTTTGGAGGGAGCGGTGTATCAGCGGTACGGAGACTATTATACGATGAACTATCTGCCGGATGAAAATATGGGGATGGATATACGGATCTTCGCCCAGAGCCGTCTGGTGTTGGAGGAGAGCGGAAAGCGGTGTTTTGAGCCGTTTGCCAGAGGAAAGCGGAAAGAGCTGAGAGCCGACAGCGTCTGCGGCGGCGTGAAACTGCTGTGCGTGGGCATCTGCGGTTTGGCAGTCTACATGTTGACGGCGGCTCAGGCTCTGGAGGGACGCGTCCCCGTGGGAGATATTTTGGTGCTATACACTGCCATAACTTCCCTTATTCTCTCTTTCAGTAATATGGGGGAGACATTTACCGACCTGCGCAATAACAATACCCATCTGGTCAATTATTTTGCCTATATGGATCTGCCGGAAGAAAGCTCCCGTCCCGAGGATAGGCATGACGGTAAGGCCCCGGCACCGCTGACGGTGGATAAAGTCCGCGAGATACGTTTTGAGCATGTGAGCTTTTGCTATCCCGGAAGTGAGAACAGCTATGCCCTGCAAGACGTGAGTCTGACGCTGCGTGCCGGGGAAAGACTGGCGCTGGTGGGAGAGAACGGCAGCGGAAAGACCACGCTGATCAAACTGTTATGCCGCCTGCAGCGCCCTACGGAGGGCAGGATACTTTTAAACGGCGAGGATATCTGGACGTATGACCCGGAGGGTTACAGAGCGCTGTTGTCCACGGTGTTTCAGGATTTCTCCCTGTTCGCGTTTTCCCTGGGCTCCAATGTGGCTGCCTGCCGCCGGTATGACCGGGAACGGGTGGACATGGCTCTGGCCCGGGCGGGGCTGGAGGGTAAGGTGAAAGCATTGCCCCGGGGAACGGAGCAGGCCCTCTTCGGGGATTATGAGGAGGACGGCACGGAACTGTCCGGCGGGGAGGCTCAGAAAGTAGCCATTGCGCGGGCTTTGTACAAGGACGGGACCATACTGATATTGGACGAACCCACAGCGGCGCTGGACCCTTACGCGGAAGCGCAGATTTATGAGCGGATACTGGAAAATCTGGAGGGTTTCAGGGACGAAGAGCGCATCCTGCTCTCCATCAGTCACCGGCTGTCCACCTGTAGATTCTGCGACAGTGTGGCAGTGCTTGAACGGGGCAGCCTGGTACAGCTGGGGCCTCATGACCGTCTGGTCTTGGAGGAAGGAGCTTACCGGCGTCTGTGGCAGGCCCAGGCGGAGTATTATCAGTGACCGGCCGGGCATGATATGAGTATCTGTTGGCAATGGCGTAAGTGAATATGCTGACGGGAATCAGGGGAGGTGACGTGACCTCCCCTATTTGATTGATCAAATGGAGACCGCAAGGAACAAAAAGTAATATATATGGGAACTATAGGTAATGGCATCTTTAATTTGCAACTGATATAGTTTATAAATAAGAACGCCAAAGAATGAATCAAAGCATTCTAAAGCATGTAAAGTGGCAATAAAGATGGAGGTGCTATAGTATGAAACATAAGAAAACAGTACTTGTGATCCTGAGCTGCATAGCGCTTGGGTCATGCTTTACGGGATGCGGGGCAAGCAGTGGAGATAAGTCGATACAGATCAATCAGCTAACGGCCCAGATGACGCTGACCGGTGTGAATTTTTACGATTTCTTTAATAATGTATTGGTATCCAATTACAGTGGGACAAGTTATGTACCGAGCAATGGGTTGAATTCCAGAGAGATTACGTTTACAGACGTATCCTACGTTACCAGAGCGGTTCATGTAAGTATGCCATTGAGTAACAAACCCGCTACGGTGGATGTGTATACCAATTATGAAGAGACCACATACGATACATATACTTGTACATATTAATCTGATTCATTAGAAAATTTATTGCCACTTACATGTTTTATAATGCTTTGACATATAGACAGAATCATGTGCGTGTGTTATACTTAAAAAGTAAACATTATTTATAATAACGGTAAGAGAAAAACAAGTTAATGCGGGGGGATATGGATAAGAGTAAACGCGTTTAAGATATTAGCTGTCGCAATACCCCAGTTGATTTGTCAACAACAGGTATGCAGGAAGGGGTAAGCTTGAAAGTAAACCTTCGAATATTGATAGGTACGCGTGCTGAAACACGCAGAAGGGTATAAAATATGAAAAAGACATTAAAAGTCAGTATTTTTTTGACAGTTACAGTGGTGCTATTGGCAGGTGCATTTCTAATTTCCTGTCGGGGAGACGGAAGGATCGCTGACGGAACTTACAAAGTTACAAACAGTGATGCATATCCCGATGCTTGCATAGTGGTGCGGGGCAATGAAATCCAATTTTATAATATAGATCTGAATGCACTGTATCAGGAACTGGAAAACCAGAATTTTGAAGTATGGGAGCAGAAGGGTGTAGGAGCTAAGCTGACAGAGGAACAGAAAGAGCAGTTTTCCGACCTGAATGAAATGTTTGTCTATAACACGTGGACGATAGACTATAATCATACTGTCACCAGTAAGGAGGGGACATTTACCAATGCGTATTTTTGTATGGTAACAGATACCCCCTTTGGCCTGATCCTGCAATATGACTCGCTACATAGAACGATCCAGATCAATAACCCTGATCCGCAAAATATTCTTGTATTTAAAAAATCATGGGGTAAATAGGATATAACACTTGTTGAGGGATTGGGATAGTGTTTCACGGATAATCAGAGTTGGTTATGGCTTACGAGATGCTAAAATAGAAAAGCAAGCTGATCCGAGGGGTATGGAAAAGGTAAACATGAAAAAGACATTAAAAGTCAGTATTGTTTTGGCAGTTGCAGTGGTGTTTTTGGCAGGTGCATTTTTAACTTCCCGCCGGGGAGACGGAAAAATCGCTGACGGAACTTACAAGGTCACAAACAGTGATGCATATCCCGGGGCCTGTATAGTGGTTCGCGGCAATGAACTCCAATTTTATAATATAGACTTGAACGCATTATACCAGAAGTATCAAAGGGAGACTTACGATGAATGGAAAAAGAGGGGCGTCGGAGCCAAGCTGACAGAAGAACAGATAGAGCAGTACTCCGACTTGAATGAAATGTATGTCTCAAATGCGTGGTATATCGATTACAACTTGACTGTCACCAGTAAGGAGGGAACATTTACCAATGTTTACTTCTGCAAAGTAAAAGATACTCCCTTTGGCCTGATCCTGCAATATGACTCGCTACATAGAACGATCCAGATCAATAACCCTGACCCAGAAAATATACTTATATTTAATAAAGCGTGGGGTATATAAAATATGATACTTGCAGAGGGATTGGGTAAATGTTTCACGGAAAATCAGAGTGAACTATGGCCTGTAAAGGATGTGAGTATTCACATCAACAGGGGGATGTTTTCAAGTATTATCGGGCGGTCGGGCAGTGGAAAATCCACACTGCTCAAAATGCTGGGAGGTCTGATGCTCCCATCCAGAGGGCGCGTAGAGATTGAGGGAAAGCCTGTATACGATCTGGGTGAAAAGGCACTGGCACATTACCGTTGCAGTAAGATAGGCTTTATCTTTCAAGACTATTTTCTCGAGGAAATGTATACCGTATATCAAAATGTGGAGATCGTGCTGATGATCACCCAAGTGCCGGAAAGGCATAGGAAGGAAAAGATAGAACAGGCACTGCAGGCGGTTGGGCTATCGCATAAGCGGGATGCCTTTGTAAAGAACCTTTCAGGGGGAGAAAAGCAGCGCGCGTGTATAGCCCGGGCTATTGTGAACAGCCCGGACATCCTGCTTGCGGACGAACCCTGCGGAAATCTGGACTGGGAGAATGGGCAGATGATCATGGAACTTTTGCGAGCGCAGGCAGAGCAGGGAAAAACAGTTGTTTTGGTAACTCATAACAGGGAAGACGCTGGACAGACGGATGAAATATTTACACTACAGGACGGTAAAGTGATAAATCATGAAATTCTGGGACATGCTTAAGCTTGTGGCATATGAATACAGGTATGAGAAGAAAGAGTGGATTCTTTCTCTGATTTTACAGTGTCTGGCTTTTTTGGGTGTGTTCTTTTTGTTCTCCCTCGCAGGAGATATAGACAGAGTCTGCGGTGAATATTTGTCTCCGCTGTATCCCAACGGATATGCGTTTAACCTGACCGGTTACAGTGAAACAGATTCTTGTGGGCTGGAGAAAATAGGGTTTCACGATATTGCTTTTTCAAGTGCCACCGGGCAAGGGTACGCGATCACAGACAGCCTGAGCGGTATATGGGGGCATAAATTACATGCCGTTTTCACAGGAAAAGATATATGGAGTGATGGGTTGGACGAGATTCTGAGCATTATTTTTTTCTGCCAGATCACGCTGGGTATGATTGGCATAGCCTTGTTTTTTGTTATGATAAACAATCTGGAAAATTCTGTGGCGATGAAACTAATGCGGAGGCAGAGATATATTAGAATGCTGGGACAACTGGGGTGCCCCCGGGCTGTATGCCGGGAGATCTATTATATATTTGTGGCTGTGCGCAGTACCGGAGCGTTTCTGATGGCAATATGCCTTAACGGTTTCCTTGTATATCTGCTCAACGGTTACTTGGAACAAAATATGTATATGCAGGCGGACATAGCTGTGTTTCGTTGGACGCGGGCGTTGGGAATATGGATATTGAGCATGTTTTCGATAGGACTGTGTTTCCGGCGTCAATGGAGGCGGAACGATGAGAGCTAAGGACAGGGTGCGGATAGCGCTGCGGAATCTGAAAGCGGGCAGGCAGATGGCAGGCAAAATCGTATTTGGCATAATGTTTGTGTTTGTCCTGCTGCTATGCTCTCTTATGTGCATACAGTCTTTTATTGTATATACAGAGGAGTTTAATGACAAACACAGTGCGGACTGCTATTATTATCAGGAGATTGAGGGTGGTGAAGTCAGCGACGCGTGGGTCGTCTCGCTGAAAGAATACAGTCATAGGGAGAAAGAACACTATCACGCCGGAGATGTTTCCGTGCTATGTACGATTCGGCCCACATATAAAGAGAAGGAGTTTACAGCGGGCAGCGTCGGATTATCCCTGGATGGTCGTATTTATCCATATGCGGAATCTTTTATCTTTAACCGCAAACCGTATCAAAATATTTACGGAGACACCGCCCCCATCGAGATGGCACTGTATCAGGAAGGCTTATCGATATTTCCGGATAAGCTTACCGGGCGGTATAAAAGCAATCCTGCACTTGGCAGTTACCCTGTAGCCCCGGGAGAGATCATGCTGGATACCCATATACTGGAAACATACGGAATCGAGGCCAGGGAGGAGCTGCTGGGAAAGAAGGTCAGTATTATTGATCTGGAAACGGAAGAAGTACTTGTAAATGAGTATATATTGACGGGAATCCTGGAGGCAGATTTTTTGTCTGTCAGAGAGAGCCTGACGGCAGACGACTACCACATGGAGCATATTTATGTGAATCTCCGTAAAGAGGACTACAGTCAGTTTGCGGTATCAAAAGGCAGCATACGATACTATTTTAAGGACTTTGAGGAGTATGTGAAACAATGTGAATGGCGCGATTCTATTTTACGGCTTGATGTGTTACAGATGTACTCATCGGAAGAGAGCGAAATAAAGCTGACGGAAAAAGGGATAGAGTACTGTCTGCTGTACTGGATCATGCATGGAGTGGGAAAGCTTTTGGGGCTGATCGCCGCAGGGGTTGGCATCATTATTTCTTTTTCCGTATTTTATCTCATAGAGTTTTATAGAAACAGAAATGCCCGCTATTTTGCCATGCTGGAGGCTATTGGCATGGAGAGACGGGACAGAACGGTTATTTTTTCGGTTGAAATATGTTTTATAATGTTTGCTGCAACAGGGTTTAGCATTTATCTATCCTTATTATTTATCCTCTTAATGAATTTTTTTACGACGCAGGCATTGAGTTTTCATATGGTATTGGACGTAAAAGTCAGTCTGTTGGCAATAGCGGCCGGATGGATATATTTTTTTGTATGCCTGCGGATCATTATGGGAAAAGAGGGACTCTATAGGCTATCCATAGCCGGATGTAAGGTTGAGGATGGAGGAACAAATGACAAATTTACAGACGGGACAAAGGATACGGGAGCTTCGGGAAATTCATAACTACACACGGGAAAGATTTGCTGAGAAAATAGACATATCCGTAAAATTTCTGTATGAGATAGAAACGGGGAAAAAGGGTTTCTCAGCGGAAACCCTTTACCGAATCTCAAAAGCTCTGTCGGTGAGCAGTGATTACATTTTGCACGGAGAAGAAATAAAACACCGTAATGCGGAAAGTATTGTATGTGCCCTGGAAATGCTGGAACCAAAACAGGTGGAAAAAATGATAGAAATATTACATATTTTATTGGATATTTGTGAAAAATTCTAGTCTATTAAAAATAGTCATATTTTCATAAAATAAACATAACACACAACGCTGCATATGTCCACTTGATTTTCCGGTTCAAAAGCAGATACACCGCCCCAAAACAGAATCCGCCAAATGAAGAATATAAGCCCGCCGCCAATGTACCCTTGGATAACCAGTGAGCCATTCCCCATGTCAAGGCGACTACGATCCCGCCATAGGGAATATTTGATTTCTTAAACCATATCTCGAACGCCTTTTGCCCATAAACAATGATCAACATGAACATTACAACTTCAAACAGGTAGTATATATATTGAAAAGTAAACTTCAACGCGCCCAACCGTTCAAACTCCAAGAGCAGTTTACTTCCGCGCCAGTCGATATATGTGCTGCTCAGACATACCGCCGCGCACACGATCGCGGCTGCCCACTGCCACAGTCTGACAGGTCCGCTCTTTTCAAACAGATCAAACCCATAATTTTTCTTTGCCGATCTCACGGTATACCATGCCACCATTCCCCAGGTGGTACAGGTGATCGTCCAGTGCAGGATGATCTGCCAGGTATTCCAGCTTTGCATCTCACCGCCATATACCATAGGCTCCAGCATATAGGCGTACACTGCCTCCAGGCCCAGGCCCCCAAACGCCGTCAATGCCAGCCATAGGAAATCCATTCCTTTTCCCATATTTGCGTTCTTAAATTTTGTTTCCATTGTTATAATCTCCTTCCTGTAGATTTATATTTCCTGATTCTTTTTAAGCAATGCGTTGGCTTTTTTTATATTCCAGAAAAATGAAATATAATATATTCCCGCCAATACCACATAGGGGACCGTAACCGACCAGAACATATCCCGGTAGGCGTTGGGATGTGTGTCTGAGAAATGGCTTCCTACCCATACCGCGCCCATCACACTTCCCATCAATACCGCATATTGAAGGAGCATTACCAACAGGGCGGGTATATTTTGCAGGTGTTTATGCATACTTAAGACCAAAGTCGCCACAAACGTTATCACAAACAGCATTGCAATGTTTTCCGCATAGAACGCATCCCGGATGCCCATTATACTTTCCAGAGCGATCTTCCCGATCAACAGGCAAGTAAACACACGGCATACTGTTGACCAAAAATTATGTCTGTCTATCATTTATACTCCCTCCATTCTCATGTTTTTCAGCTTTTTAAAGAACTCATTCCGGTAACTCCGGCTCATAACGATGGTTTCCTCATTGAGTAAGACCAGATCCATGCGCATATTGAGGTCTGCTTTAATCTGCTTTACCTTGTGGACGTTCACCACCATGGACTTGCAGATACGCACAAAGCCATGGGTTTCATACCGTTCTGTGAGTTCGGCCAGCCCCTCCTCCAGTCTCCATACTTCCTCCTTCAGATAGGCGTAGCATTTGCGGTCAACGATCTCGAAATAATAGATCTCATTGGGCTTGATCAGGCGGCTTTCCGATTCGTTCCTGCCCATCAGCACGTTTTTAGACTCTAAATAGTTAATGATGTCCCGGGTTTCGCTATTAAGTTTTCCATAATGAATTTCCAAATAGTTTTCACTAAGTTTCGGTTCGTGTGTTTTAATCCATCTCATTTTCCTTACCTCGAAATCAGAATATCATATTCTCACTTTTTTGCAATATATCTTTGCCTATGTTGCAGTATCTAATGTTTATGTTGCGAAACCCGTGGAAACATCTTCCCACCCGGACTTGTCCCATGGAAAGATATCTGTTACAATCGAAATAAAAAAGGACAGGCAAACCTATGGCAACGAAGATCACAGACAATACAATCGACTATATCGCCGCTTTGGCCAAGCTGGAACTCACCGATGACGAGAGACGCCGGGCCGCTGAAGATATGGAAAAAATGCTGGACTATATCCACATCCTGGAGGAGCTTGACACCGCGGGTATGGCACCGGCATTTCACATATTCCCGGTGGAAAATGTGTTCCGGGAGGACCAGGTGACAAACGGGGAGGGCAGGGAAGAGACTCTGCGCAACGCTCCGGTTGAGGAGGATCACATGTTCGTGGTTCCCAGGACCGTGGACTGAAGGAGGGGGAGGATGGATCTGTTATCACTTTCGGCCGTGGAACTGTCCGCGGCAATAAGAGCGGGAAAAACCACCGCGCCCCAGGCTTTGGAGGCGGTGCTGGCGCAGATGGACAGGATGGAGGAAACCTGCCACTGCTATGTGACCGTGGACCGGGAGGGGGCCCGGCAGCGGGCGGAGACGGTGCAGCGACAGATCGAGAGCGGCGTACTGCGGGGGCCCCTGGCCGGGGTGCCCTTTGCGGTAAAAGACAATCTGTGCACTCAGGGGCTGCGCACCACCTGTGCCTCCCGGATGCTGGAAAATTATATTCCCTCCTATACGGCGGAGGCAGTGGGGCGGCTGGAGGCAGCGGGAGCCGTGTTGGTGGGCAAGACCAATATGGATGAGTTTGCCATGGGTTCCACCACGGAGACCTCCTGCCATGGAGTCACCCGCAATCCCCATGACCCCGGTCATGTACCCGGCGGCTCCTCGGGGGGCAGCGCGGCGGCGGTGGCGGCAGGGGAATGTTTTTTTGCCCTGGGCTCCGACACCGGAGGCTCCGTGCGCCAGCCGGCGGGACACTGCGGCGTGGTGGGCATGAAACCCACCTACGGAACCGTGTCCCGGTATGGACTGATCGCCCACGCCTCGTCTCTGGATCAGATAGGCCCTATGACCCGCGATGTGTCCGACTGCGCGGCGGTGTTGGAGGTCATCTCCGGCCACGACCCAAAAGACTCCACCTCCATAAAAAGAGAGCCTCAGGACATGGATTTTACAGGCGCGCTGCGTGAGGATGTGAACGGCCTGCGTATCGGCCTGCCCGTGGATTATTTGGGTGAGGGGCTTGCTCCGCAGGTAAGGGAGGCGGTGCTGCGGGCGGCGGAGACGCTGCGGGACAGGGGAGCCATAATAGAGGAGTTTGACCTGGAGTTGGTACGGTATGCCATCCCCGCTTACTATACCATAGCCGCTGCCGAGGCCAGCTCCAATCTGGCGCGCTTTGACGGCGTCAAATACGGATATCGTGCCCGAGGGCCCCAGGGGCTGGAGGATATGTACAGGAAGACCCGCTCCCAGGGCCTTGGCCCGGAGACAAGGCGCAGGATCATGCTGGGATGTTTTGTGCTCAGCGCCGGATATTATGACGCCTATTATCTGAAAGCGCTGCAAGTTAAAGGCATGATAAAGCAGGCCTTTGACCGGGCTTTCTCACGGTATGACCTGCTCCTGGGGCCTGTGGCTCCCACCACGGCGCCGCGCCTGGGAGAAAATCTGGCGGACCCGGTCCGCATGTATCTGGGAGACATCTACACGGTCTCGGCCAACCTGGCCGGACTGCCGGGGATCTGTCTGCCCTGCGGCAGGGACAGCCGGGGACTTCCCATAGGATTGCAGCTCATAGGAAACTGTTTTCAGGAGAAAAAGCTGCTGCGGACGGCCTATACCTACGAGCAGGCGGTCCGTGAATCCATACCGCCAACCCCGGTGGTGAAACTTCCGGAAACCCATTGATGTTGCGTCGCGAACTGTGCCGGCGGTGTGCGTATAGATGTAAGCCAGGATTGAATCGTCTGCAAAGATATTGAGGTATGGCCATGACCAGAGAATATGAAACCGTTATAGGATTGGAAGTGCATGTGGAGCTTGCCACGAGAACAAAGATATTCTGCGGTTGTTCCACCGCCTTTGGGGGCAGGCCCAACAGCCACACCTGCCCTGTATGTACCGGTATGCCGGGAGCGCTGCCGGTGCTGAACCGGCAGGTGCTGGATCACGCTGTAGCGGTGGGGCTTGCGACCCACTGTGAGGTGATGAGGATCTGCCGTTTTGACCGCAAAAACTATTTTTATCCAGACAATCCCCAGAATTACCAGATCTCCCAGCTGTATCTGCCGATCTGCCGGGAGGGGTATGTGGATATCGATGTCCCGGAGGGCGTCAGGCGGATCGGTATACATGAGATCCATATGGAGGAGGATGCGGGCAAGCTGATCCACTGTGAGGACGGGAAACGTACATTGGTGGATTACAACCGCTCTGGGGTGCCGCTGATAGAGATTGTAACCGAGCCTGATATGAGGAACGCGGGGGAGGTCAATGCCTTTTTGGATAAGCTGCGCCTGATCATCCAGTATCTGGGGGCCAGCGACTGTAAGCTGCAGGAGGGGTCCATGCGCGTGGATGTCAATCTGTCCGTTCGGAAAACAGATACGGCGGTGCTGGGAACCCGCACCGAGATGAAAAATCTGAACAGTTTTCATGCCGTTTCCAGAGCCATCGAGGGAGAGCGGGACCGGCAGATCGCACTGCTGGAGAGCGGCGGGCAGGTGGTCATGGAAACCCGCCGCTGGGACGACGGGGCGGGCCGTTCTTATGCCATGCGCTCCAAGGAGGACGTCAGGGATTACCGCTATTTTCCTGACCCGGATCTGCCCCCTGTACATATGGGACAGGAGTATCTGGAGAAGATACGTGCGCAGGCTCCTGAATTCCCCGCGGAGAAAATGGCGCGCTATAGAGAAGAGTATGGCATTCCCGACTATGATATCCGAATCATTACAGCCAGTAAGCATATGGCGGATCTGTTCGAGGCTGCCACAGGGATCTGCGGGCAGCCGAAAAAGGTATCTAACTGGCTGATGGGCGAGACGCTGCGGCTATTGCGGGAAAGGAATATGGACGCCCAGGACATCCGCGTCAGCCCCCGGCATCTGGCGGCTCTTGTCGAATTGACTGAGAAAAAGGAGATCACGGGCAGCGTGGCAAAGGAAGTCTTTGAAGTTATGTTTGAGAGTGACGTAGATCCTGTGAAATATGTGGCGGAGAAAGGGCTGAAAACCGTGGGCGACAGCCACCTCCTGCGCAGCACGGCCCAGGAGGTGATCGCGGCCAATCCCAAGTCCGTGGCGGATTATCACAGCGGCAAGGAAAAGGCCCTTGGGTTCCTGGTGGGGCAGACTATGAAAGCGATGGGGGGAAAGGCAGACCCGGTGGGCGTGAGCGGACTGCTGAAAGAGCTGCTGCAAAACGGTAAAACAGGGGCCTGACTCCCGGTGGGAGCGGCCCCTGTGTCCGGCGGTCAGGCCGCCGTATCCTCTTTACAGATCATAGATCATACGGATGAGCTGCAGAACGGATTCTGTGTCCGTAACATTTCCAAGTACTCCCAGGATCACGTCCTCCTCCTGAAAGACAAAGGCCTGCTGAATACGGGAGCTGTCCTGGATATACAGGCCTACAGGCACCGGATCTTTCATTCCCGCCGGGTCCGATGGGGAGGCAGGATAAGAGGGAATGTTATCGAATGTGCCATTCTCCTGCGCGGCGTCAATCTCGGCGGCAACGGCGGCGTCCATATAGTAGTAATAGGGCTCCAGCCGTGTCTGCAGTTCCTGGGGCAGTACCTGACGCAGGTCTTTGAAAGTGCCATTGTAGGCGTAGCGGTTGATGACCATAGGGCCGCTTGCCATTACATCCACATCCCCTGCCGCGATATAGACTCCGAGACGCTCGGTGGCGTCCACACTGCCCTGATCATAGGCATTGACCGTGATATACATGTTCGTATCAAACATAACGTCGTATTCATTCAAGTCTATATCTGCCTCCCCGGCAAAATCTTCCAGAAAGGCATCGTACCCGGGAGCCTGATAGGAGTTTACAAAAGCCCCGTAAAATGCCCACTCTTTGCGGGTGACTACACTGTATATCAAAGAGATTACAAAGGCGATCAAAGCAACGCCGCCTATCACATGCCATTTGTAATAATCCACAAAATACTGCAAACGTTCTTTGAAACTTTTTTGTTTCATTGCCTCCCGCTCTTCGCGGAATTCGTCCATTACCGGCATAGTGATCCCTCCATAATAAACAGTCTGTTTTATGCTTTACTATGAATAATAAAGGTTTCCTTTAGGCATGTCAATAAATCGTTCATAATATGAATCTAAAAAAAGGATAAAAACCTTGCAAGTTTGTTCTATCTGGTATATCATTCTGTTATAGGACATGGGAGAATCAGAAAGTTAGTTTCCCAATATGAGCAACGCGTAATCCCGGGCGCTGCCCGGGGTGCGCAGAAACGAGGATAGAATGAGCGAGACTTATGTGGAGTGCCTGGTAAAGGCGAAATCAAAGCCCGGAATGGTGCTGTTAAAATTCCTGCTGATCGGCCTGACCGCCGTGTTTGTGCTGTTGATGCTGCTGGGTATCATTCTGGCGATCATACCCGGAGCCATCACCGGTGTATTAGCTTATTTTATGACGCTGTATTCCGATCTGGAATATGAGTATCTGTATCTGGACAAGGAGCTGGTCATTGACAAGGTGCTGGCAAAAAGCAGGCGTAAGCGCGTGGGCACTTATCAGGTGGACCGGATGGAGATCATGGCGCCCTTTCACTCTCACCGGCTGGACAATTACAGGAACCGTCAGGTGAAGGTCAAGGACTACAGCATCGGCGAGGAACTGAAACCGGATCTGCGCTATGCGGTGTATTATGAAGGAGGCGAGAAGCTGATCCTGAGCCCTTCCGAGGAGATCGTGAAGGCCATTCGCAATGTTGCGCCCAGAAAAGTTTTTACCGACTAAAAATATATAAAAAAATATTTCAGAAAACACAAATTGACAGTTGACAGCGGCTGTCAATTTTGTTACACTCGAATGCAAATCAAAATTTCAAAAATTCTAAAGGAGGACTGGAAATGGGACAGATTATTGGCGAAGGCATTACCTTTGACGACGTGTTGCTGGTACCGGCATATTCGCAGGTAGTGCCCAATCAGGTGGACCTGACCACGTGGCTCACCAAGAAGATCAAGCTCAACATTCCGATGATGAGTGCCGGTATGGATACCGTCACAGAACACCGTATGGCGATCGCTATGGCCAGACAGGGCGGTATCGGCATCATCCACAAAAACATGTCTATTGAGGCACAGGCAGAAGAGGTGGATAAAGTGAAACGTTCCGAGAACGGCGTTATCACAGATCCTTTTTCCCTGACTCCCGAACACACATTGGCTGACGCTGACGAGCTGATGGGTAAATTCCGCATTTCCGGCGTACCCGTTACCGAGGGACGCAAGCTGGTAGGTATCATTACCAACCGCGATCTGAAATTCGAGACAGATTTCTCCAAAAAAATCAAAGAATCCATGACATCGGAAGGTCTGATCACCGCTCCCGAGGGTATTACTCTGGAGGAGGCAAAGCAGATCCTCGCCAAGGCCCGCAAGGAAAAGTTGCCCATCGTGGACAAGGATTTTAACTTAAAAGGCCTGATCACCATTAAAGATATAGAAAAAACGATCAAGTATCCTCTGGCAGCCAAAGATGAGCAGGGCAGACTGCTGTGCGGTGCGGCGGTGGGTATCACGGCCAATGTGCTGGACCGCGTGACGGCTCTGGTTGCGGCCAAGGTGGATGTGATCGTACTGGACAGCGCTCACGGACATTCCGAGAATGTGCTGCGCTGCATCCGTATGATTAAGGAGAAATACCCCGAAGTGCAGATCATTGCGGGCAATGTGGCCACAGGCGAGGGAACCAGAGACTTGATCCAGGCCGGTGCCGACGCGGTGAAGGTGGGGATCGGGCCCGGTTCCATCTGTACCACCCGTGTGGTGGCGGGTATCGGCGTACCCCAGATCACCGCTGTTATGGATGCCTATGCTGTGGCCAAGGAGTACGGGATTCCCATTATCGCGGACGGCGGTATCAAATACTCCGGCGATATCACCAAGGCTATTGCGGCAGGCGGCAATGTCTGCATGATGGGCAGCATGTTTGCGGGCTGTGATGAGAGCCCTGGGGACTTCGAGTTGTTCCAAGGCAGAAAATATAAGGTGTATCGAGGCATGGGTTCCATCTCCGCCATGGAAAACGGCAGCAAAGACCGTTATTTCCAGGAGAATGCCAAGAAACTTGTACCCGAGGGCGTTGAAGGCCGTGTGGCTTACAAGGGCATGGTGGAGGACACCGTTTTCCAGTTGATGGGCGGCCTGCGTTCCGGCATGGGCTACTGCGGTGCCCACAGTATCGAGGAATTGAAAGAGAACGGCAGATTTGTCAAGATTTCCGCCGCGTCCCTGAAAGAGAGCCATCCCCATGATATACATATCACCAAGGAGGCTCCCAACTACAGTGTGGACGCATAGACGAGGAAATATGGCAGTTTTTTCCGAAATTATTCTTGCAACAGAACATTAGATGCACTATAATATAAGTAAGATATAGATACGGGAATAGTGTACAGTTGATTCTGTGTGGAAAGGAGCATACATGAATATAGCAGGCGTAAGCAATGTAAACTCCCTGTATGGAAAAATAGCCAGCGGAAAAAGGATACTGACTGCGGCGGACGACGCGGCGGGGCTTGCCATTTCCCAAAAGCTTGAGAGGGAGAATACCGGTCTGGACGTGGGTGCCTCCAATATTATGGATGGTATTGGCGCAGCCAACATTAAGGATGGTGCTCTGGGAGTAATGCAGGATTCCCTGCAGAGGATTCACGAACTCAGTATCAAAGCCTCCAACGGCCTGTATGGGGATTCCGAAAAGCAGATGATCCAGAAGGAAGTAGACCAGCTGTTACAGGGCATCCAATATACAGCTACCGCAACCCAGTTCAATGATATGAAACTGCTGGACGGCAGTATGGCGGATGTGGATATCGCCATGAATGCCGACGGTTCGGGACTTAAGATCCAGATGGAGAATTTGTCGCTGAAGTCGCTGGGCCTTGAGGGCTATAATGTCACAGGTGATTTTGATATCGGAGTTCTTGACGCGGCCATGAAAAAGATCAGCGAGGCGCGCAGCAGCACGGGAGCCTATACCAACGCTATGGAACATGCCTACAATTACAACACGGGAGCGTCCTACAATCATCTGAGCGCCAGGAGCCGGATAGAGGATCTGGATATCCCGAAAGCGGTCTCCGAGCAGAAGAAGAGTAAACTGCTGGAGGACTACCGTATGGGTATGCTGCGCAAGAAGATGCAGAACGATACTCTGATCACAAGAATGTTCGGCAGCATGTAATAAATAGACGATACAAAGTATATTAAAAGGGGCTGTAAAGAGGTCATTCCCACAGGGAGCGCGACTTTTTGCGGCTCCTTTTTTCATCCGCCTAAAACTCCGCAGTTTTCGGGAAAAGGAAGGGTTCGCACAGGATCGCACTGATGCAGGGCGTGATCATCAACATCCGAAATCAATTTTCCCAACCAAGATTTTTTTGCTTCCATACTTGCCAAAAAGGCATAAACCATGTACTATATAATTAATCGTTACACGACTGGCGGAAAGACAGCAAAAGCTGTTATGGGATGACCCATGGGAAGTGCAAACGTAAAATAAGCCGACCGCCTGGGCAACCACCTTGACTGTGTATGCCCAGGTGGTCTTTTTCACTCATTTTATCAGTATATTCCCCCTAGGCGCACTGAATGCTATCAGGAGACTTGCGGTCGGATAGCATTCACCCGAAAAGTGTGCATGCAGGGAATATGCGGAACTCTAAACAGCATATTCCCGGAAGGCGCACTGAATGCTATCTGAGCGCATGCGGTCGGATAGCATTCACCCGAAAAGTGTGCATGTAGGGAATATGCGGAACTCTAATAAGGAGGTACTATATGTTATCACTAAAGCAGGAACTGGAAAACAACGCGTATCCCGGCAGAGGCATCGTAATCGGTCTGACGCCGGACGCAAGTCATGCTGTCACGGCTTATTTTATCATGGGGAGGAGCTCCAACAGCCGTAACCGCATCTTTGTAACCGACGGGGAGGGGATTCGCACCCAGGCCTTCGATCCCTCCAAGCTGGAAGATCCCAGCCTGATCATCTACGCGCCGGTGCGTGTGCTGGGCAACAAGACCATAGTGACCAACGGAGACCAGACCGACACCATCTATGAGGGCATGGATCGCGGGCTGACTTTCGAGCAGTCTCTGCGCAGCAGGGAATTCGAGCCTGACGGCCCGAATTTTACGCCGAGAATATCCGGTATCATGCATATCGACAACGGCAGATACAGCTATGCCATGTCCATATTAAAGAGTAATCACGGCGACGGCTCCTCCTGTGTGCGCAATACTTTTGCCTATGAGACGCCGCTTAAGGGAGAAGGACATTTTATCCATACTTATATGCATGACGGCAATCCGCTGCCCAGCTTTGAAGGAGAGCCGAAGACTGTGGAGATGACGGATGACATGAACGCATTTACGGATATGCTTTGGAACAGCCTGAATGACGAGAACAAAGTGTCCCTGTTCGTGCGGTATATCGATATTGCCACCGGGCAGTATGTTTCCAGGATCATCAACAAAAACCAATAGAGACTCGGGTTCGTCAGAACCTCTGAATCTGAAAAGGAGAAGAATATCATGAACGAGATCGAATTAAAATACGGATGTAACCCCAATCAGAAACCTTCCAGAATCTATATGGAGGACGGCAGTGAGCTTCCTGTGACCGTATTAAACGGAAAGCCCGGATACATAAACTTTCTGGATGCTTTCAACGGCTGGCAGCTGGTTAAGGAGCTGAAGGAGGCCACCGGTCTGCCCGCGGCCACTTCCTTTAAACATGTCTCCCCTGCCGGCGCGGCGGTGGGACTGCCCCTGACGGAAACCCTTGCCAAGATATACTGGGTGGACGATCTGGGCGAACTATCTCCTCTGGCCTGCGCCTATGCCCGTGCCAGAGGCGCGGACAGAATGTCCTCCTTTGGAGATTTCATCGCCCTGTCCGATGAGTGCGACGCGGACACGGCCCGCCTGATCAAGCGGGAGGTTTCCGACGGCGTTATTGCCCCCGGCTACACCGAGGAGGCGCTGGAAATTCTGAAAGCCAAGAAAAAGGGGAACTACAATGTGATCCGGATCGATCCCTCCTACCAGCCTGCTCCCACAGAAAAAAAGCAGGTATACGGAATCACTTTTGAGCAGGGCAGGAATGAACTGGATATTAACGGGGATCTGCTGTCCCATTTCGTAACAAAGAACCAGAGTGTTCCTCAGGAGGCCCTGATCGACATGAAGATCGCTCTGATCACCTTAAAATACACCCAGTCCAACTCCGTGTGTTATGTGAAGGGCGGACAGGCTATCGGCATCGGTGCGGGGCAGCAGTCCCGGATTCACTGCACCAGATTGGCCGGCAGCAAGGCGGACAACTGGTATCTGCGTCAGGCTCCCCAGGTGCTGGGACTGGAGTTCCTGGACAGCATCGGCAGGGCGGACAGGGATAACGCCATCGACCTGTATATCGGTGAAGAGTATATGGATGTGCTGGCGGAGGGAGCGTGGCAGAAGATCTTCAAGGTAAAGCCCCCGGTGTTTACCCCCGATGAAAAGAGAGCTTGGCTGGACGGAAACAGGGATGTGACCCTGGGTTCCGACGCGTTCTTTCCCTTTTCCGACAATATTGAGAGAGCGCATAAGAGCGGCGTAAAATATATTGCCCAGCCCGGAGGTTCCGTGAGGGATGATCTGGTGATCGAGTGCTGTGACAAATATGATATGGCAATGGTATTTACCGGCATCCGCCTGTTCCATCACTAGAGAGGACATGCCGTCATATTGCGGCGGCATATAAAGGCTGGCAGTTACTCTGGCGGCCGGGGATAAGGAGAATAACAGAACATGAGATTGGCAGATTTAGAACGATATAACCCGATAACGATACAATGTCATGACAACCCGGATGCGGACGCATTGGGGTCTGCCTATGGATTGTACTGTTATTTTCGCAGCAAAGGCAAGGATGTACGTATGATCTACAGCGGCTTTTCACGGATACAAAAAGCCAATCTGCGCATGATGTGCGACAAGCTAAAGCTCCCAATAGAGTATGTGGAATGGGAGGGGCATCCGCCCTTTCCGGGTCTTTTGATCACCGTGGATAGCCAATACGGGGCGGGCAATGTAACCCGCTTTGAGGCGCAGCAGGTGGCGGTGATAGACCATCACCGTATAGAGATTGAAAATGTGCCTATGAGCCGCATACAGTCCGATCTGGGCAGCTGCTGTACGCTGGTATGGACCATGCTGCTGGAGGAAGACTACCCGGTGAACGAGGACGTGGTGCTGGGTACGGCGCTGTATTACGGCCTGTACACGGACACCAACCAGCTTTCGGAGATGCATAATCCCCGGGATATGGATATGTGGGAAACTCTTAACACCAACAAGAGACTGCTCACTATGTTTCGCAATTCCAACCTGTCCCTGCAGGAGCTGATGATCGCCGGAATCGCGATGATCCGCTACAGCTACAACGACGAATACCGTTTTGCGGTAATACATTCTCAGCCCTGCGATCCCAACATTTTGGGCCTGATCAGCGATTTTTTGCTGCAGGTGGACGAGATCGACGTGTGTCTGGTCTACAATGAGATAAACGATGGCTACAAGATCTCCGTGCGCAGCTGTATCCGGGAAATCAACGCCAACGAACTGGCGGCCTATCTGACGGAAGGCATCGGCTCCGGCGGCGGTCATGCGGAGAAGTCGGGCGGCTATATCAGTAAGCGGCTGTATGGAGAGAAAAACGGCGCTCTTCATGCGGACGCGTATTTTAACAACCGGATGAATCAGTATTTTGCGGAATTTATGGTGATAGACGCCAAGGAGTACCGGATCGATGTGACAGGGCTGCCCCGCTACCGCAAGCGCCCCGACCTGATGGGATATGTGCGGGTAGATACCATAGAGGGGATCGGAAAAACGGCCATTCTCCGTACCCAGGAAGGGGATGTGACACTGAATCTGAATGTGGCGGAGGGGATATATCTGGTGCTGGAGGACGACGGGGACATCATTCAGACCAGCAGCAGTCAGTTCGAGCCCTACTATGATATCATGGATGAGAAATATGACTGGAAAGCAGTCACATCCTATGAACCGACTATAAAAAACCAGGCTAAGAACATTACTTTCCATATTCATGATTATGCCAGATCGTGCAGGCCCAATGACAATCTGCAGGTTTATATAAAAGAGCTGGAAAAAGGGGTCAAGCTGTTTCCGCTCTGGGATGAAGACGGCTATATGCTGGGTGTGCCCGGCGACTATCTGGCGGCGTACTGTGACAATCCTCAGAATATTTTTATCATCAAACACAAGCAGTTGGGTGAAAACTATGAGGCAATATAGGAAACCGCTAAAAAACAAGCAAAACGGGCGTTTGGCATAACGGCGGATCACCTCACAAAATGAGGGATACGGGTATACTATATAGTATGCAGGGATTGAGGTAAGTCAGTAATGCAGGTTAAGAAGAAACGGAATAGAGGTGGAGAAAACAAGGGTTTTCCTTTGCTTTTTTCTATAATAATTGTATTTTGCGTCCTGGGCACAGCGGTATTTTCCGTGGCCCGGAAAACAACCCGGGAGATGTCCGAGGCGGCGATCCAGAATCTGAATGAAAGCCTTGATCTTCTACAGTGTACCATCGAGGCCATAATGAATAAGGATGCAGAGTTCCAAAAGCTGATGGCACAGGAGATTGCCAGAGGGGAGAATCCGGAAGATTATGTGCGCTCATTCCAGAAAAATCAGACTATGGTGAAGATCGCGTTGATTCTGGCGGGGGAGACGGAAGGAATCTCCAGCACGGGAGAAACATTTTCCGCGGAGGAGCTGGATTTCTCTTCGGGCTGGGCGGTAGACGGGCTGGAAATGTCCAGTTCCTATCTTAATTATATGGGCACGTGGGCATATTCCCTTAGGTGCCCCGTTATAAAAGATGACAGTGAGATCGGTGTGCTCTATGTGGAATACACCTATGATTCCCTGGACAGGTCCCTTCCCAACGGATTTTATGATAACCAGGCCATGCTCTACATCATGGATGCCAGGACGGAGAGGTTTGTGCTCAAGCCCAAGGGGATGGGAGAACGGAGCGCGGGACACATTAATCTGGAGGATTATTACAGGGCCAATGACATCCGGGAGGAGGAACTGCGCGCCGAGGTGGAAGATTGTGTGCGGAATGGGAAAAATATAATGTTCTACCACGACATTCGCGGAAAAAGCGCTTTGAACTATATGTGGACGGTGAACGACGGGACGCTGTACCTGACAGGCTATGTACCCGTCGAGGCCATACAGCAGGAAGGAAGAACCGTCAACCAGAATATTCTCATCGTGGTAACGGTGATGCTGACCGCCTTCTTCCTGTGTTTTGCCCTGTATTATTTTAACCAGAGACAGCAGAATAAGGTCAGGAGGGAGCGAGAGGCGGAGAGGGAACTGCACAGCAAACAACTGGCGGAGGCATTGCACGCCGCGCAGCTGGCCAGCAATTCCAAGACCATGTTCTTGTCTAACATGTCCCATGACATCCGCACTCCCATGAACGCTGTCTTGGGATTTACCACCCTGCTGGCCAGGGATGCCGACAATCCGGATAAGGTGCGGGAATATACCAGAAAGATCACGGCCTCCGGACAGCATCTGCTCAGCCTCATCAATGACGTTCTGGATGTTTCCAAGATAGAGAGCGGTAAAGTGGTGCTCAATCTGGAGGAGTTCACCCTTAACGATCTGGTGTCTTCCGTTGATGCCATCATCCGTCCCATGGCTGCCGCCAGATCCCAGCAATTTCATGTGGAGGTGAGGGACATTCGGCATGAGTATCTGATAGGTGACGAGACCAGGATCAATCAGATTCTGATCAATCTCTTATCCAATGCCGTCAAATACACGCCGGAGGGAGGAAACATCTGGTTTAGGATCATCGGGCGGAGACAACGCTCCAATCAGTTTGAACATATTCGGATCGAGGTGGAGGATGACGGACATGGGATGACTCAGGAGTACCTCAAGACGATCTTTGACGCGTTCACCAGAGCGGAGAACAGTACTACCAACAAGGTTCAGGGCACAGGCCTTGGGATGGCGATCACAAAAAACATTGTGGAACTTATGGGAGGAACCATCGAAGTGTTCAGCGAGGTGGACAAAGGCAGCCTCTTTCAGGTGGATCTGGAGTTTCGCGTTCCGGAGGGACAGGCGGATAAGCTTTTCTGGGAAAAAAGCGGAATATCCCGTATATTGGTTGTGAGTGATAATCTGCAGGACTGCAATACTATCTGCGCGCTCATAAGTGAAATGGGTATCGAGATGGATATTGCGGCATGTGGGGAGGAGGCCCTGCGCATATTGCGGGACGATGAGACAAATGGTAACTACCATATGGCCCTGCTGGATTGTGACACCCCGGACATGGGAAACGCGGCGGAAGAGATCAGGAAAGCATTGCCGGGGACTGCGCCCCTTCTGCTCATGACAACTCATGGATCGGAAGGTCTTGACTCTATGGAGGGGGCGCTCAGACTGGAATGTACCGGAATTCTGGCAAAGCCTTTCTTTCTGTCGGCGCTGAAGGAAAAAGTGATGGAGATACAGGCCGGTACGGCCGGGAAAACCCGGGAAACGGAGACCGGCGAGACGGAAAGTCTGGAAGGTTTGCATTTTTTGGCTGCGGAAGACAACGAGATCAATGCGGAAATCCTCTCGGAAGTTCTGACGCTGGAAGGTGCAAGCTGTGTGATCATGGAGAATGGCAAACGAGTGCTGGAGCGCTTTGAGGAATCAGCGGAGGGTGAGTTTGATGCTATCCTGATGGATGTGCAGATGCCTGTGATGAACGGATATGACGCCACCAGGGCCATCAGGGCGTTGGAGCGAAAGGATGCGGCCCGGATTCCCATCATAGCCATGACCGCCAACGCTTTCGCAGAAGACGAACGGGAGGCGCTAAGCGCCGGCATGAATGTTCATCTGGCAAAGCCCATAGATATAGATATGCTGAAAAAGGTAATACGGCAATATATCCGCAAAGAGGGTATGTAGTACTCCGGTTCAGGATGTTGCAAGGTGTAATAAAGCGGAATATGAAATGTAGTAAAGGCAAGGAAAAGTATGAGGAAAATAGCGGCAAGAAATCGTATTAGATGGACAGCGGCCTGCCTGACAGCGGCGGTGACCCTGTCCATGGCAGCCTGCGGGGGGGAGGACGGAGGGGACCTTAATCTGGTGGCTTCCCAAGAGGAGAACCACAGGACAGTGAATTTGTTCAGTCCCATGGAAAAAACAGATCCCCATGCGGAGAATGTGGCCAGAAACGCCGCCGACAAGACGATTGTCATGGCGGAGGAGAAACTTGGCGTAACCGTGGGGTATATCACTTATACGGCGGAGAATTATGAGGATAAAACGTACGATGAGGTGGCACTGGACCGGGCCCGTAATGACATGGACGATATATACCTGCTGAATCCGGACGTGATCCAGATTCTGGGAGAAGAGGGGAAACTAAGGGATCTGTCGGGATTGGCCTGTGCGGAAAATCTGCGGGATGTTGTAAAGATCGCTAATACTGTGGACGGGAAACTTGTGGCGATTCCCCAGGAGGTGGTGGCTTACGGACTGTTTATCAATAAAGATATGTTTGACAGATACAGCTTGGAGCTGCCGGAGACGCCGGAGGAATTTTTGGAGTGCTGCAGGGTGTTCAAGGAAAACGGGGTCGAGACTCCTGTGGGAGCCAACCGTTGGTGGCTGGAGACTTTCGTCCTGGCCCAGGCATACGCCGATCTGTACAACGGAGGCAACACGCAGGCGGAGATCGCGGCTCTGAACAGCGGGGAGGCCAAGCACAGCGACTATCTGCGGCCGGGTTTTGAATTTTTGCGGGAAATGATAGATTGCGGCTATATTGATGCCCAGAAGGCTTATGTGAGTGAGGCCATCGAGGGAGAGAGAGAAGACTTTCTAGCGCAGAAAACACCTATTGTCATGGCTTACTGGGGGGCGGCGAACACAGAGACCGCATACGGAAAGACAGATTTCAACATGTTGGTCATCGGTTTTCCCAGCAGCCGCGGGCAGATGCCGGTGATGCCCATGACAGGGTATGGCGTGGGCATCGATGCGGAACATGGAGAAGACGCTATGGCGGTTCTGGATGAGATCCTGTCCGATGACGCGCTCCGCGTGTACGCGGAGACCAACAGGGTGATCTCCCCCTCCAAAAACGTGGAGGTGGACTGCGTCCCCGCGCTGCAACCACTGAATCACAGAATCCAGGAAAATGTTTATGTTTTGGGTGCCAACGCCGGAATGAAGATGGAACAGTGGGGAAATATCTGTCTTGTGGTACGGCAGTTGTTAAGCGGAGCCACGGTGGATGAGTGTATGGCTGAAATCGACAGGCTGCAGGAGGAATCTCTGGCGAAGTAAGGAATTTGATTGAAACTTACAGCCAGGTATGCTATATTAGAAATAATAGGTCACGGACGGGAAAGGATATGTATACTATGAGTGAACTGGACACTATGACAGCCGGAGAGACATCAGAGGAAAAGATCTCCCGGAATTTCATTGAGCAGATCATCGACAGGGATTTGGCAGAGGGCGTGTGTGACACGGTGCATACCCGTTTCCCGCCCGAGCCTAACGGGTATCTGCACATCGGCCATGCCAAGGCCATACTGACCAATTATCTTCTGGCACAGCAGTACGGCGGCAAGTTTAACATGCGCTTTGACGACACCAATCCCACCAAGGAGGATATCGAGTTTGTGGAGTCCATCAAGGAGGATGTACAATGGCTGGGTGCCGATTGGGAGGACAGGTTGTTTTACGCCTCGGATTATTTTGGTCAGATGTACGAGGCGGCGGTGAAACTGATAAAAAAGGGAAAGGCCTATGTGTCGGATCTGACGGCGGAACAGATCAAGGAGTATAGAGGCAGTTTTACCGAGCCGGGCAGAGAAGATCCCTACAGCGGCCGCAGTGTGGAGGAGAACTTAAGACTCTTTGAGGAGATGAAGGACGGAAAATACGCGGACGGAGAAAAAGTACTCCGCGCCCGGATCGACATGACTTCACCCAATATCAACATGCGGGACCCGGTAATCTATCGTGTGGCTCATATGAACCATCATAACACGGGAGACGCCTGGTGCATTTACCCCATGTATGATTTTGCCCACCCCATCGAGGATGCCATCGAGGGTATCACCCATTCCATCTGTACGCTGGAGTTTGAGGATCACCGTCCCCTGTACGACTGGGTGGTGAGAGAGCTTGAGTATCCCCATCCCCCCAAGCAGATCGAGCAGGCCAAGATGTATCTGAAGAATGTTGTGACAGGAAAGCGGTATATCAAGAAGCTGGTGCTCGAGGGCAAAGTGGACGGTTGGGATGACCCCAGGCTGGTGTCCATCGCGGCGCTGCGCCGCCGGGGATTCACACCTCAGTCTATCCGCCGCTTTGTGGAGATGTGCGGTGTCTCAAAAGCCCACTCCGTGGCGGACTACGCGGCACTGGAGTATTGCATCCGGGAAGATCTGAAAGTACAGGCTCCCCGCTATATGGCTGTTCTGGACCCGGTAAAGCTTGTGATCGACAACTATCCCCAGGGACAGACGGAGTATTTGACGGCGGTAAACAACCCGGACAATGAAGAACTGGGCAGCAGAGAGATTCCCTTTGGCCGGGAGCTGTATATCGAGAGAGAGGATTTCATGGAGGAACCGCCCAAGAAGTATTTTCGTATGTTTCCCGGCAATGAGGTGCGTCTGATGAATGCCTATTTTGTGACGTGTACCGGATGTGAGAAGGATACGGAGGGCAATGTCACAGTGGTACATTGCACCTATGACCCCGCATCCAGAGGGGGCAACAGTCCGGACGGCAGAAAAGTAAAGGGGACCATTCACTGGGTGACGGCCCAGACAGCCATATCTGCCCAGATCCGCCTGTACGAGAACCTCATCGATGAAGAGAAAGCGGACGAAAAGGGTTCCATCTATGACGAGAACGGAGAACTGTATCTGAATCCCGATTCTCTGGTGGTGAAACAGGGATATCTGGAGCCGGCGTTTGCGGGGGCCGGGGCATATGAGCGGTTTCAGTTTGTGCGCCAGGGATTTTTCTGTGTGGATGCCAAAGATTCCACAGCGGAGCGGCCAGTGTTTAACCGGATCGTGTCATTGAAGAGTTCTTTTGTATTGCCTAAGTAAAAATCGGATGTCTAACTTCCTAATACTGATTGATGCAGTATCACAGGTAAAAACTGTGAGATGCGGACAGAGGAAAGATTGAAAGTAAAACATTCAAAATTAGTGCAGTATCACAGGTGAAACCTGTGATATGCGGGCAGAGGAAAGTTTGAAACGGAAGTTTCAGAGTATAATTGGCGCAATACCGCAGGCAGATCAGCAGTTGATATGTCCGTTGCAGGTATGCATGTAGAGATAAACAGGGAGAAAGAGGATTAAGCGTTATGGGAATATTTTCAGGATTAAAAGAGTTGGGACTTGGTGATCTGGAAAACAGCGATCTGTTCGCGGAAGAGGAAAAAGCGGAGCAGCAGGCGGCGGAGCCTGCACAGCCGGAGGAGACGGACTACATCTACGACAAGTCCTTTACCTGCCCCGTTTGTGACAAACAGTTTATGTCGCGGGTGATGAAGACCGGCAAGGCGAAACTGGTATCCATGGATCTGGATCTGAGACCCAGATATGTAGGGATCGATGCCACCAAGTATGATGTGGAGCTGTGCCCCCATTGTAAATATGCGGCGTTGACCCGCTACTTTACGGCGATGACACCCGGCCAGATCCATCTGATCAAAGATCAGATCAGCGATAAGGTGAAACTACAGCCTCACTCTGAGGACTACTACACTTACGAGGAGGCCATGGAACGCTATAAGATCGCGCTGGTGTGCGCCATGGTGAAGAAGGCCAAAAACAGTGAAAAGGCCTATATCTGTCTGAAATCCGCATGGCTGCTGCGCGGCTATGCCGAGGAGCTGGAGAGCAAGCGTCAGCTGCTGCCTCAACAGAGGGAGGAGCTTAACAAGCAGGAACAGGAATATCTGCAAAACGCTTTCAAGGGTTTTGTGGAGGCGCAGAAGTCGGAGCGCTATCCCATGTGCGGCATGGATGAGTACACCATGGATTATCTGACCGCAGCGCTGGCCTATGAGGTGGGCGAATTGGATATGGCCTCTCAGTATGTGTCCCGGCTGCTGGCATCCATGGCTAACAACCGCGTAAAGGATAAGGCCAGAGATCTGAAGGAACTGATCGTGGCTAAGAGAAAAGAAACAGGAAACTAGGGTATGTATGATTTGACCGCTATGCTGCGCGCGGACAGTGATAAATGTCTGTATGAGCAGATATACGAATATATCAGACAGGAGATCAGAGAGGGGAAGTTGCGCCCGGGGGAGCGACTTCCCTCTACCCGTTCTCTGGCGGAAAAACTTCAGATTTCCCGCAGCACGGCCACACTTGCCTATGACCAGCTGCTGTCTGAGGGCTATATTGCCTCCCTGCCATACAGAGGGTATTACGTCTGCCGCATGGAGGAATTGTACCGGCTTGACACTGAGGAGGATAGTATATACAGCAGCAGGGGGGCGGAGGTGGGGAAGGAGCGGTATATCTGCGATTTTTCTCCTACCGCCACGGACATGTCCAGATTTCCTTTCAGCGTCTGGCGAAAGATCAACAGAAATGTCCTGAGTCAGAGCGGCAGCGGCCTGTTTGCCCAGGGGGACGCCCAGGGGGAATACAGCCTGCGGGAGACGATAGGCAGGTATCTGCATTCCTCCCGGGGAGTAAACTGTACGCCCCAGCAGATCATAGTGGGAGCCGGAAACGACTATCTGCTCCTGCTGCTGGAAAAGATATTGGGTCGCCATGTGCGGATAGCCATGGAGAATCCCACATATAAGAGGGCTTATCAGATATTCAGCTCCTTTGCCTACGATATCACTACGGTGGACATGGATAAGGCGGGCATGTCGGTGTCGGGACTGCGTCAGAGTGATGTGACAGCGGCTTATGTGATGCCCTCCCACCAGTATCCCACGGGAGTGCTGATGCCCATCGGACGGCGGCTGGAACTGCTGAAATGGGCCAATGAGGCACCGGAGAGATATCTGATCGAGGACGATTATGACAGCGAGTTCCGCTATCGGGGAAAGCCTATTCCCTCCCTTCAGGCGTCAGATACCCAGGGTAAGGTGATCTATATCGGCACCTTCAGTAAATCCATTGCTCCGGCTATCCGTGTGAGCTATATGGTGTTGCCCCAGAACTTGTTGGATAGGTATCGGAAGCAGTGCTATTTTTATTCCGCCACAGTGTCCCGGATCGACCAGAAAATGCTGGAGGAATTTATAGCCGGGGGATACTTTGAGCGGTATCTGAACAAGATGCGCAAACACTACAGAGAAAAACACGATCTGATGCTGGAGGAACTGGAGGATTTCGCAGAGGATTTTACCGTTACCGGAGAGAACGCGGGGTTGCATTTACTGCTCACCGCCAGGAGGGGACAGACAGAGAGCGGTTTGGTGGAGGCGGCTCAATCCAAAGGAGTCAGAGTCTATGGCCTGTCGGAAAACCTGGTGGGAACAACCGGGGAATATCCGGGCGACACCGTACTTTTGGGGTACGGCGGGCTGGGACAGGAAGATATAAAAAAGGGCCTGGCGCTCTTGCGACAGGCCTGGCTGTAAGTACTGTATTATTCTTCCTCGATAGGGGTTTCTTCCTCGGCGGCTTCCTCTTCGTCAAAGAATTCTTCCACATTCTTTTCCGCTTTTTCCTCCGCGTCGGATATGGTCTGGGACAGGGTGGTGAAATGCTCCTCGGCTCCGGAGAATTTTTCGGAAATCGTGCTCACCGCGTCGCCCACTTTCTGAACTACGGTCCCGGCAACGGTTCCGGCTTTCTCCACAGCCTTTTCAGAGGCTTCTTTAGCCAGAGATACATAATTACGAACCGGCGCGGCGGCTTCCTCTTCCAGATCATCGCTGAAGTTGTCATAGTCGTCATCTTCCTCGGAAACGGCGGCGGGGGCAGTACCTTTTCTGGTCAGATAGTAATAGGCGGCTACAGCCGCAGTGCCTGCAGCGGCAGTAAAGAGTAAGAACTTACCAAATTTTTTAGCCATGGGGTACTCCTTTCAATTGAGTCATGTTATCTATATAGATATTTTAATACTATTTTGTGGAAATGAAAAGAGAATATGTATAAAAAGTTTATAAAAACTATGGGAACCGCTCCTTGCAAGCATATATGGGGTGTGCTAAAATGGGTAAAGCGCAAAGCGCTTAACTCTTTTGAGCAGAGAGTGTGCCGGAGCGCACAAAAAGCAAGGAATAATGAGTAAAGTGCACGTTAGAGCGCACTAGTGGTTCGGAGAACGAAAGTATGAACGGGAAATTTTTTGATCTGAAAAAGGAAAAACAGGATAGAATGATCAACGCTGCCCTCAAGGTGTTTGCCCGGCAGGGATACCGTCATGCCAGCACGGACGAGATCGTCCGTGAAGCGGGTATCAGCAAGGGGCTGTTGTTTCACTATTTTACCAGCAAACTGGGGGTATATAGCTTTGTATATGACTATAGTGTCAGATATATGATCCTGGAGCTTGGTGCCCGGGTGCCCTCCGGCGAGAAAGATCTGTTCGCCGTTTGCAGAGCCATGGAGTCGGCCCGCATGCAGGCCATGAAAGGCTATCCGTACATGCAGCAGTTTTTGAACCGCTGCATGTGGGAGGATGTGAGCGAAGCCCTGCTGGCCACGGAAAAAAAGCGGGAGGATCTGGAGGCGGCCTACGACAGGATTCAGGAGCAGATAGATTATGCGCTCCTGCCCTCCGGCGTGGACGGACCCAAACTGGAGCGGATGCTGCGGTATACGATCCAGGGGCTGATGCAGCAGCATTTTCTGGACGCGTCCTTTCAGCCGGAGATGTTATACGCTGAGACCGTGGAATATATTGATATGTTGGAGCGCATCGTAAAGGGGTAAGCCCCGGGCGCTCCTATTTGTTCATCTTATGGGGCGGGTCGGCGGGATAGCCGCCCTTGAGTTTCTGCATGCCCCGCTGTATGGCGTCCCGGGAATTCTTCCAGTCCGCGTCCTTGTTCTGATAGTCGAATTTTTCCACCATCCAGGATACGTCCTCATACAGACGTTCCATGTTGCGCTCCATCAGGGGCAGTACCACACCGTAAAACTGTTTTAATTCTTTGTCCGAGAGTCTCTGATCCGCAGCGCTGCACAGGTCCCCGAAATGCGTCAGACAGAACCCTTTACTGCTCTTAACCTTTTCCCGGAAATCCTCGTCCCTGCTGTACATATGGAAAAAAGTGTCCATATAGCGGGAGTAGTTGTCCTTAAAATGATCGCAGATATAGCAGGAGGCATTTTTCTGTGACACCCACATGCTGATACTGTTGCCGCCGGTATTACCTTTCAGCTTATCCTTAAAGGACATTTTTCCCGGGGAAAAGGAGGCGAACTGCTGTTTCATTTCCCGTATGGTCCTCTGATAGTGGGTCTTCAGTATCCAGGCGTTGCCCAGAGTGTTGCCGTAGTCAAACATTTTCTGGAAATGCATGCGGCAGAATCCGGCCTTGTCCGTGGCCTCCCGGATATCCGCCTCCATATAGGAACTGCTGTTGCCCAGGCAGAAATCCATCACATCCTGCTCCACGGCCCGCTCGATAAAACAGAAGGGACATTCATCGTGAGCTTCCATGGCCTCGTTCAGCGGTATGGTATAAAGCTGTTCTTTCATAAATTCGCACCGTCCTTGGTCTTTTTACAATTAGTTTAAATCATTTTTGAAATATTGGCAACATATCTTAAAAAGTTGTGACAAAGTTGTGAAAAAAAGAAACGAAAATTTAAGATTAATTTTCTTGTATTTTAGGGAGATAGCGGCTACAATTTTATATATAAAAATTACGTGAGAGATGTGGTCGTCTTGGTATTCAGCAGTATTGAATTCTTGTTGTACTTCCTCCCGATTTTTATCCTGGTATATATGATTGTCCCGAAGAGAGCAAAAAACGGTGTTCTGGTGATCGGCAGCATGATCTTCTATGCGTATGGAGATCTGCGCGGGCTGGGGCTTTTGGCAGTGTCCGCAGTGGGCAATTATATGGCGGCCAGGGTGATACGCAGGAAGAGTGGGCTGATCGCCGCAGTGGCGGTGAATATCGGCGTTTTGATTTTATTTAAATATTATCAGGGTGGCGCGATGCTGCCTCTGGGCATCAGTTTCTACACCTTTCAGGCCGTGTCCTATCTGGTGGACGTGTATCGCAGGGAAGTGCCGGCAGAGAGAAAAATCGTGGACTTTGCGGCATATATTATGATGTTCCCCAAGCTGGTCATGGGTCCCATTACGAGCTATAAGGATATGCGCAGACAGCTGCGCTGCCGCAGCTGCAACGCGGAAAGCCTGCAGGAAGGATTGAAACTGTTTATTCTGGGTCTGTGCGCGAAGGTACTTTTGGCGGATCGGCTGGCACTGCTGTGGCAGGAGGTACAGGTCACGGGCTTTGAGAGTATCTCCACTCCCCTTGCCTGGATTGCGGCGGTGGCTTATTCCCTGCGGCTGTACTTTGATTTTGCCGGATACTCCCTTATGGCTTTGGGGATGGGACGTATGCTGGGCTATGCCCTGCCGGAAAACTTCCGCCAACCCTATATGGCCATGTCCGTGCGGGAATTTTACCGCAGATGGCATATGTCGTTGGGGAACTGGTTCTGCAAGTATGTTTACATTCCTCTGGGCGGCAGCCGCAGGGGGGAGAGCAGGACGGTCTGCAATCTGCTGGCGGTATGGCTGCTGACTTCTCTGTGGCACGGCATCACGGGCAACTTTTTCATCTGGGGTATGGGAATCTGCCTGCTGATCATCATGGAGAGGCAGGTGGGAAAGCTTTGGAAAGGCAAGGCTCCGGCAATCTGCCATCTGTATCTGTGGGCGGTGATCCCCGTCACATGGATGTGCTTTGCCATCACTGACCTGGGACAGCTGGGCATCTATCTGAGCAGGATGTTCGCCATCGGGGAGACCGTGGCGGCACATGCCGGAGACTGGCGTGCCGCGCTTACGGATTACGGCCTGTTGCTGGCCGTGGGTTTGGCTGCCAGCACGCCGCTGGCACGCCGGTTGTATGAGAAATTGGAGAAACGCTGGTTCGGAATGTTGCTGCTTGCGGCTGCTTTCTGGTTTTGCGTGCACAGGATAATGCTGGAGGGTGAGAATCCCTTCATGTACCGGAATTTTTAGGGATTGACAAAGGTGGAGGATGACCTTGAAGTGGTGGAAGAAATGGTCCTTTGTGATGATATTGGCAATAACGGGCATCATTTATTACGGGGCGACCGGGGGTATACAGAAGTTAAGCGGTTGGTTGAATGCATATATTGTTGGTGACATGAATCCTGGGGAGGACAGTGAAACACAGCAGGAGAGTTCCGTTTTAGAAGGAAATGAACAGACAGATCCCCCGGAGGAGAGTGAGGATTCGGCATTTTCTGCTGGAGTGCCCATCCCCACGGCAACCCCGGAGCCTGAGAGTCTTCCGGAGGAGCCGGAGCCCACGGCGACACCTGAACCGCAGATCCGTATAGGAAGAGTGGAGGACGATTATTTTGGCGATGCGCTGTTTCTGGGAGACTCCCGCACGGTAGGCCTGCATAAATATGGTGCCTGGGGGGAGACGGCGACTTTTTACGCCTCCACCGGTATGACGATCTACAAGCTTTTTAACGCGGAGATCGTGGAGATGCCGGATCAGCCGGAACCTATTTCCGTGGAGGAGGCTTTGCAGCATCAGAGTTTTCGCAAAATATATATCATGATGGGTATTAACGAGGTGGGCCAGGGCACGGCGGAGAGTTTTGCCCAGACCTATGGGGAGGCGATAGCTCACATCCAGGAGCTGCAGCCGGATGCCATTATCTATATACAGTCAATCTTGAAGGTCACTACCACCCGGTCAAACAAGGGGGACTATATTAACAACGAAGCTATTCAGGGAAGGAATGACGCTCTGAGCCAGCTGGCAGACGGAGAGAAGGTGTTTTATCTGGATATCAACGAAGCGCTCTGTGACGAAGACGGCGCTCTGGCCGGTGACTATACTTTTGACGGTGTTCACTTGAAAGCAAAGTATATCAGTCTATGGGAAGAATATTTGAGGAACAACGCGGTTTTGCTTGACTGACAGTATCTTTTGGGATATAATGAGTTGAATCGCATAGTACTACGCTTTTAGGGCTGCAAGGGAGTTTGCTCACCAGGCAGCCTTTTTTGCAGGGAACATGCGGGACTCAAACAGCATGATCCCGTACAGCCCCCAGAGAATATCAGGGCGAATACGACCTGATATTGCTCTGCGAGTTTTGGGGCTGGGAGGGAGCATGCGGGA